>JAXGNL010000019.1:0-50702 GCA_040768005.1 Kiritimatiellia bacterium
TCGGCGTCGGTCAGCAACCCCTGTTCAACGGCGAGTTCGCGGAGGGTTTTGCCCGAGGCCAGGCTTTCCTTGACGAGGCCGGCCACGCGGTCGTAGCCGAGGCGCGGATTGAGCAGGGTGGCCAGGCCCGCGCTGCGCTCGAGATGGCGGCGGCAGGTCTCGGCGTCGGCCTCGATGCCGGCGATGCATTTGTCGGCCAGGGTGCGGGCGGCGGCGGAGAGGAGCCGGGCTTCCTGCAGGGCGTTGGCGCCGATGAGCGGCATATGGGTGTTGAGTTCGAGCTGGCCGGCGCCGCAGGCGGCGGCGACGGCATGGTCGAGTCCCTGCACCTGCAGGCAGACCATGTTGACGGCTTCGCAGACCGAGGGATTGACCTTGCCGGGCATGATGCTGGAGCCGGGCTCGACGGGCGGCAGGCGGATTTCGCCGAGGCCGGTGCGGGGGCCGGAGGCGAGCAGGCGCAGGTTGCTGGCGATCTGCTGCACATCGAGCGCGCAGGAGCGGAAGGCCGCCGAGACGTGGGCGAAATCGGTGAGGAACTGCGTCAGGGCGATGCCGTCGCGGGCGGAGCGGAAGGCGCCGCCGGTTTCCTCGTTGAGGGCATCGATGATGTACGACCGGAAGGCGGGCTTGGTGTTGATGCCGGTGCCGACGGCGTTGCCGCCGATGCCCAGCTCCTTGAGGTGTTCGGCGGCTTCGCGGATGCGTTCGGCGGCGCAGCGGACGGCATGGGCCCAGGCGCCGAATTCCTGTCCGAGGGTGACGGGCACCGCATCCTGCAGATGGGTGCGGCCGGACTTGAGCACCGCGGCGAATTCGGCGGCCCTGGCGCGGAGGTTTTTTTCGAGCGCGGCGAGGGCGTCCGCCAGCAGGAGGGCCTGGCCCAGCACCGCGATCTTGGCGCCGGAAGGGAAGCAGTTGTTGGTGGACTGGCCCATGTTGACGTCGTCGTTGGGATGCACGGGCGATTTGCCGCCGCGGGTCCCGCCCAGGGATTCGTTGGCGAGGCTGGCGAGCACTTCGTTGAGGTTCATGTGCGAGGAGGTGCCCGAGCCGGCCTGGTAGAGATCGATCGGGAATTCCCGGTCGTGGGCGCCGGACAGCACGGCGCGGCAGGCGGCCGCGATGGCGGTTTCCTTTTCGGGCGGCAGGAGGCCGAGGCGGGCGTTGGCCCGGGCGCAGGCGAGTTTCAGCAGGGCCATGCCGTGGATGATCTCGATCGGGAGGGGGGTGCCGGAGAGGCGGAAGGTTTCGATGGAGCGGGAGGTATGCGCGCCGTAATGCGCATCGGCCGGCACGCGCCGGGGGCCCAGGGAGTCCTGTTCGGTTCGCATGGGGCTTGTCGTGGTCATGGTGCCGGGAAGGTTACCGCCGGGGCCCGTCGGTGACAATGCCCAATTCCGGCCGGGCGTATCTGCGATTCGGTGCATGCCGATTCAAAACGGCCTTGTGGTCCTGTATGGCTGTCATCCCGAGCCTTGCCTGCCCGCCCGTGGAGGGTCGAGGGATCTCAGCCTAGTCCCGCAGGCTGGCCATCGGGATTGTGCCCAGATATTTCGACTCCGGCGCTGCGCGCCTTCGCTCAATATGACCCGAGCTTGCACCCAATCGCAGATGCGCCCAAATCCGGCGCGGCTTGCTTTTGGCGGCCTGATCTGTTTTTCTGCGGGATTGTTTTGGTTGGGAAAGAGGGAGCATGAGCGACAGCGTTACGCAAAACGATCTGGAAACCCGGGTACTGGCCCTGCTGGAAAACGAACAGGCGGGTGCCGCGGCCTGGCTGGAGGTGCTGGACGCCGCCCGCCGCGCGGACGCGCCCGAGGTGTTCCGCGAATGGGCGGGCATGGCGCAGGAAGCGCTGGCCAAGGCCGGGGACGTGGACGGCGGCGTCGAGGTGCTGAAGTGGCGGGCCGAGCATACGCCGCCCGAGATGATGAGCGGCAAGGACTGGGTGAAGGCGGCGGATTATGTCGCGGGATCCAATCCCCTGCTGCTGGCGCTGATCCACGAATCGGGTTTCGGCCAGCGCCTGGCGGCGCGCGAATGCGTCCGGCGTTTCCGCCTGCTGCGGAGTCTCCAGCCCGGCGCGCTGTGCCTGCACCGCACGTGGGGCTTCGGCGTGGTCCGCCGGACGGATGCGCTCTACAAGAAAATCGAGATCGATTTCCGCGGGCGTCCGGGCCACGGGCTGGCGATGAAGGTCGCGGCGGAATCCGTTGAATTGCTGGGCGACGATCATCTGCTGGCCCGTCTGCACCGCGACCGCGAAGGCGTTCAGCAGATGGTGAAGGACTCGCCGGCGGACGTGGCGCGGCTGGCCCTGGCCAGCTTCGGTTCCCTGCCGGCGGCCGCCCTGCAGGAGAAGCTGATCCAGTCCGGCATCGTGGCCGAAGCCGACTGGAAGCGTTTCTGGGAGGCGGCGCGCAAGGGGCTCAAGGCCGACCCCCTGGTGGATGTGCCGGCCAAGCGGACCGAGCCGATCCGGCTGCTGGACCGGGCCGCCGGCTGCGACGACGCCTGGTTCGACCGGCTGGCCAACGAACGCAATCTGCCGGCCGTTCTCGACAAGGTGCGGGAATGGGCGGACCGGCCGGCGGAGATGCCGGCGGCGACGGATGCCCAGGCCAAGATTCTTTCCAACCGGCTGGCGTTTGTGCTGCTGGGGGCCACCCGGCGGCAGCCGGGCCTCCGCCTGGCCGCGGCCCTGCTGGCCGCCCGCCTGAACCTGCCCGCCGCGGAATGCGACTGGCCCGGTGCCGTGCGCGAATTTCTCGGCGACGGCGCCATCGTCCCGCTGCTGCACGACCTGGCCGCGCGCGACCTGAAGCCGGCGCTGGAATTCCTCTGGGAGCAGGATCCGGACGGCACCCGCGCGGCCCTGCTGGGCCAGCTGCGCCATCTGCATTTCACCGCCTTGCAGGAGGCGATGGACCTGCTGCTGCAGCAGGGCGCCGACGAGGCTTGCCGCCAGATTTTCGCCGAGGCCTGCGCCACCCATCTGATCCGGCAGGAGATGCTGCTGTGGATCCTGCGCCATCCCGACCGCCGCGAGGCGTGGGATCTGCCCCTGCCGTCCGTGCTGGCGCCGCTGGTGGTGGAGGAACTCGAGCAGGATTACATGGGCGACCGGCTCAAGACCCAGAAGCTCCTGCGCGAGAAGTTCGAGGAGCCGGAGGTGCTCCGGGCGGTCTTTGACGGCATGACGCCGGGTCGGCAGAAGGATTTCTTCCGGCGCCTGGGCCAGTCCACGGCGTGGCCGGGACTGGACCGGCAGGTGATTCAGGCCAAGGTGCTCAAGCTTTATCCCCATCTGCAAAGCGTCATTACCGGCGAGCGGGAATCCGGCCCGGCGGCGACCTACGGCGCGGTAACCTCGCACCGGACCTACCGCGAGCGGCAGGAGAAGCTCGAAAAGCTGATCAACGAAGAGATTCCGGCCAATTCCAAGGAAATCGCCGTGGCGCGCAGCTACGGGGACCTGAGCGAGAATTTCGAGTACAAGGCCGCCAAGGACATGCAGCGCGTGCTGATGGCGCGGCGGGCGGAGCTCGAAGCGATGATGTCCAAAGTGCGGCCGACAGACTTCTCCGAGGCGCCGAAGGGCGTGGCCGGTATCGGCTCGACCGTGGTGCTGGCGCATCCCGACGGGCGCGAAGACCGGTTCCACATCCTGGGCGAATGGGATCAGCAGCCCGACCGGCACATCATTTCCTCCAATACGCGGATGGCCAAGGCCCTGGCCGGGAAGAAGCCCGGCGACGGGGTGAGGGTGCCCGCGGAAGACGGGAGCGAGGCCGAATGCCTGCTGAAGGCGGTCGAGCCGCTGCCGCCGGACATCGTGGAATGGGCGAAGTGACATGACGCTACGGGAACGCTGGAACCACTATCTGTCGCACGACGCGCCGCCGCTGGTGCAGTTCATCAAGTACGGCATGGCGGGGGGGCTGGCGACCGTGGTGCATGTGCTGACCTTTTTCACCGTCGGTTTTTTCCTGTTCCCCTGCGTGTCGGCGGACGATCCGCTGATGAAAGGGCTGACGGCGCTGTTCGGGGTGGCGGCGCCGGCGGTCGAAGAGGCGCTGCGCGCCCGCAACGCCGTGGTGTCCAACGTGCTGGCGTTTCTGGTCTCCAACACGGTGTGCTATGTCATCAACCGGCTGTTTGTGTTCCGGCCCGGCCGCCACCACGTGGTGCTGGAGTTTTTCCTGTTCCTGGCCGTGTCGGCCGTGAGCATGCTGGTGGGCACCACGCTGATGGGGTGGCTGATCCAGCAGTACGGCATTCATACCACCTATGCGTTCGGGGTGAACATCTTCAGCTCGCTGGCCATCAACTACGTGATGAGGAAGTTCTTCGTGTTCAAGGGCTAGGCTCGTTGCCGCGGGGACGCCGTTGCCGGCCCGGAGCGGGGAGGGGAGGCATCGAGGGGCGGGGCAAAAGCAGGGCCAACGCACCTGAATTTTCCGATCCATTCAACGCAACGGTCGCAAGAGGCGCGAAAGGAGCGCAAGCGCGAACCCTTTCGGCTGAAATACAGACGGAATTCTTGATGCTCCGTGAATCCACCGGGTTCCTCCGAAAGGTAAAGCGGTTTTATTGGCAAGTCTTTTTCGGTTTGGCCGGAGGGGTGGCGCGGGGGTACACTCTTTCATTAATCGTCGGCGCATGCCGACCGGTATCCGGATGTCGCGGTGCGGGCAGTGGCGCCCATGGCGGACGGAACCACGCAGTTGGATCAGGACAGGCAAGAACAGGAACAGCATCATGAAGACATTGACCTGGTGGATGGCGGCGGTATTCGCCCTGGGCGCGACGGCATTTGGCGGCACCGGAACGGAAGCCGATCCGTACACGATTGCGGAGGCGCGCGCCTTGGCGGTTGGCACGACGGAATACTGGGCGCAGGGGTATATCGTGGGCGGGGCCTACAACAATTTCGATTCGCCTTGGACCAGCGATTACAGCATCAGCTGTTCGGACGCGGACAGCGAGTCCGACGTCAACAATTGTCTGCAGGTCAAACTGGAAGCCGATGGAGGCCGTGACACCTGGGGGCTGGCCACCAATCCGGGCAATCTTGGCAAGATGATCAAGTTCAGAGGATTCCGGGATGCCTACGGCGGGTTTCCCAGCTTTGAAGGCGTGGACAATGCGGACATTTCGGAAGTGCTGGCGGAAAACCAGCCGCCGGTCATCGGGGCGGTCGGCAGCAAGTCGGTGATCGAGAGCAACACGCTGACGTTCACGGTGACGGCGACGGACCCGGCGGACGGCGATGAAATCGCGCTGGTGGCCACGGCCCTGCCGGCCGGCGCGACCTTCACGGGCGCGACCAACGCGCGCACGGCCACAGGCACGTTCACGTGGGAAAACGCCGGGCCGCTGGGCGACTACAGCGCGACGTTCCAGGCCACGGACAAGGACGGCAGCGACACCGAGACGGTGTCCATCAATGTGCATGACGGCAGCAGTCCGGGCGATATCGCCTTCCAGGGGTTTGAAGGCAGCGGGATCGATACGTGGGCCATCACGGCCGGCGAGGCCAGCGTGCAGGATCTGACCGGGGCCGCGGACACGCCGGCCAACCAGCGCATCCGCACCGGCAGCTACTCGTGGCAGCCGGGCGACACCGACGAGACGGTGGTGGATTTGGAACTGGACACCGTGGATGTGTCCGCCTGGTCGGATGTGGAAATCGAGCTGCACATGTCGGCCACCTGCACCAACATCGGCGACGGGTACGGCATGCTATCCTCCGATGCGGTGACGTTTTCGGTGGCGCTGAACGGCGGGACCTACAGTTCCGTCCTGATGGTGTCGGGCAACGATCTGAACGGAGACGGCATCGACGGCGTGCTGTGGGGCATGGATGCGGCCGGGGTGGCGGCGGCGACGGCCGGCGTGTACCGTACGGCGGCCCCGGCGATCGGCGGCATTGATCCAGACGGGCTGGCGACGGTCCGGATTTTCATTCCGGACGGAACCACGTCTCTGCAGTTCAAGGCGTCGGTTGCGCAGGAATACTACGGTTATTACTGGAACATTGATGACATCGCCCTGAACGGTGATGAATGACGGCGGCGCGTCAAACCCTGCCGCCTTCCATCGCCATTGTGCCGGACGACACGTCGTTGTCGGTGGCGGTCAGCAACGAGATCAGTTTCGTCATCACCGGCACGGAAATCCCGAACGACGCGGCCGATCAGATCACGCTGCGGGCGACAGGTTTGCCGTCGGGCGCGAGTTTCCCGGAGGTGTCCGGCACGAGCGTGCTGACGAACACCTTCAGCTGGACGCCGGCGGCGACCGGCACGACGGTGGTCAGCTTCTTTGCGGAGGACAAGGACGGCACCAACCAGATTGACGTGACGATCGAGGCGTATGAGCAGCAGCCAGTGGGGACGTACCGCGCCGTCATCTGCGGCATTTCCGACTACGACGGAGATATCAACGACCTGAACTACTGCGATGACGACGCGCAGGACCTGTACGACCTGCTGCTGACCGGCTCCAACTGGGAGGCGTCCAACATGCAGCTGCTGCTGGATTCGCAGGCCACCGAGGCGAACATCCAGGCGGCGATCGCCGCCATGGGCGCGGCGGCGCAGCCCGGGGATGTCTGCCTGTTCTTTTTCTCGGGGCACGGCGGCGACGACATGCCGGACACCGACGGCGACGAGGGCGGCGACGGCTACGACGAATACATGTGTCCATACTACATCATGGACAATGAAATCACGGATGACGAGCTGAGCGACTGGCTTGATGCGCTGCCGACGGACAACATCATCGTCCTGCTGGACACCTGCCACAGCGGCGGGCATTTGAAGGCCCCGGTCGGACTGACGCCCAAGGGCATTTCCCGGACGGACGCCGTGGTGACAGACCGCTCCAACGGGTTCGTGGATGACCTGCGCCGTAAAGGCGTCAAGGATGTGGACGACCTGACGTCGCCCTACATCTCGACGGCGGCGGATGACGATGAATACTCCTATGAGGACTCGGAAATCGGGCATGGCGTGTATACCCTGTTCCTGCTGGATGCCATTACGAATTCGGTTGTCAGCGATACCAGCGGAGACGGCTGGGTGGCCGGCGAAGAATCCTTTGATTATCTGTATCCCAAGGTCGTGGCATTCGAGCCGACCCAGCATCCGCAGGAATACGACGGCTGGAACGGACTGGCCAACATCGTGACATGGGAACCGGTGACAGACCAGCCGCCGCGCATCACGCTGGATCCCGCCGGGACCAACAAGACGGTGGTGTTTGACAATGCCCTGAGCTTCACCGTGACCGCGACGGATGCCGACGGTCTGGAGGTGGCGCTGTCCGCCGGCGGAATGCCGGAGGGGGCGGTGTTTGCCGGGGCGACCAATACGGGCACGGCTTCCGCCGCGTTCAACTGGACGCCCGGCGAGGCCCAGGTCGGCAGCTACACCGTGACCTTCTCCGCCACGGACGACGACGGCACGACCCAGACCGGCGTGAAGATCACCGTGCGCGACGGCAGCACAGCTTCCGACCTGTTCATCTCGGAATACATCGAGGGATCGAGCAACAACAAGGCCGTCGAAATCTTCAACGGCACGGGCTCTGGAGTGGATCTGTCAAGCTATGTCATTCGCCGTTATGACAATGGGTCTTCGTCGGTCGGGGCCACTATTCCCCTGAGTGGTACGCTGGCGGATGGCGAAGTGTATGTGATCGCCAATTCCAGCGCGGGTGCCGCCATCCTGGCGCAGGCCGACCTGACCAGTGGCAGTGCGACATGGAATGGAAACGATGTCGTAGCGCTGGCCAAGAACGACGCCAACATCGACGTGGTGGGCACCATCGGTGATTCCGCCGATTTCGCCAAGGATGTCACCAAGGTCCGCAAGAGCACGGTGGCGGAGGGCACGACGACCTACGATGCGATGGAGTGGGACGATTACGCGGTGGACACCACCGATTATCTCGGCAGCCACGAGTTCGGCGCGGCCGGGCCGGAGGCTCCGTCGTTCGCGGCGATCCCCCCGCAATCGGCAAGCGTGGGTGTTCTCTTCTCGCTGAATGTCTCCGCCTATGCCTCGGGCAATCCGGCGCCGGCGGTGACGCTGGACTCCAGCACGGCGGATGCCGGCGACTACTCCTTTGCGGCTGGCACGCTCTCGTTCACGCCGAGCACGGCGGGCGCCTTCGACTTCGTGTTCCTGGCGTCGAACGAACTGGGCACGGCGATGGCCACGGCGACCGTGACGGCGGTGGCAGGGCCGGTCGAACTGCTGGCGCCGGTCATCCAGGCCGCGAGCGGCGTCGATGCCACGCAGTTCAACGCCAACTGGTCGGCGTCCGCCGGCGCCACGGGGTACATCCTGGACGTGGCGACCAACGAGACCTTCTCGGGCGGCGGCGAACTGCCTGTCGGCGGCAATCTGATGAGCAACGCCGGGTTTGAAACCGGTGACAGCACGGACTGGGACAAGTTCGAGACCGAGTATGCGGTGGTGAGCACCGACCCGCAGGAGGGCACCTATCACGTGACCTGCGCGGCCACTGGCACACGCGACCTGATGCAGGCCGTGGACATCACCGGCGATGGCGTCACGGAATACGAAATCAGCTATTACTACAAGGTGCAGGCCGGTGACGGCACGGATGTCCGCATCTGGTCGACCTGGGCGGCCGGCGGACAGGTATCCGGAGACACATTGACTTCGGCCACCTACAATGCCACGGCGGATGTCTGGACCAAGCAGACGTATTATGCGGTTCCCCAGAGCGGCGCGAACACGCTGAACTTCGAGGTGCGCGTGTACAACGGCGCGACGGTCGATCTGGACAACTTCTACGTCGGCACCTCCTCGCGGGGCGCCAAGGCCGCGCCGTACGTGCCGGGCTACGAAAGCCTCGACGTCGGCAACGTGACGACCCATGCGGTGACGGGCCTGACGGAAGGCGTGACGTACTACTACCGGGTCAAGGCCTACAATGCCTCGTCCAACAGCCCGTACTCGGCGGTGACCAGCGTGGTGACGCAGGCGTCGTCGGGCGAGCAGCCGGACATCGCCGGGTTTGTCGTGCCGGCCGGCTCGTCCGCATCGGCTACGTTGACCACGACGACCCTGGGCAAGACCTATACCCTGCAGTACACCACCGACCTGATGGCCAATCCGGTTGTGTGGACGGATGCGGACACCGAAGCCGGCGGCGGCGAGATCACCCTGGTAGATGGTGATCCGGCCGACGTCGCGCGGTACTACCGGGTGGTCGAGCAGTAGTTCGCGGGCATTGCCGAATGCACGCCGCGCCCCCCGGGGCGCGGCGTTTTTGCGTGTTTTGGATCCGCCGATGGATCGGTGTGGAGTGCGGCGACCCGTCGCCGCTTTGGTTTTGGGTTCGAAAGCGGGGGAAAAGCGGTGTCCCTCCACGGGCGGGCAGGCAGCGCTGCGCTTGCCACCGCACTCCAAACCCGGTGAAACGTTTTGCCTTTGGGCTGCTTTTGCCGTTGCCGGGGGCCGGGGGGGGTGGGGTATCCTGCTATGTTACAGGTTGATTAGTTTTCTGTTTCAAGGGCCCATCCGAAAGCGGCGAGGTGTCGAATGAGTAAGAGAGCAGTCTGGGGTGTGTTGGCGGGTTTGCTGATGGTGGAACTAGCCGGTGCAGCGGAACTAAGCGTGGATTTCACGTTCTCGGCGGATGACATTGAGCTGACGGCGGCGGGCGAATACACGTCCATCGAGATCAAAGATGGCTCGCGCGTGATGGATGAGGTTGGTGCGCCGTCGATTCCGGCAAAGTTCGCGAACGTCCTGATTCCGTCGGGCGCGCGGAACGTGTCCATCGCCGCGAGCGGCGAGTGGACCCTGCTGGCCGAAGGCATCACCCCCTATCCGGCACAGCCCCGCAGTCCGAAGAGCAAGGCCAAGCCGGCCTTCGTGTCCGCGAACGCCCGCTATGCGAGCGCCGCCGCCTGGCCCGCCGAAATCGCGACCTATCAGGGCGACCACGACATGCAGGGCTACCAGTTCGTGTCCGTCCGCGTGAACCCGCTGGCCTACATCGCCGCCGAAAAGAAGCTGTACCTGCGCGAGACCGTGACCGTGACGGTGACCTACGACGCGCCCGTGGCGGCCAAGAAGATCCTCCCCAAGCAGAAGACGGCCTTCGAGCCGTTGGTCAACAGCCTGGTTGTGAATCCCGAAGCGGCGGCGGACTTCGCTCCCGCTTTGGAAACGCGGGTGCCCAGGGCCGCGCTGGACTATCTGATCATCACGTCCGGAGGGCTGAGCAACGCCTTCCAGCAGATTGCCGATTATCGGGCCTCGGCGGTGGGCGGGGGCTACACGACCCGCGTGATGACGACCAACGACATCGGCAGTGCCTATTCGGGCGCGGACATCCAGGCCAAGATCCGGGACTGCATCAGCAACAACGTGGCGACCCTGGGCACCACGATGGTCCTGCTGGGCGGTGACGACACAATCGTGCCGGTGCGGGGCTGCAAGGTCAGCGCCGCCGGCGATACCGAGCTGACGATGCCGACCGACCTGTATTATTCCGGCCTGGGCGGCTCATGGATGGCGATTCGGATGGGACCTACGGCGAAACGTCCGACAGCGTGGATCTGGCCTACGACGTGGTGGTCGGCCGCCTGCCGATGCGAACAGCGACGCAGGTGACGAACTACTTGAACAAGGTGATGACCTACGAAGCCGGCTGGAACGTGACGAACAAGATCATGCTGGGCGGGCCCTACGCCTGGGATACCTGGACGGGCACGGCCCGGCCAAGCGACGATGTGACGGGCGACGGGCACGCGGGCTTCCGCTCGACGGATCCGGCGCACGATTCCGTCAGTGATTCCGAAGCGTGGCTGCGGCGGCTTTATCGCGACGGCATCCACGACTACTGGCCGGCCCAGGTCAACATCATGTGCGATACGATTACCTCGTGGGATACGTCCGATTGCGGCAGTTATCTGCAGAGTTCGGCGAACACGGCGTCGAAATTCAACCAGAACTACACGCATCTGATGTTTTCCGGCCACGGTGCCCCTCAGGAGTGGGGGCTGGAATCGGGGTACTTCGACGACGCCGACGCTTCTTCCCAGACCGGTCTGACGGCGTTCGTCTATACGGACGCCTGTCTGACGGGGCATTTCGACAAGAACAGCAACAACATCGACGGCTACAACTACACCACGGAACCGTGCCTGGGCGAGGCCTTCCTGCGGAATACCCGCGTGCGCGGCGGCGCGCTGGCCTATATGGGCTGCGCGCGTTACGGCTGGGGTGAGCCGGGGTCCTACGACGGCGGCCCGTCCACGGTCTACGCCTACAAGTTCTACAAGCGGATGTACGAGACCACCAACCGCACGATTGGCCTTGCCTTCGCCATGCACAAGGCCGACATGGCCAGCCTTTCGAGCAAGGATGATTGCGAACGCTGGATCCAGTTCGGCGTGAATCTCCTCGGCGATCCCGCTCTCAAGATGCCCCGCGACGTGCCCGTGCCGTCGGCGCCCTCCTTCACCAGCGCGTCCTCATTCGGCGCGACGACCGGCGTGGAGAAGACCCACTCCGTTGTCGCCAGCGGCTATCCGACACCCGTTCTCTCCCTGCAAAGCTCCTCCGCCTCAGCCGGCAGCTACAGTTTCGTCGCTTCCTCGGGCGTGCTGACCTATCAGCCCCCGGCGGCCGATGAAGGCACGAAGACCTTTACGTTCGTCGCCACCAACACGCAAGGTTCCGTGACGCAGATCGTCAGCGCGACGGTGACCCTTGCGCCGCCCGCGGCCCCGGCCTCGATCTGGGCCAGCGCGACTAACACGACGGACTTCACTGCGGCGTGGAGTTCCGTGGCGGACGCCACGGGCTACCGGCTGGATGTCAGCACGAACGAGACCTTCAGTGCCGGGGGCGGGGGCGGGGGTTCCTTGGACATCAGCGGGTATGACTTATTGCAGTTTGATTCGTCCCAAACCTATACCCTTCCGGCTGGAACAGTAATCGAGCCCGGGGGATATGTCATCATTGCCCGGAATCAGGACAAGGCGGCTTTTGAATCCCAATGGGGCGTCACGCTGGCCGCCAACGTTGTGTTCCTCAACAGTGGTGGATCGATCCCCCAATTGAACGGGAGCGAAACCTTCCTTCTTCGGGATGCGAGCGATGTAACCGTCGATGGGCAAACGGCGCTGGCCATCTCTGGGCAGGTCACGGTTCAACGGACGGATGCCACGGCGGATGCCACGTCAGCCTCAAGCTGGACATCAACGGCAGCCCCGGCCAATTCGACGCCAGGCTCCGGTGGGGTCGGCAATGGCACCGGCGGATTGGTGATCAACGAGTATTCGGAACACGGAACGTACACATACGAGTTTGTCGAACTATATTACGATGCGGCTAGCGGTCCGCCCTCCTATGTAGCCGGGTATTCGAACCGGACGGTGGCGGGCACGAGCCAGAGCGTGACGGGCCTGACGGCGGGGGCGACCTACTACTTCCGGGCGCGGGCGGTGAACGGCGGCGGCAGCAGCCCGAACACGTCCGTGGCGAGCGTGACCACGCTGGCGACGCTGTCGGCGCCGGTCTTCGGCGCCAATCCGGGGCCGGTGGCGGCGACGGCGGGGGTGGATGCCGAGTTCACGGTCAGTGCATCGGGCGTGCCGGCGCCGACGCTGGCGCTGGATTCCACGACAGCCGAACCGGGCAGCTACGATTTCAATGCCGGGACCGGCGACATGCTGTATGTGGCGCCGCAGAGCGACGAAGGCCAGCAGACCTTCGCCTTCTCGGCGGTCAACAGCCAGGGCTCGGCCTACCAGACCGTGACGGTCAACGTGGCGGCGGCGACGGCGCCGGCGTTCACGGGCGGGGCGGGGCCGTACAGCACGACGGCGGGCGTGGAAGTGGCGTTCACCGTGTCGGCGTCGGGCACGGCACCGACGCTGGCGCTGCAGAGTCAGACTGCGTCGAGCGGCTACAGCTTCACGCCGGCGACGGGCGCCTTCACCTATACGCCGCCGGCGGGCGATGTGGGTACGCAGACGTTCACCTTCACGGCGGCCAATGCGGCCGGAACCGTCACGCAGGTCACCAGCGTGTCCGTGGCCGCCGTGCCCACCGCTCCGGATGCCCCGGCCTCGGTCTGGGCCAGCGGAACCAATGACAACGGCTTTACGGCCGCGTGGAGTGCTTCCGCCGGCGCCACAAGCTACCGGCTGGATGTCGGCACCAATGAAACGTTCTCGGCGGGCGGCGGTTCGGTCAACCTGATGAGCAATGCCGGGTTTGAATCCGGCGACAGCACGAGCTGGGACAAGTTCGAATCGGAATACGCAGTAACGACCACCGATCCGGAGGAGGGAACCTACGCGGTGACGTGCAGCGCAACCAGTACGCGCGACCTGATGCAGATGGTGGACATCACGGGCGACGGCGTGACGGAATACGAGATCAGCTATTGGTACCGGATCACGACAGGCGACGGGTCCGACCTGCGCATCTGGGCGAGCTGGGCAGCGGGCGGGCAGGTGTCTGGCGACAGCCTCCAGCCGGCTACGTACGACGCGGTGACGACGAACTGGACCAAGGTGACCTATCACGTGGTGCCGCAGAGTGGCGCCAGCACGCTGAACTTCGAAGTGCGGACGTACAGCGGCGCGACGGTCTACCTGGACAACTTCTTCGTCGGCACTGCCGGCGGCGGCAGTACGCCCAGCTACGTGTCCGGCTATTCGAACAGGACCGTTTCCGGCACGAGCGAGAGCGTGACGGGTCTGGTTGCGGAAGCCGGCTATTACTTCCGCGTCCGCGCGGTGAATGACGTCGGCATGAGCGGCGATTCGTCCGTGGCCAGCGTGACGACGCTGGCGGAATCCGTCCCCGGCACGCCGCCGGTGGTGGATGCCATTCCGGCGCAGACCGCCAACGTGGGCAGCCTGTTCGACTACACGGTGACGGCGACGGCGACGGATGGCGACCCCATCCTGGCGTACGGCTGCTCCAGCGCCGTGGATACGAATGTCTGGGACTTTGATGTGAATACGGGCTATTTCGTCTTCGAACCGACGGCGGTTCAACTCGGCACGAACCTGTTCGATTTCACGGCCACGGACAAGGATGGCGCCAGCGCAGCGGTACAGATGAGCGTCAAGGTCTATTCGGCGGCCGCTTCCAACGAGTTCACGCAGTGGATCGAGGATCAGGAGCAAGATCCTTCCGATCCGGAGTTTTCGCCGGAGGAGGATGCCGATGACGATGGCATCAACAACTACGACGAGTACCTGGCGGATACCGATCCGAACAATGCCACCGATAAACTGGAATTGACGGGTGATTATATGAATGCCTCCCAGGCCGGAGGCTCAACCGGCCAGATCGAGTTCAGTTTCCCGGCCAGTCCGAACCGGTACTATCAGCTCGAAACCTGCACCGATCTGGAAACCTATGCCATTACGGTCACCGATCTGGGCTGGGGCCAGCCCGGCATGGTGGTGACCAGCACCGTTCCCGGCACCTGGTTCGGCACCATCCGGGTGCTGCTGGAAGAGCCAGTCGAATAGGGCGTCACTGCACCGGTTCGGTTTGGAGTGCGGCGACACGTCGCCGCTTTGGGGCCGCGACATGTCGCGGCCCGGGAAAGCGCGGGGATGCCCCCCCACACCAAAAAGGAGCGGGGCACCGTTTGGCTTTGGCCTGGAAACGGCAAGCGGTGTCGCGCTGCGTCAGGCCCGCGCACTCCAAAAAGGAGCGGTGGGGGCTCGATATGGGATGCGGGAACAAGGCGAACGGCCGCGGCACCGCTTTGAGGGGCCGCGACCCGCCTTCGCCAAGGCTGCGGGGGGGGGCAAGCATGTCGCGGCCCGGGAAAGCGCGGTCATGCCCGCGCACTCCAAAAAAGGGGCGATGGTGGCTCGGTAATGAGGCCGCCAGCTGTATAATCTTTGATTTCTGGTGCCGACAGGATTGCAAAGGTCCGGGCGGTGGCCTATCCTGATTCCGTACAGCAAAAGGGATCCGTGCGGAGAACGGCCATGAAGATACGGTGTGGGTTGGTGGTGGCGGGGATGTGCGCGCTGGCCGCACAAAGCCAGGGGGCTCTGGACGAGGTCGGTTCAGCTCCCCTGAATCCCGCATTTCTGGAGTTCCAGGCACAATCCACGGAGATACTGGCCCGCAGAACAGTCGAGTCGGCGTATCCCTTGGGCTGGCGTCCCGGGCCGGTGGATCTTTCCCACCTGCGCATTCCGACGCGAACTCCCAAGGCGTTGACCAAGGCCTTCGACGCTTCGTACGACCTGCGGACGCAGGGCAAGCTGACGGCCGTCAAAAACCAGAATCCCTACGGCACGTGCTGGGCGCATGCCACCTGCGCTTCCCTGGAGTCGGCGCTGCTGACGGGCGAGACCAATGATTTTTCCGAAAACAACATGGTCAATCTGCATGGGTTCGACTGGGGATTCGACGACGGAGGCAATGCAAACCTTTCCATGGCCTATCTGACACGCTGGGACGGGCCGGTCAACGAGAGCGACGATCCGTATCCCGACGAAGGGGGCAGTACGGGTTTCGAAACGGTGCGCAAACACGTCCAGCAGGTGTATCTGATTCCCCCCAAGACAAGCGCGACGGGAAACGACGCCATCAAACAGGCCCTGCTGAACTACGGCGCGCTGTACGTGAACTACTACCATAACGACACCTACTACAACTCGACTTACAATAGCTATTATTACTCGGGTGCCAGCAACGGTAACCACGCGGTCGCAATCGTGGGTTGGAACGACAATTATTCCGCCAGCCAGTTTAATTCCACTCCGGCCGGCAACGGGGCCTACATCGTGCGCAACAGTTGGGGAACCAGTTGGGGCGACGGCGGCTATTTCTACGTCTCCTACTACGATTCGGTTTTCGCCTGGAACGAGGTTTTTGCCTTTCACAACGCCGAAGCCACGTCCAACTACGGTCGGGTGTACCAATACGATCCGTTCGGCTGGGTGAGCGGCTTTGGCACGGGCTCGGGCACCACGTACTGGGGGGCCAACCTTTTCACGGCGACGGCGGACGAATCGCTCTCGGCCGTCGGTTTCTACGCCGCCAGCACGGGGACCACTTATCAAATCTACGTCTACAAAGGGGTCACGGCCGGTTCGCCCCGCAGCGGGACGCTGGCCGTCAGCAATTCCGGCACACGGCTGGCCCCGGGCTATTGCGCCATCGATTTGAGTGCGCCTGTCGCCCTGACCAACGGCCAGCGGTTTTCCATCGTGTTGAAACTGACCACGCCCGGGGACAACTATCCGCTGCCGATCGAATATGCCTATGCGGGATACAGCAGCGCGGCCTCGGCGTCGTCCGGGCAAAGCTTTTACAGCTCCACCGGGAGTTCCTGGACCGATCTGACCTCCTGGGACAGCACGGCCAATTTCTGCATCAAGGGCTACGCCGCCGCTGACGTGACTCCGACCTACGGCCTGCGCGACGACGGCGGGGTCAACCTGCCGACCCTGACCTACTGGTACGACGGGCTGGGGTCGGACGTGACCGAGCAGGGGTCGAACTTCAACGGCCGGGCGCTGGGGGTGCGCACGCAGCTGTATTTGAAGGGCGCGGCGATCAAGTCGTGGAAGAGCGGCGAGGGCGATGTCACCGGAACGACCTTTCATTACAAGATCTGGGAAGACGGCGACAGCGAACCGGCCTATTCCACGCGTTCGGTCGGCTGGACCAGCGACGACGGGGGCGGCAACCAGACCTGGTCGGGCTTCGGCGCGGAAATCAATGCGATGAGCGGCCTGGTGTCCGGCTCGTACAGCCTCAAGGTGATGTTTACCGTCGCCGGCACGGGTGTGCCCGGCATCCTGACCAACGGGCCGTTCACGGCCACGTTCGACATTCCGCCGGTGCAGGCCCCGGGCAACCTCCGCGCGAGTGCGACGAACGAGACGGACTTCACCGCCGCCTGGGATGCCGTTTCCGGCGCGACGGGCTACCGGCTTGACGTGGCGACCAACGAGACGTTCTCGGGCGGGGGCGGCACGGTTTCCGATCTGTTCATCTCGGAATACATCGAGGGTTCGAGCAACAACAAAGCCGTGGAAATCTTCAACGGCACGGGAGGGGGCGTGGATCTGTCGGAGTATGCCATCCGGCGTTACGACAACGGATCGACTTCTGTCGGGGCAACGATCTCCCTGAGCGGCACGCTGGCGGATGGAGATGTGTTTGTGGTTGCGAATTCCAGCGCCAATTCCACGATTCTGTCCCAGGCGGACATGACCAGCGGCAGTGCGACCTGGAACGGCAACGACGTGGTAGCGCTGGCCAAGAACTCCGTCAACATCGATGTCGTGGGCACCATCGGCAGTTCTGCCGATTTTGCAAAAGACGTCACCAAAGTTCGCAAGAGTTCCGTGGCCGTTGGCACGACGACCTACGATACGGGTGAGTGGGACGATTACGCGGCGGACACCACGAGCTATCTCGGCAGCCACACGTTCTCCGGCGGCTCCGGCGCCCCGGCCTATGTCCCGGGCTATTCCAACCGCGCCGTATCCGGCACGAGCCAAATCGTGACGGGGCTGACGGCCAACTCAACCTACTACTTCCGCGCGCGCACAGAGGCGGCTTTCGGCACCAGCACGAATTCCGCGACGGCCAGCGTGACGACGCTGGAGGAATCGGTGCCCGGCACACCGCCGGTGATGGATGCGATTCCGGCGCAGATCACCTACGTGGGCGCGGAATTCGAATACACCGTGACGGCACAGGAGCCGGACAGCGATCCCGTGACGTTCGCCTGCACCAGCGCGGTGGATGTCGCCACGTGGGACCTGGACGCCAATACCGGCGATTTCCTGTTCCTCCCGACGACCACTGAAATGGGCACCAACGTCTTCAGTTTCACGGCCACGGACAAGGACGGGACAAGCGATCCGGAACTGATGAGCGTGAAAGTCTATTCAGCGGCCGCCACCAACGAGTTCACGCAGTGGGTGGAAGACCAGGAGGAGGATCCCGGCAGCACCAACTTCACGGAGAACGCCGATTTCGACGGGGACGGCCGGACGACCTACGAAGAATACCTGTCCGACACCGATCCGGCGGCTTCCAACAGCGTGCTGAAACTGGAGGGTGAATCCGCGGATCTGACGGAGTTCTCCTTCCCGGCCAGCCCGGCACGGTTCTACCAGTTGATTTACACAGACGACCTGTCTGCAACCCTGACCAACAACCTCGGATGGGGCGTGCCCGGCATGGTGGTGACCAGCGATGCCCCCGAAGCCTGGTTCGGCACCATCCGCGTGCTGCTGGACAATCCGGCCGAATAGGGCGCCCCTGGGGTCGGTTTGGAGTGCGGCGGCATGCCTGCCCGCCCGTGGAGGGATGCCGCGTTGGTTTTCGATTACATCCCGGTATCGAACTGGAGGGTCTGGCCGGGCTGGATGACAAGGCTTTCGCCGGCCGGCAGCCATTCCTCCATGCCCTCCACCCGCACCTGCAGATCATAGGTGCCCGGCGGAACGGGGAACAGGCGCCACAGGGGTTCTTCGTTGTCCCAGCCGCGTTGAATATCCAGAAGGGGCGTGGCTTCGCCGGCTGGCCGCAGCTGCCAGGCGGTGAGCTTGGTTCCTTCCGGCCGCACGACGGAGAATCCGGAATCGAGGGTCAGCACCGTGTCCTGGCCGGCGGCCACGTCGAGGCCGGAGGCGACGACGGCGGGCGTTTCGCTGCGGCGGAAGACCAGGGCCACGTCGTAGGTGCCCGCCGGAAGCGCCTTGGGCTTGAAGAGATAGTAGCCGTTGCCGTGGTAATCGCTCCGCAGGCATTCGCGGCCGGTGCCGTGTTCACGGATCACGACAGCTTCGACGGTGGCGTCGTTTTCCAGTTCCGGCGCGAGGTTGAAGACCAGTGCCCCGAACGCGATTTCCGTGGTTTCGCCCTTGGCGACGGTGAATTCGCCAACGGCCATTTCGGAGAGGGGCTGATAATTCGGGTTGGCGAAGAGGAGTGTAAGGGAATACTCGCCGGACATAAGAGGATGGGTGGAGTCGGCTGATGGAAATTCACCTTCCTTGACAGGCTTGTCGCTGATGCGCCGGACGATGCGGAAGCCGGCCAGAGCCTGGGATGCGCTTTCCGGGAAAGTGACATGGAGTTTTCCCAACCCGGTGGCTTGCTTGACGATCTGGGTCTTGGCCGCTTCCACCTTCTGGGAGAGTTCCTCGTTTACGCTTTGGAGGGCGGCGAGGAGGGCGTCGGCATCCGCCGCGCCGAAATAACGGCCCCCGCCGGCTTCCGCGATGCAGGCCAGCTGTTCCTTCTCCTCATCGCTGACATCAAAACCAACGACATGCATCACGAAGCGGATGCCGCGGGCCTTCAGTTGCCGGACCACAGCGCAGGGGTCGCCGCCGCAGGTTTCCTTGCCGTCACTGACCAGGACAATGGTGGTTTCGGCCTCGGTTTTCGGCAGGGATTCGGCCACCTGCAGGATCGCTTCGGAGATCGGGGTCATGCCCTTGGGCTGCATGGCCTGGACCCGGGCGAGGATGGCCGGACGGTCGTCGCTCCCGGGGGGCACCAGGATTTCAATGTCCGTGCAGTCCTGACTGCGTCGATGGCCATAGGCCGCGAGCCCGACCTTCACTTCGGGGTCGATGGATGGAATGACTTGGGCCAGAACCGATTGTGCTGCAATAATCTTGGTCTGGCTTCCGGCGGGTTCCTGCATGCTGCCGGACGCATCGAGGATAAACACGGCCTCGGGCAGTTCCGCCGCAGCGCAGAAGGAAAGAACAAGGACAAGGGTCAGGGCCAGCAGGACTTTCATGCGCGATTACCTCCTTTTCAGGCGGGCCGCAGCCGATCCAATGGTACGGTCATGGCCTGACTTGTTCATGGTGGGGGGCCGGGGTACAAAAATCAACCTTGATTCAGGAAAATCACTCTTACTCCCTGCGGGGACGCAAATAATAACAATATATTAATATTTTTGCCAATTGGACTTGAAACCTCCGCCTGTGTGCGTAACATAACCCTAATATTCTTCAGATGATATGGAGCCATGCCATGGGTAACAGCACACGAAAGCCACACGGGGGAAAGCTGGTTTGCCCCGGGCATATGATCGGGTCAGGAACGAGGGAATTCGGTTCATCGGGATGGGGACGATCCATGAGATCAACCGGCCTGGCGGGGCGGGTGGCGATGCTGGTTTTATGTGCCGGCATACGGACGGGAGCGGATGCAGCGGTACCGCTGCCGTACGCGATTTCCCGAACGAACACGGTGGACTGGACGACGCTGCCCGGCTGGACGGGGAATGTCACCAGTTCGACGGCCGGCGGATCCGCCCGGTTCGATGCCGCCGGACGGACATTGACGCTGGAACTGGACGGTGCGCCGACGGCGTTGTCCTTCACGCTGCGGGGCTACTCGAATTCCGTCGGGACGGCTCCCGCCAGTTTCATCGTGGAACAGTCCGGGGGAGGCATGGTCTGGAATTCCACGCTGGTGGCGGATATCAGCGAAGAATCCCTGTCGCTGGCCACCATGCCGTTCGGGCCGTTCCCGCTGGAGAGTTCGACCCGTTTCATCCGGTTCACATATGCGGATTTCTTTGCCTATGATATCGGGCTGAACAACGTGACGGTGGACGGCGGCCCGGCCGAACCGCGCGTGGTGTTCACGGATCGCGAAGACGGTTTCATCGTGGCGCAGGGGGCGGAAAATGAGATTATTTCGGCATCGGTGATCAATGGCGGCGGATACTGGTTTGGCTTTCCTGCGTTGGGGATAGAACCGTGGGAAAGTGACAACAACGGAACATTCAAGACAGATTCTCCCCGAGATGTGTATACCATCAATACCTCGGTAACGGGAGCTTTCCATGCGACCGCCAACGGGTTTACGGACAATACGGATGATCTTCTCGTTGCCGGCACCATCCATTTTTCGGTGGCGCCGGCGCATGCCGTGGACCTTCAGGTCGGCTCCAATGGAACGGCCACCGTCCAGGTGAATGGACAGGAGGCGACCCAGGCGCCGGCGGGGGCCGTGGTGACGGTCCTGCCGGTGCCGGATCCGGGGTTTGCCACCGACACCATCCGGCTGAACGGCGGGGCCATTGAGGGCACGACGTTTGTCATGCCCGGCGAGGCGGCCGTGGTAGAGGTGTCCTTCCGCGAAAAACTGGCGGGCGAACCCACGCTGATCCTGTCCCAGTACTACGAAGGCTCTGGCGACAACAAATGGATCGAGCTCTACAATCCCGGCGCGGTGCCGGTGGACCTGGATGCGGCGGGCTACCGGCTTGGGCTCTGGCAGAACGCCGGCCGGGAAGGCTGGAAGACGGGAACGGCGCCGGCGATCGCCACCGTGCTGACGGGGACGGTGGCGCCCGGTTCGACGTATCTGGTTTCGCACGGCGCCGCGGCGGCGCCGGCCTATGCTGTGGCGAACGTCGCCTCCAACGGCCTGATCTTCAACGGCGACGACAGCGTGGTGCTCTACACGGGGACGGAATACGATTTCGCCAACGTCGTGGATGCCATCGGCCTGCGGAGCAACACGGCGGCCAACTGCAGCCTGGTGCGTGCGCCGACCATCTGCTGCGGCGTCCATACGGATTTCGATTCCAACGACTGGATCCGGTTCGAATACACCGCCGTGGACACGGCGGACGTGGAAGTGCCCGAGCGCCTGGGCTGGCACGGGGTTGCGCAGCCCCAGCCGACGAACCCGCCGACCCTGTCCAACCTGGGCCATTCGCCAGCCGCGATTGTTTTCGAAATACCGACGAATTACACGGACTACACCGTGCATGGGGCGGCGAGCCTGAGCCCCGGCACGGCGGCCTGGGCCGGTTCCAGCATCGTGGACCAGTGCAGCACGGAACTGGCGGGGAACAACACCCGCATCACGGTGCCCACCACGTTCGGTCCGAAGCAGATCATCTGGCTGACGATTCCCGCGGCAGACTAGACCATGAAGCGCCTTTTCATTCACAACGGGTTGACGGGGCCGGGGCTGTGGATCGCGACGGCCGTCCTGGTGATGTCCGGGCCGGCGTTTGCCGCCGTGCAGCTGGGCGAGTCCATGGACAGCGGGCTGGCCAGTGCTTATACCACAGGCGACCAGACGCTGACCAGCGGGGTCTGGAACACGGTTTCGGTTTACAAGGAAGCGGCATCGGCTTCATACGGGGGGGCAGGCGCGGCAGCGCGCCTGAATGACGACACCGCCGGGGCCAGCATCCGGACGCCGGCGTTGAACACAGCCGGTTCCATCACGTTCTGGTACCGGGAACTGAATTCCGGCGGCGGCACTTTCATTCTGCAGAAATCCTACGACGCCAGCTCCTGGGTGGACGTGGGGACCCAGGCGTTTTCCGGAACGACCTTTGTACAGTATTCCAACCAGGTGAACGATTCCGCCTCCACGATCTATCTCCGGGTGCTGAACGACAATCAGGCCGGGCACCTGATCGTGGATGAATTCGAGATCACCTCCTATGAGATCAGCTCTTCCCCGCCGGCATTCGGCGCCAATCCGGGGCCGCTGGGCGCAACGGTGGGGGTGGCGCGGGTGTTCACGGTGACGGCCACGGGCAGCCCGGCCCCCGATCTGGCCCTGGACTCCACGACGGCGTCCGGGGGCTACAGTTTCACGGCGGGCACGGGCGAGCTGAGCTACACGCCGCCGGCGGCGGACGGCGGCGGAACGAAAACCTTCACGTTCACGGCCAGCAACAGCGCGGGCACGGCGACCCAGGTTGTCAGCGTGGCGGTCAGCACCGCGCCGGAATCGGCGCCGGTGTTCAACGCGAATCCGGGGCCGGTTGCCGCGACGGCGGCGGTGGCCGCGGCCTTCACGGTGTCCGCCAACGGCAATCCGCTGCCGGCGCTGGCCCTGGACAGCACGACGGCCACGGCGGAGAGCTATCTGTTCGAACCGGAGACGGGGTATTGCGTCTATGAGCCGCCGACAAGCGACGTTGGCGCGCAGGCCTTCACGTTCACGGCCAGCAACACGCTGGGCACGGCGATGCAGACGGTCGTCGTCAACGTGGCGTCGGCTCCGGTGTACATTCCGACGGTCACGGTGACGAATCTCGGCACCAATTCCTTCACGATTCACTGGACGGAAGTGACGGATGCGGTGTCGTATCAGGTACAGGTGGCGACGGATACAAACTTCACGCCGGGCACGTCCGGCGGCGGTCTGTTCATTTCCGAAGTGGCCGATCCCGGCGATGATGCCAACGCCCGCTTCGTCGAATTGTACAATGCCTCGGGAGCGGCGATCGATTTCAGCACGGCCGTCTGGACGCTCTGCCGGCAGGCCAACGGCAGCACCTGGGGGTCGGTCCAGCTGACGGGCACGCTGGCGGCAGGCGGCACCCATGTGGTGGCCTACAACCAGGCCACTTATGAATCCGTGTACGGCGACACAGCCGACCAATACGACGGCAGCATCAGCGGCAACGGAGACGACGGCTATTTTCTCTATTCCGGCGGCGACTATTCCTCCGGCACGCTGGTAGACGCCTACGGGGTCGTGGGTCAGGACGGTTCCGGATTCGCCTGGGATTACACGGATTCGCAAGCGGTGCGGGATTCAGCGGTCACCATGCCGACCTCGACCTGGACGTCGTCGGAATGGACGATCACCGGCGCCAATGCGTCGGGCATGACGCCTCATGCCCACACGGAGACGGGCGGCGGCGGAGAGGGCGGCACGCTGGTGTTGGATGAGACCGTCGCGGCGCTGACCACCAACGTCACGGGCCTGGACATGGAGACGACTTATTATATCCGGGCACGGGCCGCGCCGACGGGCACGTGGTCGACAGTGGTCCTGGCGACGACCACGGGCGGGGAGCCCACGGCGCCGTCCTTCACGAGCGGAGCGGGGCCCTACAACGTGACGGCGGGCGGACTGCTGGACTTCACGGTCAGCGCGATGGGGACGCCGGCGCCCGTGCTGGCGTTGGAAGCCGCCACGGCGAGCACGAATGACTACGCCTTCGAGCCGTCGACGGGGACCTTCCTTTATCAGCCGCCGCTGTCCGCCGGCGGCACCGCCCAGACCTTCACGTTCACGGCCAGCAATACCGAGGGCACGGCGACGCAGGTGGTGACGGTGAACGTGACGGCGGTCAGTGCGCCGGTGTTTGAGGCGAATCCGGGGCCCCTGACGGCGACCGCGGGCGTGGTTCGGTCTTTTACGGTGGGAGCGACGGGGGATCCGGATCCCGAACTGGCGTTGCAGTCCAGTACGGCCGGCGGAGGCGCCTACAGTTTCACGGCAGGAACGGGCCAACTGGGCTATACGCCGCCCACCAACGATCTCGGCACCCAGACCTTCACCTTCACGGCCAGCAACATCGCCGGCGTGGCGACACAGACGGTCAGCGTGACGGTGGTGGCACTGCCGACGATCGATGCCCTGTCGCCCTTGAACATCGAGGCGGGCCAGACATCGAATCTCTGGATCACGGCGCGGGAAGCCGAGGGGAATGCCCTCACGCTCACGGCCAGCAACCTGCCGGCGAACGCTTCCTTCTCCGCCGCCAGCGGAACGGTGGCCGTCAGCAACCTTTTCACCTTCTCGCCGGCTTCGGACCAGGCCGGACAGGCCTATGCCGTGGTGTTCTACGCGAGCGACGTGCACGGCACGACGACCCGGACGCTGAACATCACCGTGGCCAACGACGACCCGTGGGCGGACTACTACGCCTCCTGCTACAGCAACGGCGTGCTGAAGACCGGCGACGACCTGAAGAATGCGCTGCACGACATTATTGATGACCACACCCGCTTTACCTATGATCAGGCCAATACCATTCTGCAGGTCATTGACGAATGTCCGACCAACAGCAGCATGGTGCAGTGCCTTTATCTGCAGCGTGGTATTGGCAAGACCAGTGGGGATTGGAACCGTGAACACGTCTGGGCGCAATCGCACGGGATCGACGGCGCGGAACCGGCTTATTCGGACGTTCATCACCTGCATCCGACGGATATCCAAGCGAATTCAGATCGGAACAGCCGAGATTTCGACATCGTGTCTGGCACGACAACTAACTACGCCTTTGACGGAACAGGAACAGCCGGGAATTTCGAGCCGCCCATTGCCGGCAAAGGGGATGTGGCCCGCGCGATGTTCTACATGGCCGTGCGTTACAACGGGGAAGGGGATGTCGGGTTCTATGAGGACCTTGAGCTCACCAATGCCACCCCCACCTCAACAGAATCGGCTTTGTTCGGCAAGCTCGACACCCTGCTCGACTGGAACGAACTCGATCCGGTGAACGACTACGAGATCCGGCGCAACAACCTGGTGTATTCGAATTACCAAGGCAACCGGAATCCCTTTGTGGACCATCCGGAATGGGTCCGGGTGGTGTTCGACACCAATTATCTGGCGCTTCCGACGCTGACGGCGTTTTCCGCCGCGGCGAACGGCACGGACCAGATCGACCTGAGCTTCTCGTACAGCGGGACGGGCGACGGGGTGATCATCGTCTGGGACTCGGACGGCAGCTTCGACACGCCGACCGGGACGGCGCCGGCGGTGGGGCAGTCCTTCGCGGGCGGCACGGTGCTGTACAAGGGCAGCAGTTCCCCTCAGAGCCACACCGGCCTGTCGCCCTGCCAGACCGTGCACTACAAGTGCTGGACCTACGTGGGGACGAACTATGCCGCCGCGGGGACAACGGCCAGCGCCACGACGGCGGGGCCGGATGCCCCGGCAGCGGCCTGGGCCCCGGCGACAAACGCCACGGACTTCACCGCGGCCTGGAGCGGCGTCTCGGGCGTCACGGAGTACGTGCTGGACGTGGCCACCGGCGAGGGCTTCACGGGAACGGGCGACGGCTGGAGCACGATCTTCCGTGAAACCATGGGCACATCGGCCGGCACGGTTACCCTGGCCGATCACGAAGCGGCCGATGGATTCGACAACGACGGCTTCACCATGACCGGCGGCGGTGCCGATTATCCGGCGGACATCCGCAGCAGCTCCGGTTCCGGCGGCTACATCGATCCGGCGGGGAACCTGGCCTCCAGCAACGCCAACGTGTATTTCACGGCCACCGGCGTGACGAATCTGGGATTCGCCATCGAGGGCATTGACACCACCGGCTGCGAGGCGCTGGCGCTCAGCTTCGGCTACCGCAAGGAGGATGGGGCCGCCAACATGACGCTCGGCGTGGAGTGGTCCACCAACGGCGGCGCGGCGTGGAACGCCGTGACAGTCTCGAACCTGCCTGCGGAAGGGGCGGCGACCGGCTGGTATATGATCTCGAACCTGGCGGTGTCCGCCGCGGCGCTGGACTCGACCAACCTGAGCCTGCGCTGGACCAAGAACGGCGGGGTGGCCGGGCGGATCGACGACGTCCTGCTGCAGGGATATCAGAGCGAGGCCCTGTTCGTGCCGGGGTATTCGAACCGCGCCGTCTCGGGCGCCACCAGCGCCGCGGTGACGGGGCTGACGGCCGGCGCGACCTATTATTTCCGCGTGGGGTCCGTGCCCAACTGCGAGGTTCGGTATTCGCCGGTGGGCGTCGTCACCACGTTGCAGACGCTGGCCCCGCCGGCCTTCGGCGCGAATCCCGGGCCGTTCGGCACGACGGTGGATGTGCAGGTGGCCTTCACGGTCAGCGCGTCCGGCAGCCCCGAACCGGTGCTGGCGCTGGATGCGACGACCGCCTCCAGCGGCACCAGTTTCGATCCGGAAACCGGCCATCTGACGTACACGCCGGTGCTGGCCGACATCGGGGCGCAGACCTTCATCTTCACGGCCAGCAACACCCAGGGCATGGCGACGCAAGTCGTCTCGGTGACGGTGTACGATTGGCCGGCGCAGGCCCCGGTTTTCACGAGCGGCACGTCGTACGGCGCGACGACCGGCGTGGCCATGGCCTTCACCGTGGCGGCCACGGGCTATCCCGAACCGGTTCTGGCCCTTTCGGGCACCACGGCCTCGGGCGGCGTCAGCTTCACGCCGGCGACAGGCCGGCTGGACTACACCCCGCCGGAGGCGGACGCGGGAGCGTCGACCTTCACGTTCACGGCCGGCAACGCGTCGGGCGTGGCCACGCAGATCGTCACGGTATCCGTGGAGGCGGGCGTGCCGTCGGCTCCGGCCTCGATCTGGGCGAGCGCGACCAATGCGACAGACTTCACCGCGGCCTGGAGCGCGTCGGCGCTGGCCACGGGTTACCGGCTGGATGTCAGCACCGAGCCGGACTTCCAGATTTCCGGGGGGGGCAGCGTCCAGACGGTGCTGGCGAGCAATGAGGCCGCCGATGTTTCGATGATTACCGGGGACTGGACAGGCACGGATCTGGGCGGCACCAACGGCTACATCATCATGACACAGGCGACCTCCGTGGTCGAATCGCCGGCCTTTTCGACGGTGGGCCAGACCAATCTGACGGTGGACTTCTGGGCGCGGACGTATGGCGGAACGTCGAGTTCCAACATCACGGTTTCCATCTCCACCAACAACGGTTCGAGCTGGAACGTGCTGGCGGTGGCAAGCCCGAGCAACGGGTCCAGCTGGGTGTCCATGCCGACGATGTCGGATGCGGCGAACCTGGGTCATGCCCAGACGCGGATCCGCTGGCAGTCGCTGGACGCCAGCGGCACGGTGGGGGTGGGCGTGCGCACTCTTCTGGTCCAGGGATGGAGTCCCGGCACCGCGCCGTTCTACGTGGCGGGCTGGTCGAACGCCGCCGTGGCCGGCACCAGCCAGGCCGTGACGGGCCTGCTGGAGCAAACGACCTATTATTTCCGCGTGCGGGCGGAGAATGCGTCCGGCAGCAGCGGGGATTCCCCGACGGCAAATGTCACGACGACGGAGCCGCTGCCGGAGGACCAGACCATCGATTTCCCGGCGATTCCCGCGCAGGTGGCGACGAATACGCTGGAACTGTCGGCGACGGCTTCGAGCGGCCTGCCGGTGAGTTTTGCGGTGGCCTCCGGACCGGCCGTTCTCGCCGGCGGCACGACCCTGACGTTCACGGGTGCGGGGAGCGTCAGCATCGTGGCCTCCCAGGCCGGCAATGCGGACTGGAATCCGGCACCGGATGTCACGAACCTCCTCACGGTGAGCAAGGCGCTGGCCAGCGTGGCGCTGGGCAACCTGACGCAGGACTACGACGGCACGCCCAAGGGTGCGACGGCCACCACGGAGCCGGCCGGTCTGGCGGTGGAATTCACCTATGACGGCGAGCCGACCGCGCCCACGGCGGCCGGCAGCTACGCGGTGACCGGCACCGTGAATGACGCCGTCTATCAAGGTTCGGCAACCGGCACGCTGCTCATTGCCGAATCGCTCACGCCGTTCCAGCTCTGGGTGCGCGACGAGCAGGGACAGAGTCTCTCCGACAGCAACTTCGTGGAGAGCGCGGATTACGACGGCGACGGGGCGACGACGGAAGAGGAATACCTGGCCGACACGGATCCGGCCAGTGCCGACAGCGTGCTCGGCCTGACCGGCACCTATGTCAACAAGGCGCAGGCGGGCGGCGAGACGGGGGAAATGCGTTTCACCTTCCCGGCCAGTTCGGCCCGGTATTATCAGTTAATCTATTCGGCCGACTTGTCTGCCACGCTGACCAACAACCTCGGATGGGGCGTGCCCGACATGGTCGTGACCAATAAGCATACGGGCACCTGGTTCGGCACCCTCCGGGTGTTGCTGAACGAACCGTAGCGCCTTTGTCCGATCGATCGGCGCGTCGTCCGCGATGGGGTCGGAGACCGGTGACAAGGTCTTCGGGCGCGGTGCCGCTTGAGGTTTGACTTGCCAGCGGGGGGGGGCATCTGCGATTGGCTGCAAGCTCGGGTCATATTGAGCGGAGGCGCACCGCGCCGGAGTTGAAATTACTTGCCCCGCCACTGCGGGATCTCGGCCTGATCCCAACGGCGGGCCGGCGGGACCGGGCTCGAGATCCCTCGACAAGCTCGGGATGACAGTCGCTGGTGGCGCGATCGGGTCAGGCTCGACAGGAATGGAGCCGGGGCGCACAATGCGTCCGATGAGTCCGGCCCTGCTCGACATGCTGTATTCCCGGTCGTGCGAAGGCTGCGGCATGTCCATGACCGATGAAGCGGGCTGCCTGTGCTGGGACTGCCAGACGCAGGTGAGGCTGGTGCAGGTGCCGTTCTGCGATCGATGCGGGGATCCGGTTCCGGGCCTGGTGAGCGATGTCTTCGAATGCGCCTGGTGCCGGAAATCCGAACCGGCCTTTGACTGGGCCCGGTCGGCCGTCCGCTATGACGGCGCGGTCCGGCATCTGATCTGGAATCTGAAATACAACACGGGGCTCTGGGTGCTCGATACCCTGGCGGAGTGGCTGGTCGCCCTGTGGAAAAACGCGCCGCCCAGCCTGCAGCAGGCGGATTGGATGACCGCCGTGCCGCTGTATGCCCGCCGCCAGAGGGAACGGGGCTATAACCAGGCCGCCCTGCTGGCCCAGCGGCTGGCGAGCCTTGTCGGCATCCGCTTCCGGGGCGGCGTGTTGCGTCGTTCGCGCCCCACGGTGTCCCAAACGCGTTTGACAGCCGCCCAGCGGCTCCATAATGTGAGGGGTGTTTTCTCGGTTCCGTGGCCAAGCCGGGTGCAGGGCGCTCGGATCGTTCTGGTGGACGATGTCATGACCACCGGTGCCACCGTGAATGAATGTGCCCGGGCGTTGCGGGCCGCCGGTGCGGCCGCCGTCATGGTGCTGACCGTGGCGCGCGGATGAGAAAGGGCCGTTCGCTGGCCATGAGTTTGGATGTGAACAGATGACGCTGTTTGGCAAAAAAAAGCCGATTTTGAAAAAAGCCCGCAAGCGGGACATGCCCGACGGCCTGTGGATCAAATGTCCGGGCTGCAATGAGATGATTTTCCGCGAAGAGCAGGAAAAGGCGCTGCACGTCTGTCCGCTGTGCGATCATCATTTTCCCATGAGCCGGGCCGAACGCCTGGCCATGCTGACCGATCCCGGATCGTTTGTGGAGTGGGACAGGGACCTGTACAGCATTGATTTCCTCGGGTTTGTGGGGGAGGCGTCCTATCAGGAGAAGCTGGAGGCCAACCGCCGCAAGACCGGCGAAGTGGATGCCGTCACCTGCGGCCGGGCGCGGCTGAAAGGCCGGGCCATTGCGCTGGGGGTCATGGATTTCGAGTTTCTCGGGGCCAGCATGGGCTCGGTGGTCGGCGAGAAAATCACCCGCCTGATTGAGCGGGGCACGGCGGAAAACCTGCCGGTGATCCTGGTGTGCGCCTCCGGTGGCGCCCGCATGTACGAAGGCATGATGAGCCTCATGCAGATGGCCAAGACCAGCGGTGCGCTGGCGCGCCATTCCGATGCCGGTCTGCCCTACATCCCGGTGCTGACCCATCCCACCACGGCCGGCGTCATGGCCAGCTTCGCCACGCTGGGCGATGTCATTCTGGCGGAGCCCGGCGCGCTGATCGGCTTCGCCGGCGCCCGCGTCATCAAGGAAACCATCCAGCAGGACCTGCCACCCGGCTTCCAGCGGCCGGATTTTCTGCTTGAACACGGGTTGCTGGATCAGATCGTGTCCCGGGGCGGGCTCAAGGAGCATCTGGCCGGACTGCTGGATTTGTTCTGCGGTCCTTTGGTTCCCTCCGAGCCGCCCGCCGTGCCGCTTTGAGTGCGGAGACGGCGATGCGGCAACTCACGGAGCGGATTCTTTCATGAGCCGGCATGCCCCCATCCTGGATGCCAAGCTGACCTATCTCTACAGCCGGACAGGCGGAAAAGCGGTCAAGCTCGGGCTGGACACCACCCTGGCCCTGCTGCGGGCCATGGACGTGGATCCGCTGGCCCTGCCGTGCGTTCATGTGGCCGGCACCAACGGAAAGGGATCCGTCTCCGCCATGATGGAATCGGCCCTGCGGGAAGCCGGGCTCCGCACCGCCCTCTACACCAGTCCCCATATCCTTCGCTTTTGCGAGCGGATCCGCGTGGGCGGCGAACCCATTCCGGATAGGGACCTGCTGCGACTGCTGGACGAAGCCGAACGCGCGGATGAACGGCAGGCCGCCTTGCCCGGCGGGCGTCCGGGCACGTTTTTCGAGCTGACCACAGCCGTGGCGTTCAAGTGGTTTCTCGAGCAGAACGTTCAGGTCGCCGTGCTGGAAACCGGCATGGGGGGGCGTCTCGACAGCACCAACGTGGTGGATCCGTTTCTGGCGGTGCTGACCCATATCGGCATGGAGCATGCGTCTTTTCTGGGCGACACGCTGGAGAAAATCGCCGGAGAAAAAGCCGGCATCATCAAGCCGGGAAGGCCGGTCGTGACCGGCCGGCAGTCGCCCGTGGCGCTGCGGGTCATCGAAACCCAGGCTCGTGAAGCCCAGGCTCCCCTGATCCACGCCGAAGACCATGTGGCGGTCCGGCGGATTGCCCAGGACCTGGACAGCCAGACCCTGTCCGTCGAAACCCCGGATGGCGCCTGGCCGCCGCTGCGTCTGCCGCTGCTGGGGGATTTCCAGGTCCAGAATGGCGCCATCGCCATCGCGGCGCTGGAATGGATGCGAACGACACTGGGCCTGCCGGTGGCGCCGGACGCGATCCGGGCGGGGCTGGAGAAAACCCGGTGGCCCGGCCGCTGCCAGGTGGTGCAGCGCGACCCGCTGTTTGTGGTGGATGTCGCCCACAACCCCGATGCCGCCCGCGCCCTGGCGGCCTTTCTGAAGAAATTCCGCGGCACCCGGCCCGTGGCGCTGATCTGCGGCATGCTGGAGGACAAGGATGCCGCCGGATTTTTCCGCCTGCTGAAGCCGGTGGTGGATGCCGGCCTGCTGGTGCCGCTGGACAGCGAACGCAGCATGCCCATGGACAAGCTGCTGGCGGCGGCCCGGTCGGTCCGGCTTCCGGCCGCGGAAAGCTCGATTTCCGAAGCCGTGAAAAACGCCCGGAAATGGGCGGCGGATCGCGGCGGCATGGTGGTGGCGGCCGGTTCGTTCTATCTGGTCTCCGCCGTGCTGTACGAACTGGGCGTGGAAATCTAGGCGTTTCGGAGCAGTTGCACCAGAATCCGGCCAAGGGGGTGGTCCGGCGTGACCAGCTGCACGCGTCCGTTTTTCTGCTGAATCCAACCGGCCTGCCGCAGGATTCGGAGATGGCTGTACACCGCGAAGGAAGACAGGCGCAGTTCCACGCTCAGTTCCGTTGAGGTTTTGGGTCCGCCCAGCAGGGCATGGGCCATGGCTACGCGGCGGGACCAGGCCAGACCGGCCGCAATCCGCGCGATATCCGCATCCTGTTTCGGCGGCAGGGAGGCCAGGGCGGTTCTCAATGCCTTTAACAAGGGCCCTGCCGATGCGACTTGCGGGTCTGCTTCCAGACGATAAATCACCCGCCCTTGCGTCCGTTCGGATTTCAGCAGCCCCCGGGACTGGATTCGCCGCAGCTCCTGGCTGGCATCCGACGGGCCGATGCCGACTGCGGCCGCCAGCTGACTGACCGATTGTCCCGGACGATCATGCAATTCCCGCAGCAAGCGGACACGATTGGTTCCTGTCAGCATCCGGCAAGTCCGCCACAACGTGGGATTCAGATTTTTCATTTTCCGTCCTTTCGGGAATTATGGATGTTATAACAACCATAGTATGGAAGTTATAACTTCCATAATCAGGGGTCAAGGCTCCGTGGAGAAAAGGAGATTGTGCATTCCGCGGGGAGTTTGCAGAGTAAGCGCATGAAGAGCTTTCGAAAAGAACTGTGGATGACTATTCCGTCCCGGCGCGGATTCGTGAATCTGACGCCGGAGGTGGAAGAGGCGGTGAGCGTCAGCGGGATTCGCGAAGGGCTGTGTTTGGTGAATGCCATGCACATTACGGCCAGTGTGTTCATCAATGACAACGAGGGCGGTTTGCACCGGGATTTCGAGCGCTGGCTGGAGAATTTGGCTCCTGAAAAACCGCATTCGCAGTATGACCACAACCGCACCGGGGAGGATAACGGCGACGCCCACCTGAAGCGCACCGTGATGGGACGCGAGGTGGTCGTGGCAGTCACGGGCGGAGCGCTGGACCTGGGACCCTGGGAGCAGATATTCTACGGCGAGTTTGACGGGCTGCGCCGCAAGCGCGTGCTGATCAAGCTCATCGGGGATTGAACGGGCCGTGAAAAAGAAACCGACGGGGAAGACCATCGAAATCCTGGCGCGCGGCGCGTGTGTCCGGCGGGGCAAGATCCTGCTGTGCCGGAACCGGAAGCATGGCAATGTCTATCTGCCGGGCGGCCATGTGGATTGGGGCGAGGATTCCCGCCAGGCGCTGGCGCGCGAGTGGCGGGAGGAACTCGGGGTGCCGTGCCGCGCCGGTCGTTTTCTGGGTGTGGTCGAACAGATCTATGACGCCCGGAATGGCCGGACCAGCGAAATATCGCTGGTATTTGAAGTCAGTTGCCCGGGTCTTTCTACGGTCGCGAACCCGGCTTCGGCCGAGGCGCACCTGGCCTTTGAATGGGTCGCGTTGAAGGCGCTGGACCGGTCGGGACTGCTGCCGGAAATCCTGGCGGAATGCCTGCCTTCGTGGTGTGCCCGGCCGGCGGCCGCGGCGCGCCGCTGGCGGGGATTCCAGGACTGAGGCTGGGTAAAATGGGGGGGCTATTCTTCCGGCACCGGCCAGAGGAACGCACCGGTTTGGCGGAAGTGAAGCAGGGTGCGGATGGACTGCTCGGATTTGCGTTCGACGGCTTCGGCGGTGTTGAAGGCGTTGTGGGGGGTCAGCAGGACATTGGCGTGTTGTCGCAGGCGAAGCAGGGCCTGGTTGTCCGGGGTGAGCGCATCGGACTGCCCGGCGCGCAAGGCGGCGGCCAGGCTGGTTTCCTCGTTATAGACATCCAGCGCGACGCCGGAGAGCCATCCGTGATCCAAGGCGGTTTCCAGCGCGGCGGCGGGGGTGAACTCGCCGCGGGCGATATTGACCAGAAGGGGCTTCCGACGGGCTTGCGCCAGGCGTTCGGCGCTGAAATAGCCCCGGTTTCGCGGCGTCAGATTCATGGCGCAGACGAGGATATCGGCCTGTTCCAGCGCCTCTTCGGGGGACACATAGGTGACATCGGCATGACGGTGGACGGGATCCACGCCGACGGTGTTCAGACCGAGGGCGGTGGCGATGCGCCAGATTTCATGGCCGATGTGGCCTACGCCCCAGATAGCCAGGGTTTGTCCGGTGTTTTCCCGTCCGGTCAGATGGTCGCGGTGAAACCGTTCAAACTGGCTGAGCTGGCGGGGCAGGCGCCGCAGCAGGGCGGTCCAGAGCAGCAGGGCCTGCTCGGCGACGGCCCGGGCGCAGTACAGCGGCAGATAGCCCAGGGGCGGGCAGCGCCCGCCCATGACGGCGCGGCAGGTCAGCAAATGGTCGTAGCCCGTGGAGCGGCTCAGCAGGCCGTGCAGCCGGTTGCTCCAATCTGCGGGCGGGACGGACTGGGTGCGGATGCTGATGACGGGGGCGGGGGGGGCAGGGTGTCCGGATTCCTGAATGGTATGGGCGGTGGTGCCGATGCGCAATCCGGCGCCGGCGGCGTGGTGGTGCAGGCGTTCGGCTTCTTCGGCGAACGCCTCGAAGAAAAAGGCATCCAGCCGTTCCGGGGAGTCCGGAGGAATCATGGAAGGGAAACCGGAGTTTCGGGAGCCGGTTCAGCGCCGGAGGAATCGAGCGCTTTTTGCAGGGGGGCGAGCGTCAGATCGGCGGCTTCGGGCGGGAGGGGGGCCGGAGCCGTTGCGGAGGCGTCCGGGGACGTTAGGGGGTCGACCGTCTCGGCGGGAGCGGCCGGAGGCAGGTCGGCTTTGGGTGGTTTGGAGTCGCGGGGTTCAGTCGCCGGGCGGTCTTTCGGCTTGTCCCGGCCCTTGTCTTTCTTCCGGGGCTTGGCGGCCGCCGGTGCGGATTTTTTGTCCTTGGCGGCAGGGAGGATGGCTTTCGGTTCTGATTTCTTCCCGATGGGGCCCGGTGCCAGGTCGCGGGCTGGCTTTGCCGGCTTTTTGTTTTCCGGCGGTTTGGCTTCCGGCGCAGGTGCCGGGGTGTCCGGTGCCGGGGGCTCGGGGGCGGGTGACACGGCCGGTTCGGCCGGGGTTTCGGTTGCCGCCGGCTCGATCGCCGATTCGGCGGCGGGCGCGGCGGGTCGGTTTTGCCGGTGGACCACGTAGAATCCGCCGCCGATCACCAGCAGGAGGAAGAAGACGATCAGAAAAGTCATGCGGCGTTCGGCCCGGCGCATGACTTCGCGCAACAGCTGTTCGGTTTCGCGGGAGCGGCCGATCAGGTCGGTGATGGTCCGCGACGAGGCCTTCTGGGATTCGTTCATGGCGTCGAGGGTGCCGCTGAGGCGTCCCATGCTGTCGGTGAGCCGCCGGTCGTTTTCCATGTTGTTTTCGAGCTGCTGCTTGAACAGCGACATGACTTCATGCTGGCGCTCCATGGTGTCGGGCACTTTTTCCAGCATGGAGAGCACGCGGGTCTGGACGGTTTCCTGCCGGTCCAGATGGCTGCGGATGGCGCGGATCAGGTCCACCATTTCGAGGTAGCCGTTCTGAACGGCGAGCGCCTGCTGCTTCTTGCGCGACATGAACAGGCGGCGGAGGAAACCCGGCTGCCGCTGGGGCACCGGAGGGGGGACGGACAGGGCGCCCTGGGCGTCGGTCGGGTCGGGAGCGGTGGATTCTCCGCCGTCAGCCGGCGGTCTCGGGATGGGGTTCGGATCGGTCATCTGGATTTCCTCCGCAAGGGGTTCTACGTCCGGCATTCTAGCCCCCCGGAGCCGGCGGGGGCAATCGCAAAGGAGATGTCCGTCCTGCCCGCCGGAAGGGGAAAGGCCGGGAAGCGGCAGAAAGGCCGCCTGCGGGCGGCCGATGTCGCGGGGCCGGGATCAGGGCAGGGGGATCTGGAAGGTTTTCATCACGGGGAGATGCTGCATGTCCGCGGCGGTATCCTCCCATTGGGCGGGGGGCGGGGGCGGATTCCAGAGGCTGGTGTCGAAGACGAGGCCGCCGGGGAAGACGAGGCCGTCGAGGATGGTCGGGGCATGGTGGCGGGCGAGGGCGGGATTGGGCAGCACATAGTCATAGGGCCGGGTGCGGGGGGCATTGGTATGGGGGTTGCCGTTCTGGTCGGCGGGTTGGGCGGAGTCATCGAACCAGGCGGTGAGCACGGCAAGCGCTTCGGCGGCGCGGGAGGTGGTGTTGAAATCGCCGCAGAGGACAACATAATCGTCGGGGGGGAAGCGGTCGCGGATGAGGCGGAGGAGGTGCCGGGCCTGGGGGGTGCGGCGGGAGGCGTTGCGCTGGACCAGATGGACGCTGATGACGTGAATCGGCCGGGGGCCGGGGATGGCGACGGTGGCCCAGAACAGGCTGCGGTTCTGGATGTAGGGATCCTCCCACTGGCCGTGCGCGAGGATGGGGTAGCGGGAGATGATGCCGTTGGGCAGGCGGGCGCCGCCTTTTTCGCGGGCGAAGTGGGCGCCGGGACCGAAGAGGAGCCGGGCGAGGTCCTGGGAGGTGCCGGCCTTGTAGTTGAATTCCTGGATGGCGAGGATGTCGGGTTGGAGGGCCTGGAGGATGCGAATGGCGGGGTCTTCGTAGGCCTGGGTGCGGTTGTCGGACAGGTTGGCCGTGGCGATGGTGAGCGGCACGGTGCGGGCCGGCACATCGGCGAGGCCGGTCGAGGCGGCCATCAGGCAGATCCAAAAGAGACGGTTTGACATGGGGCTGGACATCCTACGCGCGCGGTGTGTTGAAAAAAAGCCTGAAAATAAGGCTTGTGCGGGGGCGGGGGGGTATGATGGAATGCGCCCCTTCCCGAATTCCGGAGCAATTCCGGATGGAACCTGTCCGCCGGCCCTTCTGTGGGTTTTCAGCCGCGGGCCTGGAAAAAGAAAACCCGGAGCCGTCAACCTCCCCCCGAGTCAAATGGCTAAGAAAAAGAAACCTGCCGTCGAAATGGACGCCGAGCGCGCCAAGATGATGGCGATGTACGAAGAAACCCTGAAGACCTTCACCGAAGGTGCAATCGTCAAAGGACAAGTGGTCGAAGTGCGGCCGCAGGAAGTCCTGATCAACATTGGATACAAGTCGGAAGGCCTGCTGCCGGCCGCGGAGTTCGCGGACCTGAGCGAGGTGCAGGTGGGCGACGAGATTGACGTGCTGCTGGAGCGTCTGGAAGACGAGCACGGCATGGTGGTGCTGAGCAAGACCCGGGCCGAGCAGCAGCGCAACTGGGACAACGTGCTGGCGTCGTGCGAAGAAGGCGCGACGGTGACGGGCACGGTGAAGGGCAAGGTCAAGGGCGGTTTGCTGGTGGATGTGGGCGTGGACGCCTTCCTGCCGGGTTCGCAGATTGACGTGATTCCGGTACGGAACCTGGACGACTATCTCGGCAAGGAGATCGAGTGCCGGGTGCTGAAGATCAACAAGGAACGCCGGAACATCGTGCTGTCGCGCCGCGACCTGATCGAGGCGCAGCGGCAGGAGCAGAAGAAGCACCTGCTGGCGGAGATCCAGCCGGGCCAGACGCGCCGGGGCCTGGTGAAGAACATCACCGACTTCGGGGCGTTCGTGGACCTCAACGGCATGGACGGGCTGCTGCACATCACGGACATGAGCTGGGGCCGCATCAACCACCCCAGCGAGGTGGTGCAGGTGGGGCAGGAACTCGAGGTGGTGGTGCTGGACGTCAACCAGGAGAAGGAGCGCATCTCGCTTGGCCTGAAGCAGAAGCAGCAGAACCCGTGGGACGAGATCGAGATGAAGTATCCCAAGGGCACGCGCATTCAGGGCAAGGTGGTCAACCTGGTGCCCTACGGCGCGTTCGTCCAGCTGGAGGAAGGCGTCGAAGGCCTGGTGCACGTCAGCGAGATTTCGTGGACGAAGCGCGTGGCGCGTGCGTCGGACGTGCTGAATGTGGGCGACGTGGTCGAAGCCGTGGTGCTGAACGTGAACAAGGACGAGCAGAAGATCTCGCTGGGCATCCGGCAGACGGAAGCGAATCCGTGGGACGACGTGGCGGCGAAATACCCGCTGGGCAGCCGCCAGAAGGGCAAGGTCCGCAACTTCACCAACTACGGCGCGTTTGTCGAGCTGGAAGAGGGCGTGGACGGCATGATTCACGTGTCCGACATGAGCTGGGCGCGGAAGATCAACCACCCGAGCGAAGTGCTGAAGAAGGGCGACGAAGTCGAGGCCATCGTGCTGGAGGTGTCGCCGGAGAACCAGCGGATCAGCCTGGGCCTGAAGCAGGCGCAGGAGGATCCGTGGGCGGGCATTTCGAACCGCTACCGCATCGGGCAGCTCATCAAGGGCAAGGTCAGCAAGCTGGCCAGCTTCGGCGCGTTCGTCGAGCTGGAAGAGGGCGTGGACGGCCTGGTGCACATCAGCCAGATCAGCGACGATCACGTGGCGAAGATCCGCGACGTGCTGCAGCCGGGCCAGGAGGTCGAGGCGCGGGTCATCAAGATTGATCCGATCGACCGCCGCATCGGGCTGAGCATCAAGGCGGCCAAGCTGGCGGAGGACGAGTTCCAGGTGGACGACAGCATGCTCGAAGGCCTGCGGCCGGGCGAAGACCTGGTGGACCTGGCCGGCGCGTTCGACGCGGCCCTGAGCAGCTCCGACGAGAAGCCCGAGGAGTGGTCGCCGGGAGCCGGCAAGGAATAGCCTCCGGCGCTCCCCGGACGACGAGGTCAGGGTTCAGCGGTCAGGATGCAGCATCCGGCCAATGAACCCTGATCTTTTTTCGCCTCTTCGGCAGGACGGGACAACCTGTGGTACGCTGTATCCCGACCTGACCCGATGAACCTGACCTCTGAACCCTGAGACCCCTGATAATCATGATTGATCTGCACAGCCATTCGACGTTTTCAGACGGATCCCTCACACCCGAGCAACTGGTGGAGGCGGGGGTCGAGGCGGGGCTGGCGGCGCTGGCGCTGACGGACCACGACACGGTGGCGGGGCTGCCGCGGTTTCTGGCGGCGGGCGAGAGCCGGCCGATCCGGCTGGTGCCGGGCACGGAACTCAGCGTGGATTGCGCGCATGGCGTGATGCACATGCTGGGCTACTGGATGGATGTGGAGAATCCGGAACTGGTGCGGCAGATGGAATGGATCCGCAACGGGCGCGAGATGCGCAACCGCGAGATGCTGGAGAAGCTCAACGGGCTGGGATTTGCGATGACCTGGGCCGACGTGCAGTCGTTTGCAGGCGAAGACGTGGTGGGACGGCCGCATTTCGCGCAGGTGATGCTGCAGAAGGGGTACGCGAAAGACAAGAACGAGGTGTTCGACCGCTGGCTGGGCGACGGCAAACCCGGGTATGCGGACCGTCCGCGCCTGACGGCGGAGGCCGCGGTGGCGCTGATCCGGCAGGCGGGCGGCGTGGCCGTGCTGGCGCATCCGTTCACGCTGCGCATTGACAAGAACGCGATGGAAGCCTTGTTTCATCAGCTGGCCGGGGCGGGGCTGGCGGGCGTGGAGTGCTATTATTCCGAGCATTCGGCGGATCTGACGAAAGACTATCTGGCGATGGCGGACCGGGCAGGGCTGGTGCCGACGGGCGGGTCGGATTATCATGGCGAAGTGTCGCCGGGGATCAAACTGGGCGTGGGGTTCGGGGGGCTGAACGTGCCCGACGAGGTGCTGGATCGGCTGGAGGCGAAACGCCAGATGTAGGGAACGGGGCTTGGGACAGGGGAGGGGGCAGGGTTCGGGGTTCAGGGGGAGCGAAGGGTATTTAGAGCATATTCATGTATTCTGTAGCCGCAAAATCTGACCGGGACGGGGTCGTCCCGGCTCCAAACAGCCACTAAATCCTTGTCTTTGGAGCCCCCGACGACCCCGTCGGGGGTATGGAGTGGCTATGGCATTATGAAAACTGCTCAAATATCCCATTTCCAAGGGGGGAGGGGGGCTGATTCCCCCGGGACACCAGGCCGCGGGGATCTGAAGTCAAGCAGGCCGGCGGGCGGTGGCCAGAAAGAGGGGGTAGCGGCGGCCGTTTTTCTCGCTTTCCGCGGCGGCCGTGAACTCGACGGCTTCGAATCCGGCCTCGGCGATCTGCCGGGCGAGGGTGCAACGGTTGAAGCCGAGATGGTGGACGTTGTGAGGGGTGGAGTGGAACGTGCCGTCTTCTTCGTCCAGGTCTGCGACGGCCAGCCGGCCGGCGGGCGCGAGAAGGCGGAAGAAGATGCTCAGCATGGCCTCGACATCGCGGACGTGGTGGAGGGTCATGGCCGACACCACCAGATGGAAGGGGCCGGGCGGCGGCGGATCGGATTGGAAATCCCCCGGCCGGATGTCGATGTTGGCCATGCCGGCGGAACGGGTTTTTTCGGCGAGAACGGCCCGCATGCCGGGCGAGGAGTCCACGGCCGTGACGTGCCGGACCCGCGGGGCCAGGGCGAGGGTCAGCAGACCGGTTCCCGCGCCGTAGTCGAGGACGCTCCAGCCGGGCTGCAGGGGGATGCGGCGGCAGAGGGCATCGAAGATGCCGGCGGTCATGCGCCGGCGACTGGAGTCGTCATCCCAGGAGCGGGCGCGGTCGTCAAAGGGGTTGGTCATGGCGGATACGATAGGGCGAACGGCGGTCCGGGGCAATCCGCAATGCTTGACTTGGCGGGCGGTGTTTTGATAGGACCCTGCGCACATATGGGACAGCAACTGAGAAAACGCGTAAAGCGCAAGGCCCGCGACCGCCGTGTGAAACGGCTGAAGGAGCGCGCCCAGGCCGCCAAGAAGGCGACCGCCTGATCGGACCGGTTTGCGGATCGGGCACACGTCCGCCAGACGGACAGCCGCATGGACCCGCCGGCGCCTTCGGGCGCGGCGGGTTTTTGCGTGAAGACAAGCATCCAGCCGAGGAGCGAGGCGACGCATGATGGTATTTCTGGACGGCGTAGTGGAGGCGAAAGAGCCGACGCGCGTGGTGGTGAACGTGAACGGCACGGGCTACGAGGCGGCGATTCCGCTGAGCAGTTACGACCGGCTGCCGCGCGAAGGCGAACGGGTCCGCCTGCTGACCGTGCTGGTGGTGCGGGAGGATGCCCACCTGCTGTTCGGGTTCATGACGGAGGAGGAGCGCTCGCTCTTCCGGATGCTGACGGACATCAGCGGGATCGGTCCGAAACTGGGGCTGGCGGTCTTGAGCGGGCTGCCGGTGCGGGAGCTGAAGGCGGCGGTGGCCGGGAACGATGTGAAACGGCTGGCGGGCATTTCGGGGGTCGGCAGGAAAACGGCGGAGCGGATCGTGCTGGAGATGCGCGACAAACTGGGCAAGGGCTCCCTGATGGAGGGCTTGGCGGGAGGCCCTGTGCCGGGGCCGATGGATTCCAAGCTGCGGGATGTGCTGCTGGCGCTGGTATCGCTGGGGCACAAACAGGCGGAAGCCCAGCGGATGGTGCGGGACATCGCCGGAGAGATCACGCCGGAGACGCCGTTGGAGGACGTGCTGCGCCGGGTGTTGTCGGGGCGGCGGTAGGGCCGGAGGCGACCGGATGCGCAGGCGGCTGTTTGCCGGGGTGGCGGTGGATGTCACGGATGCGCTGCGGCGGCGGGTGGAGGAATGGAAGGGGGCGCTGGGGAACCGGGTCCGATGGGTTCGGATGGAACACCTGCACCTGACCGTGGAATTTTTCGGGGAAACCGGGGAGGAATGGGTCCCCCGGCTGGAGCAGGCGCTGGCCTGTGCGGCGCGGGCGGTTCCGGGGCCGATGGACCTGGTGCTGGGCAAGGCCGGGGTGTACGGGAGTCCGCGGCATCCGCGGGTGCTGTGGCTGGGGGTGGAATCGGCCGGCCTGTCTGAATTGCATGCCCGGGTGCAGGAGGCATTGCGGGAAGCGGGCTGGCAACCGGAGGCACGGCCGTATTCGCCGCATCTGACCCTGGGACGATTCAAGGCCGGGTCCGTCGCGTTTTCGCCGGACCGCTGGCCGTCCTTGCCGGATGCGCCGGTGCCCGGCCTGCCCGTGCGGGAGTTGATTCTGTTCGAAAGCGTGCGGGGTCCGGCAGGCGTGTCGTACGAAAGACGGAACCGCTGGCGGCTGGGGGGATAAGACAGGGGACAGGGGACAGGAGACAGGGGACAGGGGGCAGGAAAACAGGAAACCCAGGAAACCAGGAACGGGACGAGGGTATCCCGGCTCCAGACAGGGAGATTCCTGATTTTTCGGAGCGACGACACACTTGTCGGGGCATGGGGGCAGGGGGGGAAGGACTCAGGAGTCAGAGGAGCGTGGCGGCGACGTCGCGGAAGGCGCGGCGGATTTCGTCCTCGCCGGGGATTTGGCGGTGATGCATGAGGATGCGGCCGTTGCAGATGGTGGTATCCACGCACTCCGGGGTGGCGGCATAGACCAGATTGGAGATCAGGTCATGATCGGGCACCAGACCGGTATGGTCCAGATTCACCAGCAGGCAGTCGGCCAGCTTGCCGACGGCGATTTCGCCGGCATCCAGATGCATCAGCTGGAATCCGTCGAGGGTGGCGGTTCGGTGGATTTCGGCGGCGGAGCAGGCGGTGGGATCGAGGGTGGCGACCTTGGCGAGGAGGGCGGCGGTACGCATCTCCGAAAACATGTCGTAGCGGTTGTTGGAACTGGCGCCGTCGGTGCCGAGGCCGAAGCGCAGGCCGGCGGCGCGGGCGGTCTGGTCGATGAAGATGCCGGAGGCGAGTTTCATGTTGGAGGAGGGGCAGTGAGCGATGGCGGCACCGCGTTCGACCAGGAGCCGCCGGTCGGAATCGGTCAGCCAGACGCCATGGGCGCCGAGAAACCGTCCGTTCAGCAGTCCTTCGGCATCGAACAGTTCGGCGGGGGTTTTGCCGGTGGTTTTGAGACATTCGTCGTGTTCGCGCCGGGTTTCCGAGATATGGGTCTGAAGAAGCAGGTGGTGTTCGGCGGCGAAATCCCGGCAGATGGCGCGCATGTCCGCAGAGGTGGAGTACAGGGCATGGATGCCGACGGAGAGTTCGACACGGGCGGGATAGGATTGGGCGAGTTCGAGATGGGCCTCGAGGTCGCGGCGGAGACCGTCGAGGGCGTCGGGGCCGGGGGGGATGATGTTGGGGTGGCTGAAGTTGACGCGGAGTCCGCTTTCGTAGAACGCGCGCATGGATTCGGCGGTTTGCCAGTACATGTCGCAGACGGCGGTGATGCCGGAGCGGATCATTTCCAGGCAGCCGAAGAGGGTGCCCCAGTAGATATGGTCGCCGGTGAGGCGGCGTTCCATGGGCCAGATGATGTCGTTGAGCCACTCGTGCAGGGGGGTGCCATCGCCGAGCCCGCGCATCAGCACCATGGCGGTATGGCAGTGGACATTGGCGAAGGAAGGCAGCAGGGCCAGGCCATCGCCGTCCAGTTTCTGGACGGTGCGGGAGAGGGCTTCCGGATCGATTCGCGGGGCGATCTGGGAAAAGCGGCCATTTTGAATCAGAACATCCCGGGGTTTGCCATTCAGACGGACATGTTGGATAAGAAGATCCATGACATCGGCGACATTAGGGAAAATCAGAGCGGAAAACCAGTACAATTATGTGCAAGGAAGAAGCAAAGAAGCAATTGGGTTCATTCGAAACAGCGGGATGCACAAAACCTAAAATATACCTTTCGATCCGGTAGGGAACGCGGGGAGCGGATGAACGCAGATCACCGGACAGCGGGAAAATCAGGGGAATGGATTGAGATATTTACATGGCAAAGGATTGGCATGTAAACGAAAAGAATCCGGATTTTTGCCTTGCAACGAAACCGGCGCGGCGTATGGTTACAGTTGATTGAAAGTCGCGAGGTCATGGCGTTGACGAGGCAAATGAAAACAGCCAGTTCCATTTCGATGGTGCGCGGGGCGGGCACCGGCCGATGGGCCGGACTGCTGGCCATTCTGCTGCTCGGTCTGCTGGCCTCGCCGGCCCAGGCGCTGCTGGTGACGATCAATCTGGGATGGGGATACAACCAGAATGCGAACGGGAACAGTCTGGATCCGTATAATCTTCAGGTGGGGTCCATCATCCAGGTGGTCATGTTCGACTCGTCCGCCTACGACGAACCGGGGACGGATGCCGATGATAATTTCCAGATTCTCGGCAACAACCCGGCCAATCCGGACGAGCTGCTCGATACAACGGTGTATGATCCGTCCACCGCACCCATCGGTCATGTCATTGCGTATTCCGGGGCAATTCAGCAGGCGGAATATCTGGACGGCAACGGCAACATCTGGTGGAACGTGTACGTGGAGTTCACCATTGTAGGGCCGTATGATGCGTTGTATCTGCGCGTTTTTGAAATGACCGAGTTTCCCCTGGGGGGGAGTCTGGCCAGTTACTGGGGGCTGAGCGATGTGGTCTACGGGACCAATCTGATCGGAACGTGGCCGGTGGGGATTGTGGATAATGTGGAAGCGACCAATCAAAACTACTTCGAAGTGATTCCGGAGCCGGGGGTGATGGCGTTAATGGTTCTGGGCGGCGCCGGTCTGCTGGCGGGCGCGCGACGAGGCGGGAGCAGGCGAGGAAAAGAACGTTTTCGGATTTGATTCTGTTTTTTTGCGCGCCGGCAGTAGAGCGTTGCAGTCGCACGGGACCGGGGGGGGAGGAGAGCACAATGAGACGGACATTCAAATGCGGACATGCCGGGCGATTTCGTAAGCGTCTGATTCCGGGATGCGGCTTGGCCGCACTGGTGATGTTCATTGCGGTTGCCGCGCAGGCGCAGGAGCCTGTGCTGGTGGTGGGCAATGCCATGGCGGTCAACGATCCCCTGGGGCGGCCGTTCCGAGGGAACAATGGGTCCCCGGAGCTTTCCGCCCGGGTGGAAATCCGGGCAACCTTCGGCGGCGGAATTCTGTCGCCCACCAATGAGGAAGCCCGGCTGGATTCCCTCAATCCCCTGATGCGGGTCTCCTACATCGGTCACGACGTGCCGATTGCGGACTCCGGATTGTTTTCGGAGACGTTTGCTTCGAACGAGTTGCATTCGGCCACGTCTTACTATGCACGGGCCTTCGACTGGACTTCCCGGGACACCTCGATCTACTACGCGGATTCGCTGCCGTTTGCAGGCATGCCGTCCGGGACCATCAATCCGGAGTTCGGGGCGCTGGCTCTGACGGGGCCGGATTCGGACGGAGACGGACTTCCGGACGCCTGGGAGATGGAAAACGGTCTGAATCCGGGTGAACCGGACACGGACGGCGACGGGTACGATGACTGGTTTGAAGCGTTTCATGGTGATTACATGCAATCCACCGAGCCGGATCCCAAACTGGTCCTTCAGATCAATCCGCCGCAAATCGAGGCCGATCCCTACACGGTGTCGTGGTGGACGATCCCGGTGCCGGGCATGACGTATTATCTGCAATATCGCCCGCAGATGCCCCAGCCGGACGAAGACGACGGATATGCGTTCAGCAACGTGTGGAACGGCGCGGCCACGGACACCCTTTTGGACATCGACGTGCAGGACTGGGTTGGGACAAATGTTCCGCCCAAGGGGTTCTTCCGCGTGACGGTGCCGTATTCGAAACCGTAGGGGAGAGATCCCGCGGGGCCTGGATGGTGTTGGGCATGGATGGCGTTGGCCAACAGGATGGAAGCATAATGAGCACAAAGAGAATGAATCCGGGACGGGTTTCGGGGCGGATGAGTCTGTGCGCGCTGGCGCTGGCATGCACGCTGCCGTTGGTTGCGAATGCCCAGCAGACCGTTTACTGGCGGAACGGTGCCGGGGTGTCGAACTGGTGGGACGGGGCCAATCCGTGGTATCGCTCCGGCGACGGATGGTGGATCGCCCGGCCGGATTACAATACGCTTAATGAGGCCAGCACCATCGGGGCGAATATCGTTCGGTTCGACAACGGCAGCGACACGACGATGTCGATCAACGGCGCCTATTTCCAGGTGCACCAGCTGATGTTCGACAACGGAACGGGGGCGCGGACGATGACGGCGCGCGACAGCGGCGGAATTGACATGCGCACCGGCAGTTCGACGACCAAAATCGAAAACAACGACGCGGATGCGCAGGTTCTGAATACGCCGGTGGTGCTGTACACGGGAACGGAGATCAATCCGGTCAGCGGCAACCTGACCTTCAACCAACCCATCTACCTGAAGTCAAACTGGATCAACGTGTGGGGGGATAACCAGAAGACCCTGTATCTGAACGGGGTGCTGGACGCGGACGGCGGCAACGGCGGACTGGCGGTGAAACAGGACAGCATCGTGGTGCTGACGAACAACAACACGTTTTCCGGCGCGATCTGGGTGGAGAAAGGGACGGTTCGGCTGGACGGGAGCACCAACGCGATCGGCACGAGCGGCATCGTGAACGTGGGGACGAACGCGACGCTGGAGCTGAACGGCAGCCAGACGTGGCGGCCGGCGACGTTGAATCTGTACGGCACAGGCACCAATGCGGGGAACGGGGCGCTGCGCAAAACGACCAGCGGCGCCGCGACGTGGCGCGGCAACATCAACCTGGGGGCGGATTCGCGGATTGTGGTAACGGGCGGCGGATTGAGCCTGTACGGCGCGATCACGGCGGCGACGCACACGCTGTACATCACCAACACGGTGACGGTGTCGATGCAGAGCGGCTGCACGCTGAGCGGCAGCAAGACGACGGGGGACGGCGCGCTGCACAAGAGCGGGTCGAGCACGCTGTATCTGCGACCTTCGTCGGGGCTGTCGGGATCGATCTGGCTGCAAAAAGGCGAAATCCGGCAAGACACCGACAATTCCTCAACGATCCCGGCGGGCGGCGTGTTCCGGATGTCCGACGGCGTGACCTATCGGTCCTCCAGTTCGGCCTCGCGCACGAATGCCAAGGCGGCGCAGATCGACGGAGGCGTGACGCTGGGCTACAGCGGGGGCGGGGAACTGACCTTCTCGGGCAACGTGAACCTGACGGCGGGGCAGCGGACGTTGACGGCGCTGAACGGCGTGGTGATATCGGGCGCGATCACCAACGGCGGGCTGACCAAGGCGGGGACCGGGACGATGACGCTGTCCGGGGCGAACACCTATGCGCTGGGCACGCTGGTGAGCGCGGGGACACTGGAGGGGACGACAACGAGTTTGCAGGGGAACATCACGAACAATTCGGCGGTGGTGTTCAACCAAAGCGGCAACGGGACCTACTCAGGGGTGCTGAGCGGCACGGGCACGCTGACGAAGCAGGGGACGGGGACGGTGACGCTGTCCGGAACCAGCACCCAGAGCGGAGGCACGACGGTGAGCGCCGGCACGCTGCTGGTGAGCGGTTCCATCGGCAGTTCGGCGGTTTCGGTGTCCAGCGGCGGGACGCTGGCGGGTGCGGGAACGGTCGGAGCGCTGACGATGGCCAGCGGCTCGACGGTCAGCCCCGGCAATTCATCGGGTACGGCGGGTACGCTGGACGTGAGCGGAAACGCATCGCTGGTGGGAGCCTACACCTGCGACATCACGGGGACGGGCGGCACGGCCTGCGATCTGATTGATGCGACCGGCAGCGTGTCGGCCAGCGGAGCGCTGACGATCAATCTGCCGGCCGCGGCGCCGGGCGGGTTCAGCGAATCGACGTCCTACAGCTGGACAATCATGAGCGGCAGTTCCGCCAACGCGGCGAACATGTCCATCGGCACGAAGTGGGACAGCAGCGGGGCGTTCGGGGTGTCGGCCAGCGGCAACACGATCATCGTGACCCACACGCCGGGCGCGCCGGGCAAGCCGACGCTGGCGGCATCCGACGGCGCGTCGACGGCTCAGGTGGAGTTGAGCTGGGACGACGTATCGGGCGAGACGGGCTACGTGATCCGGCGCAATACGGTGGACACCTACGCGAGCGCGACGGCGCTCTACACCAATGCCGCCGGCGTGACGACCTACAACGACACGGCGGCCGATCCGGGACAGCTATATTACTACTGGGTGACGGCCACGAATACCGGCGGCAGCACGGCCAGCGATTCCAACAGCGGCTACCGGCGGCTGTCGCCTCCGGGCAGCGTGTCGGCGACGGACGGCAGTTCCACAGCGACCATCACGGTGACATGGGATGCGGCGACGGGTGCGACGGGCTACCAGGTCTTCCGTGACACGGACGCGGATCCCGCGGGCGCAACGGGGCTGGGTGCGCAGTCAAGCGGCTTCACGGACACGCCGACGCCGGGGCAGCTCTACACCTACTGGGTGACGGCATCGAACAGCACCAGCAGCAGCACCAGCGATCTGAGCGCGGCGGATTCCGGCTACCGCAAGCTGGCGACGGTGACCGATGTGGCGGCCTCCGAAAACCTGTCCGACAAGATCACGGTGACCTGGACGGATATTGCCGGCGAGACCGGCTACAGCATCTGGCGGAACACGGCGGACGTGTCCGGGTCGGCGGTGATCATTGACACGGCCGCCGCCGATGCCGTCAGCTATGACGACACGTCGGCCGATGCGGACCAGGATTACTACTACTGGGTGCGGGGCACCAACAGCACCAGCGCGAGCCTGGGCGATTTCAGCGCGTCGGATTATGGGTACCGGATCCTGGGCGAACCTTCCACGGCCGCCTCGGACATCGTCTTCGGCGATCTGGACACGACGTCCTATACCGTCAGCTGGACGCGCGGCGACGGCAGTTACGTGCTGGTGGTGGCCCGGCAGGGCGCGGTGCCGGCCGATCCGTCCGACAGCACGGTATACGCGGCCAACGCGGCGTTCGGATCGGGCGACACGACGGCCGCGGGCAGTTACGTGGTGTACAAGGGAACCGGCACGAACGTGACGGTGACGGCGCTGTCGGCGGGCACGGAGTATACCTTTGCCGTCTATGAATTCAACGGCACCGACACGCCCAACTACCGGACGAGCGACGAGCCGACGGCCAGCCGCACCACGCTGGTGGCGGAGCCGACCACGCAGGCGTCGGGCATCGTGATCGCGGGCACCAACGAGGTGTCTCTGACCGGCATCAGCTGGACAGACGGCAACGGGGCCGGCCGGCTGGTGGTGGCCAAGGCCGGCAGTGCCGTGGACAGTTTCCCGGTGGACGGGGCGGACTATACCGCCAGCGCCACGTTCGGTTCGGGAACCGAGATCGGGACCGGAAACTATGTGATGCATGCCGGCAGCGGGCCGTTTGATACCGCCGGCAGCAGTCTGACCCGCGACACGGTGTATTACTTCCGCGTATTTGAATACAACGGCACGCTGGGAACCACCGTCAATTTCCTGACCAACACGGCCGCGGACAATCCCATCAGCCAGACGACCATGGCGGGTACGCCCGGTTCCAACCCCACGGGCCTGGACATCACGGACATCGGGACCAACGGATTCACGGTTGCCTGGACAAAGGGAACGACGGGCACGAACACGCTGATCGTGGTGCGGGCGGGGGCAGGGCCGTCGGATCCGGAGGACCTCCACAGTTACACGGCCGATCCGGTGTTCGGTGCCGGGTCGGACCTGGGCTCGGGCAGCTATGTGGTGTATAACGGGACCGGCTCGAGTGTGACGGTCACGAACCTGGCCGTCGGGACGCATTACTATGTCGAGGCTTCGTCGTTCAACGGGAGCGGCGGGTCCGAGAACTACCGGTCTTCGCCGTCGTCCGACGACGACTACACCCTGATGCCCGAGCCGGCGCAGGCCAGCGGCATCGGGTTCGGCACGCTGGCGGATACGAGCTACGCGGTGTCCTATACGGCGGGCAACGGGCTGAGCCGCCTCGTGGTGGCGAAGCAGGGGAGCGCGGTCGACTGGACGCCGACGGACGGCACGGCCTACGCGGGCGAAAACAACGCGTTCGGTTCCGGCACGGAACTCTCCGCCGGCAACTTCCTGGTCCACCGCGGCGCAAGCCCCTTCACGCTCTCCGGCCTGACGGCGGCAAACGACTACCACATCCGGATCTTCGAGTATCAGGGCACGAACGATACGCTGAACTACAACACGGCCGCGGCGAGCGGCAACCCGAGCAACCGCTATGCGCTTTCGACGGAGCCGACGGCGCATGCGGCGACGTTCACGGCGACGGCGGCGTCGGACACGGAAATCGATCTGGACTGGGGCGCCGCCGCGGGCGAGAGCGGATTCCTGATCCTGCGCAAGGCCGGTTCGGCGCCGACGGGCACGCCGGCTGACGGCACGGCCTACAGCCAGGGGAATTCCATCGGCGACGGCACGGTGGTGTACGTGGGCACGACGGTTGGCGCGGGCAGCACGAACGATAGCTACAGCACGACGGCGGACACGACCTATTACTACCAGATCTTCCCGTACGCCTACGACGGCACGGCGGCGCACGCGACCTACAACTACTACGTCGGCGGCACGGTGCCGGCGGACGACGCGACGACCGGCGAATCCGAGCCCGGTACCAGTTCCTCGATCGTCAGCTTCCTGCCGGCGAGCGGCTCGAGCGCGACGATTTCGTGGACGAACACCGGCGCGGCCGACGGCACGATCATCCTGATCAAGTCGGGCGGGGCCGTGGATGCGAACCCGGCCGACTGGAACGGCTACGCGGCGGACCTTGCGTTCGAGTCCGGCGATGAAATCGGCACGAGCAATTTCGTCGTGGTGGCCGAGGCCGGCAAGCACGGCAGCGCCACGATCACGGGATTGAGCGCCGGCACGACCTACCACGCGGCGGTCTACCCCTACAACGGCTCGGGTTCGTTCCTGAACTACCGCACGACGTCGCCCGGCACCGCCA
>JAXGNL010000020.1:0-50340 GCA_040768005.1 Kiritimatiellia bacterium
AGCGGGTCCAGCGCCACAATCAGCTGGACCAATACAGGAGCCGCGGACGGCACAATCATCCTGATCAAGTCGGGCGGCGCGGTGGATTCGAATCCCGCGGACTGGAACAGCTACACGCCGGACACGGTGTTCGGGGACGGCGACGAGCTGGGCACGGGCAACTTCGTTGTGGTGGCGGGAGCCGGCAAACACGGCACCGAAACCATCACCGGGCTGAGCGCGGGAACGACCTACCACGCGGCGGTGTATCCGTACAACGGTTCCGGATCGTTCCTGAACTACCGGACGACTTCGCCGGACACGGACAGCGTGACAATCCTGCCGGATCCGGCGGCGGCAACGGCGACGGCGGACGGCAAGACGCTGATCGACCTGGCCTGGACCGAAGACACCTACGACGTGATGATCGTGTACAAGAGCGGCAGCGCCTCAACTGTACCGACGCAGGGCAGTCCTTACAGCGTGGGCGATCCGTGCGGCGGCGGCACGGTGATCTTCAAGGGCGATGGTTCGGCGCTGGAGCACGTGGTGGCCTCCGGCACGGCGCATTACTATGCATTCTACTCCTACAGCGGAAATTACTACTCGGCCGGACTGACGGACAGCGATTCGACGACTTCGTTCGCGGCGGACGCCGTGGTGGAAACCTTCTCCTACACCAACAGCACGGCCCTGACGGGACTGAACGGCGAAACCGGATGGGGCGGCGGCTGGTACGGGGCGGATATCGGCCTGTTCACGAATCATTCCGGCAGCTTTTCGACGCAGACCAACTACCCGGCCAACTCCGGCAACAAGGCGTGGGTGTATCCTCCGAACAATTCCAGCGCCAAGGCCTACCGCCTTCTTGGCCAGGAGTACAAGAGCGGACGAATCTACTTCGGCTACATCCTGAACTACACTTGGGACGGAACCAACAAATATGCGGGACTGTCGCTGGCCTGGAGCAACAACGAGGAAAAGGTGTTCTTTGGCGAAATCTACAACGACAACAAGAAGCTCGGCATTGCGTATACCAACAGCAGCACGGGCTCGTCCTACACGCTGAATAACGGCAACGGCAACGACTACATCATCGTCGGCTACTATGACTGGGGCGCGGGGGAAGCCAAGGTCAAGGCCTACGATGTGGGAACCCAGGCGGTGCCGACGGATGAACCCGGTTCCGGAGACTGGGATGCCTCGCTTTCCAAGGCCAGCAATGAGGTGGGGTGGGTGAACTCAGTCTGGCTGTCGGCGGGCGCCGGGGCATCTGACGGTACTCCGGGCAACACCTATTTCGACGAGGTGAGGATCGCGACCAACTGGAGCGATCTGATCGGCGTGCTGCCGACGAAGCCGGAATGGCCGACGAACCAGACCGCCACGGTGGACGGCAACGAAATGGTGCGGCTGGCCTGGACGAAGAACGGGGCCGGCAACAACGTCATGATCCTGCACAAGACATCGGCGATTTCGACCGACCCGACCGACGGGGTCGGGTACAGCGGCGGCGACACGATCGACGGGGCCACGGTGATCGCCAAGACTAATGTTACCGCGCTCGAACACGTGGTGACGCCGGGGACGACCAACTACTACAAATTCTATTCCTACAGCACCGCCAACTACTATTCGACGGGCGTGGTGGCGAACGCGACCAACCTGGCCTATTCCGCGGCGGAGAAGGTCAATCCGTTCAGCTACACCAACGGCACGGCGCTGGGGACAACGACCGTGGGCGGCCAGGGCTTCGGCGCGAATGCCTGGTCGGTGGACAGCGGCACGTGGACGGCGCAGACCAACTTCCCGGTGGCGGTAGCGGACGATGTGCCCCGGTTCCTCGATCTGGACAACTATCCGGACATGCAAGGCAACCGCGTGTACTGCAACGATCCCGGCAACGGCGGCAGCGCCAAGGCCCGGCGGTCGCTGGCGGCCAACGTGACGACGGGTACGTTCTACATCGCGTTCCAGATGGCGTACCAGTACCGCGGATCCAACAAGTGGGCGGGCGTGAGCCTGTTGAATGCCGGCGGGACCGAGAAGGCCTTCTTCGGCAAGGGCGCGGGCGACAATTGGAGCACCCTGGGCATCGGGGACGGTTCCGCCACCTACTGGTCGGCCTTCGACATGGGGCAGTATTATTCCTCGGACGGCTTCGGCTCCACAGGCAACGTCTACCTGGTGCTCGGGAAATACGACTTCGACTCCCGGCAGCTGTCCGGCAAGGCGTACCGGATTCTGGACACGGCGGAATTCCCTGCGACCGAGCCGAGCTGGGATGTGTCAACCACGCTGGGCACGGGGATCGACAATATCGGCCAGATCCAGCTCAACGTCGGCTCTGCGGACGCCGGCAACACCATCGGCAAGGTGTACATTGACGAAATCCGGTTTGCGACAAACTGGTCCGACCTGCTGGCGGTGACGTGTCCGGCGTGGGCGGGCAGCAACACGATCAACGGCGTGGAATGGACCGCTGCCACCAATGTCTGGCTGGGGGATTACGAGCAGTTTCTCTTCCAGTCCCGGCCCATCAGCGTCGGCCAGAGCGGCGGCATCGAGTTCGACTGGGGACGGGACGGGTCGTTTTCAACCTATCATGACCTGCCCTGGCTGAAGAACGAGAATGACAACAGCTACTGGTCGAACAGCCTGCAGCTGGTGACAGCGGGCTCCATCACGAGCCGCTACACGGCGGCGGGCGGGGCGTGCAGCCCGGTCCGCACCAACAACCCGGCTCTGACGGTCCAGGATCTGAATCCGCCGACGGGCGCCGCCGCCACGCAGGATGCCGTGAACACCAACAGCCAGATCAACCTGGAATGGACAAGAGGCGTGTCGGGCGGGGCCAAGGACGTGCTGGTGGTGCGGCAGACGGCCGATTCCGGCTGGACGGCCCCGGTGAACGGCACGACCTACAACCCGGGCGATTCGCTGGGCTCCGGCACGGTGGTGTATCGCGGGGCTCTGGAAGAATACAGCGACACGGGCCTGGCGCCGGACACGACGTATTACTATCGCTTCTACTCCGAAAACTGGACCTACTATTCGCTGACTTATGACGAAGCCAGCGCGACGACAGCCGAAGGGACGCAGGAAATCACGATCGACGGCAATCCGGCGGACTGGCGCGGGACGGCCCCGACCGTGCTCGACAGCGCGGCCAGTTCCCTCCAGGAATACATCTGGACGGACAAGCTGGGCGAGTTGCGCACAGACCACGTTGACCACCAGAATGCGGACCTCCGCGAGTTCCGGGTCTATGCCGACACGGACTGGGTATATTTCCTGGTGCGGATGACCAACATTGCCGACACGGCCAAGCCGTTCGTGGCGATCGGCGTGGATACGCGCACGAATTCGGCCAGCACGGCGCTGAACTGGCTGGGCGACGATTCGGGCACCTTCATCGGCGACGGTTATTTCCAGGGCGGGGCGGCGCATTTCCCTGAATACCAGCTCAACATCCATTCGGTCGGCGGCGCCGCCCAGATCGAGTGCTACAAGCACGACGGCACGTTCTGGTACGGGCCCGGCGAGACCCGCGAAGCGGCGATCAGCGACACCTACGGAGCGCTCGAACTGAAGGTGGCGCGGTCGGAGCTCAATCTGACCGGCGCGACGGTCGCGCGGTTCACGGTCGCGACCTTTATCAACAGCGGCGTGTGGAACAACGACGGCGACGGCACGGCGCATATCGCCGACAATACCGCGGCGGCGCTGGATGCCATCTCCATTCCGCCGTGGTCGGTGCCGGACAACGACGCCAGGCTGTCGGCCTGGCTGGAAGACATCAGCGACGCGGATATCGACTTCTGGATGGATGTGAAATTCGCCGCGGGCGGATTGTCGGACAATGCCAAGCCTTCGACGCCGGTGCTGGTGACGCCGACCAATACGGCGGCGGTCACGGCCAGCCCGAACCTGAGCTGGCAGAAGGCGACCGATTCCGACGGCGAGGTGACGGGCTACCTGCTGGAAATCAGCACCAACGAGCAGTTCAACGGCGTGACGGGCACCGAAAACGGCGCGATCCAGCTGCGCGTGCACCTGGACGCGAACACGACGAACTACGTCTATACGACCTCGGTTTCGCAGTACTGGTGGCGGGTGCGGGCGCGGGACACGGCCGGCCAGCTTTCGACGGCCACGACCCATTCCTTCCGGGTGGTGGGCAAGCTGGATACCGAAGGACCGCGGCCGACGCTGCTCTACATCGGCACCAACGTGGCGGGCTACCTGGCCGGGGATTCGAACATTATGGACCGGATCGAGCGCTACGGCCCCATCCAGAGCGTGCTCGACAGCGAGATCCGCGACACCAACAACGTGTTCGGCTTCGTGCTGCGCTGGGAAGACGCCAGCGGGGTCTATGCCACGAACAAGATGCGCGCCACCGACAGCCCGCCCAACGGCGCGGGCGGGTTCGCCTGGAACATCGTGGACGCCGACGGACGGGTTTCCCCCAACTGGGATCTGTACGAAACCAACACGACTTCAGGCGCAACCCGCGAGTGGGGCTACGACGAACCGTTCCCGGCCACCAACACCCAGGCCGCCGGCAACAGCGACCTGATAATGACCAATTACATTATCTCGGCGTTTTCGGTGACGAATTACAACCCGGACACGGAATACTACCTGACGGTCAGCGCCGAAGACGGCTATACCGACGGCGGCAGCTGGTGGTCGTACGGTTCCTGGGCCAGTTTTGCCTCCAGCACGTCGGAGACCTACAGCGGCTGGTGCGACGACGGGCCCAACACCGCCCGCAACATCACCACCAATTTCCTCATCCGCATTTACGTGACGGACGATGACATCGTGCCGCCGTCGTCCAGCCAGGCGCTGGGCTGGCAGAACGACGGCACGAACGCCACGCTGGTGGTTTCCAACCATATCGGACGGCTGGATTACGTGGAAGGCGAAGGGCAGGACGTGCTCTACAAGATCACGGACGGCGCGCTGATCGGCCATCCGCTGTCGTTCAGCTTCAACGCCTACGATTCCTACTACATGGGCGTTGCCCTCGGCACGGATGCCACCTACGAGGCCAGCGGTCACACGCTGACCAACACCTCGTTCGTGGCGGTCTATTGGCAGACCAACTGGGCGAACTACGATGCCTCGCGCAGCCTGGTCTCGGATACCACGTCCGACGACACGATGCTGACCTGGCACTGGGCGAGCATCACCACGCAGGATGTCACGAAGCTGTGGGGTCCCGAAGGCCTGGACGGCGAACTGGGCGTGACCAACCTGATTCAGCTCGACCTGTATGACGTGGACAACGACCGCGACGGCGACCAGGCCGGCGCGCGCCGGAACTTCGGCCGGGTGGTGCTCGAGGATGACGATCCCGTCGATCCGGCCATCACGCCGGAAACGCTGTCGGCAACCGGCACCGGCCTGGCCCGCGAATATGCGCTGGCCAACCTGGTGAACTGGGATTTCCTCGACGGCACCAATTCGCTGACGTCCACCAACGTGGCGAGCAACATCGTCGCCAGCGCCCTCTCCCACGGCGGCAACGGCGGGACGATCAATCTGCGGGACGCCTCGACCGGGGTGCCGGAGCCCAAGGCTCTCTACACCCAAGCTCCCTACTACAACACCGATTACTACCGCTATCTGCAATTCACGCTGGAACCCGACGCAACCTCCAAGACCTTCAAGGCATCCAGCATCAGCTTCGACAGCCGGGTTACCACGCTGAACGGGCCGGACACCCTCGAGCTGTGGGGGACGATGCCGGGCGGGGCGGAAACCCTGTGGGCGTCGAACAGCATTGACCTGTCCGATTCGGAAAATCCCGTCGGAACCAACTGGAACGGGTATTCGATGAGCGTGGCGATGCCGGCGGCCTCGACGGGAACCGTCACGTTCAAGCTGCTGGCGCGCGTGGCGGACACGAACCATCTGATCTCCAGCCAGAACGCGAACTGGTACGTGGACAACCTGATCGTCTCGGGGTATCTCCTGGGCGAAGAGGGGGGAACGCAGATCACGGACCACGACCTGGCCTATGGCACGGTTCAGTTCGAACTGCAGGCATCCGATGCGTACAGCGGCATAGACGGCACCATCGGCGCGACCGGCCGCGCCCCGCGGGTGGATTTCTGGAACGAATCCCAGTCCGTCGTGCCCGTCACCAACGCGTTCGTCACCAACGGATGGGAAGCCACGACCAATGCCACGCTGACGCTGTCGGGCGCGGCTCCCCCCGCGGCGGACAAAAAGCAAATCGCGCTGGGCGCGGGCGGCGGAGAACTGACCTACTACGCGCGCTTCACGGCGACCGATGCCGACACGGACCGCGACGGCGACTGGCGGTCGGTGGCGTACATGACGACCAACACCGTCTATGACGAGGACAGCCGCCGGCCGGAACGCGGATACCTGTACGGCGGTCCGCTGGGCGTGTATGTGGACGGAGTGCTGACGAAGGCGGTGGGGTCGGGCAACAACCGCGAATACCGCATCAACGACGAGCAGCTGCAGACGGCGTCCGCCACGTCCATCGCCGTCAAGGTCAACCTCTACGACTACAGCGGCTGGACGGTGCCGGTGCTGGCATTCTCCAACGCCACCGCAGGACTGATGTCCACCAACGGCTGGCTGACGTCCGTGCATACGGATGACGTGGATACGACCAATCAGCCCGATGCGGCGATGGAATGGCTTCTGTCGCAGTCGCAGGCCGGGACGCTGTTTGCGGACTACGAGAGCATCACCAACGAATTCCGCGTGGCGACCGTGTGGGACAAGGACGACGACCGCCAGGATGCCGGCGGAAACAACGTGGACCGCATGGCGCTGACCAATGCCCGTCTGGGCTATTTGACCTTCATTGACAACGATGTGGGCCAGGCCAACCTGCAGCACAGCTATAGCACGGCCATTACGAACTGGAGCATCCCGAAGATCTACCTGGGGCTGCCGGGGGATCCGGCGGCCAGCAACGTGCTGATCAACGGGGAGTTGATGCTGGACACGAATGTCGGAACGGCGGTGCTGGCCGACCTGACCAACCGGGTCTATGACAGCCAGCTGGCGGCCGTATCGGCGGCCGCGCCGCTGAGCGTGGTGCTGCCGGCCTTCGATTCCGGCGGCGGCGGCTCCGGACGAACCATCGTGGGCGTCCAGCGAGGAACGTCGCTGACCGAGGAATCGGCCAACGGCGGGTACGACATCACCAACAGCTGGATCACAATGGGCACGGTGATGGTCCAGAACGCCTCGGCCTACCGGAGCGATCTGAGCTCGCCGCTGGCGCACACGAGGATCGCCGCGCAGTTCCCGACTTCGACCTGGGCATTCACGTCGTTTGATTACAACGAGGTCGGCCAGTGGCTGAATCCGGGGAGCGATTCCCAGGCGCACGCGTTGTCCATCCGGCTGTACGACGCTGACGACAACCGCCAGACCGACCAGACGCAGCGCGATGTCGGCTTCGGCACCCTGCTCCTGCTGGACAACGACACAGTGGCCCCGGTGCCTCCCACCAATGTGACGGTCAACGGCGAAGTCTTCAGCGGCGCGATGGACCGCGAGACCGCGGCCTGGACCAATCAGCCGGACTTCCTGGTGCGGTTTGAACCGTCGGTGGACGGCGAACCGGCCGGAACCGATCTGGACAAGTCGGGGATCGGCGAACACCGGGTGGCGACCGACAAGGCGGACATCGGTCCTGATGGCGGGACTCCGCTGGCCGTGCCGGCCGAAAACTCGCTGGCCAACTACGGTTTTGAAAGCGGCTCGACCAATTGGACGCTGACGGGAGCCGAGGTATCGACCGAGCAGGCCTACGAGGGGACGCACTCGGTGAAGATGACGGGCTCGACCGCCGTCCAGACGGTTTCGCTCTTCAACACCAGCAACTATACGCCGCAGGTCACCGTTGTCGGCGTGCAGTACAGGGGCGCAACGGACGGTACGCTGACGGTGGACGGGCTGGATACGAACGGTGTGCTGGTTCCGGGCGAGACCTTTAATGTCGTGATCACCGGGTCGGCCGGGGAATGGGTGTCGGATTCATCCGCCGCCACGTCGCTGGACAGTACGGTGGACCAGGTCCGCGTGACGCTGAACTCGGGCGCCGGCACCTATTGGGACGACGTACGGGTTCAGATCGAACTGCTGGACGGCGGTTCGCCGGTGGATGAAGTGACCAGCCTCTTTACCGCCACGGAGCAGGGGCTCGTGACGAATTACCTGTTCGCCGTGGACCGCGACAACAACCGGGCCGGTGACCGCAAGGCCAGCAGCGCGCCGGCGGATGAAACCATCCCGGCCTTCGGCACGGCCTATGACATCACGCCGCCCACGCCGGTACCCGACATCGAGGCGTCCACCGATGAAGTGGGCGATCCCACCACGCAGTTCGATATTCTGTGGGATCCGGCCAAGGTCAACTATGAAGTCGGTCCCGACGATCCGGCGGACGACAACCATCCGACGAAACAGGGAACGGATCGCGACATCCTGTCGCCGTGGCGGAGCTACAAGATCTACTACGGCACGTTTGATCCCGTCGAGGTGCCGCCGGGCGATCCGGGGCCGGGCAACGGCAGCGCCTTCATTTACACGAACTTCATCACGAACGGCGCCTACTTGAACTGGCTCTCGGTTTCGTACACCAACGACATCGCGGATCCGTCGGCGGGCGGCACCAACTATCTGGCGCTGACCAACAGCTCCCAGGACCGGATCCGGCTGTTTGATCTGGATTTCGACCAGGACTATGCGGTGGTCGTCGTCGGTCTGGACAAGGCGGGCAACGAGGGGCCGGCGGACATCTACAGCTGGGCCACCAACAACACCATTCGCTTTGCGGTGACGCAGGGCGTGCTGCGGGCGCGGGCGCAGGTGGAAGCCGCGTTCCCGACCAACAACAACCTTCGCGCCGGCGACAAGGGCGCGGCGGCCCTGTACTGGATCGCCGCCGGTCCCACCAACGAACAGGGCGGGTACACCCAGGTGACCAAGGAATACGATTTGATCCGCTATGATTCGGCCACCTTCAACGAGACGGCCACCTCGGTCTGGAGCCGCGTGGATACGGTCCAGAGCAACTGGTTCACGGATGCCCCGGGACTGGACAGCGGGTTGAATCCGGCCAACCGCGGCCAGATGCGTTTCTACCGGGCGAGCTACAAGGACCGCTGGCAGCGGACCAACGTGGTGACCGGCTTGAAGCAGCGGCCGCTGGCCAGCGAAGAGGTGTACGCCCTGCACAGCCTGGTCATTTCGGAGGGGGTCAACTATGTCGGGCTGCACGGCCGGCCGTATACCAATACCTTCGCCGGCGTATTCGGAACCGACACCAACCTCTGGCCGGCCGGGCCCAGCGCCGCCGCCGGCGCCACCCGGATCGAGTTCTTCGTGCCCAGCACCAATCCCGTGGCTTCGGCCACCTATTACTTCGCCACGGACGCCAATTGGTACCAGAGCGGAAATCCCACGCCCGTGACGGGCGTGCTGCAGGAGCCGGATTTCTTCAGCCGCGGGTTCTCCATCACTCTGCCCACGAACCTGACGGGGCGCGGTTTCGCGACAACCAACGCGTGGGACGAAGACAAGGAAACCAATGTGGCGGCCATGGTGTGGCATCCCATCCTGCAGGTGCCGACCAACGGCGTCATCACCCATACCGTTGCCTGCGGTCATCACGATTACGGGAGCGGCGAATTCAGTCCGGCCTATACGCTGGTGGCGCTGAACCTGCCGGTCTCGGCGCATCCCAGCCAGTTCAATTTCCCCACTAATTTCTACCGCGGTCCGAAGGACATTGCGGACCGGATCTACACGTGGGATACCACCAACAAGGCCGTGCGGTCCGACACCTACATCTATTGCAACGCCAGCAACCAATGGCGCTTCACCAGCGGCGCGGGCACGACGCCGGTTCCGACGAATTACTTCAAGCCCAACGATGTGATCGTCATTCAGTCGCTCAACGGCGGGCTGGGCAATACATGGGAATGGTCGTATCACCCGACCAACTTCTACAACCTGCCCACCCGCTGGATGGGGGAATAGGCGGCCCGGTCACCGCCACTTGCGGAACAGATCGTCGAAAACGCCGCGGGAAACAGCGGGGTAGTCGGGGCGGGACGGAGCGTAAGGCGGGGGGCCCACCTGCACATCGGCGTCCGGAATCTGCCATTCGCCGCCCGCCCGGGCCCGATGCCGCGCTTCGGCGGCTTCCATGGCGGCCATGCGGGCTTCCGCTCCGGCGGCCTGATGCACGAAAAAGGCGATCAGCAGAAGCGAAAACCGGATGGGCCCGCCCTGCAGCAGAGGCCACAGGGCAAGGGCGCCGAACACCCAGGCAATGCCGCGGCCGACCCTGGCGGCCCATTGCGTGGCGGCCAGCCGTCCCAGCCGGGGAACCAGCGCCGCCCGGAAGACGCGCCCGCCATCCATGGGGAAAGAGGGGATCAGGTTGAACAGCACCAGGAAGAGATTGATGCGGCCGAGTTCGGCCGTCAGAAAGGCGAGAACCGGATCGACCGCATAGACCGCCGGCGCCAGCCAAAGCCCGAGGACGCCCAGAATCAGGCTGACGGCCGGGCCGGCCAGCGCGGTTTGGATTTCATCGGCGGGTTTCCGGGGCAGCTGGTTCAGGCGGGCCATGCCGCCGATGGGCAGCAGCAGGATTTCGAGGATGCGCGATCCCTTGGCGCGGGCGACCAGGGAATGGCCGACTTCGTGCAGGACCACGCTGCCGAACAGGCCGACGGCGCCCAGCGCGCCGTAGAGCAGTCCGATCAGGCCCCCCACGGGGGCGAAGGAGAGCGCAAACAGCGGAAGAAAGATCAGCAGGGTGATGTGCACCCGGACCGGGATGCCGAACACAGAGCCGATGGAATAGGAGTTGGACATGGCAGAGAGGCCAGGGTTCAGGGGTCAGGGTATGGGAGGTCAGGGGTCATAGGGCAGAAGGGAAACCGCCGGACAGCCAACAGCCGGCTACGGATTGTACGGATTACACGGATTCGGATTGGGGGATCGGAGAATCATCCTGTCCTTCGTTTTCTGTCCTCTGGCTTCTATCCTGAGCCCTGACCTCTTTTCCCTCTATTCCTTTTCCGGGGCGGGATCGCCCTTGCGGGGGACTTCCTTGCCGGAGGGCTTGGAGGAGTGTTCGGCGTGCCTGGCGATCACGGCATCGCGCAGTTTGGCCAGCAGATCCGGGTCGCTGCGCAGATTTTCGCGGGCGGCATCCCGGCCCTGGCCCAGCTGCTGGCCTTCGAAGGACAGCCAGGTGCCCCGCTTGTCGAGGAGCCCCAGGTCGTTGGCGGCATCCAGGATGGCGCCTTCCTTGGAGATGCCTTCGGCGTAGAGGATGTCGAACTCGGCCTCGGTGAAGGGGGGGGCCACCTTGTTCTTGACCACTTTGACGCGGGTGCGGTTGCCGATGAATTTGCCGTCGCCGGATTTGATGCCGGCAATGCGGCGGATGTCGAGGCGGACGGAGGAGTAGAACTTGAGGGCGCGGCCGCCGGGCGTGGTCTCGGGGTTGCCGAACATCACGCCGATTTTTTCGCGGATCTGGTTGGTGAAGATGCAGCAGGTCTTGGATTTGTCGAGGATGCCGGTCATTTTGCGCATGGCCTGGCTCATCAGGCGCGCCTGGAGGCCGACATGGGAGTCGCCCATCTGGCCTTCCAGTTCGGCCCGGGGCGCCAGTGCGGCCACCGAGTCCACGACGATCACGTCGAGGGAATTGGACCGGATGAGCTGGTCGGCGATGATCAACGCCTCTTCGCCGGAGTCGGGCTGCGAGACCAGCAGGTTTTCGATGTCCACGCCGATCTTGCGGGCATAGCCGGGGTCGAGGGCGTGTTCGGTGTCAATGAAGGCGCACAGGCCGCCGGCTTTCTGGGCTTCGGCGATGATGTGCAGCACCAGGGTGGTCTTGCCGGAGGATTCGGGACCGAAGAGTTCGATGATGCGCCCGCGCGGGACTCCGCCGATGCCCAGGGCCATGTCCAGCGTCAGCGCGGAGGTGGAGATGGCCGGAATTTTCGATACGGCCCCTTCGTTGCCCAGGCGCATGATGGCGCCTTCGCCGAATTCCTTCTGGATTTGCGCCAGAACGGCGCTCAGGGCCGGGGGCAGGTGGCTGTTGGAATCCTTTTTCGCAGCGGCGGGTGTCTTGGCGGCCATGGCGTCTCTCCTGTAGTTGAACGATCGTTCAATATCTCTAACACGGCCGGCGGTTCCGTGTCAACCGGGCTTTTCTCATATTTCCGAAGCCGGTTCAATGCCGGAAGTGGCGGCAGCCGGTGAACGCCATGGCGATTCCGGCGGCGTCGGCGGCGGCCACGCACTCGGCGTCTCTCTTGGAGCCGCCGGGTTCGACAACGAATTTCACGCCGAATTCCGCGGCGGCTTCGATGTTATCGGCAAAGGGGAAAAAGGCGTCGGAGACCAGCACGGTGCGCGCCAGCACCTGCACGGGATCCAGTCCGCGCCGCTCGATGTTTTCACGGGCTTTGGCCAGGGCCAGTTTTTTCAGGGCGTCCACCCGGTTGGGTTGCCCGGCGCCCATGCCGAGAACGGCGAACCGGCCGGGGGCCGGCTCCCACGCCAGCAGGATGGCGTTGGATTTAATGTGGGTGCAGACCCGGATGCCGAAGGCCGCCAGCGGCCGGAGGGAGTCGGGGAAGGCGGCGCGGGTCACGACATGCCACTCCTCGGGGGCCTGCACATCGGCGTCCTGCCGCAGGAGGCCGCCGTTGATCTGGCGGATCAGGCGGCGGGGCCGGGGAGCGGCCAGGGGCTGATCCAGGGAGATCAGGCGGATATCCCGGGACTTGGCTTTGAGAAACTCCAGGGCCTCGGGCTCGAAAGCCGGGGCGATCAGAGCTTCGACAAAGCGGCCCTTGAGAATTTGCGCGGCGGTCAGGTCCACGGGACGGGTCGCGGCGATCACCGACCCGAAGGCGGAGACGACATCGCCTTCCCAGGCTTCGGCCAGGGCGTCGGCAAGCGTATCCGCCGTGGCGGCGCCGCAGGGGTTGGTATGCTTGATGATGACAGCGGCGGGCGCGTCATGGAGTCCGCGGGCGGCTTCCAGCGCCGCATCGCCGTCCACGTAGTTGTTGAAGGACATTTCCTTGCCGTGGAGAATCCGGGCGGCGGCCAGCGTGGCTTCGGCGGGGGGGGGCGTATCGGGCCGGAAGGTGGCGGCCTGATGCGGATTTTCGCCGTAGCGCAGATGGATCTCGGGTGCGGGTTCGCCGGCCAGCCAGGCGGCGATGGCCGCGTCATAGGCCGCGGTGCGCTCAAACGCCTTGCGGGCCAGGCGGCGCCGATGGTCGGCCGGCAGATCGCCGTCTCGCTGCAGGGCGGCCAGGACGTCGGGATAGTCCATGGGGTCGCAGAGGACAATCACGTCGGCATGGTTTTTGGCCGCCGAGCGGAGCATGGCCGGTCCGCCGATGTCCATGGTGTCGATGGAAGGGGACTGTTCGAAGGGGTAAAGGTTGACGCACACCAGGTCAATGGGGGGAATGCCGAGCCGGGCGCAGGTGTCTGCATCGGCCGGAATGGCGCGGCGCTGCAAAATGCCGCCGTGCACCTTGGGATGCAGGGTCTTGACCCGGCCATCCAGGATTTCCGGATGCCCGGTATGCGCCGATACGTCCGTCACGGATACGCCGGCCTCGCGCAGCGCCGCCGCCGTGCCGCCGGTGGACAGGAGGTCCATGCCCAGGCCGGCCAGGCCCCGGGCCAGATCCGCCAGACCGGTTTTGTCGGACACACTGAGAAGCGCGCGCTGGATTTTCATGGCGCGGATTGTTCCACAGCTCCGGGGAAATGGAAAGGGCTTTTGGCGGCGGCCGCAACGTGGAAAGGGTTGATTTCAGCCGCCGGGTTGCCTATCGTGCCCTCCATCGCGATTCAAGGATTCCCAGGAGAGCAGAGCATGAAGATTTCAGTGGTCGGCACGGGCTATGTAGGGCTGGTGACGGGAGCGTGTTTCTCGGACGCGGGGCACGAGGTACTGTGCATTGACAACGATCCGAAGAAGATTGACATGCTGCACCGCGGCGAGATGCCGATTTACGAACCCGGGCTGGACGAGATCGTGGAACGCAATGTCAAGGCGGGCCGGTTGAAATTCAGCACCTCCATCGCCGAAGGCACGGCGTTCGCGGAAGTCCTCTTCATTGCGGTGGGGACGCCTCCCGGGGTCGGCGGCGAAGCCAACATGACCTATGTCGAGCAGGTCGGCCGTCAGGTGGCCGAGCATATGACCGGCTACCGCCTGCTGGTCGAGAAAAGCACCGTCCCGGCCAAGACCAGCGAGCATCTCAAGCGCACCGTCCTGAAGTATCTGCGGGAAGACACTGATTTCGATGTGGCGTCGAACCCCGAATTCCTGCGCGAAGGGACCGCCATCGAGGATGCCACCCATCCCGACCGCATTGTCGTGGGTGTGGAAAGCCAGCGGGCGGGAGATCTGCTGGAAGAAATCTACCGGCCGATTCTTGAAAAGGGCGGCGGCGAATTCCTGCGCATGAGCGTGACCAGCGCCGAACTGACCAAACACGCCTCGAATTCGTTTCTGGCCATGAAGATTTCCTACATCAACGCCGTGGCCCGCCTGTGTGAACTGGCGGGAGCAGATGTCGGCCAGGTGGCGAAGGGAATGGGCCTGGACCCGCGTATCGGCCCGCGCTTCCTCAGCGCCGGCGTGGGCTATGGAGGCTCCTGCTTCCCGAAGGACGTGGATGCCTTTGTGCGGCTGGGCGACGCCCTGGGATTTGATTTCAAGCTGCTCAAGGAAGTCCAGCAGATCAACAAGACCCAGCGCGACTACGTGATGAAGAAGATCAAGCAGGAACTCTGGGTCGTGCAGGACAAGCAGATCGCGATCTTCGGTCTTGCCTTCAAGCCCGAAACCGACGATGTCCGCGAGGCCCCCAGCCTGTACTTCGTGCCGAAACTGCAGGAAATGAAGGCCCGGCTGCGCGCCTGGGATCCGGTTGCCGAAGCCAAGTTCAAGGAAATCCATCCCGAACTCGAGTGCGTGCAGGATCTGTACGAGTGCGCCAAGGGCGCCGATCTGGTCCTGATCCTGACCGAATGGGACGCCGTGAAAAAGCTCGATCTGAAGAAACTCAAGGACGTCATGGCCTGCCCGGTGATTGTGGACGGTCGCAACATCTTCAACCCCGAAGAGATCCGCGCGCTGGGCTTCACCTATCACAGCGTAGGGCGCGACTGATCGGAACCACCTCCCGCCCTAATCGTCACACCCGGCCCGTTTGCAGCGCCGGGTGTTTTTTGTCCGCTTATACACGGCCGGCGCCATTATGGATTTTATAACAAGCATAGTATGGTTGTTATAACAAGCATAACGGCTGTGGAAGGATGGCCAGGGGCGGGGCGCAAGCGGCGAAATGGGAATTGAGGGAGGGGGGGGCGAGGTGGTAGGATGGCTTGGAATCAAAGGAGAACGGCGATGAAACGGATGGCATGGTGCTTGATTCTGGGGCTGGCGGCCGCGGCGGCCGCTCCGGCGCAGGATGGGGCGAAGCCGCCGCCGGTCCCCGGGACGGCGGCGGAAGCCGAAACGCCGGACATGCCGGCGCCGGAGAAAAACCAACAGGCAGAGGAGACGGACATGGTGGTGATCAAGACGAGTCTGGGCGACATCAAGGTGAAGCTGGCGGCGGACAAGGCGCCGTTAACGGTGGCGAATTTCCTGTCGTACGCGGAGGACGGCCATTACAACGGCACGATTTTCCACCGGGTGATCGACGGGTTCATGATCCAGGGCGGCGGATTTGACGCGAACATGCGGCAGAAGCCGACGAAGGCGCCGGTCAAGAACGAGGCGGCCAACGGACTGGCGAACAAGCGCGGCACGATTGCCATGGCGCGGACCATGGTGGTGGACAGCGCTACCAGCCAGTTTTTCATCAATGTGAAGGACAACGCGTTCCTGGATTTCCAGGCCCCCACGCCGCAGGGCTTCGGCTATTGCGTGTTCGGCGAGGTGGTCGAAGGCATGGACGTGGTGGACAAGATCAAGGGCGTGCGCACGGGTGTGAAGGCAGGCATGTCGGACGTGCCGCTGGAGACCGTGGAGATCCTGTCGGTATCGAAGGTCGAGTAAGCCGCCGGGCGGCGGGCGGCGCGGGCCGCCCGGTTTCCCGGGCAGGAAAGGGCGCCGGTCATGATCAAGCCGAAGCGGAAGAAGTCGAAAAAAGCGCGCTATTGGGTGGGGTTCGACCTGGGTGGCACCAAAATGATGGCGACGGTGTATAACGGATCGTTCCGTCCGCTGGCGTCGGCCAAGGCCAAGACGGCGGTCAGTTCGGGGCCGAAGGCGGTGCAGGAGCGGATTCGCGAGACGATTGCGGCGGCGCTGAAAGAGGCCAAGGTCCCGCCGCGCAGCCTGGCGGGGATCGGAGTGGGGTGTCCCGGGGTGCTGGATCTGGACAAGGGGCTGATTCTGGAGGCGCCCAACCTGCGGTGGAAGCGGGTGCCGCTGCGCGACCTGCTGTCGAAGTGGTTCCATTGCCGGGTGGTGCTGGCGAACGACGTGGATGCGGGGACCTACGGGGAATACCGGTTCGGGGCGGGCCAGGGGGCGCGCACGCTGCTGGGGGTGTTTCCCGGCACGGGCATCGGCGGCGGGTGCGTGTACGACGGGAAGCTGATCCGCGGACGGCGGGGATCGGCGATGGAAATCGGGCACATTCCGGTGCGCGAGAACGGCCGGCTGTGCGGCTGCGGGCGGCGGGGCTGCCTGGAGGCGCTGGCGGGGCGGCTGGCGATTTCGGCCGAGGTGGCCCAGGCGGTGTTCCGGGGCGAAGCGCCGTTTCTGGCGGAAAACGGCGGGGGCGAACTGAAAAAGCTCAAGAGCGGCCTGCTGGCCAAGTCCATCCAGGCCGGGGATCAGGTGGTGGAGCGCATTGTGCGCGACGCGATGCATCTGCTGGGCCGGACCATCGGCGGGGTGGTGAACCTGCTGGCGCCGGATGTCGTGGTGCTGGGCGGCGGGCTGATCGAGGCGATTCCGCGCCTGGCGCTGGAAGAGGTTCGTCGGGGCGTGAAAGAAACCGCCATGGCGTCGTTTGCCCGCGAGGTCCGGGTGGTGGAAGCCAGGCTGGGTGACGATGCCACCACGCTGGGCGCCGCGGCGCTGGCGGCGGCGGGTTGAGGGACCAGGAGACAGGGGAGAAGAGAGATCATAGAGGTCAGAGGTCAGGGGGGACACGGAGAGCAGAGGTCAGTGGTTCAGAAGAAGACAGAGATCCGGGGCGGGAGAGACGGGATGTGAAGGAGCCGTTGGAACAGGCGAAGGCAGTGGACGCGGCGGCGGGCGCAGCGGCGGAACCCCTGCGCCGCCTGGTGGCGGCGGTGGACATCGGATCCTCTGCGATCCGGCTGGACATCGGGGAGATTGACGCGCAGGGGGGCGTGCGGGTGCTGGAGAGCCTGCGCCACGGGGTGCGGCTGGGGAAAGATGTGTTTGTGCGCGGGCGCATTCAGCAGGACACGCTGCGCCGGTGCGTGGCGATCCTGAAGAACTATGCCCGTCTGCTGGCGGAATACGGCGTGTCGCGTCCGGACCAGATCCGGGCCGTGGCGACAAGCTTTGCGCGCGAAGCGTCGAACCGCGACATGTTCGTGGATCGCGTCAGCACGGCGACGGGGATTCACGTGCGCGTGCTGGAGGAGGCGGAGGAAGCCCGCCTGACCTATCTGGCGGTGCGGGACATTCTGGAGGCCGACGGCCTGCTGAATGCCCGCAGCGTGGCGGTGCTGGAAATCGGCAGCGGAGGCACCATTCTGCTGTATCTGAAGAACGGCAAGGTGACGGTGGCGCAATCGTTCCATGGCGGCGTGCTGCGGACGCGGGAGATGCTGGAGGCGGGCGGCGGAGCCGGGCCCAGGCTGAAGGGGCTTTTCAAGGCCTATGCCTCGGAACTGGTCGAGCAGATCCTGCAGGCGATTCCGCGGGAGAAGGTCGCCGCGCTGGTGGTGATGGGCGCGGGGGCGCGATTTGCGGCCGAGCAGGCGGCGGGAGAGGAGCAGGGGGAGGACCCGCGGGTGACGCGGGCGCCGGCCGCGCGCCTGGCGGAGCTGGCGGACCAGCTGGCGCCGATGCCGCCCGATGCCCTGGTGCGCCGCTACAAGATGACGTTTCAGGACGCCACGGCGGTGGCGCCGGGCGTGATGACCATCGCCCAGGCGGCGCGGGCGCTGAAGATCCGCGACGTGCGGATCGTCCAGGCCACGCTGCGCGACGGTCTGCTGCGGGACATGGCGCTGCGCGAACACCGGTCGGAGGGGTTCGAGGAACAGGTGGTCTATTCGGCGGAAATGCTGGCGGCCCGCTACGGGGCCGATCCGGCGCACTACCGCAACGTGGAGGCGGCGTCGCTGGCGCTGTTCGACGAACTGCAGGAGGAACACCAGCTGCACGGGCACGAGCGGCTGCTGCTGCGGTGCGCGGCGATCCTCCACGACATCGGCGCGCACGTCAACGCGCGCGCCCACCACAAGCATTCGATGTATCTGATCGCCAACAGCGACCTGTTCGGACTGACCCGGCACGACATGCAGCTGGTGGCCACGGTGGCGCGCTATCACCGCAAGGCGGTGCCCGGCCCGTCACATCCGGAGTTTGCCGCGCTGCCGCTGGAAGACCGCATGCGCGTGGCGAAACTGGCGGCCATTCTGCGGGTGGCGGATTCGATTGAGCGTTCTCCCCGTGACGCGCCGCGGCGGCTGCTGTTCCGCCGCGAGGCGGACCGTTTCGTGATCCTGGTGCGGGACATGGAGGATTTGACGATGGAACGCCTGGTGCTGCGGACCAAGGGCAATCTGTTCGCCGATGTGTTCGGGCTGGTGCCCGACGTGCGCGAGCTGCGCGCGGAGCCGCCGGGAGCCATGGCGTGAAAAGGACGCAGGACATGAGCCGATCGCCGAGTCTGGAATCCCGTTTCCTCAACCGGGAACTGAGCTGGATTGAATTCAATTTCCGCGTGATGGAGCAGGCCGAAGACGCGACGCTGCCGCCGCTGGAGCGGCTGAAGTTCGCGGCCATCACGGCGACCAACGCCGACGAGTTTTTCATGGTGCGGGTAGGGGGGCTCAAGCAGCTGCAGCGGGCGGGGGTGGCCCAGCCCGATCCGGCCGGGATGGCCCCGGCGGCGCAGCTGGCGGCCGTGTCGGAGCGGATGCATGAACTGGTGGCACGCCAGCACGCCTGCCTGCGGAAGGACATCGAGCCCCTCCTGCGCAAGGGCGGCATCCGGCGCCTGCGGCTGGAGGAATTGAACTCGGCCCAGCGGCGGCACGTGGAGGCCCAGTTTCATAATTTCCTGTTTCCGGTCCTGTCGCCGGTGGCGGTTTCGCTGGAGGATGAATGGCCGCTGCTGGCGGGGCTGGGGCTGGCCCTGCACGTGCGGCTGGCGCCGGCGGCGGACGGTGCCGGCCCCCGGCACGCGCTGGTGGCGCTGCCGAAGAACGCGGCCCGCTTCCTGGCGCTGCCGGGCGAAAGCGGTTTCGCCTATGTGCTGCTGGAAGAGGTGATCCGCGCGCAGGTCGGCCACCTGTTCCCGGGGGTGGAGGTGCTGGACTGCGCGGCGTTCCGGATTACGCGCAACGCGGACATGAGCGTGCGCGAAGACCTGGCCGGCGACCTGCTCGACCAGATGCGCGAAGTGCTGACGGAACGGCGCGAGAGCGAATGCGTCCGGCTCGAAATCGAAAAGCGCGCCTCGAAGGAATCGCAGGCGTTTCTGCGCGCGGCGCTGCAGGTGGACGATGCGGATGTCTATGCCGTGCCGGGGCCCCTGGATCTCGGGGCGTTCTTCCGCCTGGCCGGCCTGCCGGGCACCGATGCGCTGAAAACCGGCAACTGGTCGCCGCAGGCGGTGCCGGAGGCCCCGCCGACCGAACCGGTTTTCGACACCCTCAAGCGCGGCAGCCTGCTGCTGCACCATCCCTACGAAAGCTATGACCCGGTGCTCCGGCTGGTGCAGGAGGCGGCCGACGATCCCAACACGCTGGCGATCAAGCAGGTGCTGTACCGGGTCAGCGACAACAGCCCCGTGGTGGCGGCCCTCATGCGCGCGGCGGAGCGCGGGGTGCACGTGACGGCGCTGGTGGAACTGAAGGCGCGTTTCGACGAGGAGCGCAACATCGACTGGGCCGACGCGCTGGCGCGGGCGGGCGCCCAGGTCATCTACGGGGTGAAGGGCTACAAGACGCATGCCAAGATCTGCGTGGTGGTGCGGCGGGAGCCCGGCGGCGTCGTGCGCTACGTGCACTACGGAACCGGCAACTACAACGAAAAGAGCGCGCGGATCTATTCCGACATCAGCTTCATGACCTGCGAAGAGGACTACGGAGCCGATGCCTCGGTGTTCTTCAACACCATCACGGGCTATTCCCAGCTGTCGAAGTTCCGGCGGGTGGAAGCGGCGCCCCTGGGCATCCGGCCGCGCCTGCGGGAACTGATCGAGGCGGAGGCGGAGCGGTGCCGCCAGGGCGAACCGGCGGGCATCGACGCGAAGATGAATTCGCTGGCGGATCCGGAGCTGATCGAGGCGCTGTACGAGGCTTCGCGTGCCGGAGTGAAGATCCGGCTCAACGTGCGCGGCATCTGCTGCCTCCGCCCCGGCGTGAAGGGATTGAGCGAGAACATCGAAGTCCGGAGCATCGTGGACCGCCACCTCGAGCACGCGCGGATTTTCCGCTTCCACAACGGCGGCGATCCGAAGCTGTTCATCGCCAGCGCGGACTGGATGCCCCGGAACCTGGACCGGCGCATTGAACTGATGGTGCCGGTGGAGGGGCGGGAGGCCGCCGACAAGCTCGATTGGATCCTGAAGACCTGCCTGGCCGACACGGCGCAGTCGTGGCGGCTGCGGCCCGACGGGAGCTATGAGCGGCGCCGGCCGGATGCGCGCCATCCCCTGCTGCGTGCGCAGCAGGCGTTCCAGCTGCGCGCGGAATCGCGCGCGGAGGCCGCCGGCCGCCAGGTCCCGGTGTTCGAACCGCAGCGTCCGGCGGAACCGAGGAAGTCTCCCTGAGCCATGGCGGCGGCCCGTCCATCCACGCGCCCGCGCCGGGGCGAATCCGCCGATGCGGTGCTGCGCCGGCTGCTGGCGGAGCAGTTCGCCGAAGTGACGGCCAACGAGCCGCGCGCGCGCAAGGGATCGGTCCAGGGGCTGCATGACATCCGCGTGGCGCTGCGCCGGATGCGCACGCTGACCGTCACCTTCGCGGAACTCGATCCCGTTTTTTTGTCCTGGCTCGACAAGCGGGCGGCCAAGGTCTGCGACCGCATGGGGGATGCGCGCGATCTGGATGTCTGGATCGAACTGTTCGGGGAACTGGAAAAGGCGGGGGGGCTGGAAGCCATGCCGTCGCGCGAGCGCCGCGCGGTGCGCCGCGCCCTGCGGGAAGCGCGGACGCGGCTGGCGGCGGAGGCGCTGGATTGCGGGGCGTTCCGGCGCGTGAAGAAAAGGCTGCGGCAATGGCTGCGCCGGCGTTCCCCGCGGCGCGGCGGGCCGCCGCCGGTGGAGGCTCTGGCGGCGCGCCGCATGCTGGCGGTGCAGAAGATGATCCAGCAGCGCTACCGGAAGGCGGGGGGCTTTTCCAGCAAGCCGGCCCACGACCTGCGGCGATCCGGCCGGCGGCTGCGGTATCTGAGCGAGTTTTTCGGCGGGCTGTTCGGACGGGAGGGCGAACGGGCCGGGCATTGGATTACGAAAGCGCAGGCCGCGCTGGGCAAAATGCACGACTGCGACAATGCGCTGGAACTCTCGAAGGATCTGCCGGGAAACCGGGCGCGCGCGGCCGTGCGCCGGAATTTACGGGCACATCGCGAGGCCCATCTGGCCCGCTTCAAGGCGGCCTGGAAGCACTATGCCAACCCGCGCCTGCAGGAGCGGTTCGGCCGGCGGTTGACCGCCGCCGCGGAATTGACCTGATTCACCCATGGCGCAAGGCCATGGGGGTCTGAGCAGCGTCAGGGCGGGCGGAGACAGAGCGAGGGCAGGGGGGAACAAAAAAAGCCCGGCGCAGAAGAGCGCCGGGCGGCAGAGGGATCCGGGGATCACATCTGGGTGAAGATGAATTCCGCGCGGCGGTTGAGCCGCCAGGAGGATTCGTCATGCCCGAAGGCGACCGGACGTTCTTCGCCGTAGCTGCGGGTCTGGACGCGCAGGCCGTCAATGCCGGCGGAGATCAGCGCGGCGCGGACGGCGAGGGCGCGGCGTTCGCCCAGCGCGACATTGTATTCGGTGCTGCCGCGTTCGTCGCAGTGGCCTTCCACGATGACGCCATGGGTCGGGTTCACCTGCAGATAGGTGACGACCATGTCAATCTTGGTCTGCTCGGAGGGGCTGAACTGGGGGCTGTCATAATCGAAATAGACGGCTTCGAACTGCCCGGCGGCGATTTCCGCGCTGTCGGTGCGGATCGGCAGGCCGGTGGCCGGATCGATCAGGTTGCCGAATTCGTCATAGATCAGCTGTTCGCCCGCCAGGCCGGCATTGGGATCATAGCCGGCACCGGTGCGCGGGCGTTTGCGGACGCAGCCCGAGGTGCCCAGCAGGGCGAGGGCCAGCGCGGCCATTACAACAATCATCCAGCGGCGTGTCATGATACCGGTATCTCCTGTTTTCTTTCTCAATGCAAATCGTGCCGAACGGGGTCAACGGCTCCAGGCCGGTGCAGACCATTCGCCCGATGTTGTCAACGCTACGGGGGCGCCCCCCTCGCTGTCAAGGAGGTAAATGGAATAGGCGTAGTTTACGGCGCGGGCGGCGGCGAGGTGGCGGCCGTCGGGGGCCCAGGAGGGGCTTTCGTAGGCGGCATCGAAGGGGGTGATGACCCGCTCCTGGCCGCTTTCGGGGTCGATGACGGCGATCTGGAACTTGCCGCCGACGAGACTCTGATAGGCGATGAGGCCGTTGGCGCCCCAGTCCGGCTCGACATTCTGGGAGCCGCGGTGCGTCAGGCGCCGGGGGGAACTTCCGGGCGTGCGGGAGATGATGTAGAGCTGGGGGGCGCCGCTGGTATCCGAGACATAGACGATGCGGGAACCGTCCGGCGACCAGGCCGGGGAGCCTTCGGTGGCGCGGGGGGTATTGGTCAGCCGGGTGGTGCGCTTGCTGGCGATGTCCATGACATACAGGTCGGGATTGCCGTCCTTGGAAAGGACCAGCGCCATGGAGCGGCCGTCCGGCGAGATGGCGCCGCCGGAGTTGAGGCCGGGGAAGGCCGCGGCGCGCAGGCGGGTGCCGGTGGCCAGTTCGATGGTATAGACATCGCTCCAGCGGTTGACCCAGGAGGTATAGGCGATGAAGCGGTTGTCGGGGCTCCAGCGGGGCTTGACGGCCGCGGAGCGGTCGCGGGTGATCTGATGGATGACCTGGCCGCTGGAATCGGAAACAAACAGCTCCTTGGCGCCGTTGCGGACGCCCAGCATGGCCAGCCGCGCCAGGAAGAACGTGGGCTTGCCGGTCACCTTGACGACGATGTCGTTGGCGACCTGGTGGGCCAGTTGAACGGCGTGCGGCGCGGCCTGCCGGTAGGTGGCGTTGAGATAGACCTGCCCGGCGGCGTCCACCACCGTGCAGGCGAACGTCACGTCGCCGCCGGATTCCGTGATGCCGCCGCGGACCTGGACATGTCCCGGGGTCTTGACCGCCATCCAGCCCGAGCGGTTCAGATTGTTTTCCAGTGTGCGCCGGACGGTCTGGGCGGCGGTTCCGGAGGCGCTCAAGCCGGCCAGATCCACGCCGACGGCCGCGCCGGTCCCCTTGCTGACCACCACCTGTGCGGCCGCTGCTGCGGCGGCCAGCATCCATGCCAGCGCCATCGTCCATGCCGTTTGCCTGCTCATGTTCAAATCCTTGTTTCCTCGGGTTGGTCCTGAAAGCCGATGTGCCGGGGATGCTAGCGGAGTGCGGGCGGGATGCAACCCTCAAAAACGAGAGCGATAGAAAACGCGCCGCGGAGAGCCGCGGCGCGCAGGGACGGGTTCAGCCCGGAAGACGACTCAGCCGTTCCTGGCCTGGAAGTCCTTCATGAAGGCAATCAGGGCGTCAATGGATTCCGCGGGACAGGCGTTGTAGATGCTGGCGCGGATGCCGCCGACGGACCGGTGGCCCTTGAGGCCGCTCATCTTCTGGGCGATGGCTTCCTTGACAAACAGGGCTTCGAGGTCTTCGCTGGGCAGCCGCCAGGTCACGTTCATCGTGGAACGGAATTCCTTGACGGCGGTGCCGCGATAGAAGCCGCCGGAGTTGTCAATGGCCGCGTAGAGCTTGTCGGCCTTGGCCTGGTTGATCTTCTCGATGCCGGCCGCGCCGCCCTTTTCGAGCAGCCAGCGGGTGACGAGCATGAGGATGTAGATGCCGAAGGTCGGCGGGGTGTTGTAGAGCGAGTTTTCCTTCGCGTGCGTGCGGTACTGCAGCATGGTCGGGAGGGAGTCGGCCGCGCGTTCGGCCAGATCCTTGCGCATGACCACGAGGGTCACGCCGGAGGGGCCGAGGTTCTTCTGCGCGCCGGCGTAGATCAGGCCGAACTGCGTGACGTCAACCGGGCGGCAGAGGATGTCGCTGGACATGTCGGCGACCAGCGGGGCTTCGGTCTTGGGGAAGCGCTTCATCTGGGTGCCGGCGATGGTTTCGTTGGACGTGACGTGCACATAGGCCGCGCCGGGGGTGTAGGGCAGCGCGTCATAGTCCGGCATGGTGGTCGGAATGTCCTTGGAGGTGTCGGCAAGCACGTTGACGCCGCCGAGTTTCTTGGCTTCCTTGATGGCCTTGGAGGCCCAGGCGCCGGTGTTGACGTAGTCGGCGGTCTGGCCCGCGCCGAGCAGGTTCATCGGCACCATGGAAAACTGCAGGCTGGCGCCGCCCTGCAGGAAGAGCACCTGGTAGTCGTCGGTCACGCCCAGCAGCCGGCTCAGATTGGCGACGGCTTCGGCATGCACCGCGTCATAGGCCTTGCCCCGGTGGCTGTGCTCCATGATGGACATGCCTGTCCCGTTGAAGTCCGTCAGTTCCTTCTGGGCGATTTCCAGCACCTCGAGGGGGAGGGCGGCGGGGCCGGCATTGAAGTTGAATGCTCTGCTCATATCGGGTTCCTCTGTTGATTCCTTGCTTGGTTGATCTGAAGGCCGGCATCATAGACCGGTGCCACGGGCGAATGCAATCAGAACCGCGAAGGCCGGCGGCCGCGAAACGGGTGGTGAAAGTGCTTGCGGGGGGTGGGGCGGGGGGGGTAAAGTCCCCCCCAGTTTGTCCGGGAAAGCGTAGGACGTTGCGACGGACGGCTGCATGCATCGGGGAGGGAATCCACGGGTTGGGGCGGGGGGGATTCCGGATTGCGGCCGCGGCAGATGTCGTCCCGGGGCAACGAGAAAAGAAGGATGGAAGTTCGTATGGGCTTCATGAATGCGATCAAATCGCTCTTCTCCCCCGCCGGCGGATCTTCGCGGCGGATCTATGTGGTGGATGGAGCGCGGTTGGTGGATGAAAAGACGGGCCGGCGCATGGCGCCGCGCGACCAGGTGCAGATGCTGAACGCGCTGGCGCGGGTGGCCAAGCAGGAAAACATGGAAATCCAGGTGCTGTTCGAGAGCGATCGCGCGCTGCGCGAGGTGGAAGACGGCGGGGATTTCAACGGAATCACGGTGTATTTCGCCCCCGATACCGAGCAGCTGGTGGCGAAGGCCCTGAAGCTGTGCCGGGGCGGTGGCGTCCTGGTCAGCTCGGGAGTCACCATGGAAAGCCGCGCCACGGAAGCCGGCATTACGGTCATCGGCAGCAGCACGTTCCGCAAGGCGTTCCTGCAGGGCGGGTTGCCGGGCGGCAACGGCGGCGATCGCGGGGACCGGGGCGACCGGCGTCGCGGCCGGGACCGCCGGCGTGACCGGGGCGACCGGGGCGGCAACCGCGGAGGGCAGAAGTCTTCCTCCAACGGCGGCGGGGATTCCGCTCCGGCGGCGGAGCCGGCCTCCGGCGGCGGCGAGGACAACAGCGCCGTGCGCAATCTGATTGACCTGGTGGAATAATCCGTTTTATCCAGCGATACGACAGGCCGGGGCCGCTGCCCCGGCCTTTTCCTTGCCCGCCGGGGGAAGAGGGCCGCGAATCCGGTCCGCCGGGATTTGTCTCGCTTATAATTATAACCGAGACAAATTCCGGGGGGTTATTTCTCGACGGGGACGACGATGCCGCGCAGCAGGACGCGCTGGCAGGCGAGGAAGACGGCCAGGGTGGGCAGCGCAGCGATCAGCAGGGAGGCCTGGACGACGCCGGGGCCGGAGCGCTGCTGGAGCTGGTAAAGCCAGACCATCAGCGTCCACATTTTCGGATCCTGGCAGATCAGCAGGGCGTACATGAAATTGGCGTAGGCCACCGAGAACGCCTGCAGGGCGATCACGGACAGGATGGGAGTGGACAGGCGCATGGTGAGGTGCCAGAACAGGGTCCATTCGCCGGCGCCGTCGAGCTGGGCGGATTCGTAGAGGTCCCGGGGCAGGGAATCAAAGAAGCCCTTGAGGAGGAAGATGGAGTATCCGCTGGCCATGCCGGGCAGGAGAAGGGCGGCGAAGGTGTTGAGCAGGCCCAGCTCGCGCAGCAGAATGAAGACGGGGATCTGGGTGACCATGTGGGGAAAGGCCATGGTCAGCATCAGAAACAGGAGGATCTGGGGCCCGGCGGAGGGCTTGAAGCGGCTGAGGGCGTAGGCGGCGAGGGGATTGACGACCAGGGCCAGCAGCACGGCCAGCGTGCAGTAGATGGCGGTGTTGAGGATGCCGCGGCCGTGGAACAGCAGATAGTCGAGCACGGTCCGGAAGTTGCGCGTCAGCAGCTCGCGCCGGATGGCCGCCTTGTGCTCGCGGAACAGGCCGGCGTGGTGGGCGAACTGGGGCATGGGGGGAGAAGTATTCAGAAACCAGGATTCGGAATTCAGAATGGCGGAATTATCTTCCGACTTCTGACCTCTGATCTCTGACCTCTTTCCGAGCCAGTCCCGCCATCGGGTTTCGGGGGTGTCGAGGAGGCCGTCGCGCAGCCACAGGGGGGAGAGGGTGTTCCGGGTGAAGTCGCGCCATTCGGCCTGGACGAGGGGCGGGGCGTTGGAGGGGAAGGTGCGGGGAAGAGGAACCTCGGCGTACGACGCGCAGGCGGTGCCGTGCGCGGCGTTGTAGGCGGCGATATCCCTGGAGTGGCGGGGCTTGAGGTAGAGCTTGCGGAAAAAGCCTTCGGGAGACAGCACCACCCGGCACCAGGGAAGGGCCGTGAGCTTGAAGGCATCGAACTCGGCGGCCAGCGGGGTGGCGTCGGGGCGCGCATAGGGGAACAGATAGGCCGGGGGCTGGACGAACACCGTGTACCACGCGTCGAAATCCGTTCCCATCGCGGCGTTCAGGGCATCGAGCGACCCGTAGGTGTCCTGCAGATGCCGGCGGAATCGGCGAAGCTGCACCGGGAAGGCGCCGGCCTGCGGCGCCCAGTAGTGGCCGATGGCGATGGCTTCGGGCGGCAGATGCCCGCCGGCCAGGAAGTCGCGCCAGAGCGGAACGAGATCCGCGCCGGGCGCGTCGGGCGGCGGCAGGGGGATGTCCGAAAACCGGATGTAGTCGGTGTCGAACGCGATGTTGAGCGCATCCATGGATTCGTTGAACAGCGCTTCGAGGTGTTTCTGCCAGAGGGCTTCGTCGGAGACGAGAAAGCGCGGCACGAGGACGTTCTCGCGCAGGTCGGCGATGGATTTGGTGGAACCGGCGGCCATGAGGCCGAGCGGATAGAGCATCGCCAGCGCGCCGAGCCCCAGCGCGGCGTAGATCAGCGCGATCAGCAGCCGCATCTTCGGCGATTGGCGTCCGATGGCGGAAAGAATGGGCATGGGTCAGGCGATCCCCGGCGACGGGTTCCACGGTGTGGAAAATCCGGCTGAAGCAGGACAGGCTTTTTTTCCACGGTGTGGAAAATCCGGCTCGTTTTTTCCACGGCATGGAAAAGTTTTCCGGGAATTTTCCACGCTATGGAAAACTTTTTTCCACGGTGTGGAAAATCTGGGCGCGGCGTCATTCATCGGCGGCATCCTAGCAGAGGGGGGGGGCGGGGGAAAGGGCGGAGGGCAGGGCGCGAGCGAGCCCTACCCGTGCTGGCGGACGAGGTCGAGGAGGGCATCGCCGTATTGAGCGAGTTTTTTTGGGCCGATGCCGTGGATGTTGGACAGGTCGGCAGGAGTCTTGGGGGCGGCGGCGGCGAGGGCGTAGAGGGTTTTCTGGGAGAAGAAGTGATAGGCGGGGACGCCTCGGGCGGCGGCCTGAGCGGCGCGCCAGGCGCGGAGGGCTTCGAAGAGTTCGGGGCGGGCGGGGGCGGCGGACGTATCCATGGCGGCGGCGGTTTTGCCTTTGCGACGGGCCTTTTTGCCGCCGCGGGCGGCGGGGGGCACGTCGAGGGTGGCCGCGGAGCGGGCGGCCAGCACGCGCTGGACGTCAAAGCCGTCGGCGCAGGCCTGGATGCCGGCGAGTTTGATGCGGGTCTCGGTTTCGGCTTTTTCGCGGAGGTGGAGGAGCTGGCGGCGGAGGGCCTGGTTATCGAGTTCGAGGTCGGCGCCGGCCAGGTGCTCGAGGATTTCGTGGAGGAGCTGGTCCTCGAAGTAGCCGGCGGCTTTTTGGAGGCGTTCGCGGAGGGCGGGATGGGTCTCGGCGTCGGCGTGTTCTGTCAGCAGGCGGTCAATCTGGCTGAGGAATTTCTCCCCGACGGCGACGAGGTCGGTTTGCGCGGTGTCGTGCAGGCGGCCGAAGAGCTCGACGAGGCCGGGCAGGAGGCTGCCGCGGTGGAGGTCGGCCAGTTCCAGCAGGGCGTTGAGATGATAGCGCAGGAGGCGGAAATTGAAGAGCTCCACCAGCAGCTCTCGCTGGAAGGTGAGGCGGTCGGTTTCGAGGCGGTCGGCATCGGGACGGCGGGCGGCGGTTTGCCGGATATAGTCGGCGACGGCGGGATCGGCGATGATGCTGCGCGGGCGCAGGGGGGTGCGCAGGACGAGGCCTTCGAGGGTCTTGCAGCGGGAGAGGGCGACATAGACCTGGCCGTGGGCGAAGGAGGCGTTGGCATCGATGATGGCGCGCTCGAAGGTGAGGCCCTGGCTCTTGTGGATGGTGATGGCCCAGGCGAGCTTGAGGGGGATCTGCCGGAAGGTGCCTTCGATGGTTTCGGCGATGCGGTTGGTGGCGGGATCAATGGCGTATTTGACGTTGTCCCACTGCATGGGTTCGACGGCGATGTCGGCCGGATCGTCCGGGCAGCGGACGCGGACGGAGGCGCCATCGATGGCGGTGACGCGCCCGATCTTGCCGTTGAAGAAGAGTTTTTCCGCCGAGAGGTCGTTTTTGGCGAACATCACCTGCGCGCCGACCTTGAGCTCGATCTGCGGGTCCACGGGATAGGACAGCTCCGGGAAGGAGCCGCTGATGTCGGCGGCGAAGCGGACGGCGGGGGAGGGAAGGGCGGCGAGTTTGGCGTCGTTGAGCCGCTGGGCCTGCGCGTTATGCGTGAAGAGGGTGATGTAGCCTTCGACATCGGCGGGGGAGAAATCCGGAAGGTGGCGCCGGTTGAGTTCGGCGAGGGCATCGGCGGTCAGGCAATTGTCCCGCACCTGGTTGAGAAGGTCGAGAAACCGGCCGTCCTGCTGGCGATAGACGCGGGTGAGCTCGATGCAGGCGTAGTCGGTTTCGCGCAGGGCGCGGCTGCCGAAGAAGTAGGGCGTGTCGTAGTGGTCCTTCAGGAGATCCCATTCGTTATCCTTCACCACGGGGGAGAGCTGCTGCAGGTCGCCGATCATCAGGAGCTGGACGCCGCCGAACGGCTTGCGGCGGTCGCGGTAGCGGCGCAGGACGCCGTCCACGGCATCGAGCAGGTCGGCGCGCACCATGCTGATTTCGTCGATGACGAGCAGGTCCATGCCGCGGATCATGGCGATCTTGTCGCGGGAGAAGCGGAAGTGCGGCTGTTCCGTTTCGCGGCCGGCGAGGGGGCCGAAGGGGAGCTGGAAGAAGGAATGCAGGGTGACGCCGCCGGCGTTGATGGCGGCGACGCCGGTGGGGGCGGTGACGACCATCTGCTTGGGCAGGCGCTCCCGCAGCGAGCGCAGGAAGGTGGTCTTGCCGGTGCCGGCCTTGCCGGTCAGGAACAGGTGCCGGCCGGTGTGCTGCACGTGGTCGAATGCCAGGTCCAGCGCGGGATTGGAGGATTCGTTCGTTGCCATGCGCGTAGATTGCCGGAAATCCGCGCCCGGTTCAATGCTGAACTTTTGTTCATATTGAGGATTCGTTTTTCCGGTCGGGAATTCCGCCGGCGGCAGGGCGCATCTGCGATTCCGGTGCCCCCTTGGGTCATATGGAGCGTAGGCGCGCAGCGCCAGTCGAAATCACTTGTCCCGCCGCCGCGGGATCTGAGCACAATCCCGATGGCCAGCCTTCGGGACCAAGCCGAGATCCCTCGACTCCGCCTTCGCGCAAGGCTTCGGCGGACAAGTCCGCTCGGGATGACAGCCATACAGGACTACAAGGCTTTTTGCACAGCATGCACCGAATCGCAGATGCGCCCCCGGCGGCAAGGAAGATCGAGGGTGAATTGACAGGGGGGAGGGCGGACGGGCATACTGCAAAGCCAACAGGGCAGGTTGCCCCAAGGAGGAGGCCATGGGCTGGCGCGGGCGGATGGTGTTGCTGGTGGCGGTGACGGGGTTGTCCTGCACGTCGACGTATCAGGTGCGGAACGCGCCGGCGTCGGGGTTCCTGGGGGATTATTCGCAGCTGGAGCGGGGAGGCAGGGGGCGGCCGCTGCTGATCTACCGCGATCCGGCCGCGGATTTCACGGCCTACAAGCGGATTCAGATCGATCCGGTTGCCGGGTACATCGGGGCGCACAGCCGGCTGCAGAAGATCGCGCCGGAGGACCGGCAGGCGCTGCTGGATTATTTTCATGCGACGCTGCGGAAGCGGCTGGCGGAGGACTATGAGCTTGTGAACGAGCCGGGGCCGGGGGTGCTGCGGCTGCGGGTGGCGGTGACGGATGCGCAGGGGTCGAAGGTGGCGATGGACACGCTCTCGACGGTGGTGCCGGTGGGGCTGGCGCTGAGTGCGCTGGAGAAGGTGGCGCTGGGCAAGACGCTCACGGCGGGATCGGTGCGGATCGAGGCGGAGGCGCTGGATGGCGGGACGGGAAAACGGCTGGCGGCACTGGTGGACGAACGCGCCGGCGCAAAGGTGTCAGGGCGCCTGGACAAGTGGAGCAAATGGCAGGATGCGCGGGATGCATTCGATTTCTGGGGCGACCGGCTGGGTTCGCGGCTGGCGGAGCTGCGCGCGGAGAAGGAGAAAGCCGGAGCGGAGCCGTCGCGGCCGTAAGGGATGCTGTCTTGCCGGTGGGGGAAAGGGTTGCTACGGTAAACATCCGGTGCAGAGGAACGCAGAAGGAGCCGTATGGACATAGCGGGATGGAAGCGGGTCGGAACGGGACTGGCGGCGGGGGTCGTCCTGCTGGGCGCGGGATGCTTGTCGGTGGGACCGGATTACCAGAGGCCGGAGACGGCGGTGCCGGAGGCGTGGCGGGGGGCCGCGGGGGAATCGGACGAGACGATGGCGGCGTGGTGGACGGTGTTCGGGGATCCGGCGCTGGAGGGGCTGGTGACGGATGTGCGGGCGAACAACCGCGACCTGGCGGCGGCCGTGGCGCGGATGGAGGGCTACGCGGCGTCGCTGGGGATGGCGAGGGCGGATTTCTTCCCGACCGCGGCCGGGCAGGGGGGGGCGGACTACGACCGGCAGAGCGAACGGGTGCACACGCCGCCGGAGTACGCGGCGACGGACAATCCGGACTGGCTCTACCAGGCCGGTTTTTCAATGTCCTGGGAGCTGGACTTGTGGGGCAAGGTGCGGCGCAGCGTGGAGGCGGCGCGCGGGCAGCTGGAGGCGTCGGAGGAGGACGTGCGCAACGTGCTGGTGATGCTGCAGGCGGAGACGGCCGCGGTGTACATCCGGCTGCGGACCCTGCAGCAGCAGCTGGAATTCGCGCGGCGCAACATCGAACTCCAGCAGGAAACGCTGAAGGTCGTGAAGGGGCGGTTTGAGGCCGGGCTGACCGGGGAGCTGGATGTGCGGCAGGCGGAGATGAACCTGGCGGCGACAACCGCCCAGGTGCCGACGCTGAAGGCGGGGATCGAGCAGGCCCTGAACGGGCTGTGCGGGCTCACGGGGCGGCTGCCGGGCGGGCTGGACGCGCTGCGGGAGCCGGCGCCGGTGCCGGCGGCGGACACGCTGCCGGGGATTCTGCCGGCGGACCTGTTGCGGCGGCGGCCGGACATCCGGTCGGCGGAACGGCGGCTGGCGGCGCAGACGGCGAAGATCGGCGTGGCGCAGGCGGATTACTATCCGCAGCTGGCGCTGAACGGGACGTTCGCGCTGGCGGCGACGGATGCGGGGGAGTTCGGCAAAAAGGCGTCGCAGGACTACGGCATCGGGCCGTCGCTGACGTGGGCGGTGTTTACGGCCGGGAAGGTGCGCCACCATGTGAAGGCGGAGGAGGAGGCGACGCGGGCGGCGCTGGCGGATTACGAACAGACGGTACTGGAAGCGTTCGGCGAGTGCGAGGATGCCCTGGCGGCGCTCGCGAACGACGGCGAGCGGCTGGCGGCGCTGCACGACGCCGTGACGGCGGCGGAGCAGACCGCGGCACTGGTGGACGAACTCTACCGGACCGGGCTGACGGATTTCCAGGGGGTGCTGGACGCCCAGCGGCAGCTCGCGGAGTACCACGACGCCCTGGCGCAGTCGCTGGGGCAGTCGGCGGCGGACCTGGTGGCGGCGTACAAGGCGTTCGGCGGCGGCTGGGCGGGGACGGAAGCGGCGCCGGCGGGGCGGAACTGATGTGTGGCGGAACTCCAGACAGGGAGAAAGAACGATGAAAAAACCCAGGAATCTTTCGGGCAAGTTGATCGGCGGGGTGTTGCTGGCGGCGGGCGTGGCGGCCGTTTTCCTGTACAAGGCGAAACCGGAGGAGGAGCCGGAGGATACCACCATCCGGCCGGTCAAGAGCCTGGTGGTGGCGGATGCGCAGTCCTGGCCCATCCTGTATTTTCCGGGCACGATCGAGGCTGCCACGGAAGTGGACCTGTCGTTCGAGGTCGGCGGGCGGCTGGTGGAGTTTCCGGTGCAGCGCGGCATGAAGGTCGCGAAAGGCGACGTACTGGGGCGGATCGACCCAAGCAACTACGAAAACCAGGTCAAGAACGCGGAGGCGGACCTGGAGCAGGCGCGCAGTTCGCTGGAACGGATCGAGCGGGCCCTGAAGGTCAACGCGGTGTCCGAGCAGGAGGCGTCGCAGGCGCGGGCGGCGGTGCAGAAGGCCGAGGCGCTGCTGGCGATCCAGCGCAAGGCGCTGGCGGACACGGTGCTGACGGCGTCGTTCGCCGGGCGGGTCTCGGAGACCTATGCGGACGCCTTTGACACGGTGTCGCCGGGGCGGGCGGTGCTGAAGCTGCAGGACATCGAGCGGCTGGCGCTCGCGGTGTCGGTGCCGGAGAGCTACATCATGTGGGGCACGCCCGAGAAGCTGAAGGCGGCCCGGTACCACGTGCAGTTTGATCCGCTGCCGGGCACGCGGGTGCCGGCGCAGCTGAAGGAATTCGCCACGGTGGCGGATCCGGCCACGCAGACCTACCGCGCGCGGTTCACGTTTGCCAATCCGGACGGCGTGATGCTGCTGCCGGGCATGACCGGGACGGTGGGGATCGAGGTGGAGCATCCCGCTCCGGTGGAAACGGTGCTGCGGGTGCCGTCCGATGCGGTGGGCTTTGACAGCGCGGGCAGGGCGTTCGTGTGGGTGTTGGAGGACGAGGGCGGGGGCGTCTATGCAGCGCGGGAGCGGACGATCCAACTGGGCGACCGCAGCGGCGGGGACATCGGCGTGACCGCGGGGCTGGCGGCGGGCGAGCGCATCGCCGCGGCGGGCGTGGCGATCCTGACGGAGGGCCGGCGCGTACGGCTGCTGGAGGAAACGTCCGGTCCGAAGGCCCCGGCCCCGGCCGCGGAGGCGCCGGCGGAGGCGGCTCCATGAGCCTCGCGCGTTTCTGCATCGAACGCAAGGTCCTGACCTACACGCTGTCCCTGGCGCTGCTGCTGGGGGGGATGTGGGGGTACACGCAGATCGGGCGGCTGGAGGATCCGGAGTTCACGATCAAGAACGCCCAGATCATCACCCAGTATCCCGGGGCGACGGCCCGGGAGGTGATGGAGGAGGTGACGGACCCGATCGAGATCGCGGTCCAGCAGATGGGGCAGCTCAAGCGCGTAACGAGCATTTCGTATCCGGGGCGGTCCATCGTGATGGTGGAGATGGAGGACCAGTACGGCAAGAAGGACCTGCCGCAGATCTGGAACGAGCTGCGCAACAAGGTGGGCGACATGGCCGGCAACCTGCCGCCGGGCTGCGGGGAACCCCTCGTGGTGGACGACTACGGCGATGTGTACGGCGTCTTCTACGCGGTGTACGGCGACGGCTATTCGCCGGCCGACCTGCGGGCCTACGCCAAGCTGCTGCGGCGGGAGCTGCTGCTGTGCGACGACGTGGCCAAGATCGAGATGATCGGCGACCAGATGGAGGTCGTCTACCTGGAGATCCCGCGCGGACGGCTGGCGACGACCGGCATTTCCCCGCAGCAGATTCAGCAGGTGATCTCCGGGCAGAACAACGCGGCCGACGCGGGCTCGATCCGGATTGGCGACAAGTTCATCCGGATCGCGCCGACGGGCAAGCTGGAGTCGGTGGAGGAGCTGGGGGAGCTGCTGATCGTGCAGCCGGGGGGGGCGGACAAGCCGGCGGTGCGGCTGAAGGACATCGCGACGGTCCGGCGCGGCTACCTGGATCCGCCGCAGAACCTGCTGCGCTACGACGGCCATCCGTGCATCGGGCTGGGCATTTCGACGGCCAAGGGCGGCAACGTGATGACGATGGGCGCGTCGATCGACAAGCGCCTGGCGGAACTGCGCGCGGAGACGCCCATCGGGATCGAGATCGGGGTGATCTCCCACCAGGCGGACAGCGTGGACGTGGCGGTGCGCGGATTCATCGTCAACCTGGTGGAGGCGGTGATCATCGTGATCGCGGTGCTGCTGGTGACGATGGGGCTGCGCAGCGGGCTGCTGATCGGGACGGTGCTGGTGGTGACGGTGATGAGCACGGTGCTGATCATGCAGCAGATGGGCATTCTGTTCGAGCGGATCAGCCTGGGAGCGTTCATCATCGCGCTGGGGATGCTGGTGGACAACGCCATCGTGATCACGGAGGGGGTGCTGATCGCGGCGCAGAAGGGGGAGGACAAGGTCAAGGCGGCCTTGGCAATCGTCAAGCAGACGCAGTGGCCGCTGCTGGGGGCGACCGTGGTGGCGATCCTGTCGTTCGCGCCGGTGGGGGCGTCGCAGGATTCCACCGGGGAATATTGCCGGTCGCTGTTCCTGGTGCTGCTGATTTCGCTGCTGATGAGCTGGGTGCTGGCGATCACGCTGACCCCCCTGCTGGCCTCGACGTTCCTGAAAAGCAAGGCCCGGGCGGCCGGCGGCGCGGCCGGAACCGATCCCTACGCCGGAACATTCTACCGGGCCTACCGGGTGTTTCTCTCGGCCTGCATCCGCCGCCGGTGGATGTCGGCGGCGGTGCTCGTCGGGATGCTGGCGGCGGCGATCGTCGGCTTCGGCCACGTGAAGCAGAGCTTCTTCCCCGATTCCACCCGCCCGCAGTTCATGGTGCACGTGTGGATGCCCCAGGGCACGGCGATCCGGGCGACGGATGAACGGGTGCAAACCCTGGCGGAACACATCCGGACGCTCGACGGCGTGACGGGCGTGACGGAGATGACGGGCACCGGCGGGCTGCGCTTCCTGCTGACCTACAGCCCCGAGAATCCCAATCCGGCCTACGGCATCCTGCTGGTGGACATCGAGGATTATCACCTCGTGGATGCGTTGTCCGCGCAGATCAACGAATTCGCGCACGAAGCGACGCCGGACGCGCTGGTCTACACCCAGCGGTTCGTGCTGGGGCCGGGCGACCCGCAGAAGATCCAGATGCGGATCCTGGGGCCGGATGCAGAAGTGCTGCGGCAGTACGCCGACCGGGCGATCGGGGTCCTGCGCGAAGATCCGAAGCTGGTCGAGATCCAGTCCGACTGGCGCAACCGGACGGACCTGATCCGGCCGGTGGTGTCCGAGACCCGCGCGCGCAACCTGGGCCTGTCGCGGGCGGAAATCGCCGCGGCGCTGAAGACGGTGACGACCGGCACGCCGATCGCGGCCTACAAGGAGGGCGACGACAGCCTGCCCGTGCTGCTGCGTGCGCCGGAGAACGAACGGTCCGATCCGGATTCGCTCCTGAGTGCGTGGTTCTGGAGCACACGGCTGAATCAGTCCGTGCCGCTGGCTCAGGTGGTCGACCGGTTCGAGACGGTTTCCGAGGAAGCCAGCCTGCGGCGCCGCGACCGCCTGATGTGCATCACGGTCAAGTGCAACACCTCCGGCGGGGAGACGGCGGCGACGGCGTTCGCGCGAAACGCACGCAAGCTGGAGGCGGCGATGGCCTCGCTGCCGGAGGGCTTCCGGATGGAGTGGGGCGGAGAGCACGAAAGTTCCTCCAACGCCAACAGCGGACTCGCGGGCAAGATTCCGCCCATCCTGCTGGTGATGTTCCTGATTCTCGTGATGCTGTTCAACTCGATCCGCCAGCCGCTGGTGATTTTCCTGACAGTGCCGCTGATCATCGTCGGGGTGACGGTCGGCCTGCTGGCCTTCAACCAGCCGTTCGGGTTCATGGCGCTGCTGGGCTTCCTGAGCCTGGCGGGCATGCAGATCAAGAACGCGATCGTGCTGATTGACGAGATCAACGCCCAGCGGGCGGCGGGGGTGGAGCCGTTCCGGGCCATTGTGAATGCGGGCGTGACCCGGCTGCGGCCGGTGTCGCTGGCCGCGGTGACGACGGTGCTGGGCATGCTGCCGCTGGTGGTGGACGCCTTCTACGCGGCGATGGCCGTCACGATCATGTGCGGCCTGACGTTTGCCACGGTCCTGACCATGGTGGTGATTCCGGTCAACTACGCGATCCTGTTCCGGGTGAAGAATCCGCCGCGGGGCGGGGAGGGGTGAGGCGATGGCTGACGGAATCCGGACGGACGGCGCCGCTTCCGCGGGACGCGTACGGGCGAACCTGTGGCTGCTGGGGCTGAATCTCGGCCTGCTGCTGGGCGCGGCCCTGCTGCCGTCCGGTTGGCGGGATACGGCGGAGCGCGCGCTGCTGACAGGCATCTTCCTGGCGACGCTGGCGGTGCACGGCACGAAGATCCGCTGGCGGCTGGCGGTGGTGGCGGGCCTGATTGCGGCGCAGTGGGGCGCCAAGCTGGCGGGCGGACAGGACCTGGCCCTGGCGGCCGGCCTGCTGAACGGCGCCTTCTTCCTGTACGTGATTTCCCGGCTGGCGGTGCAGGTGGCGGGGGCGCGGAAGGTGACCCGCCTGGTGCTGCTGGAGGCGGTGAACGTCTATCTGCTGGTGGGGCTGGTGTTCGCACTGCTGGCGGCCGTGACCGCGGGGCTGTCGCCGGGGGCCTACGTGGCGACTGCCGCCGGAAGCGCCCTCGGGCCGGGCACGGACTTTCACTCCTTCGTTTATTACGCGTTCATCACGATGGCGACGGTGGGCTACGGCGACATCGTGCCCGCCACGGAACCGGCCCGGGCGCTGGCGGTGCTGATGGCCGTGACCGGCCCGCTCTACATGGCGCTGGTCATCGCCTTTCTCGTTGGCAAATTCGCCTCCGCCCCCTCGCTGCGTTCATAGTCCCATCGGCGAGTCCGGCCGGCAGGCGGTCCGGCGGCCGGGCCTGCCGGGAGGTTGACAGCGCACCGGGGGCGGACGTATAAGCCAGAACGTCGACCACGACAGGAAATTGATGCGTGCCCTTGCCGACAATCTGAACAAGCCCGCGCGCCCCTGCGATTCCGCGGCACGGTAGCCCTCCGGGCTCCAGCATCCGCCGGAACGCCGCAGGACGCGGCCGGACCCCCATGCACGGGACCGGCCCGGCGCGTATTCCGTTGTTTTCCCGATTGCTGGAGTTTTCCCATGACACGAAGTTTCCTGCCGGATGAACCCTCATCCAATCCGGCCTTTCTCTGCACCCATTGCGGCCATGCCGTATCCGGATCCGCTCCGGGCACCGGCCACCGCAACCATTGTCCCCGCTGCCTCTGGAGCCGGCATGTGGACCTGAAGACCGGCGACCGCCGTTCCGCCTGCCGCGGGCCGATGGAGCCGGTTGCCATCCATACGCGCCCCGACGGGGAGTGGGCCATCCTGCACCGCTGCCAACGCTGCGGATTCATCCGCATGAACCGCATCGCGGGCGATGACAACGAACTGCTGCTGGTCTCCCTGGCGCTGCGTCCGCTGGCGCGACCGCCGTTTCCCCTGCACCGGCTGGGCGAACGGACGGCATTTCCGGAGGCCTGCCCATGAACCTGCGCGACTGGGGATGGAACGACGAGTGGGCGGCGGCGTTTGCCCCGCATGCCGCGGACGGGCGGCATCCCGCGCGCGTGGTGCGGCAGGACCGCGGCGCCTGCGAAACCGTGACGGAAACCGGTGTGCGTCCGGCGGAGCCGACCGGGCGCTTCCGCCATGCCGTGGAATCGGGCGAGGCGGACCTGCCCGCCGTCGGCGACTGGGTGGCGCTGGATCCGCGGCCGGATAACGCCCGCGCCGGGATCGAGGCGGTGCTGCCGCGGCGCACGTGCCTGGCGCGGCAGGATGCGGGCCGGGCGACGCGGGCGCAGGTGCTGGCGGCCAACGTGGACATCGTGTTCCTGGTCGGCGCGCTGGACGGCGGGCGGGGCTTCAGCCTGCCGCGGCTGGAACGCGCGCTGGCGATGGTGCGCGGCAGCGGCGCGGAGGCCGTCGGGGTGCTGAACAAGGCCGATCTGTGCGACGACATCGGCGGTTTCGTGCGCGAGGCGGCATCGGCGGTGCCGGATGCGCCGGTCGTGGCGGCCAGCGCGCTGGAAGGCTGGGGCGTGGAGGAACTGCGCTCATGGCTGGCCAGCGGCCGGACGGGCGTCCTGCTGGGACCGTCGGGCGTCGGGAAATCCGCGCTGGTCAACGCGCTGCTGGGGGAGAGGGTCCAGGCGACGCAGGCCGTGCGGGAGGCCGATGCACGCGGCCGGCACACCACGACGCGGCGCGAACTGTTCCGGATTCCGCCGGAGGGATGCCTGGTGGATACGGCCGGCCTGCGCGAATTCCAGCCCTGGGCCGCCGGGGCCGGTTTGGACACGGTGTTTCCGGAAGTGGCCGAACGGGCCGCGAACTGCCGGTTCCGGGACTGCCGGCACGAAGGCGAGCCGGGCTGCGCGGTGCAGCAGGCGCTGGGCGACGGCTCCCTCGACCTGCGGCGCTTCGAGCATTACCTGCGGCTGCGGCGCGAGCAGGATTACCAGGAGCGCCGCCGCGGCGAGACCGCGGCGCAGGCGGAAAGGGAGAAGTGGAAGCCGATCGCCCGCCTGCAAAAGGAATTCAAGCGGCGGAGGTACAAGCGGTAAGAGCCACCTACTGGGCGTGCTGCAGGGCGTAGGCGTCCAGGAGATTGCGAATCATTTTCTGATACGCCGTATTATGCCGGTTGGCCTGTTCCTTGAAAAATTCAAGGCTGGCCCGACTGAGAGAAATGGTCACCTTGACCTTTTCTTCCTGAAAAGCCAGTTGTTTGGGAGAGGGCAGAAAATCCTTCACGACCCGGACCTTGCCCATAGGTTCATTCGTGTATTTGATTTTGCTTTTCATAGAAAGTTTTTCCTTTTCGCCAATATCCAGCGCCAAAGATTCGAATGACGTTGCTCCGCCAGGTGAAGCGAACGGTCAGAATTCCGTCGCCGACCTGGCCAAGGCAATAGAAACGTCGTTCTTTCTGGCTATGCTCCATGTCTTCCAGGATAACCCGGCAGGGATCGGCGAAGGCATATTGGGCCAGAGCGAACGGTACGCCGTGCTTGCGCTGATTCAGCCGGTCCTTGGCCTCGTCCCATTCGAACCGTGTCTTATCCATGCCGATACTCTAGTGCAACCTGTCAGAAATGCAATATAAATATATGTCTAAATATATGGCATTCATTCCCGGGCTCAGGTCGCTTCGCGGTTGGCGCGGAACTCGACGCGGGAGAGGATGCGCAGCTGGGTGAGGGTGAAGCCGACCAGGAGGCAGCCGAGCATCCAGGCGGCGGCGGTCGCGGGGCCGAGGCGCAGGAAAATGAAGGCCTTGTAGAAAATATGCAGGCCGGCGACTTCGGTGCGCGCGCCGCCGGCGGTCATGGCCAGGATGTTGGCCTCGGCCTGCCACGAGGCAATGAACACGCCGACGAAATTGATGATCAGCAGGGGGCGCAGGGTGGGGATGACCACGAAAAGAATCTTGTCGGTGAAGGACGCACCGTCGAGGTCGGCGGCTTCATAGAGATCGTCGGGAATGCCCTTGAGGGCGGCGAGATAGATGAGGCAGCCCGGCCCCATGCCGGCCCAGAGCATCGGCAGCACGCAGGAAAACAGCGCCGTGCGCGAATCGTCGAGCCAGCGGACGGGTTCGGGGAGGGTGGCGAAAAGCAGTTTATACATATTGCAATATGTATACATATTGCAATAACTATAATTTCCGGCGGTGCGGAAAATTTCGCGCAGGGGGCCGAGGGGGGCGGCGGCGAGCAGGAGGCCGGCGGCGAGGACGAAGAGCGCGGGTTTCCAGAGATGGTGATGCAGCAGGCGTCGGGCGAGATGGATCGTCAGCGCGGCAGCGGCCAGAGACAGCAGCAGCCAGCCGGCGGCGGGAATGGACATGACCAGGCGGTTCATCAGACCGGCCTCGGACGGCTCGTAGAAGGTTTTCCACAGCAGGATGACGACGAGTCCGGTGATGGTGGCCGGCAGATAGAAAATCAGCCGGAAGAGTATTTTTCCGCGCGGGACTTCCTGGAGGAGGATGGCGAGTCCGACGGGCGGCAGGAAGGTCAGGGCGATGACGAGGAAGGAGTAGCGGGCGGACGTCCACAGCGCCTGCCACCAGTCGGCGTCCCAGAGGAGATTGGCGAAATTGTCCAGGAACACCCACGCGGAGTCGCCGAAGATGCGGTAGTCGTAGAACGCCATGGCCGCGCCGCGGACGAGCGGAATGTAGCCCCAGACGAGAATCGTGGCTGCCGCCGGGAACAGCAGCAGCGGCACCGGCCAGAACCGGCGGAGACGGGTTATTACTTTATAGGACTGACCCCTGTTTTTCTGACCTCTGACTTTCGACCTCTGACCTCGTTTTTCGGGCAGGAAGATGCGCACCATGCGGTGGAGGGCGAAGACGACGGTGGCGGCGAGGAGCACGAGGAGGCCGGCGGCGGCGGCGCGTCGCCGGGCGAGTTCCCGGGGCTCGACGATGCCGAGCATGTCGGCGTCGGCCTTGCGGCGGGCGTCGGTCAGCAGGTCGAGCAGCTGGGCGCGGCGGGTGCCGGTGTCGTCGGCGAGGCGTCCGGCGAGGGCGAGTTCCTCGGCGCGCCGGATGGGAATGGTGAGAATGTCGTAGATGACGTTGGCGTTGCGTCCGTAGGGCTCGGGGCGGCTGTCGGCGAGCGCGATGGGCAGGCAGTCACGCCATTCGGCGGGGATGGTGGAGGCGAGGGCGTCGTAGCCGTGCTCGCGCAGGGTGTCGGGGGGCAGGAAGCGGCCGAAGCCGCCTTCGACGAGATGCCGGACGCGGATGGCGGCGGCTTCGGGGGAGTTCTGGAAGCGGATGTATTCCCAGGCGGCGTCGCGGACGAGCGGATTGGTGACGCCGGCGAACAGGCCCATCATGCGGGAATTGATTTCGGTGCCGCGTCCGGCGGGGCCGAGGGGCAGCGGGACGATGCCGGTGAGGTCGGGGTTGAGGTTGGCGAAGACCTTCTGATCAATGTAGGAGAAAATCATCCCGAGCTGTCCGCGGCGCCACTTGGTGGAGATGTCGGCGGTGTCCTTGAGCGCGTAGCCGCGGCGGGGTCGTCCGGCGGCGTCGGTCCAGGGCTCGGAGGTCAGGCGCACGTAGAAGTCGAGGGCTTCGGCGGCTTCGGGGGAGTCGAAGACGGCGCGCCAGCGGTTTTCGGATTCGTCGAAAACGAGGGCGTCGGCGCCGGCGCCCCAGAGGAAGGGCATCCAGAGGTAGGACTCGTGCTTGCCGCGGGAAAGGCCGAGGGCATAGATGCCGCGGCCGGGGTCGGCGATTTTCCGGCAGGCCTGGTAGAAGTCCTCCCAGGTCCAGTCGGGGGTGGGGGCGGGGACGCCGGCGGTTTCGAAAAGGTCGCGGCGGTACAGGACGACGCGTCCGAGCGGGGGGCCGCCGGGCATGGCCCAGACGCGGGTGTGGCCGTCGGGGCCGGGGCGGCGGACGACGGGTTCGATCTTGGGGTGGATGCGGCGGGCGAGTTCCCCGGGGGAGAGCGCGGAGACGTAGCGGTCTTCGGGGAGGTCGAGGGGATGGAGGAAGCCCTGGGAGATATAGGTGTCGGATTGGCGGAAGTTGACATAGAGAACGTCGGGGGCGACGTTGCCGGCGATGGCCAGCAGGGTGCTTTCGATGCCTTCGACGCGGATGCCGGAAAAGCGGTGGAGTCGGAGGGAGAGGCGCGACAGGTCGAGGTCGCCGTAGCGCCCGGGGGCGGCGGCCTGGCGGTCGCGGAGGAGGGCGGGGGCGGCGGCGAGAAAGGCGCGCTGGACGGCGAGTTCGGCGCGGGTGGCGGGGTCGGTGCGCGACGGGTCGGGCAGATCGAAGAGGGTAACGTTCAGGACCGGGCCGTCGGGCGTCTGGTCGAGCCAGCCGGCGCGGGCGGCGGGCGGGACCAAGGCGGCCAGGAGAAGGGCGGCGGCGAGGGCGGCGGGGGAGTGAAACGGGCGGAACGAACCCCGGATTTTCCACGGCGTGGAAAATATTTTTCCATGGCGTGGAAAACCGGCAGAAATTTTTTCCATGGCGTGGAAAATCCGGAACATGGGAATCAGGAGGGGGCCTGGCCGGGATCAATGGACCAGCGGATGGAGGCGACGATCTGTTTCCCGGTCCGGTCCTGGAGGCGGGAGAGGATTTCGGCGGCGGGGGCGCCGCGGAGTTCCATGAGCCAGGCGGGGTGGGCGACAAACACCGTCAGGACGCGGTTTTCGAGGTGGGCGGGACGGGTATGGCGGGCGATCTGCGGGCCGACGATATCCGGCCAGGCATCGGTGATTTTCGTCATATGGACGTGGGCCCCGAGTTTCATGCCGCGCAGGACGCCGTCCACGAATTCGCCGAGGGGGGCGGCTTCGGCATCGGGCAGGGGGGGGGCGGGGTCGGCGATGCGGAAGCGTTCGCGGTCGAGCTCCCACTGGCCTTTGTCATAGCGGCGGCGGCGGTTCATCGGGGGGCATCCTAGCAAAGGGGGCGGAGGCGGGGGGAGGTTTTTGTTCCAGCGCATTGGGTTTGAACGGGGCGGGGCGGAAGGATTATGATCCGGGGCATGACGGGATCCTCCAGGTTGGCGGAGGCGCGGGAGCGTGCGGCGCAGCTGCGCGCGGAACTGGAGCGCCACAACCGCCTCTATTATGTCGAGGCGGCGCCGGAGATATCGGACCGCGAGTTCGATGCGCGGCTGCGCGAGCTGCAGGAGCTGGAGGCGGCGCACCCGGAGCTGGCGGCGCCGGATTCCCCGACGCGGCGGGTGGGCGGGGAGCCGCTCGAAGGATTCCGGACGGTGAAGCATGCGGTGCCCATGCTCTCGCTGGACAACACCTACAGCCTGGAGGAGATGCGCGAGTTCGACGCGCGGGTGCGCAAGGGGCTGGGGGAGGAAACGGTGGAGTACGTGCTGGAGCCGAAGGTGGACGGCGTGTCCATCAGCCTGCGCTACGAGCGCGGGGTGCTGGCGCTGGCGGCGACGCGCGGCAACGGCCGGGAGGGCGACGACATCACGGCGAACGCGCGGACGATCCGGGCGGTGCCGCTGCGGATACCGACGGAGGCGCCGGTGCTGGAGGTGCGCGGGGAGGCGTACCTGGGCCGCGCGGCCTTTGCGCGGCTGAACGCGGAGCGCGAGCAGGCCGGCGAGACGCTGTTTGCCAATCCGCGCAACGCGACGGCGGGCTCGCTGAAGCAGCTGGACCCGAAAGTGGTGGCGGCGCGCCCGCTGGCGGCCGTGTTCTATGCGACGGGGGCACTGGAAGGCGCGGCGTTCGAAACCCAGGCGGAGATGCTGCGGGAGCTGGCGCGCCTGGGGTTTCCGGTGGCGAAGCTGTGGTGGACGTGCCGGGGCATCGAAGAGGTCATCGCCCGGGCCGAGGAGCTGCAGCGGCGCGAAGACGAGCTCGACTACGAGATGGACGGGGCGGTGGTCAAGGTCAACTCGTTCCGCCGGTGGCGGCAGCTCGGCACGACGGCCAAGGCGCCGCGCTACGCCATGGCGTACAAGTATTCCCACGAGCAGGCGCAGACCGTGCTGAAGGCCATCACGCTGCAGGTGGGGCGCACGGGGGTGCTGACGCCGGTGGCGGAGCTGGAGCCCGTGGACCTGGCCGGCTCGACGATTTCGCGCGCGACGCTTCACAACGAGGACGAAATCCGCCGCAAGGACATCCGCGTGGGCGACACGGTCGTCATCGAGAAGGCCGGCGAGGTGATTCCCGCGGTGGTGTCGGTCGCGGCGGACCGGCGGCCGCCCGGCGCGAAGCCGTTCGATCTGCATGCCCACGCGGGGGGCAAGTGCCCGGCATGCGGCGGCGACATCTCCCGCGATCCCGAAGCCGCCGCCTGGCGGTGCGAAAACCTGGACTGCCCGGCCCAGATCCGCGGGCGCATCGAGCACTTTGTCTCGCGCAAGGCGATGGATATTGAGGGCTTCGGGGAGGCGATCATCGAGGCGCTGGCGGGTGAAACGCGCCTGCGGGAAACCGTGGATGACGGGCTGTTCGGCGCGCGCACCGAGGAGAAAACGCTGCCGCCGGCGGTCCGCGACGTGGCCGACCTGTATGCGCTGACGCCGGAGGCGATCGAACTGCGCCGGCCCAACCGCGCCGCCGACGCCAAAAAGCAGTCCATGAAGCTGGCGACGAAGCTGTGCGCGGCGATCGCGGCAAGCCGAACCAACGAACTCTGGCGGCTGATCCACGGGCTGGGCATTCCGACCGTGGGCGAAGGGCTGGCGCGGAAGCTGGCGGGGGAGCTGGGGTCGCTGGATGCCGTGATGGCGGCGGACGAGGAGACGCTGGCGCGGATTCCGGACGTGGGGGGGATCGTCGCCGGGAGCATCCGGGAGTTTTTCCGCCACGAGCGCAACCGGGCGGTGATCGAAAAGCTGCGGCGGGCGGGGGTGCGGTTCGACCGGGTGGACCGGGCGGCGGAGACGGCCAATCCCGACGGCGTGTTTTTCGGGAAGCGGGTGGTGCTGACGGGGACGCTGGGGGCGTTCACGCGCGAGGCGGCCCAGGAGGAACTGCGGCGCCGCGGGGCGCGGGTGGTGGGCACTGTGGGCAAAACCACCGACCTGGTGATTGCCGGCGAGGCCGCCGGGAGCAAGCTGGAGAAGGCCCGAGCTCTGGGCATCCCGGTGATGGATGAAGCGGAGTTCCGGCGGAATCTGGACGAAGACGGGGCCTGAACGGGCGGCTCAGGCCGGCGGCAGGCCGGTGTCCAGCCGGGCCAGCATTTTGCTGATCAGCTGGTAGTGTTTTTCTTCCTCGTTGTGGAGCCGCAGGAGCAGATCCTTGACGAAGTCCACGTGGCAGGTCTCCGCAAGCTCGCCGTAGAAGTCGCGGGCGCTGGCTTCCTTTTCGAGGGCGGCGTGGAGGATCTCGGAGGGGGTGCGCAGGCGGGGTTTCACAGGGCGGGCGGCTCCTCGGATTTGCGGCGGCCCCCGAAGCGGAGCCAGGCGCGCAGGGCATAGGAAATGAAGAAGAAGAGGAAGCCGGCGCCGATCAGGGCCAGGCCGAGCCAGGAGTCGGCGGCATCCGGGCGCTGGAGGCGGGACAGGTGGAAGAACACGCCCCCCAGGCAGGCGAGGTAGCCCAGCAGACGGGCGGCCCAGTAGAGTTTCGTGATCATGCCCGCAGTGTACGGCGGGCGGGGGGGCAGGGCAACCGGAAACCCGGCGGAAATCCGGGTTTGCCAGCCGCGGCGGCTTCCCGCTAGGATGGCGGCCCGAGTGGACAACCCGCATGCGCGCAATTCATCAACTTGTGGCCGGATACGCCAACGGAGACGCCATCAGCAACGAGGTGCGCGTGTTCCGCGACCTGTTCCGGTCGTGGGGGTTCGAATCCCACATCTATTCCGAGCAGAAGCGCATCCTGCCGGAGCTTCGCGGGGAGGCCCGTGATTTGGCGGCCAGCCGGGAGGATTTCCGCCCGGACGGCATTGTGCTGCTGCACCTGTCCATGGGGTCGGACGTGAACGACTGGTTCCCGACCCTGCCGGGCCGCAAGGCGATCCTCTATCACAACATCACGCCGCCGGAGTATTTCCGCGGGGTGCAGGAGCAGACCGCGCACCTGCTGGCGCGCGGGCGGCAGCAGGCCAAGGCGCTGGCGGGCACGGCCGAGGTGGTCATGGCCGACAGCCGGTTCAACGCCGAGGAGATCGCCGCCATGGGCCATGCGAATCCGCAGGTCCTGCCGCTGATGCTGGATTTCTCCCTGCTGCGCGGCAAGCCGGACCGCGGCATCCAGCGGCGCTACCGCGACGGCATGGCCAACCTCCTGTTCGTGGGCCGCTGCGCCCCCAACAAGCGCATCGAAGACCTGCTGAACGCCTTTTACTACTTCCAGAATTACGTCCAGCCCGCCTCGCGGCTGATTCACGTGGGGTCCACCGCCGGCATGGAGCAGTACCACGCCCTGCTGCTGACCCGCGTGCGCGAGCTGCAGCTGAAAAACGTGGAAATCGCCGGCGCCGCCACCCAGTCCGAGCTGCTGGCCTATTACTCCGTGGCCCGGGCCTTCCTGTGCCTGAGCGACCACGAGGGGTTCTGCATTCCCCTGCTCGAGGCCATGACGCATGACGTTCCCGTGGTCGCCTACGCCGCCGGAGCGGTCCCCGAAACCCTCGACGGCGCCGGGGTGCTGCTGCGCGACAAGCGGTTTGACCTGATCGCCGAGACCCTCGGCCGGGTCACCGAAGACGATGCGTTGCGCAAGGCGATTCTCCGCGGGCAGCGCGAGCGGCTGGCCCGCTACGAGCGGCAGGATCTCGCCGGGGACCTCAAGCGCCGTCTGGCGCCGCTGCTCTAGCGCCGTAACGCCTTGTCCCGCGGCGGCAAGGGAGGGGGGCGCCAGGGCAAAAAAGTCCGAAAAGGGGCTTGCCATCCCCGGGCGATTCCGTTCCAATTCCAGCATGTCTTCTCCGTCCGGATGACGGGGAGGGATTCAACCGGCATGGTTCGGGCGGTCTAGCGACTCAACCGGCTGTGACGCAGTAAGATACAAAAGGAAAATCAGAAATGAAACAAAAGAAGCTCCTCGCCGGGGCGCTGTGCGTCGCGGCGTCGTTGGCCGCGCAGACCGTGTTCGGCGCGGGTTTTGGCATCTACGAAGGCAGCGCCCGCGGCAACGCCATGGGCACGGAAGTGACGGCCGATCCGGCTTCGCCTTCGGTCATCTACAACAACCCCGCCGCCATGACGGGGCTGGAAGGCACCCAGGTCGAAGCAGGCCTGACGCTGATCAATCCGGCGGTGACGGTGGCCACGACGGTGGCGCCGGGCATGACCGTCGAGACGGATGGCGAAGACAACTGGTGGACGCCTCCGAACGCCTATGTGACGCATCAGATCAACGACAAGATGTGGGCCGGTCTGGGCATCTTCAGCCGCTACGGGCTGGGGGTCGAATTCGATGACGACTGGACCGGGCGCTACAACTGCCAGGAAGCCATCATCCAGAGCATCGATATCAATCCCTCCATCGCCTACAAGGTGCTGGACAACCTGTCGCTGGCCGCCGGCCTGCGCGCGGAATGGTTCGAGTTCTCCCTGGACCAGGCGCTGCCCACGGGCACGCCGTTCGTGGATCCCGACCTGCAGTTCCACATGAAGGGCGACAGCTGGGGCATCGGCTACAACCTCAGCGCCTATTTCGAAGCCACCGAATCGCTGGCGTTCGGCCTGGCCTACGAGAGCGAGATCGACCAGGAAGTCGAAGGCACCTATCACGTCAACCACCCGAATCCGGCCGTGGCCGGCGGCGACGGCGAAGGCGACGTCACCACGCCGTCGATCCTGCGCTTCGGCACGTCCGTCAAGGCGACCGACAAGCTGACGATCAACGCCGGCATCGTGTACACGATGTGGAGCTCCTACGAAGACCTGACCATTGACTTCGATCCGGCCCTGCTGGGCGCGGTGGCCCAGAGCTCGAAGGTCAAGGACTGGGATGACGCGTTCCGCTACCAGATCGGCGCGGAATACGCCCTGAACGAGACTTGGGCGCTTCGCGCGGGCTACGTCTATGATGAGACCCCGATCCCGGATGCCCATGTGGACTACATCGTTCCCGCGAACGACCGCCACCTGATCAGCCTGGGCGTGGGCTACCAGAAAGACAACTTCTCCTGCGATCTCGGCTACACCTACCTGATGATCGAAGACCGCGACGTGGATGCGCGGCCCCAGGACGGCGTCCTGGCGGGCGAATTCAAGGATGGCGACGCCCACATGATCGGCGTCTCCGTCGGCTACAAGCTGTAGCATTCCAGCCCATATCGGCTGACGCCCCGGAACACCCCGTTCCGGGGCTTTTTCGTGCCCATCAATGGATTGTGCAAAACGCTAAAAGTGCAAAGGGGAGTGCAGAGAAGCATAGAAAAGCAATAATCCGTGCCGGAACGTTGCCTGGAATTAGCCCCGCCTGATAACATTGACAATAACTATATTATGAGTATAGTATCCGCTAATGAATGTGGATGGTCAGGAGAGCCTCGGGAAGTGGGCGGACGAGTTCGGCGGAGTCTTTACGCTGGGGGATTTGCGCGTACTGATCGGGGAGTTGAGCGATGCCGGAATCTACAAGAAAGTGGAACGGTGGGTTGCCAACGGGATTTTGGTGAAGGTCAAGCGGGGGCTGTATGCGCTGCCGTCGGCGTCCCTGGCGGCGATCAGCGCCCGAATCGATCCGGCGGCCTATGTTTCGACCGGAACGGCCTTGAGCCGGCATCTGCTGATCGGGTCGGTTCCGGCCCGCCGCCTGCAAGCGGTCAAAGTCGGCGTTCCCCGCAGGTATTCGTGTCCGCTGGGAGACATCGAGCACCTGAGCATCGCGCCGCGGTTGTTTTTTGGGTTCACGGTGGAAAACGGAATCCGGATGGCGACGCCTGAAAAGGCGTGGCTGGATACCTGCTACTATGCCTACAAGGGCCGGGCGTTCTCCTTCGATCTGGACACCGACGTGGACCGCGCGAAATTGAACGGCGCGCGGGTCGCGGAGTATCTCGCCGCCTATGACTCGCGTTTTCGCGCCTGTTACGACCGCACCTGGAGAACCCCATGATGGAGGAGCAGCAACGGCTGTTGGCCGAGGTTCTGGATCTGTTCGCCCGGAGATTCGACAAACGCGCCGTGCTGCGGGGCGGCATGGTGCTCCGCATCCTGGGGTGCGAACGGCTGACCAACGATTTGGACTACGTCTTCGTGCCCTACCGGTCCAAGAAGGACATCGCAAAGGATGTGCTGGAAACGTTGCGGTCCATGCCGGGCGTGACCTTGAGCCATACCCTCAATTCCAAATGTGTGCGCGTCGCGATCACCCGCGGAGGGGTTTCCATCCAAGTGGAGGCCAAAGCGGCGTTGGAAGTGGATTCGCAGACGCTTTCCACCGGAAGCCTGGCCCGGTTGTTCAATCTGCCGCCGCGCCTGATCCGGGTCGTGGATTATTCCGTGGCGCTGGCCGACAAGATGGCGGCATGGAACGAGCGGCGTCTCATGCGCGATCTGTATGACATCTGGTTCTTCCTGCGCATGGGAGTCCGGCCGAACGAGCCGAGATTGAGGGAACGGTTGCAGAAGCCCGAGTATTCCCGCCTCGTCAAGGCATCCGAACGGTTCCAGGGCAAAACGGCCGGGGACTTCTATGGATTTTTGCGGGACCACGTCCATGCGCTTTCCGACGCTGCCATTGCCGCCGAACTCCGGGACTTCCTGCGTGCCGATGAACTGGCGGGCTTGAACATGCGGTTCCGAGCGGAATTCGCAAAGCTGTAGCATTCCAGCCCATT
>JAXGNL010000021.1:0-49814 GCA_040768005.1 Kiritimatiellia bacterium
ATTCGTCTGCCCCGCGTCCAGCGCGGCGGGGAACGTGGCGGTGTACTGGACGAAACCGGTGTCGCCCGCCCACATGCCGATGGCATCGTCGCCGATGTCGTTGTTGTATTCGCCGGTGCCGTTGAAATACACACCGCCGCCGCTGATGGAAAACGCGCCCCAGGTCGTGGCGTTGAGATAATCGACCGGCCCGAAAGCCCCCCCCCCGCCGCCGCTGCCTGCATCCGTCAACCCCGCCATGTCGTGGTACACCCAGTCCAGTTCGCCGTAGGCCGTGCCATAGCCGTTGGTCGTGTCCGGCGGGAAGTTGGTCGCGTTGGCCTGGCCGATGGTCACTTGGTAGCTGGTCGCCCCCTGGGTGCCGATCCGGCAGTTGGCGGTGTTCGCCGCCGCGAATTTCTCCGGCCAGATGCGCTGGACGAAATTGACGCCCTCGAAGCCCAAGACCATGTCATGAGCGCAGCCCGGCGGATTGTCGCGCCATTCGCCATCATAGGGACAACCGGGGTGGTTGTGGACCGCCGAGTTGATCTGCATGCCGCCGTCGAGGCGCATCAGGACGTTGTCGGCCGAGCCGTCCACGCGCGCCGTGAACACGACGTTGGTGCCCCGGGTGATGCGCGGGACCGTCTCGCGATAGGTGTAGGGCGTCGGCGTGACGCCGTCGGGAAAGCCGCGGTTTTCGTAGCCGTAGGGATTGAACTCCGCATCGCCGTCGGGGCCGTCCTTGCGGTCCACGGTGATGGTCCCGGCCAGTTGGCCGTCCTCGGTGATCGAAATCACGCCGCCGGGCCAGAGGCTGCTCGGATCGGGATTCTTGTAGCCCCAGACCGAATAGCTGTTGGGCGGCTGGTTCACGTTGTAGAGATCGCTGGCGTAGACGTAGTCCGCGGCCGGGCCGCTGCCGGTAAAGTAGCACTGGTAGGTCCGGGCATAGTTGTACAGATAAGCGTCGTCCGGGAAGGTGCCTTGGGTTGGAATGGTTCGCCAATCTTCCCACTTCGAATTGAAGACCGTCAGGAAGGTGTTCCACGGAAACGTCCCGCCGCGCTCCCACGCGATCACCGCGCCGTCCCAGTGGGCGCCCATCCCATGGTGGGAATAGCGCGCGCCGTTTTCGTGGATCTTCAGCAGTTCGGGAATGTGGGTCTGGCCCCACTGACCCAAAAACGCGGTGCTGGCCCAGCGCGGGAAGGCGCCGCCGCTGCCGGAGAGGGTTTCCGCGTGGCGGTTGCCGTCGGTGTAGAGCAGGCCGAGTCCGCCGCGCAGGAAATAGTAGGCGTGCTGGAGTTCCTTGCGGTCCACGTAGTCGTTGTCGTGGCTCTGCGCGTGCATCACGCCCACGGCCGGATCAAAGCCCCCCGCGCCGGCATTGTCGTAGCCCCACAGATCGCCCGCGCTGAACCGCCAGTTGAGCTGGTTGCGCAGGTCGTTGTCCACCAGCCGCATGCCGGCGGAAATATACCCGCCGTAGCCCGGCGGCTGGCCAAGATGCTCGCCGAACAGCAACGCGTCGTCGCGGGGGATTTCCGTGTTGAAATTGCTGTCGCGGTGGTTGTCCCAGTCACTGTAGCCATGCGTCATGTTGAACTGCCACTGGATCTGCCCCAGGTAGCCGGCGTCGCTGGCGTCGTCGTTGAACGCCCCGAAGAAGTAGTCCGGCACGTGCTTGACGGCGTCGAGGCGGAAACCGTCGGCCTTCGTGGTCTCCATCATCCAGCGCGCGTTGCGGCACAGGTAGGCGCCGACGTCTTCCTTGTAGAAATCCGGATTGGCCGCGATCACCGCCTCGGTGATCGACGTGCTGTTGAACCCGACCCACCCCTCCGTCGGATGCCAGTCGTAGAACTCGGGATTGTACGGATGCCGCACGATGGACGGCTTGTCGTGCCAGCTGCCTTCGGTCGGGCCGAAATTCTGGTTGGGCGTTTCGTGGGCGATGTCCAGCAGGTCGGAGAGCCCCAGGTGCATCACCTGCCAGGCGTCGTTCCAGTCGCGGGTGTTGTCCCACTTGCGGCAGAACCCGTCGGAGGTGGTGCGCAGATGGAAATCCTCCGCCACCATGCCCGGAAAAACGTCCGTCGGCGTGGTCTCGTTGTACAGCGGCACGTCGTAGGCCCGGTGGTTCATGATGTTGTCGAAATACACCCGGATGCCGAAGCGGTGGCACAATTCGATCAGACGGTGCAGGTCCGCCTTGGTGCCGTAGCGCGTGGCGATGGTTCCGCGCTGGTCCTTGCTGCCCAGGTCAAACGGATCAAACAAATCGTACCCCACCGAATAGCCCCCGTTGGCCTTGGCCGGCGGAGGCAGCCACAGCGACGAATACCCCGCTTCCGCCAGCTCGGGCACCTTGTCGGCGATTTCGTTCCAACTGGCGTTGAAAAACTGCAGCATCGCCTCGCCCCGCGACAGGGCGGGACACAGCAAAGCCCACATCCCCAGGGCGATTCCTGCCCACTTCCTCCCGCAAGCCCAATTCCGCGCTGGCTTCATCATCATGTGCTCCTCGCCATGCCCCACCCCCCTGCACCGGCAGAGGAGTTGTCGCGGCACGTCCCAAGTCTGTATTCAATTTATCACCCGCCTTTCCACGGCTCAAGTCAAAACGCTTCACCGGCACCTTTTCTTTGATCCCTATTGGCTTCCCCGGAAAACGAAGGAATGGGCTGGGACTGTCCGCCCGTCCAAGTGGCGGCCCCCGTCTCTCGTCCTCTCCTCCCGGGCCTCTTCCACAGGGGCCCCGCTCACCTGCGCTTCCGCCAACTTTCATTATTTCCCGAGACATTCCCGCTTTTCCCCTTGTCGGCAAGAACGGTTCACCTTATAGTGCTAAGGGAACATCCGGGAAGGATGGAGCAACATGCGAAAAATCCTCATTCGAAGCCTGACCATCTGCGGCCTTCTCGTGCTGGCGGCGGGGGCCTTCGTGGGGTGGCGGGCCTACGGCGTGTACCAGACCACGGTCGGCGGGTTCCAGCATCTGCGCTACCTGCTTGAATCCGGCGAAACCCTGGAGGGGGCCCCCGCGGACGATGTTCTCTCCGACAGCTATCTGCTCTCGCTCTTCGGCGACAACCCCGAGCTGGTGGACCGCCTGAAAGCCGTCATCGATCTCGGCATGGCCACCGATGCCAATCTCAAACTGGGCCAGGTCTCGGCCATGGTGGTCACCTACAACAAAGACGATTCGGGCATGGTCATCGACCCCGCCATCTATGCCATCGGCGGATTTCCAGACCCCAAAAGCCGGCGTCTCGGGTTCCATTCCTCCGGATACATGAGCCAGGAACTCGACCACTCCCTCTGGCTGTCCGGCAACGCCATCATGAACCTCCTGGGACGGGACATCATCGTATTCTGCGAGCAGGACAAGGCCGAGCAGCACATGTCCATGCTCTACGACCTCCTCCAGGGCAACATCATCCCTCTCGCCCAAAGGGTCAACGGGCCCCCTCTTCATTACGCGTTTGTCTTCCCGGATCCCAAGGAACTGGCCCCGCCCCACCTTCGCAACAAACTTCAAACCGTCATCATCAAAGGCCAAATGAGCGGCGATTCCGGCCAGACGGAAACCCTGTTGATCACCCCCAACATGCGCACCGCCACCCAGTCGTTTGTCATTTTCAAGGACATGGCGGCCTTGGCCCGCATGACTCTTCACGACCAGTTCAGCGGCTATATCAAGGACATGCCCTGGGGCAAAATGAACGACACCTGGTGGGCCGTGGCCTATGTGGATCTGATCGACCGGATGGAAATCGTTCAGGATCAGGTCATCGTGGTCGCCCGGGCGGAATACGACCGGATTCACAACAACGCCCTTCTCAAAACCGTTGAACGCGTCGGCCGCGACATCGCCATGCAGAAATCCTATCTGCTGGCCGGCGAGCATCCCTGGGAATTTGTTTATCGCGACAAAGACAACCCCTCCGGCGGCTATTGGAGTTCCGCCCATCGCTGGGGGCCGGAATGGCCCCTGGGTGACGAAGGCATCTCCACCGCCGGTTCCCGGACCGCCGCCGCTGAACGCGAACGTCTCAACGCACAGCCAGCTGCCCCGCCCGACGACTCGAGCACCCCATCCCCTCTTGCCGCCTCTCCCGATCAGGCCTCCTGACCTCCATGATACGCCGCCCATTGCCACTTCATCGTCTTCTGGCCTTTTGGCTTGTCGGCGCTTTCCTGCTGGGCGGAACCGGCGCCTTCGCACGGGAATTCACCGTTCGAACCCTCTCTGAATCCGGAAGCGACGCCCGCCATCCCTCTATCGGCGAAAACGGCTTGGTCGCCTGGATGGGTCATTCCGTCGCCGAAGATACCGCCGTTCCCGGCTCCCGGCGTTCCGATGTCTATCTCTTCCGCGACGGACAGATCCTGAACCTCACCGGCGGGGAACCCCTTCTGAAAGGCCGCAACGAACGCCCCCAGGTGATCGGCGATTCCGTCCTGTTCAACGCCATGTTCTCTCCCGGAGCCGGTGGCGGCTACCCGTTTGAGCTTTCCATTCCCATCAAAACCGAGGAAATGCGGAAAATGGAAATGGATTATCCCTCGCTGTTTGACCCGCCGGTGTCCGCTGTCGAAGCCAAAGCCGCCGACTCGTCCGATCTGCCGTCCGAAACGCCCTCCCCCGACGAAGCATCTCCGCCCGGACCCGATGATTCCTCCCTCCAGCGCCAGATGTGGCGGAAGTCCGGCGGCAGCTTCGATATCGCCGTCTACCGCCCCGACGGCTCCATCGAACGCATCACGCCCGGTACCCGGCATTTCAGCGCTCCCGTCATGTCCGACGCCGGACTGGCCATGCAAGTGGCTCGCGGATGGCCCTATGGCTACGAAATCCTGGTCTGGAAACCCGGCGAGACTGAATTGACCCAGTTGACCACCAACTATTATTATGTGTTGAGTCCTCATATTCACGGTAACGACCTGGTCTTCCAGGCCTGGGACGGCCATGACTTTGAAATTTATCTGCACCGTCTCGACACCGGCGAGACCACCCCCATTACAGACAACCAGTTTGACGACACCGATCCCGTGGTCTGGAACGGCGAAATCGCCTGGGTGGCCCTTCCCACCATCAATGCCGAGATTTTTCATTTCCGCGACGGCGTCATCCGCAAAATTTCCGAGAACTCCCAGGACAACGGCCCACCCTCCATCTGGCAGGGACGCGTCGTCTGGCAGGGCTATGACGACACCGACCTGGAAATTCATTATTTCGACGGCCGGCGGACCATCAAGCTCACCAGCAACACCTGGGACGACATCGCCCCCCGAATCCGCGAAGGGATCATCACGTGGATGAGCTATGTGGACAACAGCGACGCGGAAATCATGGCCCTGGATCTCGGCGACAACATCACCGTCCAACTCACCGCGGATGACTGGGAGGATTCCCAGCCCCGCACTGCCGGCGAAAAAATCGTCTGGTTCACCCTGACTCCGGAGGGTGCCCGTGTGCAGATGGCCGAACCCAACGCTCCCCGCGCCGAAGAAATACCGTAGGCCTTTGTCCCTTTTCCACGCGGCGGCGGCGGTTGACAAACCGCCCTCCATCTCCTACATTCCCCCCATTGTTTCCGGCGGGATAGCTCAGTTGGCAGAGCGGAGGACTCATAAGCCTTAGGTCACCGGTTCGACCCCGGTTCCCGCCACCACCTCCTTCTTTCCTTCCCATGAAGCACCCGCATGCCCGAAAGGCCGATTTTGACTTCCGCTGGCCGGACGTCCCGCTCCACGTGGTGCTGGTCCATCCGGAAATCCCTCCCAACACCGGAAACATCGCCCGTTTGTGCGCCGCCACCGGGTCGCGGCTTCATCTCGTGGAACCGCTCGGCTTCTCTCTTTCCGCGCCCCGGCTCCGCCGTGCCGGACTCGATTACTGGGATGCCCTCGATATCCGCGTCCATGCCCATTGGAACGCCTGCCTCCGGTCCATCGGCCCCACGCGTTTCTACCTGTTCAGCACCGGCAGTGCCCGCTTGTACAGCCGGCCCGCCTACCAGCCGGGCGACACGCTGGTATTCGGCTCCGAAACCCGGGGACTCCCCGACGACCTGCTCGCCGCCCATCCCGAAGCGGTCCACGGCATCCCCATCCTCACAAACCATGTCCGTTCTCTCAACCTGTCCAGCGCGGTTGCCATCGTGGTGTACGAAGCCCTTCGACAGCTGGATATCCGAACCCCCGCCGCCCCAAAAAACTGACGACGCCCCGCCGAACGGCATGGCGGTGAATGCTGCGCTTTTATAGTTATTGCAATCACTATACCTGCGGCAACAGGTGGAAAAGCAGGTTTGCCCCCGTGCGTTTGCTTGCTTTCACCGAATTCAGGCGCCGGTGTCCAGAATCAGCGTGACGGGACCGTCATTGACCAGTTCCACTTCCATCATCGTCCGGAACACCCCGGTTTCCACGCCGAACCCCAGTTCCCTCAACCTGGCGACGAAGCGGCCGTAGAGGGCCTCCGCCCGTTCCGGCGGCGCCGCCCGGATGTAGCTGGGCCGGTTCCCCTTCTGCACATCGCCCAGCAGCGTGAACTGACTCACCACCAGAAACCGCCCCCCGGGCACCTCGGCCATGGACCGGTTCATGCGGCCGGCATCATCGTCAAAAATCCGCAATTTGGCCGTTTTGTCGGCCAGTTGAAGGGCCTCGGCCTCGCCATCCTCCCGGGCCACGCCCAGCAGCACCAAGGCCCCCGCGCCGATGCACCCGGCCAGACGCCCCTGGCTGCGCACTTCCGCGCGCGACACCCGCTGGACGACCGCCCTCACCTTTCGCTAGGCAGCCGGTTTCACCAGCACTTCGACGGACTGATCGTCGATCGAAATCCCGTCGAGATTGCGCAGAATCCGCGATTCGTTGCGGAGTTGCCGCAACAGACCGGAGCGCACGGCACCGTACAGCCGCCCCAAGACCCCGGGCAGCGGAAGGTGTCCGGCGCGGGCCCCCGTAACCACCAGCCGGTTCCCCTTGGGGCGGGCAACGAAATGCGATGTCAGGGTGAACGGGCCGCGCCCCACGGAAACAAAGGCTTCGGCCCGTCCTCCGATCAGACGCACCCCGATATCCTCCAGGCGGGCCCCCTTGCCCGCCGCAGGCTGGGCCGCCACCAATTCGCGGAAATGCGCATTGATTTCGGCTTCGGTGATCACCTGGCTGGCCGGCATGTCATTGTTCAGCGCGGCAATCAGCAACTCGCCTTTCATCCGGTAGCGACGGGCATCCAGGTCGTCTCCAACGGTGCGCGTCATCCGGCCCGGCCAGATGGCCAGCAGCACGATCGCCGCCAGTCCCAGTGCCACGGTCAGACGAAGGACGTTGCGCAGGCGGTCCGCCGCCGTCGGCGCTCCCGCCTGCAGCATTCGTTTTTCCGCCGCCTCGAAGTCAAGCTTGGCTCCGCACTTCTTGCAATGCACCACCGGCAGGCGGTTCATCTCGCCGCACTGCTGACACCGGATCATCAATCCCTGGTCTTCCATGGCGGCCTCCTTCCTTACGCCGGTTTCCCCGTCCCCTCCGCGGCCGGCTTGGATGATGCCGCCGGAGTCTTGCCGGGTTTGTCGGTTTTGCCCTTGCCGGCGCCTGTGGAGGCGGCCGGCGATTTCTTGTAGTCCGTCTGATAAAACCCCGACCCCCGGAAAATGATGCCCGAGCCTCCCGACAACAGGCGCGCCACCCGCCCCCGGCATTGCGGACAGGTTTTCACGGGCGCCGCGGTGATGGGCTGAAATTTCTCAAAGCGGTGGCCGCACCTGCGGCATTCGTATTCATAGGTTGGCATGAACCGTCTCCTGACTCCGGCCTCGGGGAAACCGACCTCCAGGCCCAATCGGGGAAAAGATAGCACAAGCCATTCGCCAAACGCAAAACTTCCCTTTATCGCTTCCCCGGGGCCTTGTCCGGCTTCGGACCCGGGTCCGCCGGAATGCCCGACCATCCGCGGCTTGCGCGGCGGAAGGGAAATCCCTATGGTTCGGGCATGAACTACCGATTCATCTTGCCGTTTGCCGCCGGACTGGCCGCCGTCCTGTCGGGCTGCGTGACCACCCAGGACACATCCGCCCCGCCGCCCGCCTCGCAGGCCGATGTCCACTACCTGCGCGAAGAACTTCGCCGCTTCAACGCCCGCCTGGACGCCTCGGATGCGGAAGTGGGCCGCCTGACGGGCGAGATGCGCGCCAGCCGCTCCGGACAGCCTGAAACCGCTTCGGCCTCGCAGGTCCAGGCCATGCAGGCCCAGATCGACGATCTGCAGCGCCAGATCCGTGCACTGGACGCCGCTCGCATCCAGGACAAAAAGGACATTTACGACGACATTTCCAAGAAAGTCGCCAGCCTGTTGAAGACCCCCCCGGCGTCCTCTTCGCGCTCCGCCTCCCAGTCCGGGTACGAACACGTCGTCCAGGCCGGCGAAAGCCTCTCCGCCATCGCCGCTGCCTATAAAGTGAAAGTGTCCGCCATTGTGCAGGCCAACAACCTGAAAAGCGCCGACCAGATCTTTGTGGGCCAGAAGCTGTTCATTCCGGATTGAGCCGGCGGCATGCCCGGCCCCCCTTCTCCCGGCGCAAATGCTTTTTTCCACTTTGGACTTGCAAGCCGTTGGGATTCCGATATCTTGCCCCCCATGATTTTTTTGAGCCACGGGGTCGTAGCTCAATTGGTTAGAGTACCAGACTGTCGATCTGGGTGTTGCGGGTTCGAGTCCCGTCGACCCCGCCACTTGGCAAAACAACCTCCGAGCCATCGGAGGTTTTTCTTTGACGGGATCCCGCCATTCCAGCAGGCTTCGGCCTTCGACCCTTCGAACGGGGCGTTCCCGATCCCCGCCTGAACGGCGAAATGCGATGGCCGTGCGCCCGGCTGTCGGATACATTTGAATAACGGGGCGTGGCTCAGCCTGGTAGAGCGCTAGCTTTGGGAGCTAGATGTCGCTGGTTCAAATCCAGTCGCCCCGATTCCTCTCTGTCATCCATACCAAGGAGAATACGCCATGAAACCGCTGCGGAAACACGGACTGCTGGCTGCCGTCATCGCGCTGGCTCTGCCCTTTTCGGGACAGGCCTGGGGCCCGGAAGGCCATGAAATCGTTTCGGAAATCGCCCTCCTCCACCTGACCCCGGCCGCCCGGGCGGCCGTGGATGACATGCTGGGCGCCTATAAACTGAGCCACTACGATGTGGCCAGCTGGCCTGACTCGATCCGGGGCAGCAAGGAATACGCCGAGTTGTATCCCCAGAACGGCCGCTGGCATTTCATCGAATTTGACGCCGGCCTCTGGTACGACGAGCATTTCGAACTGAGCCCGCCGGCAGACGGCCACGACATCGTGACCCAGATCCGCCGCTGGCACGGAGAACTGAAAAGCGGATCCCTGGAGGGAGAGCGCCGCCTGGATGCCCTGCGCTTCCTGGTTCATTTCGTCGGCGACGTTCATCAACCCCTTCACTGCGCCTTCCGGTACGGCGACATGGGCGGCAACATGCTGCCGGTGAATTCGTTCATGGGACGGAACTTTGCCTTCGGCCCGGAAGACGCGCTGGATTTCTCCCCCAATCTGCACAGCACCTGGGATGAATACCTGGTGTATGAACTGGTCGCCGGCCGCCCGACCCGGGACGTGGTCCGATCGCTCCAAGAGGACATCACCCCGGATGAAATCCGCCGCTGGATGCACCCGGACATCCTGCAATGGGCCGTGGACAGCTACTGGATCGCCCGGAAAAAGGCTTATCGCTTCAGCAACGGCGACCGGGTCCCCTATAAATGGGCCCGCCCGGGCATGAATCTGACGCGCGAGAACTACATAGATGCGCAGGTGCCGGTCGTGGCCGAACAGCTCCAAAAGGCCGGAGTGCGCCTGGGGTATCTGCTGAATACCGCGTTGGATCCGGATTTTGCCGGGCCGCCGGCCGCCCCGGCCGCAAACGCCGCCGCGCCGGCAAGCGGCGAATAACCCTCCCGCTTGATCCCAACGGCACCGGCCCGTCACTCAAACAACACGCCGCGGCGGCGGATCCAGCCCGGTTCGTGCCGGCCGGCCGGATCGTGGTGGGTCCAATGCAAAAAGCCCCCCTTGTCATTCCATTGGTACTCGCCCGCGAATTCGACGGCATCGCCTTCCCGCAACGGCTCGACCCGGCGGCCAACATCCAGATTGTGGGCCACCAGCAGGGATTCGCCCCCGGCCAGCCGGACCAGAAAGCGTTGATGTCGGCTGCCGATGGTATCGTCCGGCAGGAGTTTCACCACGCGCCCCGCGCCTTGCACCTGCTCGTCCATCGCGCGCCGCGCGATGGCGGCGCCGACATCCCGGTTGCCGCCGGGCACGCGCCGGCGGGGTCTTGAGGCTGAGCGGCGGGAACGCGTCCATCGCCACAGCGCCTCGATCAGGGCGGCCAGCACGGGAATCCACTTTCTTTTCACAAGGCTCCTGGCCGATTCTCAGCGGGTCTGGCTGATCCACACAACGCGGAAAGATTCGAGAATCTGGCAGGCTTCGTCGAGATACAACCGGGCGATGCCGGGGTTGTGGATGACGGCCAGCAGGTCGTGGGACAGCACGGAGGTGTTGTACCAGTTGAAGGACCCGTCCAGCACGATGCGCTCATCAATGACGCACTGCTTGGAGTGCACGGGGGAATACGGGACGGGGCGGTCGTGGACGCCGTACACCAGGGCAATGGGCAGGCCGGCCTCCTGCAGGCGGCGCACCGCGGGCAGCAGCGGACGGTGCAGCTCTTCATTCCAGGAGCGCTCCCGGCCCGGATCCCCCTGCCAGGCCAGATGCCCGTTGAGAATCAGGCGCACATACACGCCGCGCCGCCAGGCCTGGATCAGCGCATCCACCACGCTGTCGCCATGCTCCCCGCGCAATTCCCCGATCAAAAACAGGCACAGGTGGATCGAATGCCGTGCGCGGCGGATTTCCGCCAGGATCGCCTGGTGCGGGCGGTAGTAGCGGCCGTTGAGCATGGCCGTGCGCCCGAACGTATAGAGCAGGTTGAAATGCGCGAACGGATCCACGCCGTAGCGCTGGATCACCCCGCCCCGGCAGGCCTGGAAAATATTGTCGAGCAGCCGGCAGACGCCCTGCGAGCGAAAGGTCATGCCCGACTCCCAGTTGCTGCCCCAGCGGTCGAAGGTGATGTTGAACGAGCCGACGATAGCATCCTCGTCGCCGAAGACGATGAACTTGTTGTGCATGTCGGTGGCGACTTCGGCAAGGGAGTCCCGGGTGGTGCAGAGTTCCCCGAGCAGTTCGATGCCGGAGCGTTTCAGGGCGAGATAGTTTCCGCTGTTGGTCAGGGTCATCTTGCGCCAGTCCACGATGCACTGCACCGGAACGCCGCAGCGGTGCGCATGGATGAGGTGCCGGATGAAGTCGGCGTCGTCAATGCAGTCCACGCAGACCTGGATGGCACAGGGCCGGCCGGGCTGGGTCTGGCGGCGCCAGATCATGGCATCGATCTGGTCATGGATGTAGCGCTTGGGATGGTACGGATGCCACGCCTGCCCCTTGGTGAACTTGGGGATCAGGTTCAGGGATTCAAAGTGGTGGTTGATGTGGTCCACGTCGCGCTGCAGCTGGCCGGCGTCGGCCTCGCGCGTACGCCACGGGTTGGGCGTGGCCCACTGGTCCGTCACCTGCCGCCGGACTTCGCCGGCGTGGTGGAATTCGCGTCCGTCCATGAAGATGTATTCCAGCCGCGACGGGATGGAACGGCCTTCGTGGTGGAGGATGTAGGAAAACTTGACGCAAGTGACGTTTCCCTGGTGCATCGGCCGGGGATGGATGAACAGGTCGCGGGTGGCGCGGCGGTGGCGGTTCCATTCGACGTCGCACGGGTCGGTATGAGCCAGGTAGTGCTCGCACGTGCCGTCCTCGTGAAACACCTTCAGCAGCACCTTCACGTTCATGTCCACGCCCCAGTGGACGTGAAAATGAATGCGGCCCCAGCGCAGCAGAAACAGTTCGCGGAACTCGTTGTGCCGCGCGTACGGCGCGCTCAGATAGGCTTCGCCGGGAACCGCGTAGTGCTCCGCATACTCCATGGCCGCCTCATCTCCGCTCGAATTCCACCAGGTAGCCGGTATGGTCGGACACGCGGCCGTAATCCCCGGGCGTGAACAACTCTTCCGCTGCGATGGCCCGCAGGCGCGAGCCGGTATTCAGCCAGATGAAGTCAATTCGGCCGTCACCCGCCAGCGCCTGCGTGGAATCGGTGCGGGGCTCCTCCCGGAAGACCCGGTGAAACTCCGCCGGCCGGCGGATCTTCAGCATCTGCTCTTCAAAGCCCCCGGTCTCCACGATGTGCCGGAAGGCGTCGCTTCCGGCCGCGATGTTGAAGTCTCCGCACAGCAGAGTGCCGGCGCCATCGGAGGCCTGGCGCTCCTGCGCCCAGCGGTGCAGGCGGTCGTACTGGGCGTGGAATCCGTTCTCCGGCCAGCTCAGGTGGACGCTGAAGACGTTGAGCCGCCCCATGAACGGCACGCGCACTTCCGCCATCACGATCTTGCGCGAATGGATGTCGCAGGGATCGGTGCTGTCGGAGACATACCCGGCATCCGTGGCGCCAAACGGATGGCGGCTGAGAATGGCCACCCCTTCGCGGTAGCGGTCGAATCCCAGGTGGGACCAGTCGGTGTGCAGGTGATACGGCCGCGGGAGCTGGTCGTTGAGAATGCGCGCGGCATTGGTCGCCCAGTCCCCCGCCCCGCCGTTCCAGTCCTCCCCGACTTCCTGCAGGCAGACGAGATCAATCCGCCGTTCGCGGATGGCGCGGGCGACGGTGGCAAGCTTGGCCGCTGCGTCCTCTTCCTGCCAGGTGTGGAGATTCAGCGTGAGCACCTTGAGGGTGTCGCGCCGCACACGGTAGTTGCTGCCGCCGTGGTTGTCCCATACCGTGCCGCGCGGGGTCCGGCATTCCACGGCGAACTCGACGCGATAGGCCTCCGGCAGGGGCAGGCGCGCCGCCCAGACCCCCCAGCCGTAGCGGTTGGGATTGCGCGCGTTGCTGCCGGTACTGCGGTCCCAGTGGTCGCGCCGGAAATAGGCCGGCGTCACCTGCGCCGTCGCCCAGCCGTCCGTGGTCCAGTGGATGGTCACCGACTCCGGTTCGATCTCCTGGCGCACCGCCACTTCCAGCGGCAGCGATACCATGGCCGCAGGCAGATGCGGACGGCAGCCCGTCACCCGCACGTCCACCGGCTCGAAAACGATCACCCCCGAATCGGCGTCCGATTGATAATTGCGGCCGTGGCAGCTGTCCCAATGGCGCTCCCCGCTGTGTTCCAGGCAGGCGGCAAACCGGATGTTGCCGGGAATGGACGTCTCGATCGTCAGGGGCAGCGCAAGGTCCGCCACCCACACCTCGTCGCCGCCGTCCAGCGTGCAGCGGAAATCCGCGGGGGATTCCCGCCAGTTTCCGTCTTCGCCGCACCAGTGGATGGCCACCCGCTTGCCGAAGCCCAGATTCCGGACCCGCACCGCAAACGACAGCTCCTGGAAGGTCCCGTGGACCGTCCGGGAAATAATGTTCCGGACATAGATAAAGCGGAGGATCGCCATGTCCGAACCGCCGCCTATCCTTCCCGGATGTCGGCCGGCAGCTCCCGCTTGAGCGCCGTGTTCACCTTGTCCTGGAACGCATTGGCCTGCTCGTCGGTCAGCGTGCCGGCCGTTGACCGGTACGTAAAGGCATAGGCCATGCTTTTACGCCCCGCGCCGAGGTTCGGACCTTCGTAGATGTCGAACAGCTCGATTCTCTCCAGCTCCGCGGGGGCGGCGGCGCGCGCCACCTTCAGCACCCGTTCGTGGCGAACGTCTGTTGCCACGATCAGCGCCGCATCGCGCCGGATGCTCGGATAGCTCGGCGGAGGGGTCAGTCCTTGCATTGTAGCCATATCTTTGAGCAGCGGCTTCACGGCCGTCTCCAGCAGGCCGACGGGTTCATGGATGCGCCATTCTTTGGCGATGGTGCGGTTCAACAATCCCAGCCAGCCGACCGGTTCGCCGTTCACAAGGATGTCCATGCCCCGCCCCGGTTCGCTCCATGGCCGGTCCGCGGGCCGGAGCTCCGCCCCGCGCAGCTTGAGCGCCGCCGCGGCCTGCTCCCAGAGTCCCTTGATCCACAGGAACATCTCCGGTTCCCCCGGCGGCCGGAAAGTGTCCAGCCCCGTGCGCCCCACCGGCCCCAGCAGGCCCACGGCCAGATGCTCTTCCTCCGACGGCGCGCCGCTGGCGTCCAGCCGGAACACCCGGCCGGTCTCGAAGAATGCCGTTTGGGAAATCTGCCGCGACACGTTCAGGCCGATGGTTTCCACCATCTGCGGCAGCAGGGCGTCGCGCATCACCGTATGGTCCGCCGTCAGCGGATTGGCCAGCCGGACGCGGCGCGCGGCGCTGTCCTTGTCGAACAGATCCAGCAGACCCTCCGCCAGGAAGCTGTAGTGCATGACCTGCTGCAGGCCCAAGCCGGCCAGGATCTCGCGCAACCGGGCCTGCGCCTGCGCCGGGGAATCGTCGGCCTCCGGCACGATGGTCGCCATGGGCCTGACCGGCGGCAGCTCCTTCAGGTGCAGCCGCGCGTATTCCTCGATCAGATCCGCCTCGCGCGTCAAGTCCTCGCGGAACGTAGGCACTTCCACCTCGATCGCATCCGCCGAAGCCGCGAGCACCTTCAGCCCGAGCGACTCAAACGCCTGCGCGATGGTCTCCGGCGTCGCGGACATCCCCAGCAGAGCTTCCAGGCGCGCCGGCCGGCAGGTCACCCGCCAGGGCTTTTTCGGCTCCGGCCAGACATCCACCACGCCCTTGAGCACCGTCGCTCCGGCCAGGTCGGCCATGAGCTGCGCCGCACGGCGGCTGCCCCAGTCCGCCAGATCCGCATCCACCCCGCGCATGAAGCGGTAGGAGGCATCCGACAGCATGCCCAGCTTCTTGCTGGTGGCCCGGACGGCGCCCGGACGGAACATGGCGCTCTCCAGCAGCACCTCCGTCGTGTCGTCGTTGATCCCGCTGTGTTCCCCGCCCATGACGCCCGCCACGGCCATCGGCTTCACGGCGTCGGCAATCACGAGCATCTGCGGTTCCAGTTCCCGCTCCACGCCGTCCAGCGTCAGAATCTTTTCCCCCGGCTTCGGATGGCGCACCACGATGCGGCCTTCCTCCAGCAGCTTCTGGTCGAAGGCGTGCAGCGGCTGGCCGCACTCCAGCATCACGTAGTTCGTGATGTCCACGATGTTGTTGATCGCCCGGATGCCGGCCGCTTCCAGCCGGCGCTTCATCCAGTCGGGACTCGGGCCGACCTTCACGTTCTGCAGAATCCGCGCGGTGTAGCGCGGGCAGTCCGCGGCATCCTCCACGATCACGCTGGTCGCCTTTTCGACCGGTACGTTCGACTCGGCCAGCACAACCTCGGGCCGTTTCAGCTCCGTGCCGTAGAGCGCAGCCACTTCGCGGGCCACGCCCAGCAGGCTCAGGCAATCGGGGCGGTTCGGCGTGATTTCCACCTCGATGACCGTCTCGGGCGGCCCCATGACCTCCGCCAGCGGCGTGCCCGGCGCCCATTTGGCATCCAGCACCATCAGGCCTTCGTGGTCGTCGGAAATGCCCAGTTCGTCCTCGGCGCACAGCATGCCCTCGCTGAACACGCCGCGCACCTTGCGCTTCTCGATAGTGAACCCGCACGGCAGGGCCGTGCCCAGCGGCGCAAACGGATGCTTCCCGCCCACCGCCGCATTCGGCGCCCCGCACACCACCGTCATCTCCTCCGCCCCGCCGAAATCCACACGGCACAGCGTCAGCTTGTCCGCGTTGGGATGCTTCTCGATCGCCTTGATCTCGCCGACGACCACGCCCGGCACCCCGCCGCCCGTGGTGGAAATGCCTTCCACCTCGATTCCCGAAAACGTCAGCCGGTCCGCCAGCCCTTCCGCCGTGTCCTCGAACGCCACGTATTCCTTCAACCAGCTCAATGGTATCTTCATCTTCTTGTCCTGGGAAACAGCCTGTTAACGCAAGAGTCGCAAGGGACGCAAAAGAATCGCAAACGCCGATTCGGAACCTGTCCGGATTGCGTCCTTTGCGCCTTTTGCGTTGAAAAATGTCTTCATGAATTGTCAGAATTGGGCGAGATAGCGGACGTCGTTTTCATAGAGCCGCCGGATGTCATCAATGCCGAAGAGAATCATCGCCAGCCGTTCGATGCCCATGCCGAAGGCGTAGCCGGTGACCTGTTCGGGGTCGTAGCCGGCCATCTGGAAGACGTGCGGATCCACCATGCCGGCGCCCATGATTTCGATCCAGCCGCTCTGCTTGCAGACGCGGCAGCCCTTCCCGCCGCACATGTGGCAGGAGAAATCCACCTCCACGCTCGGCTCGGTGAACGGAAAGAAATGCGTGCGGAAGCGCGACTTCACGCCCGGCCCCATCAGTTCGCGCGCGAAGTGGTCGATGTCCCCCTTCAGGTCCGCCAGGCTGACCGTTTTGTCCACGTAGAGCCCTTCGATCTGGTGGAAGTTCGCCGAATGCGTCGCGTCGGTCGTGTCGCGCCGGTAGCAGCGCCCCGGACAGACGATCCGCACCGGCGGCGGATGGCTTTCCATGTAGCGTGCCTGGACGGCCGACGTCTGGGTCCGCAGCAGCATCCCTGCCGGCAGGTAGAACGTGTCGGCCAGATCGCGCGACACATGGTCCGCCGGCGTGTTCAGCGCATCGAAGTTGTAGTATTCCGTCTCGACGTCCGGCCCGTCCGCCACCGTGAAGCCCATCCGGCGGAAGATCCCGCTGGTGCGGTCGATCAGCTGCTGAATCGGATGCAGGCGCCCGCGGCGCGGCCAGCGCCCCGGCAGGGTCAGGTCGAACGCCCCCGCCTTCGCCGACTTCGCCGCCGCCTCCAGCGCCGCCTTGCGTTCGTTGATCGCCGCCGTCACCGAGACCTTGAAGCGGTTCAGCGCCTGGCCCATCGCCGGCTTGTCGGCGGCGGGCACGTCTTTCAGGCCCTTCATCAGCTCCGGCAGCATCCCGTTGCGGCCGATGGTCCGCACCCGCAGCGCTTCCACCGCGGCCAGGTCCGCCGCCCCCGCCAGCTCCGCCAGCGTCTGTTCGGTCAATTGTTCCACTTCCCGAATGTCCATATCTCTCCTCGTCCACTCTGGTTTTCCACGCTGTGGAAAATTTTTCCGGATTTTCCACGCTATGGAAATTTTTCCGGCGGTTTTTCCACGCCATGGAAAACTTTTTTCCATGCCGTGGAAAACCCGGCCCCGCGTCAGCGGGATTCCGGGGCATTTTTCCACACTGTGGAAAAATGGAAAGCACGAAAACGGACGCGCCGCCGTCAGGCCGGCGGCGACGCCCCGGCGTCTCCGACCTCGCGGCCGATGATCTTCGAAACCATCAGGGCGTCGCGCACACGTCCGGGAACGAAGCGGATGGCGGCCTCGGCCAGCCAGGCCGCGCCGGTCACCGGGTAGCGCGCGCGGGGAAACTTCGATTCCAGCGCATGCACAATCCGGCGCGCCACGGCTTCGGGCGGCTTTTTGAAGATATCCGTCGGCCGCGAATAGGTCCGTTCGGACTCGCTGAGCTCCTTGGCGTACTGGCGGGCAAAGGCCGAGTGCTTCATTTCCAGTCCCCGCGTGGCCTCGCTGACCACCCGGCGGCGGAACTGGCTCCGGATGGGCCCCGGCTCCACCAGCGATACCGAAATGCCCGCCGGCCCCAGTTCCATCCGCAGCGCGTCGCCCATCGCCTCCAGCGCGTATTTGCTGGCGCAATAGGCGCCCATGAACGGAATCACAATCCGCCCCAGCACCGAGGTCACCAGCACGATGCGGCCGCTGCCCTGCCGGCGAAACAGGGGCAGAAAGCGACGGGTGAAGTCCAGCGTCCCCAGCACGTTGGTCTCGAACTGCTTGCGGATCGCGGACCGCGACAAATCCTCCAGCGCCCCCGGCTGTCCATAGCCGGCGTTGTTGACCACCGCGCCCATCAAACCCTGGGAAAGCTCCATCACTTCCTCGGCGGCATGCTCCACCGAATCCGGATCGGCCAGGTCCAGCTCGACCGGCTGGAAGCCCTCGCCGCGCAGCAGATCCAGGTCCGTCCGGCTGCGAGCCGTCGGAAAAACCCGCCAGCCCCGGCTCTTCAGCATCCGCGCCGTCGCCCGGCCGATGCCCGTCGAAGCGCCCGTCACCACCGCCACGTTGTCGCTCACCAAGGGGTACCGTTTCATGCGCCTATCCTACGGGTGCCACTCCCGGCCGACAATCCCGGAATGCAGCCGCCGGACGCGGGACCCGTTGAATCCGCCGGAACCGCGGTTGACTTTTCCATGGCCCCCTGCTACACACCCCAACCCTTGCGGGAGAACCCGGGCTTGCCGGGCTGTTTCCGCCGGCGTACAGTCCAGTTACACGAGAGGTGCCCCATGGCGACGAAAAAGAGCAAACCGGTAGCGAAGAAATCCAGTCCGCGCAAGGCCTCCCGCCCCGCCCCCAAGCCGGCGAAAAAGGCCCCCGCCAAAAAAGCCTCCAAGAAAACCCCCGTCAAAAAAGCGGCTGCCAAAAAAGCCCCCGCCAAGAAGGCCGTGAAAAAGCCCGCCCCCCGGAAGGCGACAGCCCGCAAGACGGTGAAAAAGGCGGCGAAGAAAGCCGCGCCCGCCCGGAAACCCGCCAAGAAGCCGGCGGCGAAGAAAGCCGTCCGCAAGGCCGCGGCCAAACCCGCCGTCCGGCCCGCCGCCGCCCGGAAAAAGTCAGCCCCGGCACCCGCTAAGGCCCGCGCGTTCCGCAAGGAAGAACTGGCCCAGTTCCGCGCCATGCTCCAAAAGCAGCTCGAACTGGTCCAGGGCAACCTGAACGCCCTCGCCGGCGACAATCTCAAACGCTCGCCGCTGGATTCCACCGGCGACATCAGCAGCCATTCCACGCACATGGCCGACCACGGCACCGACAACTTCGACCGCGAACTCGCCTTGAGCCTCGCCTCCAGCCGGCAGGATTCGATCTACGAGATCGAAGACGCCATCCGGCGGATCGACGAAGGCGAGTACGGCACCTGCCAATCCTGCGGAAAGCCCGTCGAACGCCCCCGACTGAAGGCCCTGCCGTTCGCCAAGAAGTGCGTCGCCTGCCAAAGCGCCGCCGAGCGCGGCCGCAGCCGTTTCCAGCCCTTCACCGGCGCCGGAAACCTGCAAACGCTGGTGACGGATGACACGGTGGACCTGACGGATTCCTGAGGCGTCCCCTCCCCGCCGGATCATGACACCGCTGCTGGTCGCCCTGTACGTGCTCCTGCTGGACCAGGCGTCCAAGGAGTGGGTCCGCGGCGCGTTCGGCCTGCATGAATCCGTCGAACTCATTCCCGGATTCTTCAATCTGACCTATATCCGCAATACCGGCGCGGCGTGGGGCATGTTCAGCGGACAGAACCTGACCCTGGCCCTGCTGGCGGCCGTGATGCTGGTCGCGCTGGTCCTGTTCCGCCGCAAGATCATGCCGCCCGGCACGCTTCATCGCGTCGCTCTCGGCCTGCTCTGCGGGGGCATCGCCGGCAACCTGCTCGACCGCCTGCGCCTCGACTACGTCACCGACTATCTCGATTTCTATGTCGGCACCTGGCACTGGCCCGCCTTCAATATCGCCGATGCCGCCATCTGCATCGGCGTCGGCATCTATCTGCTCGGCACGCTCCTCGCCCCCCGCCCCGCGCCATGACCTGCCTTCGGGGTCAGACCGTAACGATCCACTTTCGTCCGGACGACGCATGAGCGCGCTGTGCGCCCATGTCCTGGTCGGCCCGACGGCCTCGGGCAAAAGCGCGGTGGCACTGCATCTGGCGATGGAGAGCCGCCCCCTCCGCCCCATTCTGTCCGCCGACTCCATGGCCGTGTACCGCGGAATGGACATCGGCACCGCCAAGCCCGATGCCGCCGAACGCGACGCCGTTCCCGTCTTCGGCCTGGACCTGGCGGATCCCGACCGGCCGTTTTCCGTCGGCGACTATCTCGCCGCGATTCGTGCCGCCGCGCCGGCCATCGCCGCAACCGGCGCCATGCCCATGGTCGTCGGCGGCACCGGGCTTTATGTGAAGTGCCTGCTCGAAGGCCTCGACGCCGCTCCCTCCGATCCCGTTCACCGGGCCGCCGCCGAGGCCCTGCTGGCCGCCGAAGGCCTCCCCGCCCTGCAGGCCGCCACCCGGGCCCTCAACCCCGTTCAATACGCCCGCCTGCGCGATCCCGAAAATCCCCGGCGCGTCGTGCGCGCCTACGAACTGCTGGCGGCCGGCCATCCGCTGCCCGCCGCCGCCGATCGCCCGAAACCCCGCATTGCCGGACTGCGCCTGCCCCCGGAGGAATTGCGCGCCCGCATCGACCGGCGCGCCCGCCAGATGTTCGCCCGCGGGCTGCTCGACGAAGTGCGCGCGCTGCGCGAACGCCACCCCGTTCTGTCCGATACCGCCCGGCACGCCATCGGCTACAAGGAAGCCGCGCGCGTCCTCGACGGGGAAATCGGAGAAGAAGAGGCCATCCATTTGACTGCCGTGCGCACCGCGCAGTACTCCCGGCGACAGATGACCTGGTTCCGCCACCAGGCCGACGTGGCCTGGGTGGAGGTCGGCCCTCGCGACGATACCGAACGCCTGGCCGGCAAGGTCCAAGCCATCTGGGCCGCCCACGGCCCCGCCCCCCTGCGGATTTGAACCGCCCTTCCCTTGGCCGCCGCCCTGTGCTACAACCCCGTCATGAGCCCGCTCCGAGAAACCTAGCCATGCCGACTGCCCGGAAAGTCCGTTCCGCCCCGTCCCCCGCCGGACGCGATGCCGCCTCGCTGTTTCTCGTCTGCGGCACCGATGACCTCTCCGCCACCCGCAAAGCCGACGAGATCGTCGCCCGCCTGTGCCCCCCCGAGGAACAGGCCTTTGGACTGGAAACCCTCGATCCCGATCCCGACCTCAACGCCGATGCCGTCTGCGCTTTTCTGCGCAACGTCATGGAAGCCCTGCTGACGCCGCCGTTCCTCGGCGGAGCCAAAACCGTCTATGTCCGCAATGCGCCGTTCTTCAACCCCATGGTCGAACCCGGCAAATTCGCCAGCGTCAAAACCGAGATCGAGCGGCTGGTCGCCCTGCTCAAAAACGGCCTGCCGGACGGGGTCCGCCTCGTGCTGCTGACCCGCAGCGTCCACAAAGCCACCAGCTTCTTCAAGACCTTCCAGGGTCAGGGGGAAGTCCACGCCTTCGACGAACCGGAACAGTCCCGGGATATCCAGGCCGACTTCATTCCGCAGGTGGAACAGCGGCTGGCCGACCGCGGACTCTCCATGTCCGGCGACGTCATGGCCGCGTTTCTCGATCGCGCCGGCTACGGCCTGCGGCACGTCTCCAATGAAATCGAGAAACTGTCGCTCTATCTGGGCGACCGCAAAAAAGTCACCGTGGAGGATGTGGTCCAGATGGTCGCGCCCGTTCGCGAAGGCAAGTTCTGGGAGTTTGCCGACGCCTTCTGCACCGGCAGTCTGCCCCACGCCCTGCGCGTCATGCACCGCCTGCTCGGACAAGGCGAGAACGCCGTGGGCCTGGTCGTCAGCCTCCAGAACCGGCTGCGCGACATGCTGGTGCTGGCCGACTGCCTCAAGCGCGGCTGGGCGCGCCTCTCCGGCGGCGAGCGCTACCGCAAGCTGGACTGGAACGTACCGCCCGATGGCGAGGACATCCTGGCCGCTCTCGAAAAGGATCCCCGCAAGGGCCATCCCTTCGCCCAGGCCAAGATGGCGGCGCAGGCCGCCCGCTTCCCGGCCAGCCGCTGGTTCCGCTGGCTTCATGACGCCGTGGACGCCCAGTCCGCCATGACCGGCGGCGACGCCGTGGATCCCGCCCTCGCCCTGGAAATCTTCACCACGCGCACCCTCGGCGAACTCATGACTTCATCTGCCAAGCCGGCCGGCTGAATCCGCTCCCCCGATCCGCGCCCGGCGGCGTTCCAATTGACGAAACGGCGCTTCGTGCGTATCGTCTGGCCCTTGATATGACCAAGAAGCATTCCCATTCCAAGCACGAGCCGCCGGCGGACGAAGCCAAGCCCCCTGTTGCGGCGGAAGAGCCGGCGGCCGCCGCGGAAGCGGAGCCCGCCCCTTCGGCCGCGGAGGAACCCGCCGCCGCTCCCGCCCCCGCTCCGGAACCCCCGGAGCCGCTCCAGCATCAGCTGCTGCGCCTGCAGGCCGATTTCGAAAACTACCGCAAGCGCATGGCCCGCGAACGCCAGGACTGGATCGCCTTCGCGTCCGAAAAACTGGTCCTCGACCTTCTCCCGGTGCTGGACCACTTCGAACTCGGTCTCGCCGACAGCGCCAGAAACGGCGCCCCGGCGGCGTTCACCGAGGGCTTCCAGCTCATCTACAACCAGTTCCGGGCCGTCCTGGAAAAAGCCGGCGTCCAGGCCATCGAGGCCGAAGGCCGGCCCTTCGATCCCAACCTGCACGAAGCCATCACCCACATGCCCTCGGACACCGTTCCCGAAGAGCACGTCGTCACCCAGACCCGGCGCGGGTACAAAATGGGCGACAAACTCCTGCGCGCCGCCCAGGTCGTCGTCTCTTCCGGCCCCGCCGCGGAATAGGCGGCGCCCCTTCCCATGAGCACCAAGCGCGATTGTTATGATGTCCTCGGCGTGCCCCGCACCGCCTCCGAAGACCAGATCAAAAAGGCCTATCGCAAACTGGCGATGAAATACCACCCGGACCGCAATCCGGGCGACAAGGAGGCCGAGGAGAAATTCAAGGAGGCCACCGAGAGCTACGAAATCCTCTCCAACGCCGACCTGCGCCAGCGCTACGACCAGTTCGGCTGGGACGCCTTCGAACGCGGCGGCGGCCGGGGCGGTTTCGGCGGCGCCGGCCACATTGATCTCGAAGAAGCCCTGCGCGCCTTCGCTTCCGCCTTCGGCGGCGGCGGCGGGTTCGGCGGCGGCAGCTTTTTCGAAGGCCTGTTCGGTGCCATGGGCGGCAGTCCCCGCGACCGCGGCGGCCGCGCCCGCGGCGCCGACCTGCGCTATGACCTCGAAATCGATTTCGAAGAGGCCGCGTTCGGCTCCCGCCGCGAGCTCTCCCTGCAGATTGTGGAAGACTGCGAAACCTGCAAGGGCACGGGCGCCGACGGCTCAAGCAAACCGGAAACCTGTCCGAAGTGCGGCGGCCGAGGCATGGTGGTCAGTTCCAACGGATTTTTCCAGGTCCGCCAGCCCTGTCCTCACTGCGGCGGCACCGGCGAATTCATCCGCCACCCCTGCCGCACCTGCCGCGGCGAAGGCCGCGTCAAGATGCCGCGCACTATCAGCCTGGCCATTCCCGCCGGCGTGGATACCGGCTCGCGCATGCGTCTGGCCGGCAAGGGAGAAGGCGGTTCCCGCGGCGGCCCGCCCGGCGACCTCTTCGTCGTCCTGCATGTGCGGCCCCATGAACTGTTCGCCCGCCAGGGCCAGGACATCCACACCGACATTCCCATCCCCTTCCACATCGCCGCGCTCGGCGGCGAAGTGCAGGTGCCCACGCTGCGCGGCGACGTCCCGCTGAAAATCCCCGCGGGTACGCAGCCCGGCCGGACCTTTACCCTGCGCGGGCTGGGGCTCACCGACGTGCGCGGCCATTCCGTCGGCGACCATCAGGTCACCGTTTCCATCGAAGTCCCGACCGGCCTCTCCCGCAGCGCGGGCGACCTGCTCGCCGCCTTCGGCGCCGCTGTCAAGGAATCCAACCACCCCCGGCTGGCCGCCATCCGCAAAAAAGCCGCCGGATTCTACGAACGCAAGGAAGCCATGGAGACCGCCCGAGGCGACTCATGAATACACCCGCCCCCTCCGCGCCGGACACCCCCGCCCGGAACATGCACTTCATCCGCGAAATCATCGCGGAGGACAACCGCACCGGCAAATACGGCGGAAAAGTCGTCACGCGCTTCCCGCCCGAGCCCAACGGCTATCTGCACATCGGCCACGCCAAGGCCATCTGCCTCGATTTCGGCATGGCCCTTGAAAACAACGGCGAATGCCACCTGCGCATGGACGACACCAACCCCGTCAAGGAGGACGTCGAATACACCGACGCCATCAAGGCCGACGTCCGCTGGCTCGGTTTCGACTGGGGCCCGCACTATTACCACGCGTCCGACTACTTCGAGCAGATGGCCGAACTGGCCTGCGGCCTGATCCGCGACGGCAAGGCCTACGTCTGCGAACTCACCGCCGACGAGTGGAAAACCTACCGCGGCATCCCCACCGAACCCGGCCGCGAATCGCCCTTCCGCAACCGGTCGCCGGAAGAGAATCTCGATCTGTTCCAGCGCATGCGCGCCGGGGAATTCCCCGACGGCTCCAAGGTGCTGCGCGCCAGGATCGACATGGCCTCGCCCAACCTCCACCTGCGCGACCCGGTGATCTACCGCATCCTCCACACCCCCCACCCCCACGCCGGCGACAAGTGGTGCATCTATCCCATGTACGACTACGCCCACCCCATCGAGGACGCCCTCGAGAAAATCACCCACTCCATGTGCACCCTCGAGTTCGAAGTGCACCGCCCTCTCTACGACTGGGTCATCCGGAACTGCCGCCTGTTTCCGTCGCAGCAGATGGAATTCGCGCGCCTGTCGCTGACCTACACGGTCATGAGCAAGCGCAAGCTGCTTGAACTGGTCCAGCAGAAGCTTGTCCACGGCTGGGACGACCCCCGCATGCCGACGCTGTGCGGCCTGCGCCGCCGCGGCGTCCCCCCCGCCGCCATCCGCGAGTTCTGCGAGCGCGTCGGCATCACCAAGTACGATTCGCTCACCGATGTCGCCCTGCTCGAACACTGCATCCGCGACGATCTCAACAAGACCGCCCCCCGCGCCATGGCCGTGCTCGATCCCCTGCGCGTTGTCATCGACAACCCCGAAGCCCTGCCGACTTCGATCCGCGGCGTCAACAATCCCGAAGACCCCGCCGCCGGCGAACGCGATATTCCCTTCGGCCCCGAACTCTTCATCGAGCGCGGGGATTTCGCCGAGACGCCCCCCCCGAAGTATTTCCGCCTCTCCCCCGGCAAGGCCGTCCGCCTGCGCAATGCCGGCTTCCTGACCTGCACCGGCGTCGAGAAGGACGAAAGCGGCGCCGTCACCTCCGTGCGCGGCACATTCGCTCCCATGGACGCCGGCCTCAAGGTCAAGGCCACCATCCACTGGGTCGCGGCCCATACGGCGAAGCCCGTCGAAGTCCGGCTCTACGACCGGCTGTTCAACGTGCCCGAGCCCGACGGCGACAAGGACGTGGATTTCAAGACCCACCTCAACCCCGACTCGCTCCGGACCGTTCAGGCGCTTGTTGAGCCCTCCCTGGCCGAGGCCCGGCCCGGCGACCGCTTCCAGTTCGAGCGTATCGGCTACTTCTGCGCCGATCCCGACAGCCGCCCCGGCGCCCCCGTCTTCAACCGTACCGTCACCCTCAAAGACTCCTGGAAACCCGCGTGAGGAAGCCAAAAGACAGGGGTCAGAGCTCAGGGTTCAGGAAAGGAGCTGAACCCTTTTCCGTTCCCGGTCGCTGAATAGGATAGCATGCGAGTGTCCCGTGCCCAACCCGTTGCGCCGGTTCTGATCAATCCGGATTTTCCACACTGTGGAAAAAAGTTTTCCATAGCGTGGAAAAACGCCGGAGATATTTTCCATGGCGTGGAAAACGCATCCGCCCATCCTGTAAATCCTGCCATCCTGTCTTCATTTCATCTCTCCCCGTGACCATCCACCTCCAGCGCATTGAAGTCCGGCACGCCTTTCCCGTCGTGTTCACCCGCGATCTGTTCGCCCCGCGCAATCCCGCGCTCCGCGATGCCGTCATCCGCGGCCAGCCGGACCGCCGCCATCGCTGCCTGGTCCTGATAGACCGCGGCGTGAAGAAGGCCTTCCCGGATCTGCCCGCCCGGATCCGCGCCTATGTCCAGGCCCATGCCGATGCCCTGGAGCTGGTGCGCCCCCCCCTGGTTCTTGCCGGCGGCGAAACCATCAAGCAATCCGCCGCCCCTGTCCGCCGGATGCTGGACGCCCTGCGCGACGGCAACATCTGCCGTCACTCCTATTGCCTGGCCATCGGCGGCGGCGCCTTCCTCGATGCCGCCGGCCTGGCCGCCGCCCTCTTCCACCGCGGCGTCCGCCATGTCCGCATCCCCACCACCGCCCTCGCCCAGGCCGACTCCGGCGTCGGCGTCAAAAACGCCATCAATTTCGGCGGCTCCAAAAACCTTCTCGGCACCTTCGCCCCTCCCTGGGCGGTCCTCAACGATACCGCCTTCCTCGATTCTCTTCCGCTTCCCCTCCTGCTCGACGGCATCGCCGAAGCCGTCAAGGTCGCCGCCATCAAGGATGCCGCCTTTTTCCGGTCCATCGAACGCGCCGCGCCGAAGATCGCCCAGCGCGACCTGCCCGCCATCCGGCGCATCCTCCAGCGCTGCGCCCTGCGGCATCTGGAACACATCGCCACCTCCGGCGATCCCTTCGAACTCGGCACCGCCCGCCCCCTCGACTACGGCCACTGGGCCGCCCACAAGCTCGAAGCGATGTCCCGCCACCGCCTGTCCCACGGACACGCCGTCGCCATCGGCATCGCCCTCGATGCCCTCTATGCGGCCTGCCTCGGCCTGCTGCCCGAATCCCAGGCCATGCGGCTGATCCACACCCTCCGCGCCTGCGGACTGCCTGTCTTCGATCCCGAACTGACCCGTACCACGCGCCAGGGCCGCCTCGCCGTCCTCGACGGCATCGAGGACTTCCGCGCCCATCTCGGCGGCGAACTCACCGTCACTTTCCCCGCCCCCCTCGGCTCCCGCGTCGAACTGCACGCCATCGATCAAACCCTGATGGCCGACTGCATCGCCGCTCTCGCCGAGTGGGGTCAACCCTTGCATGGCAAGTCCCGGGACCGCGATTGCACAGGCAAGGGCTGACCTCATGCAGCCGTTTCCGGTTTCGTTCTGCCTGAACGCCTGCGACGCCTCGACGTGGAAGGCCGCGCAGAAAAGCCTCGATGCCGTGGTGCCGGCGGTCAAGGCGCTCATCGCCCCGAACCGCCCGTTTCCCGTCAGCCTCCATCTGGGCAACCGCGCCCTGCGGGAGGCCCGGTCCCGGGCGGCCGACCTCCGGAAATGGCTGGACGACCACGACTGTTTTCTCGCCGCCCTCAACGCCTTCCCTTACGGACGGTTCCAAAACGTCCGCGTCAAAACCAGGGTCTATCGTCCGAACTGGACCGATCCGGACCGTCTGGCCTATACCCGCCGGGCCATCGCGTTCCTGAGCGGATTCCTTCCGGAAGGCGAAACCGGCACCGTCACCACCGTTCCCGGCGGATGGAGCGGCGACTGGATATCGCCTGACGACGACCGCGAGGCCTTGAAGAATCTGCGGAAGGCAGCGGACTGCTGCCGCGAAGTGGAAGGGGGCACCGGCCGCCGCATCCGGCTGGCCATCGAACCCGAACCCGGCTGTGCCTGGGACCTGTTCGACCGGCGCCTCGCCAAGCTGGGCCCCGCAGTCGGCTGGTGCCTCGATACCTGCCATGCCGCCGTGGAATTCCGCTCCATTGAAAAACTCGACTGGACGCGCATTGTCCGCGTCCAGCTGTCCGCCGCCATCGAATGCGACAACACGCCCGCCGCCCGCGCCGCGCTGGCCCCCTTTGCCGAACCCCGATTCCTCCACCAGACCCGCGCCGCCCTCGACGGAGAAATCATCGGCGAATGGCCCGACCTGACCGATGCGCTCGCAGATCTGCCGAAACTGCCGAAGTCAGCCGTGGTCCGCACCCATTACCATGTGCCGCTGACGTGGAAAGGGTCGGGCCCCTTGCGCTCCACCCGGAGCCTCCTTACCCCCGCCTTTTTCCGGCAGGCCCGCGGCGCTTTCTGCGAAGTGGAAACCTACACCTATTCGGTGCTTCCCGAATCTGTACGTCCCCGCCCCCTGGCCGAATCCATCGCCGCCGAGCTGCGCTGGGCGGCCCGGCGCTACGGTCCGTCTTCGTCCTCGAACCGGAAAACGGTTTCCCCCGGCTTGGCGTAGCCCAGCTTCTCCCGCGCAATTTTCTCGATAAAGCGCGGATCCTCCTGCAGGCGGGCCTGCTTCAACCGCAGCATCCGCAGCGCCTCGGCTTCCCGCTGGATGTCCAGCCGCAGCTCCGCCGCCCGCGCCCGCAGCTCCCGCTGACGCTCGATCAGCGGCAGAAAAAGGCGAACCACGATCCCGATGACAAGAACAACGCTCGCAATCAGGCAGATCCGCTGGATGAACTTCAAATAGTCCATGGCCGGCATCCTACCTTTTCCCGATCCGCCTGCGCAACCCCCGCCGCACCGGCCCCGCCCCTGCTTTTTTTTCGGACTTTCCGTTGTTCCCGCCCCCGGAATGCACTAGGATCGCGCCATGGTTCAGTTGCAGATCACCCCCTTACCGACGGGAGCCCGCCATGACGACGCCCTCTAACGCCGAACCGGCCTTCACCCTGCTGCGACCCCTGCCGACCACGGCCATGTTCTGGCAGGACACGGAAATCACCCGCTCCGACCTGCTGGCCCATTCCGCCGCCCTGGCCTCGCTCTATTTCTCCGCCCCCGGCGAGCGCATCGTCCTCTTCTCCGAAAACCGGCCGGAATGGATCGCCGCCCTGCTCTCCATCTGGCGCAACCACTGCATCGCCGTTCCCGTGGATGCCATGAGTCCCGCCCCGGAACTGGCCTATGTCCTCGGCCAGACCGAACCCGTCGCCCTCTTCTGCTCCGCCAAAACCCGGCCCGTTGCGCAGGAAGCCCTTCGCTCCCTGCCCGCCCTGTCCGTCCGCGTCATCTGCTTCGATGAGGAAGACTTCCCCGCCATGCCCTCCGGCGCCCTCGCGTCCGCCCCGCTCGCGTCCGGAACCGCCGACACGCTGGCCGCCATCCTCTTTACCTCCGGCACCACCGGAAATCCCAAGGGCGTCATGCTCACGTTCGGCAACCTCAAGGTCAACCTGGAATCCGTCTGCGACCGCGTGCCCATCTTCCGCCCTGAAAGCCGCACCTTCGCCCTGCTGCCGTTCCATCACATCCTGCCCCTGATGGGCTGCATCCTGGCCCCGCTGTACTCCGGCGGCACCCTCATTCTGTCGCATTCCCTCGATCCCGCCGAAATGGTCGCCACCATGCGCCGCCGAAAGGCCACCATCCTCATCGGGGTGCCGCGGCTCTATGCCCTGTTCCGCAAGGCCATCGTCGAAAACCTGTTCAAGTCGCCTGTCGGCCGCCTGCTCTACCGCCTGTCCGCCACGATTAACCGCCTCCCCGTCTCCCGGGTTCTGCTCTTCCCCGTCCAGAAAAAGTTCGGCGGATGCCTTCGCCAGATGGTGTCCGGCGGCGCCCCCCTCGACCGCGACGTCGCCCGCGACCTGACCCTCTGCGGCTTCCAGGTGCTGGAAGGCTACGGCATGACCGAATGCGCCCCCATGATCACCTTCCCCCGCCCCGAAGCCGTCCGCCTCGGCTCCTGCGGCCAGCCCTGCCTGCCCGATTCCGTGCGCATCGAAGACGGCGAAGTGCTCGCCCGGGGTCCCCACGTCACTCCCGGCTACTGGAAAAATCCGGAGGCTACCGCGGAAGCCATCCAGGAAGACTGGCTCCATACCGGCGACCTCGGCTATCTCGACAGCGACAACTATCTGTTCATCACCGGCCGCAAGAAGGAAATCATCGTCCTGCCCAACGGCAAAAAGGTCAATCCCGCCGAACTCGAAGAGAAACTGGCCGGTCTCTCCCCCGACATCAAGGAGGTGGCGGTCACGTTCCGCGACGACCTGCTCCATGCCCTGATCGTCCCGCAGCCCGGCTTCCTCGACGGCATTCCCGCCGCCCAGGCCGAACATTTCCGCTGGAATCTGCTCGAGCCCTACAACCGCCTCGCCCCCCCCGCCAAGAAAATCACCCAGCTGACCATTGTGACCGGCGAACTGCCCCGCACCCGCCTCAGCAAGCTCAAGCGCCATGAACTGCCCGCGCTGGCCGTCGGCACGTTCTCCGGCGATTCCACCCCCGCGCCCCGGCCCGAAGATCTCGGCCCCGCCTATGAAGCCTTTGACCGCTTCCTGCGCACCGAACTCGACTGTCTGCGGGTCTCCCCGACCGCCCACTGGGAAATGGACCTGGCCCTCGATTCCCTCGCCCGTCTCTCCGTCCTGATCTTCATCGAAAAAACGTTCGGCGTGAAACTCCCTGAAAGCGTCTTCCAGGAATTTCCCACGGTGCTCGCGCTGGCCAGGCACGCCGACGAACACCGCCTCTATTTCCGCGAACGCGCCGGCAGCTGGGACTCCCTGCTCAAGGCCCCCGACGGCGAAAAGCCCTTGCAGCTGCCGCGGTCCGGCTGGGTGCATCCGTTCCTCAAAACGCTGCTGGGCGGCATTCTCCGGCTGATCTTCCGCGTGCGGGCCGAAGGCCGCGAACACCTGCCCGCCCATACCCCCTGCATCCTGGTCGCCAATCACCAGTCCTATATTGACGGCCTCTTTGTCTCCATGTTCCTGAAAAACGCGTTCCTTCGCCGCACGTTCTACTACGCCAAGCGCAAGCACGTGAAAAAAGGCCTGCTGGAATGGCTTGCCCGCAATGCCAACGTCATCGTCGTCGAAGTCGGCCGCGACGTGCAGCTCTCCCTCCAAATGATGGCCCAGGCCCTCCGCCAGGGCGGGAACCTGCTGATCTTCCCGGAAGGCACCCGCTCCGAGGACGGTCAGCTAGGCGACTTCAAGGGCACCTTTGCCGCCCTGGCGCTCGAACTGAATATTCCCGTCATCCCCGTCGCCATCAGCGGCGCCATCCGCGCGCTGCCCCGCGGACGCCGCATCCCCCGCTTCCTGACCCGCGTCACCGTCCGCTTCCTGCCGCCCCTCCCTATCGGCCCCGATACCACCGAATCCGCCCTGGCCGACGCCGCCCGCGACGCCATCGCCCGCCATCTGATCCAGTAAAACCCTTGTCGCTGGCCCATGGTTCCGCCCGTCCATTGAGTCTCGGTTATAATAATAACCGAGACTGTTTACTGAGTCCAAACTCCTTGTAATCGAAATTGACTTAATTCTCATCGCTATCGCCTGAAAACCGGCGATTCAACGGGGCACCAAACGAGAGAAGAGTCTGGTTGCCCGGTCCGTATACGAGCCTCCGCAGCACACCGGCCCGAAACAGCCGGAGGACCCGCTGAAAACGGGCAGACATCGTCCCGGTTCGTTTTGCACACGGCTCAATATTTTAGGTTTTGTGGAAACGGTTTAACGCTTTTTCGGTTTTTAGGCAGATAATTCTTGCCCTTGTCGAGCCAAGAGATAAAGATGTGCCCCGATATGTCGACTCGTCGTTGCAGAATCGCCGTGGGTGCCGACCACGGCGGCTATGATTTAAAGGAACAGCTGGCCGGCTGGCTCAAAAGCCAGGGGCACAACGTCACCGACGTCGGCACCCACTCCAAGGACGCGGTGGACTATCCCGTGTTGGCCGCCGCCGTGGCCCGCGCCGTGGCGTCGGGCCGCTGCGACCTCGGCATCATGGTGGACGGCGCCGGCATCGGCTCGGCCATGACCGCCAACAAGATCCCGGGCGTCCGCGCCGCCGCCTGCTACAACGAGGCCCTCGCCAAAAACTCCCGGCAGCACAACGGCGCCAATGTCCTGACCCTCGGCTCCGGACAAACTGATTTTGAAAAGGCGAAAGCCATCGCGGATGTCTTCATCGCCACGGAATGCACCGAAGAGAGGCACCTGCGGCGCGTTCAAATGATCCAGGACCTCGAAAGCGGCCGGGCGGGCACCCCCGTCATGACGGCCATAAAGGAGATGAAATTGGAACTCAGCCCCCAGGATGTCGCGCGAATCGCCGAGCGCGTCAAACAGATCGTCGGCGGCGGCGGCGCCAGCCAGGGCAGCGTGGAGAATCTCCCCCCCGCCCAGCTGGCCCGCATGATTGACCACACCATCCTCAAGCCCGAGGCCACCCAGTCGGATGTCAAGAAGCTGTGCGAGGAAGCCCTCAAGCACAACTTCTTCAGCTGCTGCGTGAACTCGTCGTGGGTGCGCACCGCCGCCCAGGCCCTCCGCGGCTCGTCCGTCAAGGTCTGCGCCGTCGTCGGCTTCCCCCTCGGCGCCGCGCCGCCGGAAATCAAGGCCCTCGAGGCCCGCCGCGCCATCCGCGAAGGCGCCAAGGAAATCGACATGGTCATTAACGTCGGCCTCGTCAAGTCCGGCGACTGGGACGCCGTCACCAAGGACATCCGCACCGTCGGCGAATCCTGCAAGGACGGCGGCGCCCTGCTGAAGGTCATTCTGGAGACCTGCCTGCTGACCAAGGACGAGATCGCCAAGGCCTGCGAGGCCTCCATGAAGGCCCGCGCCGACTACGTGAAGACCTCCACGGGCTTCAACAAGGGCGGCGCCACCGCGGAGGACATCGCCCTGATGGCCCGCACCGTCGCGCCCAAGCGCCTCGGCGTCAAAGCCTCCGGCGGTGTCCGCACCTACGCGGACGCCATGCTGATGATCCGCAACGGGGCCACCCGCATCGGATCGTCCAACAGTGTGAAAATGATGGAAGAAGCGGCCGCCGCCACCGGCGGCAAATAACAAGGAGCCCCCATGGCAGAACTCAGAACCTACATATTCATCGACAGCCTGCAGCCGCAGTTCGCCTCGTTCCTGGCGACGGTGGCCAAGGGCTACCTGCCCGTCGAGGGCCAGGCCGCGCTGTTCGTGGAAATCTCCCCGGGCATCGCCATCAATCAGGTCACCGACGTGGCCCTCAAGTCCACCCGCGTGCGTCCCGGCATGCAGATCGTCGAACGCCTCTACGGCATGCTCGAGATCCATTCGGATTCCCAGGCCGACGTCCGCCAGGCCGGCGCCGCCATCCTCAAGGACCTCGATCTCGACGAACACCAGCGCATCAAGCCCAAGGTCTATTCGTCCCAGGTCATCCGCAACATTGACGACCACCAGACGATGCTGATCAACCGCATGCGCCACGGCAACCTGATCACGCGCGGGCAGTCGCTCTACATCATGGAGGTCGCCCCCGCCGCCTACGCCGCGCTCGCCGCGAACGAGGCCGAAAAGGCCGCCGACATCAACATCCTCGAGGTCATCACGTTCGGGTCCTTCGGCCGCATCTGGCTCGGAGGCGAAGAGCGCGATATCGACGTCGCCTTCCGCGCCGCCGAAGCCGCCATCGAGGCCGTCACCGGCCGCGCCGAGGGCTCCGGCTCCCGGCAGTAGGCCCCCGCACACTGTAAAAAGAAAACCAAACAACAAGAGGTACGAAAATGGCAGATGCATTGGGAATGATTGAAACCCGCTCCTTCCCCGCGACGGTCGAAGCCGCGGATGCGATGGTCAAGGCCGCCAAGGTCGAGCTGGTCACCTACGAAAAAACGGGCGGAGGCTATACCTCCGTGATCGTCCGCGGCGACGTCGCCGCCGTCAAGGCCGCCTGCGACGCCGGCCAGATCGCCGCCGGCCGCGTCGGCGAAGTGGTCGCCGTCCACGTGATCGCCCGCCCCCACGCCAACGTGGATGCGGTGCTTCCGCTGGGACGCGCCCCCGCCAAGGGCGGCAAGTAATCCGCCCCGTGCGGAAGCCGTCCGCCCCGCGCGGGCGGCTTCCGCCACCCTTTTTCTTTCGAGCCCATCTCCCGGAGGCAGTCGCATGAATCTCGGCAAAGTCGTCGGCACCGTCGTGTCCACCCGCAAGGAATCCGTCCTGGACGGAATCCGCTTTCTCCTTGTCCGCCTCGTTGACACCGAGGGCAAGGAAACCTCCTCGTTTGTCGTGGCCGCCGACGCCATGGGCGCCGGCCCGGGCGAACTGGTCCTGACCGCTGCCGGATCCTCCGCCCGCCAGACCACCCTGACCCAGAACAAGCCCGTGGACAACGTTATCATGGCCATCGTGGACACCTGGGACGTCGACGGCAAAACCAAGTACACGAAATGATTTCCGGTAGAGGCGCCGCGCCGCGGCGTCCGCCGATCCCCAACCCCACCGGCGGGAGTATGAGATGAAACTGACCGACCAAGACATTGAAGCCATTGCCCGGCGCATCGCCGGCGATCTCGGCGGCGGATCCGCCGCCCCGGCAGCCGCTCCCGCCGCCCCGCCGAGCGCCGCCGCGCCGTCCATCCCTTCCGGTACCGTCGGCGTCTTCGCCACCGTGGACGAAGCCGTCGCCGCCGCCAAGGCCGCCTTCCCCGTGTTTTCCGCCCTGCCCCTGTCCCGTCGCGAACAGGTCATCCAGAGCATCCGCGCCGTCATGCGCGAGAACGCCACGGCCCTTGCCAGGTCCGCCGCTGACGAAACCGGCTACGGCCGCTTCGAAGACAAGATCCAGAAAAACCAGCTCGTCATCGAAAAAACCCCTGGCACCGAAGACCTGCCTCCGACCGCCTGGACCGGCGACCACGGCCTGACCCTGATGGAGCCCGCCCCCTACGGCATCATCGGCGCCATCACCCCGACGACCAACCCCACTTCCACCATCATCTGCAACGCCATCGGCATGCTGGCCGCCGGCAATGTCGTGGTCTTCAACGTCCACCCCTCCGCCAGGCAGTGCTCCATCGAAACCGTCGCGCTCATCAACAAGGCTGTCATGGCCGCCGGCGGCCCGCCCAACACCGCCGTCTGCGTCGGCGAATCCTCCATCGAATCCGCCGGCCAGCTCATGAAGCACCCCGGCATCCGCGTCCTCGTCGTGACCGGCGGCGGCGGCGTCGTCAAGGCCGCCATGTCCAGCGGCAAGCGCGCCATCTGCGCGGGCCCCGGCAATCCCCCCGTCGTCGTGGATGAAACCGCCGACATCGAGAAAGCTGCCAGCGACATCGTTCTGGGCGCTTCGTTCGACAACAACATGATCTGCGTCGAGGAAAAAGAGACCGTCGTGGTCGCCTCCGTCGCCGACAAGCTCATCCAGGCCATGACCCGCAACAACGCGGTGCTGATTGACAAATCCAAAATCCAGGCCATGGAACAGGTCATCTTCTCCAAGATGGCCGGCCCGCGCGGACACGCCACGGTCAACCGCAAGTGGATCGGACAGAACGCCGACAAGATCCTCGCGGAAATCGGCATTGCCGCCCCCCCCACCACACGCCTGGCCATCGTCGAAGTGCCCGAGGACCACCCCCTGCTCTGGACCGAGCAGATGATGCCGGTCATGCCCATTACCCGCGTCCCGAACGTGGACTACGCCATTGATATCGCTCTGCAGATGGAAGGGTTCAATTTCCATACCGCCCTGATGCACTCCAAGAACATCGACAAGCTCTCCAAGATGGCCCGCCAGTGCAACTGCTCTATCTTCGTCAAGAACGGCCGCTCCCAGGCCGGCCTCGGCTTCGGCGGCGAAGGCTTCACCTCCTTCACCATCGCCTCGCCCACCGGCGAAGGCCTGACCACCCCCCGCAGTTTCTCCCGCTGGCGCCGCTGCGCCCTCATCGACCACTTCCGGATCGTCTGACAAGAAGAAACCCCTTAGACAGGATGTACAGGTTTGTTCAGGATTCACAGGATGGAGCCGCGCAGAATTCATCGGCCATGAAAGATGATGAGTTAACCCATCTGATTATCGGCTGCGCAATGAAGGTCCACAGAACTCTGGGCAATGGGTTTCTGGAGTCGGTCTACCAAAAGGCACTGACGCATGAGCTGCAGAAGGCCAAATTGACGATTGAATGCGAAATCCCGATCAATGTGACTTACGATGGCCTTGATGTGGGCCATTATTTTGCTGACATTCTGGTGGCCCGCCGGGTCATCGTGGAAATCAAAGCCATGGACCAGCTGGCTTCTGCCCATGAAGCGCAGTTGGTGAATTATCTGACGGCCACCGGATATGATTTGGGCCTGCTCGTCAATTTCGGCTCATCCAGCCTGCAATACAAAAAGAAATTCCGCGTGTATCGAAAACCCGATTCCCATCCTGTTAATTCTGAAAATCCTGTAATCCTGTCTACGACTTCTTTGCCCTCATGAAACCCCACCCCGCATTCGCTTCCATCGAGTTCAACAGCGTGCCGGCCGGCCTCTTCGCCGCCGACGCCCTGCTCAAAAAATCCCCTATCGGCCTGATCCGCTCCGGCACCATCGGCTCCGGACGGTTTCTGATCCTGCTCGCCGGCTCCACGGCCTCGGTCGCCGAAGCCCACGAAGAAGCCCTCTTCCACGGCGGCCTGCAGGTTGCCGATGACTGCTTCCTGCCCGACATCCATCCCGCCCTCTACGACGCCCTTCTTGGCAATATCCGCCAGATGGGTGAAGGCCCGCTGTGGATTCTGGAAACCCCGACCGTCTCCTGCAACCTCCAAGCCATCGAGCGTGCATTGAAGGGCGTCCCCGTGGACCTCATCGAATTCCGCGCCGGCGACCCCCGTATGGACGGTCGCGGACTTGCCATCCTCCAGGGCGACCTCTACGACATCGAAGCCGCCCAGGAAATCGCCCTCGCCTCGCTCGAAACCCGCGGCATCCCCGCCCAGCACCGCGTCCTGACCGCCCCCCACGACGCCCTCCTCCAGCAGATTTCCGTCTCCACCCGCTTTGATCTCGCCCAGCCCCTTGCCCTCGATGGCGAAACCCATGTTTCATAGCGATGGCTGGCCGTCCCGCGCACGGGCCTTCGCCCTCCTTTGCACCCGCCGATTTCTTAACGTCTTTGCCTGGGTCACCCTCGGCGCTGGAGGATTCCTCGGCATGCTGTTTGCCGCGCCGAACCGCCAGGCCATTCTCTGGACCAGACGGGATACCGTCGAACTCTTCCTGTTCCTTGCCGTTGGCTCCCTTCTGGCCTCCGTTGTTCTGACCTGGGCGGATCAATGGTTCCGTGGGGCAGTGAAGCGCAACGCCCGGCATTTCATCTATCTGCTGCTGGCCGCGGCTATCATTCAAATCGTTCCGCCTCGCCACATCTACCGGTATCTGATTGACGATGTGGTATATGCGATTGCGCTGGTCGTCGGACTGTTTTTATCGTTCTGGTCACTCCGGTTTCCCCGGAATCGCCTGACCTCCCGACTCTGGAGCGGATCACGGGTCTTGTTCCTGATTCCCTTTCTTCTGTTCGCCAACCTCTTGCGCTTCCCCTCCCTTCCGGAATCACCGGACTTTTCACCGAAAAACCGGACGGCCGTGAATCCAGAACGTCCGCCTGTCATTCTCTTCACTTTTGATTCCATTGCATGGATCCACTGCATGGACGCCGACGGCCGGGTCCGGGCCGATCTGCCCGCCCTGCGCGTCCTGCAGGAGCAATCTCTGGACTGGAGCCGCGCCCGTTCGCCGGGGCGATGCACCATGGTTTCCATCCCCAACCTGATCTTTCAGCGGGATCCCTCGGAATGGAACCATCCGGAGTGGCGGGATGATATTCTGCGACTGGATCCCCGGGCCTTTACCAACGGTCTTTTCTCTCTGGCCAAGGAGGCGGGATACCGCACCACCATTCTGGGCATGTATCTGCCGTATACCCGAATGCTGGGCGATCTGCTGGACCAGGCTTTTGTCCTGGCTTCCTATGGGCGGTTTCGAGGTACGGGTCTGCCGTTCACGCCCCGCCAGAACAATCTGGTCATGAACATCCTTCAGAATGTCCGGGGCCCTTTTCCTGAAAGATGGTTCCGGTATTTTCCCCACCTCCGTTATGCCGAACGGACCTACAACCGCTATTATGTCGAAATGAACCATGCCATCGAGGCCCGCACCCTGTCGTTTTTCGGGAATCATCTGGGACCAGGCGATTTCGTCATGGTCGAAATGCCTGTTCCTCACTGGCCCTATGTTTTCCTCCCGGACGGGAGCATTGGTCCCGGTGCCGATTATAACACCCATCTGCAGTATGCCGATCGCGTCTTGAACGGCTTCCTGAACGCCCTTCGCCAGGCCGGTCTTTATGACGCTTCCTGGATCCTCTTTACATCGGACCATGGACAGGACTACACCCGCAACGCCGAAAAGAACCATGTCCCCCTGTTGATCAAACCGCCGGCCGGGACAATCCCGGCGCGCCGTATCGACACGCCTATTCACATGTGGGAAATGGGGCCGTTTTTCCGGTCCGTGTTCCAGGGGCGGCCCGCGGAAGAATCCGCCGCCCTCCTGCCAGTTGATGAAAGCGTTGATTCTGCCGACTCGGGCAGGTAGAGTTCAGGATGAAGAAGGTAAGCCATGCTGTTAGGTAAAGTCATCGGAACCGTCGTCTCCACGCAGGTCTATGAAGGCCTGCAGGGCGTCCCCATGCTCTGGGTCCAGCCGCTGGACAAGACCGGCGCGGAAAAGGGCGCACCCATCGTCTGCGCCGACGGCACCCGCATGGCCGGCCCCGGCGAACGGGTCTATTACGAAGGCGGCCGCGAAGCCGCCCTGCTTCTCGATCCCTGGTTCGTCCCCGTGGACCACGCCATCGTCGGCATCGTGGACGGCGTCGAGGCGCCCGGCTGGAAAGGCGGTCCTGCATGATCATCGGCAAGGTCATCGGCAACATCCACTCCACCATCCGCCACCCGTTTTACGGCGGACGGAAGCTTCTCATGGTTGAAAAGATCGAAACGGACGGCGCTCCGGCCTCCGGCTATCTGGTGGCGATCGACCGCGCCGGCGCCGGCGCCGGCGAAACCGTCCTGGTCCTCGACGAAGGCAACGGCGCCCGCCAGGTGCTCGAATCCAAGGATGGGCCGGTGCGAAGTGTGATTGTCGGCATTGTGGACGAGATTAATGAAAGCAAAACCCCGTGAAAACGGGGTTTTTCAATCCATAGCTGCAATATCCAATATCCAACACCCAATACCGAACAAGTCAACAGCCGCGAATCCATGAATGAACAATTCTTCCCTTGGAAATTGGACACTGGTTACTGAGCATTTGATATCAAGTTCCTACTAACCCCCGCCGCGCCCCGCGCGGTACAGAAAGAAGGCCGAAGATGAAAGCCATCCTGATCATTCTCGACTCCGTGGGCATCGGCGCCGCCCCCGACGCCGCCGAATACGGCGATGCCGGTGCTTCGACTCTTTCCCATCTCGCTGCTGCCGCCGGCGGGCTCAATGTCCCGACCCTGCAGAAGATGGGCCTCGGCAACATCCCCCCCCTTCTCCATCACCGCCCCGTCGAGTCCATCGATGGCGTTCCCCCCGAGAAAAATCCCATCGCCTCCAGCGGCGCCATGCGCGAAATGTCCGACGGCAAGGACACCATTACCGGCCACTGGGAAATCGCCGGCCTCGAAGTAGATCCCGGGTTCCACAACTTCCCTTTTGAAAACTCCTTCCCGCCCGACCTGATCGCCGCCTTCGAGAAGGAAACCGGCCGCAAGCTGATCGGCAACAAGGCCGCCAGCGGCACCGCCATCATCGACGAACTCGGCCCCGAACACCTCGAAACCGGAGCGCTCATCTGCTACACCTCCGCCGACAGCGTCTTCCAGATCGCCGCCCACGAGGAAATCGTCCCCGTCCCCGAATTGTACCGCTACTGCGACATCGCCCGCCGCCTCTGCGACCCCCTGCGCGTCGGCCGCGTCATCGCCCGCCCCTTCATCGGCAAGCCCGGCGCCTTCAAGCGCACCGAGAACCGCAAGGATTTCGCCTACCTGCCTGACGAAAAAACCATCCTCGAACGCCTTGTCGAAAAAGACGTCCCCGTCTATGCCGTCGGCAAAATCGAGGACATCTACTGTCACCGGGGCATCACCGAATCCGTTCACACCGGCAACAACGCCGACTCCCAGGCGCTTGTCGAAAAGTGGACCCAGGAAAAGGACTCCGGCCTGATCATCGCCAACTTCATCGACTACGACATGATCTACGGCCACCGCCGTGACGCCAAGGGCTATGCGCACAGCCTTGAACTGACCGACCAGTGGCTGACGAACTACCTGCCGCTGGTGAAGGCAGGCGACCTGCTCATCATCACCGCCGACCACGGCAACGACCCGACCTTCCAGGGCACCGACCACACCCGCGAATATGTGCCCCTGCTGGTGTACCGCCCCGGCGAATCTGCCGAAAACCTCGGCATCCGCCGCGGCTTCTACGACATTGCCCAGTCCCTCGCCCGGTTCTTCAACATCCCCGCCATCCCCCGCGGCGCGTCGTTTGTCTAGAACTTGATCAACCACGGATAGACACAGATGAACACGGATACGCCCAGTTCAAATCTGTGTCCATCCGTGTCCATCCGTGGTTTTTACCTTATGCCTGACTTGGTTGTTGGATATTGAATATTGGATATTGAGATTTCAAGGAGCTCCCCATGGTACCCCAATGGATCATCGAAAAGAAACGCGACGGCCACGCCCTCACCGACGAGGAAATCCGCTTCTTCATTAACGGATTCACGGCCGGCACGATCCCCGACTACCAGATGTCCGCCATGGCCATGGCGATCTACCTCAAGGGCATGACCCCCGAGGAAACCGCCGTCCTGACCGACACCATGATGCACTCCGGCGCCATGGTGGACACCTCGTCCATCACCCTCCCCAAGGTGGACAAACACTCCACCGGCGGCATCGGCGACAAGGTCTCGCTCATCCTCGCCCCCCTCGCCGCCTGCGCCGGGCTCGCCGTCCCCATGATCTCCGGCCGCGGCCTCGGCATCACCGGCGGCACCCTCGACAAGCTCGAGTCCATCCCCGGCTTCAACGTCAACCTCTCCGAAAAGGAGTTCATTGAGACGATCCACAAATGCGGTTTCTCGATGATCGGCCAGACCGGCGAGATCGCCCCCGCCGACAAGAAGCTCTACGCCCTCCGCGACGTCACCGGCACCGTCGCCTCCATCCCGCTGATCACCGCCTCCATCATGTGCAAGAAAATGGCCGAGGGCATTGACTCCCTCGTCCTCGACGTCAAGTGGGGCACCGGCGCCTTCATGCGCACCATCGAGGACGCCACCGCCCTCGCCCAGTCCATGGTCCGCGTCGGCAAGGCCATGAACAAGGGCATGGTCGCGCTGCTCACGGACATGAACCAGCCCCTCGGCCGCACCGCCGGCAACGCGCTGGAAATCATCGAATCCATGGAATGCCTCCAGGGCATGCACGCCGGCGACGACCTCATGAACATCACCCTCGCCCTCACCGCCGAAATGCTCGTACTCGGCAAGAAGGCCGCCACGACCGACGAAGCCCGCGGCATCCTCGAGCAGATCATCGCCTCCGGCGCCGCTTTCGCCAAATTCAAGGAAATGGCCGCCCTCCACGGCGCGGACGTGTCGGCGCTCGATGATCTCTCCAGGCTGCCGAAGGCCTCCATCATCAAGCCCTACGCCGCCCCCGCCGCGGGCTTCCTCGCCAAGGTCGACGCCGAATCCATCGGCCGCGCCGTCCTCGTTCTCGGCGGCGGTCGCCAGAAGACCGACGACGTCATTGACTACGGCGTCGGCACTTCCGGCCTCGCCAAGATCGGCGACCGGGTCGAAAAAGGCCAGCCCCTCGTCACCCTCCACGCCAACTCCGGGGAAAAACTCGCCCAGGCCATGGCCTACATCGAACAAGCCTTCGAGATCGCCGGCCAACCCGTCGAAGCCCCCAAACCCATCGTGGCCCGCATCACGGGCTGATCCAAGTTAAGCAGGAAAACAGGAAACTACAGGAAAACACGATCGGATCGGTTGCAGGCCGGGGCATTGACCCGGCCGGCTGTTCCAAGACCCCCGCAGGAGAATAGATATGATCCAACGCAAACCCCTCGATGCCTCCCTCGCCGCCGTGAAAAAGGCCTTTCCCAAGGCCAAGCCGAAACTCGGCATGATTCTCGGCTCCGGCCTGAGCGACATCGCCGAGGCCTTCGAAAAACTCGGCGAAATCTCGTATGAAAAGATCCCCGGGCTGGGCAAGGCGGGCGTCGCCGGCCACGCCGGCCGCCTCCTCTGGGGCAAGTCCGCCGGCATCGAAACCTTCGTCTTCCAGGGCCGCCGCCATGTCTACGAAGGCGTCGGCTGGGAGGCCGTCGCCACCCCCCTCTTCCTGCTGATGAGCCTGGGCGCCAAGGCCGTCTTCCTGACCAATGCCGCCGGCGGCACCAATCCCAAGTGGAAACCCGGCGACCTGATGATCATTGACGACCACATCAACCTGATGGGCGTCACGCCGCTGCTCGGCAAACACGATCCGTTCTGGGGACCTGATTCCCGACCAGTCGTTCATCTACGTCCGCAAGCTGCGTGCAGCCTGGCCCGCGCCGGCAAGACGGCCAAGGTCGCCCTGCGCCACGGCGTCTATGTCGCCGGCACGGGCCCGACCTACGAGACGCCCGCCGAAGTCCGCGCCTGGCGCACCCTCGGCGCCGACGCCGTCGGCATGTCCACCGTGCCCGAGGCCATGCTGGCCAACGCCTGCGGCCTGCGTGTCGCCGGCCTCTCCTGCATCACCAACATGGCCGCCGGCATTCTCAACCAGGCCCTGACCCATACGGAAGTCTTCGAGACCTCCCAGAAGGCCATGGCCAACATGAAGAAACTCATCCTCCAGTACTGGAAGGAACTCGCCAGGGAAACCCTCTAGACGCGAAAGCCTCGGCTCGCCACGTCGAGGGCTGATTCCAATCTTCCACTATTCCATCATTCCAACCCAAAGGAACGCCGCCATGACCGCGAAAAAGACGAAGAAGGCCGCAAAGAAGGCCCCGAAGAAGGCATCCGCCGACATGCAGTACCACGTCCATCTCAAGCGCGGCGATGTCGGCCGCTATGTCCTGCTGCCCGGCGACCCCGGCCGCGTGCCGTTGATCGCGTCGTTCTTCGACAAGGCGAAGGAGGTGGCCTTCAACCGCGAATACCGCACCTATACGGGCACGGTGGACGGCATCAAGGTCTCCTGCTGCTCCACGGGCATCGGCTGTCCCTCCACCGCCATCGCGGTCGAGGAGCTGATCAAGTGCGGCGCCGACACCTTCATCCGCATCGGCACCTGCGGCGCGCTCCAGCGCGAGGTCAAGCTGGGCGATCTGTGCATCACCACCGGCGCCGTGCGCGAGGAAGGCACCACCCGGCAGTACGTGCCGCTCTCCTACCCGGCCGTCGCCGATCTCGACGTGACCCTCGCCCTGCGCGAAGCCGCCCGGAATCTCAAGCTGCCCGCCCACACCGGCATCGGCCACTGCAAAGACGCCTTCTTCATCGAGGACAAAAACATCCCCATCCGCGAAGAAATCGATGCGCTCTGGAATGCGTGGTACAAGTCGAACGTCATTTCGACCTCGATGGAGTCGGCCGCCCTGTTTGTCGTGTCCAGCATCCGCCGCGTTCGCGCCGGCGAAGTGCTCGCCACCATCGGCCTGACCTACGACGACGCGCCCATCATCGCCAAGGTCGGCGTCGAGGAAGCCATCCGCACCGCCATCGAGGCCATCAAAATCCTTGACCGGCAGGCCCGCTAGGCGGCATTCGCAATCCAGGCTGGTCTTTTCCAGTCCTCTCGGCTAGTCTTTCGCCCATGAAAGGACCGCCGCCGCAGTCTACCGTCATGGTGAAAGGCAAGCCATCCAAGGCACTGCCCCCGCTCCGGCTGGGCGGCAAGGCGGATGAAGTCCGCCAAAAAAAGGCCCAGGCTGAAAAACAGCAGCAGGCGGAGGCCCGGATCCGGGTCCGGATTTACCGCGACCTGCTGGCGCTGCTGGATATTGCCGAACGCCTGACCCTCGACCTGTCCGGCCATCGGGACCGCTACGGCCTGGAATGGAACAGTCTCGCCCGGCAGATTGCCTGCCATTACAATGCCGACCTGCTGGACCTGATCCCCCGTCTGCAGGACAAGATCATGTCCAAGGAAGGCGCCCACGGCCTGCCCAAAGGCCTGTACCGCCACCTGCTGGACTTTGCCGGGGAGTGCGATGCGTTTCTCAAAGCGGCCCGGCGAATCCGCGACGACGCCCCGGACGGCCCGGAGTCGGGCTTCATGGACGCCTGCGAGCGTTTCAAGCAGGCCTGTGTCGAAATGCGCCAGCAGATCTGCATTTTCGAAAATGAACGCGGTGACGGCGAAGAAAGTTTCTTCGAATAGGCGGACCCTTCTTTGCGCCAACGCTCCGCGTCCGGCGTTGGCAAGCCCCGGGCAATCTGCGATAGTTTCTTCCCGGCAGCCCCCCGCGGCCCGGGTGGCGAAATGGCAGACGCAACAGACTTAAAATCTGTTTCCCGAAAGGGAGTGCGGGTTCGACTCCCGCCCCGGGCACCAGAGGATGCCGCAAGGAGGTGGCGGATGAATGCAACGACAACGGTCCGGCAACTGGTGCTGGGGGTTCAAATGCTGTTTGTGGCCTTCGGGGCCCTGGTCCTGGTGCCGCTGCTGACCGGCCTCGATCCGTCGGTGGCTCTGTTCACCGCCGGTGCCGGCACCCTGCTTTTCCATGCGCTGACGGGCGGCTCGGTGCCGATCTTTCTGGCGAGTTCCTTTGCCTTCATTGCGCCGATCCAGTTCGCCATGACCGAATACGGTCCGGGCGCCACCCACGGCGCCCTGTTCTGCGCGGGCCTGGTGTACCTGCTGTTCAGCCTGATGGCCCGCCTGGGCGGCCGCGAACTGCTGAACCGGTTTCTGCCACCGATCGTCACGGGTCCCGTCATCATGGTCATCGGCCTCAAGCTGGCACCGGTCGCCGTCGGCATGGCCCGCAGTTTTGATGCCACGGGCGCCCCGGACAGACGTGCGCTGGTTCTGGCCGGCTGCTCGCTCGCCACGGCCGTCGCCGCCGTCATGTTCGGCCGGAAGTTTTTCAGCCTGATTCCCATCCTGTGCGGCATTGTCGCCGGCTATATCCTCGCCCTGCTCATGGGCGTGGTGGACTTCACGCCGATCCGGGAGGCGGCCTGGCTGCGGATTCCCTGGATGGTGGCCCGGGAAACCGGCGCTTTCGCCACGCCCCGCTTCGACCCGGCCGCCATCCTCTACATGCTGCCGGTGGCCCTGGCCCCCGCCATCGAGCACGTCGGCGACATCCTGGCCATTTCGTCCGTCACCGGCCGGGACTACCTGAAGCAGCCCGGCCTGCACCGCACCCTGCTGGGCGACGGCCTGGCCACGTCGCTGGCCGGCCTGCTGGGCGGCCCGCCCAACACCACCTATTCCGAAGTCACCGGCGCCGTCGCCCTGACCAAGGCCACGGATCCGCGCCTGATGCGCATCGCCGCCGTCACCGCCATCCTGCTGGCCTTTGCCGGCAAGCTCGGCGCGATTCTCCGCACCATCCCCGGCCCCGTCATGGGGGGCATCATGCTGCTGCTCTTCGGCATGATCGCCGCCATCGGCGTGAATTCCCTGGTCAAGGCCCGTGTGGACATGTCCCGCTCCCGCAACCTCGTCATTGCCTCCATCATCCTGACCGCCGGCATCGGCGACATGACGGTGACCTGCGGACGCTTCTGCCTGGGCGGCATCGGACTGGCCGGGCTGCTCGGCGTGCTGCTGAACCTGCTCCTGCCCGGCACCGGCGACGCCCATGCCGAGGAATCCGTTGGAGAAGACGAACCGGCATGATGGCCGCCACCCTGTATTTTGCCGGCGGCATTGGCCTGCTGTGGGTCGGCACCGACGCGGTGCTGCGCCGGATTCCGAAAATCGCGGTCTGGCTGCGCGTCTCGCCCCTGGTGGTGACCGTCCTGCTGGTGGCGGTCATGACGTCGCTGCCCGAACTCAGCGTCTCCATCTTGGCCTCCCTGCGGGGACAGCCCTCCGCCGCCATGGGCAACATCGTCGGCTCCAATTTCGTCACGCTCACGTTCGTGGCCGGCCTGTGCGCCCTGTGGCGCCCCATCGTGGTCGGCCCCAGCCTCCGGGAGCGCGAATCCAGCTGGATGATCCTGTCCGCGGCGCTCCTGCTGGTGCTCTCCATGGACGGCCGGCTCAGCCGCCTGGACGGCCTGCTGCTGATCGCCGCCTACATCCCCTACTTCCGCGGCACGGTGGAGGACGCCCGCCGGCAGCGACAGACGGTTCCCGCCGCTCTGGCGCCCCGTCCCGTCCTGGATCTGCTGATCTTTGCCGTTGGCATCGGCCTGGTCGTGCTGGGCGCCCGATGGATCGTGGAACACGGGACGGTCCTGGCCCGGCAGCTGGGCATGAGCGATCTGCTCATCGGCGTCACCTTCTACGCCTTTGGCACCTCCCTGCCGGAACTGGCCATCGCGTTGGGCGCCGTGCTGCACCGCCAGGCCGATGTCACCCTCGGCGAAATCTATGCCTCCAACATTTTCACGGGCCTGGTGGTCGCGGGCCTGCTCTGCCTGGTGCGGCCTCTGCCGGTCGAACCGATGATCACCGCCCGCGACCTGCCCCTGCTGGTGCTGGCCGGCGTCCTGCTCCAGATGTTCGTCACCACCCATGGGCGGTTCATCCGTTCCGAAGCCCTGGTGATGATCGCCCTGTTCTGTCTGTTCCTCTCCGCGCAGTTCCTGGGCTTCGGCTTCGCTCTTCCCTGACGCGCGGGCCGTCGCGAAGGGACCCCCGGTTTCCTCCCGCTCGCCTAATCGCTTGCGTCCCGCCCTTCCGGCGGGTAACGTCCCGGCTATGAAATCCATCCGCTACATCAGCACGCGAGGCGCGCAGTCGCCCCTGGCTTTCAAGGATGCCGTCATGACCGGGCTGGCCCGCGACGGCGGCCTGCTCATTCCCGACCGCATCCCCTCCGTGGCCGACCGCCTCGAGGAATGGAAAGACCTCGACTACCCCGATCTCGCCTTCGAAATCATCCGCCTGTTCGCCGATGACATCCCCGAATCCCGCCTGCGCGAGCTGATCACCGGTGCCTATTCGACGTTTGCACATCCCGACGTGGCCCCCGTCCGGGCGGCCGGCCCCGTGCACGTGCTGGAGCTGTTCCACGGCCCCACGCTGGCCTTCAAGGACATCGCCCTGCAGTTTCTCGGCCGCCTGTTCCAGGAAATCCTGGAGGAACGGGACAGCCGCCTGAACATCCTGGCCGCCACCAGCGGCGACACCGGTTCCGCCGCCATCGCCGGCGTCCGCGGACAGCCGCGCATCCGGATTTTCGTCATGCACCCCAAAGGCCGCGTCAGCCCCCTGCAGGAGCGGCAGATGACTTCGGTGCTCGACGACAATGTCTTCAACCTGGCCGTGGAAGGCAGCTTTGACGACTGCCAGCTCCTGATGAAGACGCTGTTCAACGACCTGCCGTTCAAGGACGCCCATGCCCTGGGCACCGTCAACTCCGTCAACTGGGCCCGGGTGCTGAGCCAGATCGTCTATTACTTTTTCGCCGCTTTCCGGGTCATGGACTCCACCGGCGCCCCCCGGGTCCAGTTCACCGTCCCCACGGGCAATTTCGGCGACATCCTCGCCGGCTGGTATGCCAAGCGGATGGGCCTTCCCGTCCGCCGCCTGGTCCTGGCCACCAACGAAAACGACATCCTGGCCCGGTTCTTCCATACCGGCGTCTATGCCAAGGGACAGGTGGTCGCCACGGTCAATCCCTCGATGGACATCCAGGTCGCCAGCAATTTCGAACGCTGGCTCTACTACAAGGTTGGCCAGGACCCACAGGCCATCGCCCGTCTCATGACCCGGTTCGCCCTGGAGGGGCGCCTGGACATTCCCCGCGACGAACAGGGCCGCGTGGACGAGGAGATCGTCGCCGGCTCCTCCGACACCCGGCGGACGCTGGCGACCATCCGCCACTACCATGAACAATACGGGTGCCTGCTGGATCCCCACACCGCCGCCGGCGTATTCGTGGCCGGACAGTTCAACGAGCTGGAAGAACCGATGATCTGCCTGGCCACCGCGCACCCCGCCAAATTCCCCCAGGCCATCGAAGAAGCCACCGGCCAGAACCTCGCCCGCCACCCCCTGCTGGACGCCCTCGAAAACGCCCCCGTCCGCTGCGAATCCCTCCCCAACTCCGCCGAGGCCCTCAAGACGTATCTCGCCGCCCGCGCGGGCTGATCCCGCCCACGAAAACAACGGCGCGGGATTTCTTCCGCGCCGTTGTGTAATCCGCCGTCGCCGGCGGGCCGGCTCAGTACTTGTATTCGCTGCCGCCGATGAATTCGCGCAGCAGGGACGTCTTCGGCACCGGGCTGTCGTCCTCGACCGGCGTCAGGTCCTTGAGCGTCGGCCGCGCTTGGCCTGCACATAGGTGACCCGCCGCTTGGCGTCGTTCTTGAACTTCTCCATCGCCGGCGGAAGTACTGGAAGCTCTGGCCAGGATCGGCGTTTCGAACGGCATGGCGCTGTTGACCAGGTAATCCACGGTGCCGATGAACGGACGATGTTGCGCGTACCGTCGCGACGCACATAGTGCCAGTGGGTCAGCGTCTGCCCGGGTTGCAGATTCCGGTGCCAGCTGTCGCGGATCATCCGGCGCAAAGAGGCGGGCTGTCCGCCCAGCGCATGAACAGCCCCTCGCGGTTGCGCACCTGCCCCAGCTGTCGTCCGCTCTGGGTCATTTCGCCGTACAAACCGTGAAGCGAGTCGATCAGCAGGATCTGGTTCTTCTCCAGCTTCATGTCGTACACGTCCAGCTGGCGCTTGCCGGTCTTGAAGTCGTAATGCGGCGTCTTGATGCTCTTGCCGGCCAGCAGGTCGGCGATGTGCCGGTCAATCAGCTGCAGGTCCAGCGCATGCGGCGTCTCGTAGTCGTAATCGCCGAACTCGTCCCGGGGATGATGCTCCAGATCGAAGAAATAGTGGTCGATATTCAGCGCGAGGAACTCCATCCCCGCTTCGGCCAGCTTTTCGCTGACCTTGATGGTCGTGGTGGTCTTGCTCGACGAACTGGGACCGGCGATGAAGAACACCCGCACATCCGGCAGGCGCTCCATGAACTTCACGGCCCCGGCCTTCACTTCCTTGTCATAGCGCTCCTCGGAGGCGGCGATCAGGTCGGGCAGCTTCCCGGACGCGATGATCTCGTTCAGGCCGTCCACCGTGTCGCAGCCGTGATCCATGTTCCAGCGCAGGACCTCGTAGATTTTCTTGTAGGGAATGTTATCGGTCGCCTCGAACTTGTAGGCGCGCTGGGTGCGTTCCATCTGCCGGTCATGGCGGTAGCGGATGTAGGCCCGCGCCGTCTTGGCATGCCCCTCCTTGATCAGGGCTTCCTCCACCAGATCCTGGATCTCCTCCACCGACGGCGTGGATTTTTCTCCGAAGTTGTCCACGAGACGCTGCTCGACCAGCAGGGCCACGCGATCCGCTTCCGACCGGTCGCTGCCGCCCACCGCTGCCGCCGCCTTGAAAATGGCCGTGGCGATGCGGTCGCGGTCGTAGGGCACCACGGTGCCGTCGCGTTTGACGATTTGCCTGATGGAACTGCTCATGCTTCCTCCTGTCGGGCCGCTGCCCTGTGGGTGTCTGTTCTGCGGGGTTTTCCTCAATCGTTGTCCAGAAAGCCTTCCAGCTTCCGGATCCGGGTCGGATGGCGCATCTTGCGCAGCGCCTTGGCCTCGATCTGGCGGATGCGCTCGCGGGTCACCTTGAACTTCTTGCCGACCTCCTCCAGCGTCCGCGAATAGCCGTCCAGCAGGCCGAATCGCAGCGTCAGCACTTCCTGCTCGCGCTCGGTCAGCGTGCCCAGCACGTCCTGCAGGCGCTCCTTCAACAGGCTGTAGGCGGTCATTTCGCTGGGATTCTCCGCGGACTTGTCCTCGATGAAATCCCCGAAATGGGTGTCTTCGCTGTCGCCCACCGGGCTCTGCAGGGAAATGGGCTGCTGGGACATTTTCAAAACCGCCCGCACGCGTTCGACGGGCAGGTTCATGTCTTCGGCGATC
>JAXGNL010000022.1:0-44518 GCA_040768005.1 Kiritimatiellia bacterium
GTCGAATGGGGGGGGGGGGGTGGACCGACAGGAGGGCGGGGGCGGCGGCGCAGGCGGCGGCGAGAACCGGTTCGCCGGCCATTTTGAAGAGGACGTGGGGCAGGGAGGTGCGGGCGGTTTTTTCGGTATGGCTGGCGGTCTGCCACTCGAGGAGGTGGCGGCCGGTGCGGAGGCGGATGAAGACGCGGACAATGGCGTCGAGATAGACGAGGGCGTGGTGGGGGGTGAAGAGCAGTTCCAGGAGGTCGAGGGTCCAGCCGCGGGCTTCGGCGGCGGCGGCCTTGCGCAGGTGGACGGTCAGGGGCACCTGGCGGCCTTTGAGGAGGAGGGCGCGGCCGGAGCGCAGGGCGGCGGGCAGGACAAAGGCGACGAGGAGGCCGCCGATCCAGAAGGGGGCGGCGGCGGGCGCGGCGAGGGCGGCGCCGCCGAGGGCGAGGAGTCCGGCCAGGGGGAGGAGGCTGCGGCGCAGGTTGTCGAAGATCATCCAGCGGGCGAGGCGGCCGAGGGGATTGGGGACGCGGCGGCCGTCCGGGGCGGGGACGCGCGGCAGCAGCCAGCTTGCGATTTGCCAGTCGCCGCGCGTCCAGCGGTGGCGGCGGTTGACGTCCACCAGGTAGCGGGAGGGTTCGTTCTCGACGAGTTCGACTTCGCTGAGGAAGCCGCAGCGGGCGTGGCAGCCTTCGATGAGGTCGTGGCTGAGGATGCGGTTGTCGGGGAAGCGGTCGCGGGTGGCGGCGTGGAAGGCGTGGATGTCGTAGATGCCCTTGCCGACGAACTGGCCGCGGCCGAAGAAGTCCTGATAGACGTTGGCGACTTCGCGGGTGTAGGGATCGATGCCGACTTCGCCGGCGAGGAGGCGGGAGAAGATGGACTGGCGGGCGGAGGTGAGGCTGACGGCGAGGCGGGGCTGGAGGATGGCGTAGCCGGAGGTGACGAGGCGGGAGGCGGGATCGAGGCGGGGGCGGTTGAGCAGGTGGGCCATGGCGCCGGCGAGGCGGGCGGCGGAGCCGGGCGGGAGCTGCGTATCGGTGTCGAGGGTGATGGCATAGCGCATGTCGCGCAGGCGGGCCGGATCGCCTTCGATGACGGCGAAGGCGTCGGTGCGGCCTTCGACGACGAGGCGGTTGAAATCGTCGAGCTTGCCGCGTTTGCGTTCGCGGCCCATCCATTTGCCTTCGGCGGGGTTCCAGGTGCGCGGGCGGTGGAGGAGGAAGAAGCGGGGGTCGCGGTTGGGGGCATGGCGGCGGTTGAGGCGTCGGATGCCCTGAACGGCGGCGTCGATCCAGGCGCGGTCGGCGGGGAGGGTTTCGGTGTCGGCGTCGGGGAAATCCGTCAGCAGGGCGAACTGCAGGTTGGGGATGGGGTTGGCGAGGAATCGGATTTCGAGGTCTTCGAGGAGGCGGGCGGAGGCGGCGGGCGGGCCGAGGAAGGTGGGGACCACGACGATGGTGCGGTGGTCGTCGGGGAGGCCCTTGTCGAAATCGAGGCTGGGGAGGGAGTCGGGCGGCACGCCGATGGTCAGCAGCCAGTTGACGATGGAGAGGGCGGGCCGGGTGAGGGCGAAGGCGGTGACGGCCAGCAGGAGGGCGCCGCCCCACGACGGCAGGGCGCAGGCGAGCAGCGCGGCGAAGGGCAGCGTCAGCAGGGCGGTGAGCGAGAGGAAGGCCGTCAGATAGAGCGCGAGGGGGCGGCGTTTCAGGAAGCGGCCGAGGCGGCGGAAGACGGGGATCGGACAGCGGAGGCGGCGTTCGAGGTCGCGGCGTCCGGCATCCACGAGGAAGAAGCCCACGTGGCACTCGCGCCGGTCGGCGCCGGCCTGGCGGCGCTCGGCGGCCATGGCGACAACGGTTTCGGCGACATCCACCTCGGAGCGCCGGGCGTGGCGGGCGAGTTTTTCGACCTGGGTGCGGTAGCGGTTGCGGGTGCGGAAATCCATCAGCGGATGGACGCCGGTGGGGTCGCGGCGCAGGATGGCCTCGGTGGCGCTGAGGGATTCGACGAACTCCTTCCAGTCCACGGCGGCGAGCGCGCGCATGCTGGTGATGGAGTTGCCGGTGGTGACATGGTTGGCGGCCTGGGCCTGGTTTTCGCCCTGCTGGATGTGATCGATGGACTGGCCGTGTTCGGCGAGTTCCTGTTCGATCCAGTTGAGGGCCAGGCCGAGGGCGGGATTGACGCCGTCGATGTTGGCGACCAGTTCGGAGACAAACGGCGGGGTGAGGGCGGGGGCGGCGCGGACGAAATCGCCGAGGGTGGTGACGAACCGGCGCGGATTGGATTCGACGACCTGGAGGAAGCGCTTGGCCCAGACGAGGGCGGCGTCGCGCTGGCTGCGGCGCCAGGCGATGCGCTGGGCGACGAGGTGGAGGTTTTCGATCAGCGAGAGGCGCAGCATGATGGGGACGGCCCAGAGTTCGCCGAGCGAGAGAGGATGGACGGTCTGATAGGCGCGGATGAAGTGCGAGAGGTTGTCGGGGTCCACCTGGCCGTCGCTGTGGCGGACGAGTTCCATGACGACATCGTAGATGCGGGGAAACCCCTTGCGGGGCCCGGCGGTCAGGCGGGGCAGTTCGCGGCTGTAGCCCGGCGGCAGGTGGGCGCGGGCCAGTTCGATCTGCTCCTGGATCAGGTGGTAATTATCCAGCAGCCATTCGGCGGCGGGGGCGATGCGGGAACCTCCGCGCACGCTTTCGGCGATGATTTCGTGGCAGCGGTGGATTTCGTCGGCGCTTTTGGCCAGCTGATGGAGCAGTTTTTCCGGCTTGCGCACCACCTCGACCCGGTGGTTGCGGGCGAGGATCTTCGCGTAGTTTTCGAGCTGGTTGACGCCGAAGAGCTCGGCGCGGAGGGTCATTTCGTCCGGGGAGGGCGGCTGGAGATCGGGCCGGGCGGCGCGGGCTTTCCTGATCCACCCTTTCAAGCGCAGGCGCTTCCAGACGGAGGGTTCGCTGCTCCGAAGACGGCGGGCAAGCGATTTGGACGCGACAGGCTTCTTCGAGGTTTTCAACATCGGGGTGATTCTAGGAAGGATGCTCCCGGGCATCAATCCTCAAATCCGGCCGGGCCGGAGCCAGAAGGCAGTTTACATAATGCCATAGCGGCTCCCTACCCCCCCGACGGGGTCCCTCCGCCGGCGGGCAGGCAGTCGGGGGCTCCAAAGAGAAGGATTCAGCCGGCTGTTTGGAGCCGGGACAGCCTGTCGTGCCGCGGGGAGGGGGGTGGATCAGGGCGTGCCGAGGAGAGCCTTTTTGAGGGATTCCTGGGCGGGGGTGTCGCCGAGCCAGATGGCGAAGAGGGCTTTTTTGAGGTTGAGACCGGGGAGGGTGCCGAGGGCCTGGTCTTCATAGGCGGCGGGATCTTCCTTGCCGGTTTGCCTGCGGTAGGTGGTGGTGAGTCCGTCGGGACCGTAGGCCATGAGGACGATGTCGCCCTTGCGGAACACGGTGTCGTCGAACTGGGCGAGGAAGTCCGGGGTTTTGGCGCATTCGTAGCCGGACTTGGCGGCCTTGGCGAAGCCGCCGGTGGTGGTTTCGACGAACCGCTTGCGGTTGATCAGGCCGCTCTTGAGGGTCAGGACGAGCTGCATGGGCTGGTCGGCTTCGATGAGGGTCTTGGCGTCGGCGCCCTTGAGGGCGGGGGGCACGAGCAGGTCGAGCTCGTACATGGCGCCCAGGATGGGCTTGGTGCGCAGGCCGCTGCCGTTGGAGACGAGGTCGGCGGCGCCGGCGGTGACGGCCAGGGCGGCGAGGATGGCGAGGGCGGTCCGGATGGGGCGGGGTTTCATGGGGTTCCTTTCGGTTGGGGTTGGGGGTGTTCGGGGGATGAACGGACGGGACGGAGGGCGTCGAGGGCCTGGATGAACTTCTGTTCGATGGCGGGCCAGGCGTATTCGCGGGCGACGAAGTCGCGACCGCGTTTCCCGAGCTCGGCGCGGGCGTCGGGATGATCGAGAAGGAAGAGGAGCTGGGTTTCGAAATCGGGGTAGTGGCGGAACCAGAAGCCGGCGTTGGCGGCGCGGCATTGCTGGACGAGGACGCGGCTCTGGGCGTGGACGAGGCCGGGGGTGCCGGCGAGGAAGGCCTCGAGGAGGACGATGCCGAAGCTTTCGTTGACGGAGGGGTGGATGAAGGCGAGGGCGCCGGCCATGGCGTCGTGTTTTTCCTGTTCGCTGACGAATCCGGCATCGAGCAGGTGGGGCCGGAGGGAGGGGGGGGCGTCGATGGCGCCGGATCCGGTGAAGACGAGATGGATGTCGCGGCGGGTGCGTTCGCGGAAGGTGTTCAGGTAATCGCAGAGGAGGGGGGTGCCCTTGAGGGGTTCGCGGCGGCCGGAGTAGAGGACGTAGGGGGCGGAGAGGCCGCGGCGGGCGGCGAAGGCGGCGGGATCGGCGTCGAAGGGATCGAGGCCCATGCCGACGATGCGGGAACGTTCATCGGGGATGCCGAAGAGCTCGGCGGCGAGTTCGCGTTCGGCGAGGGAATTGAACAGGCAGCCGGCGACCTCGTCGAAGAGTCGTTTCATGCAGGCGAGGCGGGCGAACGGTTCGTCGTGGAGGCAGGGGATGAGCAGGGTTTTGCCGGGGTGGGCGGTGGCGGCGAACCAGGCCAGGCCGAAGAGATAGGGGCCGGTGAGGATGGCGCGGTACCCGGCGGCGTGCCGGTCGAGGTGGGCCATCAGGGCAGTGGAGCAGACGCCGTTGCGGAGCCAGTGCAGCTCGTCGCCGGGGGGGACGGGATGGCCGCGGTCGATGGCCTGCTGGATGCGCAGGAAGTCGGCGGTGTTGCGCTCGTCCACGGGGAAGAAATGGACGTCCATGTCATCGATGGTCTTGCGGCCGGGGGGGAGGGTGTTGTCCCAGGTGTAGTGGCTCTGGGCGCAGGTGGTGAGGAAATCCACGGCGAACCCGAGGCGGGCGGCGCGGGCGGCGAGGTTTTTCAGGAGGGTTTCGGCGCCGCCGACCGCGCCATCGCCGGCGAAACGGGGGCAGACGAAGGCGAGGCGTTCAGGAGCCATGGGGGCGGGTCTGGGCTTCCAGTTCGGCGATGCGCTGTTCGAGGGCGGCGAGCTTGGAGGCGGTCTGGTCCTCCATGCCTTCGAGGGCGGTGACGACGAGGCCGTTGACCTGGTTCTGCTGGGACCAGAGGCGGTAGGTATAGAATTTCAGGAGCTTCCAGACGGTTTTCTTGAAGGCGACGAGGAGGGGGCCGAGGAAGCGGCGGCGTTCGTGGATTTCGTAGTCGGAGATGTCCACGAAGACGGCTTCGCGCAGGCAGGTGAGGTAGAAGGCGATGAAGTCGTCGGAAGCGCGCAAATGGACGAGGTTGGTTCGCTCGGCACGGGCGACGCGGGCATCGGCATAGAGGCCGTCGGCCATTTTGCGGTCCACGGTGGCCTGCAGGTCGGCGACGAGGCGGTCCACGTCGAATCCGGGGGCGCCGATGGAAAGGGCGGGGGTGTCAGTCATGGGGGAACTGTACTCTGTCGGCGGGGGGCGGTGTCAAGGCGGGAGGGGGGCGGAAGACGATTGGATGAAGCGGACGATGCGGGCGGCCAGCGCGGGGTGGCTGGCTTCGAGCGGCAGGACATGGCCGTCGCCGGGCTGTTCGACGAGTTCGGCGGGGCGGGCGCGGGCGGCGGCGGCGAAGAAGGCGCGGGTGGCGGCGGGGTTCACGATTTGGTCATCGGGGGAGAGGACGACGAGAAGCGGTCCGGTCCAGTCGGCGGCGCGGGGACGGATGGCGTCGGTGGCGGCGAAGAGAGAGCGGTAGATGTCGCGGTGGATGTATTTGTCGGTGCGGTAGGCGGCGCGGGCGTCGGGATCGCGCAGATCGGCGGGCAGGCGGGACTCGACGATGCGGGAGAACAGCAGCGCCCGGCTGAGGAGGTTGAACCATTGCCGGGAGGACAGGAGGGGGCTGCGGACGTCGGAGGGTTCGATAAGGGGGGCGAGCAGGACGAGGCCGGTGACGGCGTTGGCCGGGCGCAGGGCGGTGTCGAACGCGAGCGCGCCGCCGAGGGAGTGGCCAACGAGCCAGACGGGGCGGGACGGATCGCTGGTGCGCAGAGCGGTGATTTCGCGGTCGATGGCGGCGCGCCAGGTATCGAGGGAGGTGCCGGCCGTCTCGGCCGGGGGGATGCCGGAGCCGGGGAGGTGCATGGCGCGGACGGCGAAGCCGGCTTCGGCGAGCGGCGGGGCCAGTTTGGCGAACACGGCGGGGCCGTCGGCGAAGCCGTGAACCAGCAGGACGGCGGGGGCTCCGGCGGGATGGAGGGTGAACGGTTCGGCGGGGGCGCGTCGGGCGCCGGGCGCGGCGGCGCGGCGGCGGGTCCGGAGGGCGTAGGCGGCATCGCCGGCGAGCCAGACGGCCAGTGCCAGCAGAAAGAGGAGCGGCACGGCGGTCGCCCAGGGTGGAAGGGAGGCGGACACGGGGGCGGGGGGAGGCCCGTCGGGGACGGCTCAGTCGTCGCCGAAGCGGAGGGTGGCGCCGGCGCTCTTGAGCAGATCGGAAAACCGGGGGGATTCGCTGCGCCGTTCCATTTCCTTCTGGATGGCGTAATAGACGAAGAGCGAGTCGTCGGTGGCGCGATGGGCGTGCATGCCGTCGGTGGAGATGCCGAACAGGTCAATCAGGTCCGAGACGCGGTGGTTTTTCATGTCGGGGTACCAGTTGCGGAAGAGGGCGAGGCTGTCGAGGACGGCGTTTTTGGGCACGGGCATGTCGTTGCGGACGGCTTCGGCGGCGATGAAGCGGATATCGAAGGGGGCGTTGTGGGCGATGAGGACGGCCCCGTCGATGAATTCGAGGAATTCGGGATAGACCTCGGCGAAGGTGGGCATGTCCTCCAGCATGTCGGGGGTGATGTTATGGACCTGCTGGACGTACCAGGGGATGTAGCGCTGGGGATTGATGAGCCAGGTTTTTTCACCGAGGTTCTTGCCGTCGCGGACCTTGACGGCGCCGATTTCGACGAGGCGGTCCTTGGCGGGGCTGAAGCCGGTGGTTTCGGTATCGAAGATCACGAAGGTGATGTTCTTCATGTAGGTGTTGGCGCCGGGCATGCGGAAGGCCGGCGGAACCACGGTATTGGAATCCGCGGCCACGGCGGAAAACATGACCAGGAACGAGCATATCCAAACGATATGCTTTGGAATGTGACGTTTCATCAACGGCCTCCTCGCGGTTCCGTTTTTTGTCTCGTTGCCGAATTCCGCCGTTCCTCGGAGCAACTCGCGCACGAAATCCACGACAGGACTCCGGGCGTTGATAGGAAGCTACTGTATGGCATGAGGCGGGTCAAAGGAATAATGCCGGAATCATGGAGCGGTTTCGCGACCGGGGACGGGGGAGTTTTCCGGTCGGGGGGCCGTTGGGTCACTTGGGGTCGGCGCTGGAGCCGCGCCAATGGAGTTTCTGGGAGAGCAGGCGGAACCAGGAGGCGCCGGGCAGATGGACGAAGCGGACGCTTTCGGCGGCCTTGCGGATTTCCAGGATGTCGCCGCATCCGAGCCAGCCGTGGGAATGGCCGTCCACGGACAGCAGGACCTTTTTGCGGGGGTCGGCGACGCGCAGGACGACGAGGCGGTCGTTGGGGATGACGACGGGGCGGTTGCTGAGGGTATGCGGGCAGATGGGTTCGATGACCAGGGCGGGGGTTTCGCGGTGGAGAATGGGGCCGCCGGCGGACAGGGCGTGGCCGGTGCTGCCGACGGGGGTGGCGACGATCAGGCCGTCGCAGACGAAAGAGGCGACGGGGTTCCGGTTCACCTCGAGCTCGATCATGGTGGCGCGGGGGGAGGTGCCCCAGCCGAGGACGATATCGTTCAGGGCGCGGGCCTGGACGAGGCGCTTGCGCCGGGGGCCGCGGAGGACGCGGGCTTCGAGCAGGGGGTAGGCGACGGTTTCGAAGGAACCGGCGGCGACGGCGCGCAGGGCCTCGACGGCATGGGTGTCGGGGACGCTGGTGAGGAAGCCGAGATTGCCGAGGTTGATGCCGAGGACGGGGGCGGCGGCGCCGTTGAGGGCGCGGACGGATTGCAGCACGGTGCCGTCGCCGCCGAGGGAGAGCAGGAGCTCCACGGCCTTGCCGAAGCGGGCGGGGGAAACGACTTTCGCGCCGGGGGCCAGCCGGGCGGTTTCGGGGTCGCAGGCGATCAGGGTCACGCCCAGTTCGCGGGCGGCGAGGGCGAGTTCCGCCAGAGTCGAGGCGGCCGCCGGTTTGGCGCGGTTGGCGATGAGTCCGATGTTCATGACGGCTTTCTCCAGTAGCTCAGGAACTCCACATTACCAGCCGGGCCCTGGATTGGCGACTGGCAAATGCCGAGGCCTTCCCAGCCGAGGGTGGCCGCGGCGAACTCCCGGATGCGGTCCACGACGTGCTGGCGGACGGCCGGGTCGCGGACCACGCCGCCGCGGCCGACTTCGTCGCGGCCGGCTTCGAACTGGGGCTTGATGAGGGCGACGGTTTCGCCGCCGGGGGGCAGGAGGCGGTCAATGGCGGGGAGGATCAGGCGCAGGGAGATGAACGAGACATCGGTGACGGCCAGGGAGGGGGTCTCGGGCAGGTCGCCGGGCTGCAGATGGCGGGCGTTGCAGGCGTCGAGGACCGTCACGCGCGGATCGGCGGCGAGGCGGGGGTGGAGCTGGCACTTGCCGACATCCACGGCATAGACCCTGGCGGCGCCGTGCTGCAGCAGGCAGTCCGTGAAACCGCCGGTGGAGGCGCCGATATCCACGCAGATCCGTCCGTCGGCGGACAGCAGGGGAAAGCGCAGGAAGGCTTCTTCGAGCTTGAGGCCGCCGCGGCCGACAAAACGTTCCGGCCGGCGCACGCGCAGGACGCAGTCGAGGGGGACTTCATGGCCGGCCTTGCCGGCGGGGGCGTCGTCCACGAGCACCTGGCCGGCCAGAATCAGCCGCTTGGCCTTTTCGCGGCTTTCGGCGAGGCCGCGTTCGACCAGCAGGACATCGAGCCGTTCGCGCTTCACGTCCGGGGGGCGCGGCGGGCCTGCGCGCCGCGATGCAGGGAAGAGCCGATGACGATCAGGGCGATGGCGCCCATGACGAGCCAGATGATCAGGTCGTACTTCTGTTTCCGGCGCTGGAGGTGCTGGCCTTCGACTTCCGGCGGATCGATGCCGACGCCGGAGAAGACCGAGTGGGGGGGGAGTTCGTCGAAGGCGGCGGGGATGGGGGGGCGGCCGGCATTGACCCAGGCGGTGTACCAGATGGAAGACAGGTTGCCGGCGGCGGAGCTGAGCCGTTCCTGGACGATCCCGGAGGTGAGTTCCCAGAGTTTGAGGTAGTAGGGTTCGGAGTCGGTGCGTCCGTCGGCGCGGGTGGCGATCAGATCGGCGCGGAGGACCTCGGGCACCACGGCCGAGGATTCGGCCACCCAGCCGAGGATGGAGCGGAAGGGGTCCTCCAGATAGACGGCGGGGGCGGGCCGGATGTCCTCGTAGCGGCAGAAGGCCTTGGTCATGTCGGATTCAAAGCGCGAGTGAATGCCGTGCTGGCCGGTATCCTGCCCGTTGTAGTTGCGGGTGCAGTGCAGGGGCATGTGCAGGTCGGCGAGGTAATGGGCGAGGGCGGAGCCGCAGCGCGCGGCCCACATCCAGTCGTTGGTCCGCATGGATTCGGTCATGTCGTCCATCAGGTCCAGGATGGTCCAGGGGGCGATGCCGATGACAACGGGGGCTTCGGGGATCTGGGATTCGAAGGCGAGGAGCCGGTTGGTGTGGAGGCTCAGCAGGTCGAAGTCCGGCGGCAGGCGGTCGGGTTCGAAGTAGTGGCGCGGGTCTTCGGTGGAGTCGGACAGCCGCCAGAGGTCGGGGAAGATGCTGGGGAACGCCATGGGGCGGGCGAAGTCGCGGAAGGCGGCGGCTTCGTCGGGCATGTTGCGGGCGGCGGCGCGGGAGATGTGGACATGCTGGACGCCGGACCAGGCGAAGGCCGGCGCGGGGGCGAGGAGGGCCAGGGCCGCGAGGACGGCTACGCGGAGGGCGCCACGGGTGCGGGCGGGCGGGATCACGGGGCCGCCTGGCGGCTGGGCGGCACGCGGGCCATGGCGACTTCGGGGCAGGTCAGCGGCGAATCGTATTTCGAGCAGTTCATGCAGCCCTTGTAGAGTTTGTAGAGGATTTTCTCCTTGGGGATGGGCGTGAAGCCCAGCGCGGCGAAGAAGGGCGGGGTGAAGGTCAGGACGATGAGCTGATCGGGCTTGAATTCGCTGACGCGCTCCATGGCCGCCTCGACCAGGCGCCGGCCCAGTCCGTGCTTCTGGAGATCGGCGCGGACGGAGACCGACTGGATTTCGATGGAGGGATTCTTGGCGGGATCCAGTTCCGGGAGCACGGCCCAGGAGGCGGTGCCGACGATCTGGCCGTCGAGTTCGGCGACGAGGAACCGGTCGATATTGAGCTGGATGTCGCTCAAGGGGCGGGGCACCAGCTCGTTCGGGTGGGCCTTGATGCATTGGAAAATGGCCTGGCCGTCGCCGAAGCGGGCCTTGCGGATCTGGATGGCATCGGGGGTCATGCGGGGATTCCTTCCATGTTCAGAACCCGGAACTATACCACGGTGCGGCCGGAAGGCAACGCGCGGAAGCGGGGCCGGGGCGGAGGCGCGGGAGCGAAGGTCAGGGCAGGCGGCCGGCGAGGGCCTGGGCGCGGGCCAGGGCGCGGGGCTTGCGGGCGATGTCACCTTCTTCGGCGACGCCGGAAACGAGCACGTCACCGAGGATTGTCCACTGCATGAAGCCGGCGACGAGCCGGAAGGTGGCCTTGAGTCCGGCGAAGGCCGCCGGACGGGAGTCGGCGGCCGTGGCGAGCAGGGCGACGGGGAGGCCTTGGAGCCCGTGGCGCCGTTTGGGGGCCAGGCAGTACAGGCGGTCCACCAGCGTCTTGAGGGGGGCGGACCAGGTGAAGAAATGCAGCGGCGTGGCGAACACCAGCAGGTCGGCTTTCCGCAGGAGGGGATAGACGGAATCCATGTCGTCGCGGAGGACACAGGGAGTGGATGCCGGCTTCCAGCATTCGCCGCAGCCGTCGCAGGGGGCGATGTCCAGAGCCGGCACGCGGATGGACTGGACGGCATGACCGCGAAGGCTGGCGGCATCGGCAAAGGCGTAGGCCAGGCGCGTCGAGTTGCCGTCTTCGCGGGCGCTGCCCAGCAGGATCACGATGTTCTTGGGCTTTTTCTTCATGGCAGGTTCCTTGTCGGCGCGCATCCTACACACAGGCGGAACAGGCGCAAAGCCGAAAGCGTCCGCCTGCACACCGCCTGCACACTTGCCCATCGCCGGGAAGCGGGAGCGGGTCGCGTGCGAAGCCCCGGCCGTCCCGGGTGGCCGGGGCGGCGGATATGGCTGTCATCCCGAGCGGAGTCGAGGGATCTCGGCTTGGTCCCGAAGGCTGGCCATCGGGATTGTGCTCAGATCCCGCGGCGGCGGGACAAGTGATTTCGACTCCGGCGCTACGCGCCTACGCTCCATATGACCCCAAGGGTGCACCGAATCGCAGATGTGCCCCTGGACGTTGGGCTTTGCGCGTTTTGCTTGAATCCGCGCGTGGAATATGGACAATGCGCGTCCAATGAGTGCGTCATCCAAGTCCAGGAAAGAAGCGCCGGTTCCGGAACCGCTGGATATCCGGAAACTCGCGGGGGCGCCGGTTGTCGGCCAGGTGCTGGCGGTGGCGTTCGGCCTGCTGGTCCTGTTTCAATGCATGATCTTGCCGGTGGTGGGCAAGGCGGCCATGGGCGGATCGGGCTCGCCGGGGGCGACGACGGCGGAATGGGCCGGAAAGAACCAGACGTTTTTCCTGGTCATGCTGCTGGTGACGCTGGCGACGGGTGCCGCGGCGTTTTATTCCAAATGGCTGCGCCGGCGGCTGGACGGCAGTCCGTTTCCGGTGGCGACGGCGGGGGGCCTGGTCCTGGCGGCGGGCCTGCTGCTGGCCTTTGCGGCCGGCCTGCTGAAGATCTAGGGGCGGAGCCGCACAGGAGTCCATGCGCCGATGCCCTATCGCGTGTTCAACCTGGCCGAGGCCGCGGAATACCTGCACCTGACGGAAGACCGCGTGGAAGAGCTGGCCCGCCGCGGGGAGATCCCGTGCGAGCGCCAGGGCGGCCGGCTGGTGTTCCGGCACAATGCCATGGATGAATGGGCCTCGCGCCGGCTGCTGGGATTCGGCGACGAGCGGCTGGCGGACTTTCACCGCCGCAGCACCGCCAAGTATCACGATTTGTCCAGCGATGCGGCGATCATTCCGTCGCTGATCCGTCCGGAGTGGATCGAGCCGCGGCTGGGCAGCCGCACCAAGGCCTCGGTGCTGCGCGACATGGTGGAACTGGCCGAGCGCACGGGCAAGCTGTGCTACCGCACGGAGCTGCTGGACAGCCTGGTCGAGCGCGAAAAGCTCTGCTCCACGGCGCTGGCCGGCGGGCTGGCCCTGCTGCATCCGCGCAACCACGAGCCCTACATGTTCGAGGATTCGTTCGTCGTGGTGGGCAAGACGATCGCCCAGGTGCCGTTCGGCTCCCCCGACCGGTCCACCACGGACATCTTTTTTCTGATCTGCTGCCAGGACGACCGCATCCATCTGCACGTGCTGGCGCGTCTGTGCATGATGTGCCACCAGACCAGCCTGCTGCTGGAGATGCGCGGGGCCGACGACCCGCGCGACCTGCACCGCATCCTGGCGGCCTGCGAAGAACAGGTCATCAAAAGCGTCTGACCATGGCCCGGAAGCAGACGACGCAGGAGACCGCCGAAAGCATGGCCCGCAGGCAGCGGGAGATTTCGGTGTCCGAGTTTTTCCTGAAGAACCGCCATCTGCTGGGGTTCGACAGCCCGCGCAAGGCGATCATGACGGCGGTGAAGGAAGCGGTGGACAACTCGCTGGACGCCTGCGAGGAGGCGGGGATTCTGCCGGAGATCGCGGTGGAGCTGCGGCAGGTGGCGGACGGGCGCTTCCGGGTGGCGGTGCAGGACAACGGGCCGGGCATCGTCCGTGCGCAGATTCCGAAAGTGTTCGCCAAGCTGCTCTACGGCTCCAAGTTCCACCGCCTGCGGATGTCGCGCGGCCAGCAGGGCATCGGCATCAGCGCCGCCGGCATGTACGGGCAGCTGACGACCGGCACGGCGACGGTGATTCTGTCCCGGACGAAGAGCGCGCCGCAGGCCCACCGGCTGGCGGTGCAGATTGACACGCGCGCCAACAAGCCGGCGGTGCTGTCGGACGAGGCCGTGGACTGGCGGCCGGAATTTCCGCCGGAGAACGAGGGCGGCGAGCCGGTGCGATCGGCGCACGGCACGCAGGTGGCGATCGAAATGACCGCCCAATACGTGCGCGGCCGGCTGTCGGTGGACGAATATCTCAAGCAGTGCGCGGTGGCCAATCCGCACCTGCGGCTGCATTTCAAGGTCACGCTGCTCAAGAAAGACAAAGCGACGGGCGGGGCGGTGGAGGAAGAGGGCGCCTGGCAGACCTACGCGCGGGCGGTCCGGACCCTGCCGCCGCCGGTGGCGGCGATCCAGCCGCATCCCCACGGCGTCGAGCTGGGCCTGCTGATGCAGATGCTCAAGGACAGCCATGCGCGCACCCTCAAGGGGGCGCTGCAGGAAGACTTTTCGCGGGTGAGCGCGCGCGTGGCGCTGGAGATCTGCGAACGGGCCGGGCTGAATCCCAAGGCCAACCCGACGCGTGTGGCGCATCAGGAGATCGAGGCGCTGTACCAGGCGATCCAGGAAACAAAGCTGATGCGGCCGCCGATGGACTGCCTGGCGCCGATCGGCGAAGAGCAGATTCTCGCCGGCCTGAAGAAAGAGTTTCCCGCCGACTTCTACACGGCGGTGACGCGTTCGCCGGAGGTGTACCGCGGCAATCCGTTCCTGGTCGAGGTGGGCGTGGCCTGCGCGAAGCCCGGCACAAACCCGGAGCTGGGCGCGGAAGACCCGGTGCGCGTGATGCGCTTTGCCAACCGCGCGCCGCTGCTCTACATGGGCGGGGCCTGCGCCATGACCGAGGCGATGGAAGGGGTGAACTGGAAGGCCTACGGCCTGCCGCAGCCGCGCGGCGGCCTGCCGGTCGGCCCGATGGTCTTTTTCCTGCACATCGCCAGCGTGTGGGTGCCCTTCACCAGCGAGAGCAAGGAGGCCATTGCCCATTACCCGGAAATTCTGAAGGAACTGACCTTCGCCCTGCAGGAGGCCGGCCGGCGGCTTTCCGCCTATCTCGGCAAGCGCAAGCGCGCGGCCGAGGCCGACCGCAAGCGCAGCTACATCGAAAAATACATCCCGCACCTGGCCCTCGGGCTTCAGGACATCCTGGCGCTCTCCGACAAGCAGAAGGCCAAGGTCGAGGATGACCTGACGCGGATGCTGGAGCGGACGCATCTGGAGGCGTGATGAGCTGCGCTCATCAGGCAGAATTCAGGAGTCAGAATTCAGGAGTCAGAATGGGAAAGCGGGCAGTGTTCAAGAGGTTTTGCTGTAGGCCGGGGCGCTGACCCGGCTGGAAAAAGATTTTTCCACAGTGTGGAAAACTTTTTTCCATAGCGTGGAAAAACCGCCGTAACATTTTCCATGGCGTGGAAAATCCGGAAAAGGGTGGAGAGAGGTTAAGCGATGAGCAAGGCGAAGGACCCGAGGGCGCCCGAGGTGGTGAGCAAGGAGGCGGCGGCGCGCAAGATCGTCGGCGTGGCGAAAGACATCCACGAGGACATTGTGAAAAAGGGGCGGAAGCCCGCGATGAGTTTTCCGGTGCGGTCGCTGGCGAACGTGAAGTTTGACGCGAAGCGGGGGCACTTCGAGATTCTGGGCAAGAAGGCGTCGCGGACGCTGTCCTACAACACGGTCAAGACGTTCGCGCAGTCGATGCGGCTGCTGGCGACGACGAAGAACGACCTGCTGGACCGCGACGACATCGCGGGCAAGCGCGAGGTGTACTACAACAGCAAGAGCTGGGGCGAGTGCCGGTTCGATGCGCAGCCGGAGAGCGACACGCTGCTGGACGACATGGAGGCGATGCTGGGGGTGAACCGCGAGCAGCTGGGATACATCCCCGAGGAGCGCGGCGGCGACGTGTGCGGGGAGCTGACGGTGGTGGACCGCGATCCGCAGAGCGGCGCGGAGGTGAAGATCAACTGCGCGAAGATGGGCAGCGGGGCATGGAGCATTCCGTCGCGGGTGGAGCATCTGCGGTTCGAGACGAAGGCGAAGCTGGTGTTGGTGGTGGAGACCGCGTCGCTGTTCCAGCGCCTGGTGCATCACCGCTACTATGAAAAGGCCAACTGCGTGCTGATTTCGATGAGCGGGGTGCCGACGCGGGCGTGCCGGCGGTTCATCCGGCGGCTGGCGGACGACCGGGGACTGCCGGTGCTGGCGTTCACCGACGGCGATCCGTACGGCTACTGCAACATCTACCGCACGCTGAAGGCGGGGTCGGGGCAGGCGGCGCACATCAACCGCTTCTTCTGCGTGCCGCAGGCGCATTATCTGGGCGTGACGCCGCAGGACATCCTGGACTACGACCTGCAGGATGCGACGCATCCGCTGGAGGCCGCGGACATCAAGCGGGCGAACGACGCGCTGAAGAACGACCCGTTCATCCGCCACCACAAGGAATGGCAGGCGACGCTGAACCAGATGCTGAAGATGGGGGTGCGCATCGAGCAGCAGGCCTTCGCCAAGCACGGGCTGAATTTCGTCCTGGATACCTACCTGCCCGAGAAGCTGAAAAAGGGGAAGTTCCTGCCATAGGCATCAGCTCTCTTGCGCGACCCGCCTCGTCCAAGGCCTGATTCCGCCGACCAATCCGTTCGAAAAGCGGCAAGGTGCTACAAAAATGTAGGTATTCGGCCGGATTTTAGGTTCATTTTTGTCGCGGGGGTTGCGTTTGGCGGATTTTGCGTGATTTTTGAGTGAAATCCGAAGAATAGAACGCATTTTCAGAAAACGAGCCATCAGACCGAAGACGAGGAGACAGGCCGGATGAAAGCGGAAGGATTGTACGATCCGAGAGCAGAGCGCGATTCGTGCGGGGTGGGGTTTGTGCTGAACCTGGACGGGCGGGCGGAGCACCGGATTGTCGAAAAGGGCATCGAGGTGCTGGAGAACCTGCTGCACCGCGGAGCGACGGGGGCGGATCCGGACACGGGCGACGGCGCGGGGCTGCTGATCCAGATGCCGGACGGATTTTTCCGGGAGGAGGCGAAGCGTCTGGGGTTTGCGCTGCCGGAAGCGGGCCGCTACGGCGTCGGGGCCTTTTTCCTTCCGCGGGAGGGGGCCGCGCTGGCGGATACGAAGGCGGGCTTGCAGCGGATCCTGCTGGAGGAGGGGTTGAGCGCGCTGGGCTGGCGCGACGTGCCGGTGGATCCGATGGCCGTGGGGGCGACGGCCCGGGCGTCGATGCCGTCGTTCTGGCACTTGTTTGCCGCCGAGCCCAAAGGGCGCCTGGCCGGCGAGGCGCTGGAGCGCAAGCTGCTGACGGTGCGCAAGCGCGCGGAGCGGGAGCTGGGGAGCCGGGCGGAGGACGGTTCGCCCAACGCCTATGCCGCGAGTTTTTCGTGCCGGACGCTGGTGTACAAGGGGATGATGATCGCCCCGCAGGTGCCGAAGTTCTTTCCGGATCTGCGGGATCCGCGGCTGGTGAGCGCGGTGGCGGTGGTGCACCAGCGCTATTCGACCAATACGTTTCCGTCGTGGCCGCTGGCGCAGCCGTTCCGCCTGCTGGCGCACAACGGCGAAATCAACACGCTGCGCGGCAACCGCAACGCCATGGCCGCGCGCGAGCCCCGGATGGATCCCGGCGTGTTCGGCGACGATTTTGCCAGGATGACGCCGGTGCTGGAGGCGTATGGCAGCGACAGCGCCAACCTGGACAACCTGCTCGAACTGCTGGCGCTGGGCGGCCGCGAGATCCATCACGCCATGCTGATGCTGGTTCCGCAGGCGTGGGGAAACAAATATCCGATGGGGCCGGATCTGCGGGGGTTCTTCGAATTCCATGCCGGGCTGATGGAGCCGTGGGACGGGCCGGCGGCGGTGGCGTTCACCGACGGGCGGCTGGTCGGCGCGCTGCTGGACCGCAACGGGCTGCGGCCGCTGCGCTACACCCGCACGAAGGACGGGTTCATGGTGCTGGCGTCGGAGGCGGGGGTGCTGGACATTCCCGCCGACCAGGTGGCGGAGAAGGGGTCGCTGCGTCCCGGCACGATGCTGCTGGCGGACCTGGCCACGGGGCGGCTGATGAAGGATGCGGAGATCAAGATGCATCTGGCGCGGCACCGGCCGTACCGCCGGTGGGTCGAGGAAAACCACATTGCCATCCACGGCTTCTACGGGGCGATCCATGCCGGGGAGGCGCCGGCGGCCCCGCTGGCGCCGCAGCAGCGGCGGTTCGGCTACACGCGGGAAGACATCCGCATCCTCCTGGACGCGATGGCGACGAAAGGGGCGGAGCCGGTCGGCTCGATGGGCAGCGACCAGCCGCTGGCGGTGCTGAGCGAGAAGCCGCAGCTGTTCTACTGGTATTTCAAGCAGCTGTTCGCGCAGATTACCAACCCGCCGATCGATCCGATCCGCGAGGAGCTGGTGATGTCGCTGATGACGTTTCTGGGGCACAGTCCGGACATTCTGGGCGAAAGTCCGGCGCAGGCCCGGCTGGTGAAGCTGCAGCATCCGATTCTGTCCAACGCCGACCTGGCGCGGATCCGCCACCTGAACCGGGAAGGCTTCCGGACGGCGACCGTGGCCATGGGCTTTGACGCGGGGGCGGAACGGCCGGGCGAGGAACTGGAGGGCGCGCTGGCGGCGCTCTGCGAACGGGTGCTGGAGGAGGTCCGGGGAGGCGCCAACCTGATTGTCCTGAGCGACCGGGACCTGCCGGACCGGCTCGCGCCGATCCCGGCGCTGCTGGCGACGGCGGCCGTGAACCAGTCGCTGCGCGAAACGGGATTCCGGACGGGCACGGGGCTGCTGATCGAGACCGGCGAGGCGCGCGAAGTGATGCACATGGCGCTGCTGCTGGGATTCGGCGCCGCGGCGATCAATCCGTACCTGGCCTTTGCCACGCTGTCGGAGCTGGTCCGGACGGATGCGCTTTCGGTGCGGACCAACGAGCCCAAGGCGCTGGGCAACTACATCCAGGCGCTGAACAAGGGGCTGATGAAGATCATGTCCAAGATGGGCATTTCGACGCTGCGCAGCTACCGCAACGGGCAGGTGTTCGAGGCGGTGGGGCTGTCGCAGGCGGTGCTGGACCGGTACTTCACGGGGACGGTGTCGCGGGTGGGGGGCGCGGGGCTCGACGAGATCGCGCGGGAAGCGCTGGCGCGGCATGCGGACGCGCGGCGCGCGGAGGAGAGCGAGCCGCTGCCGGCGGGCGGGCAGTACGCGTGGCGGGCGGACGGCGAGCGCCATCTGTGGACGGCGCAAAGCATCAGCGCCCTGCAGCAGGCCACCCGGACGGGCGACTGGGAGCTGTACAGGAAATACGCCGCGATGATCAACGACCAGGCCGAGCGGCAGAGCACGCTTCGCGGGCTGTTCACGATCCGGCCGGCGGGACCGGCGGTGCCCCTGGAGGAGGTCGAGCCGGAAGAAGCCATCATGCGCCGCTTCATGACGGGGGCGATGAGCTTCGGTTCGCTGGGCAAGGAAGTGCACGAGACGCTGGCGGTCGCCATGAACCGCATCGGCGGGCGCAGCAACAGCGGCGAAGGCGGCGAGGATCCGGCGCGGTTTGTCATCGGCCCGGACGGCGAGAACCGCTGCAGTGCGATCAAGCAGGTGGCCAGCGGGCGCTTCGGGGTGACGGCGGAATACCTGAACCATGCGCAGGAGCTGCAGATCAAGATCGCCCAGGGCGCGAAGCCCGGCGAGGGCGGGCAGCTGCCCGGCCACAAGGTGACGGCCGACATCGCGCGGGTGCGGCATTCGACGCCGGGCGTGACCCTGATCTCGCCGCCGCCGCATCACGACATCTATTCGATCGAGGACATTGCGCAGCTGATCTACGATCTGCGCTGTGCGAACGACGAGGCGGAAATCAGCGTGAAGCTGGTGTCGGAGCTGGGGGTGGGGACGGTGGCGGCGGGCGTGGCCAAGGCGCGGGCGGACCGGGTGCTGATCAGCGGGTACGACGGGGGCACGGGGGCGTCGCCGCTGTCGAGCATCAAGCACGCGGGCGCGCCGTGGGAGCTGGGGCTGGCCGAAACGCAGCAGACGCTGGTGCTGAACAAGCTGCGCAGCCGGATCCGGCTGCAGACCGACGGCCAGCTCAAGACCGGCCGCGACGTGGTGGTGGGGGCCCTGCTGGGCGCGGAGGAATTCGGGTTCGCGACGGCGCCGCTGGTGGTGTGCGGGTGCATGATGATGCGCAAATGCCACACCAACGGGTGCCCGTTCGGCGTGGCCACGCAGGATCCCGAGCTGCGCAAGCGGTACGCGGGCCGGCCGGAATACGTCGTGCAGTTTTTCCGTTTCCTGGCCCGGGAGGTGCGCGGACTCATGGCGGAACTGGGGTTCCGGAAGTTCGAGGATCTGGTCGGGCGCTCGGATCTGCTGGATGTCAACCGGGCGGTGACGTTCTGGAAAGCCAGGGGGCTGGATTTCAGCGCGGTGTTCCACCGGGTGGAAGCGGCGCCGGAGGACTGCCGCTTTGCGGCGGCGCCGGAGCCGCCCATCCGCGGCGCGATGGACTATGCGCTGCTGCCCGCCCTGGACGACGCGCTGGCGGGAGGCAAGCCGGTCCGGCTGCAGCGGGAGATCCGCAACACGGACCGCGCGACCGGGACGCTGATTTCGAGCCGGATCGCCCGGCGGCACGGACAGAAGGGGCTGCCGGACGATCAGGTGGTTCTGGAGTTCACGGGGTCGGCGGGGCAGAGCTTCGGGGCCTTTGCGGCGAAGGGGCTGACCCTGGTCCTGCGGGGCGAGGCCAACGATTATCTCGGCAAGGGGCTCAGCGGCGGGCGGATCATCGCGACCCCGGCGCCCGGCGCCGGCTATGATCCCGCGGCCAACGTGATTGCCGGCAACGTCCTGCTGTACGGCGCGACCAGCGGCGAGGCGTATCTGAACGGCTGCGCCGGGGAGCGGTTCGCGGTGCGCAACAGCGGCGCCTGGGCGGTGGTGGAGGGCGTAGGCGACCACGGCTGCGAATACATGACGGGCGGGCGCGTGGCGATTCTCGGCCCCACGGGCGTGAACTTCGCCGCGGGGATGAGCGGGGGCATCGCCTATGTGCTCGACGAAACCGGGCTGTTCGACGCGCGCTGCAATCTCGGCATGGTGGACCTGGAAATGCTGGTCCCCGAGGACGAAGAGGAACTGCACGGCATGATTGAACGGCATGTCCGGTGGACCGGCAGCCCGCGGGCGCGGGAGATTCTCCGCGACTGGGCCCGCTGGAAGGATCTGTTCATCAAGGTGCTGCCGATGGAATACCGGCTGGTGCTGGGCCAGATGAGCCGCGATGACGCGGCGACAAAGCGCGAAGAAAAGGCGAAGGAGTAGGAAGATGAATCCCATTCCCCATTACCGGTCGTTTCTGGATCTGCCGCGGGTGGACCCCGGCTACCGCCCTGTCGAAGAGCGGGTGCGCGACTGGCAGGAAGTCGAGCGCCACCTGACTCCCGAAGAGCTGGCGAGGCAGGCGGCGCGCTGCATGGACTGCGGGATTCCGTTCTGCTACGGGGCGGGCTGCCCGCTGCAGAATCCGATCCCCGAAATGAATGCGGCGGCGCTGGAAAGCCGCTGGGAGGACGCGTTGCAGCTGGTGCTGACGACGTGTCCGTATCCCGAAATCACGGGGCGGATCTGTCCGGCGCTGTGCGAAGGGGCGTGCTGCAATGCCAAGGACAGCGACGCGGTGGCGATCCGCCAGATCGAGCGGGAAATCGGCGACCGGGCGTTCGAGGAGGGGCGCATGGTGCCGCGGCCGGCGGCGGCGCGCAACGGGCTGTCCGTGGGGGTGGTCGGCAGCGGGCCGACGGGGCTGGCCGCGGCGTCGGATCTGAACCGGTGGGGCTTCGACGTGACGGTGTACGAGAGCGCCCGGCAGGCGGGCGGGCTGTTGCGCTACGGCATTCCCGATTTCAAGCTCGAGAAATGGATGGTCGAGCGGCGGATCGAGCTGTTCCGGCGGGAGGGCGTGCGGTTTGAATGCGGTGTGCAGGTCGGGCGGGATGTCGCGCTGGACTATCTGCGCCGCAAGCACGACGGCATGCTGCTGGCGTGCGGCGCGCGCGAACCCCGCGACCTGCCGGTGCCCGGCCGCGAGTTGAAGGGCATTCACTTTGCGCTGGATTTCCTGATCCGCCAGAACGAGGTGGTGGCCGGCGAACTTCCGGACGTCGGCGCGGACTGGTCGGCCCGGGGCCGCGACGTGGTGGTCATCGGGGGCGGCGACACGGGAAGCGACTGCGTCGGCACGTCGGTCCGGCACGGGGCGAAGAGCGTCACCCAGATCGAAATCCTGCCCCGGCCGCCGGAGGGGCGGGCGGACGACAATCCCTGGCCGGACTGGCCGCGGATCTACCGGGCGTCGAGCAGCCACCAGGAAGGCTGCGAGCGGCTGTTTGCCACCCATACGCTGTCGTTCGAAGGCGACGAGTCGGGGCGGGTGTACGGGTTGCGCTGCGTCCAGGTGGAATGGCAGGGGCGCAAGCCGGTGGCGAAGCCCGGCACGGAATTCTTCCGGAAAGCCGATCTGGTGCTGCTGGCAATGGGTTTCACGGGACCGGGGAAGGATGCGCCGGATGCCGCGGGACTGGACCGGGTGTGGTCGGCCGGCGACATGGTCACCGGCCCCTCGCTGGTGGTCTGGGCCGCGGCCCGCGGACACGCCGTCGCCCGGCAAATTGCGGCCGCCTTGCAGGCGCCGGTCAACGCCTGAAAGCCCGGGCCCACTCCGGATGGAACGATTAACCTGATGGAGACCCCGGCCGGCCAGGTCAAGAGAGGCGGGCTTCTCCGGTGCAAAGGGGATTCGTTTTACCGGTAAAACAAAGAACATTTTACTTGCCGCGTGGAGCGATTTACCCAAGAATGGCGCCTCCAACCTGAAAACAAAGGATTCGTCATGACGGGCAAGCGCAAAACCATCAAGGACATCGCCAAGGAAAGCGGTTTTTCACTCAGCACGGTTTCGCTGGTATTGAACAACCATCCGCGCATCAGCCAGGCCACGCGCGACAAAGTGATGTCGGTGGTCAAGAAGTACAATTTCTGTCCGAACAGCGCGGCGCGCGGGCTGGCCTCGAAGTCGAGCCGCACGATCAGCCTGGTGGTGCCGAATCTGACGCGGGTGTTTTCGGACATCTACCTGGGGGAAATCATTTCGGGCATCTACGAGCGGGCGGCGTCGCAGGGGTTCAAGGTGCTGCTGGACATCGCGACCGCGCAGTTCATCAAGTCGCAGGAATATCTCAAGCTGCTGGCGAGCCGCCGGGCCGACGGCATGCTGTTCATCGCGTCGGACATTCATGCGGACTACCTGAGCGCGTTCGAGGACAGCCCGTACAAGTTCGTGCTGGTGAACCATCTGTTTCCCGGCAAGAAGCTGAATTACGTCAGCGTGGACTATGCGGCGTCGGCGCGGCTGGCGGCGGAGCACCTGCTGGGGCTGGGACACCGGCGCATCGGGCTGATCGCCGGAACCAACACGCATACCGGACTGCAGTTCCGCGACGAGTTCCTGCGCGTGTGCCAGACCTGGCCGGCCGGCGCGGCCGAGGTGGCCTGGGTGGATGGCGGCGAGGAATGGAGCCAGCGCGGCGGCTATGCGGCCACGGCCAAGCTCGCGGCGAAAATGCCCGACCTGAGCGCCATCATGGCGGCCAACGACCGGATGGCCATCGGCGCCATGCGCTGGCTGGCCGACAACCGCCGGGACGTTCCCGACGATGTGTCGGTGATGGGCGTGGATGACATCCAGCTGGCCGCGTATGTCAATCCGGGGCTTTCCACGATCCGCCACGACCTGTATCAGGTGGGCATCGAGTCCTGCAACCGCATCCTCCAGCTCATCCGGGGCGAAATTGCGGAATGCAGCGACCTGCTGCCGACGTCGCTGGTGGTGCGCGGTTCCACGGCCCGGGCCCCGGCCAAAGGCTGAGGCGCATGGGGGGGGCTGAGCGCTTCCCGGCGGGTACGGCCCGGGAATATCAGTTCTCGCCGTCGGCGTAGGCCGCGGGGAGGAACCGGGGGGTGCAGACGGCCAGAAAGACCAGGTCGGCTGTTCCGGTGTTGGCGATGCGCTGGGGACAGCCGGGCGGAATCCAGACGACATCCCCCGGACCCACCTCCCTCGGCGGCAGATCGCCGGCCTCGACGCGCCCGCGGCCTTCCAGGATGACGTAGCGCTCGGCGGTGCCGTGCAGCCGGTGCCAGCGGGTGGTGACGCCGGGCTCGACCCGCGCGCGGGCCATGGAGACCTCCGGATCGTCCGGCGAGTTGCTCAGTTCGAGGATATGGCAGCGTTCTTCGGTCCAGGCTTCGGCCGCGGGGTCGACCGGCCGGATGGCCGGCGCCTTCATCGGGAGGGCCGGTTCCGGCCGACGATGCGGGGTTCGGTGCCGTTGAGCAGGCGGCGGATATTGGAGCGGTGCTTGACGACGACCAGCAGGCCGATGACCGCCAGCGCCCAGGCCAGCAGGGGATTGTCCTTGCCGTAGAACCAGGCACCGGCCGCGGGCACGGCGATGGCGGCGAGGATGGAGCTCAGCGAGACCCAGCGGGTCGCCACGACCACGATCGCAAACACGGCGAAGCCGATGCCGGCGGCGGGGGGGGCGATGCCCAGGAGCATGCCGGCGCTGGTGCTGACGCCTTTGCCGCCCTTGAAGCCCAGCCAGACGGGCCAGGTGTGTCCGGCGACGGCCGCCGCCCCGCAGGCCAGTCCCAGCCAGGGGGGCGCGGCCTCCATCAGCCGCGGAAAGAAAAAGGCGGGGACGAAGCCCTTGAGGGCATCCAGAACGAACGCCGCGACACCCCAGGTTTTGCCCACGCAGCGGAACACGTTGGTGGCGCCGATGTTGCCCGATCCGGTCTTGCGCAGGTCCACGCCTCTGCACGCGGCAATCAGCAGGCCGTTGGGAATGGAGCCGGCCAGGTAGGCGGCCAGGATCAGCACGGCGAGGAACAGGGGCGCGGGCGGCATCATGCGGTACCTCCGGTTAAATCCGGGCTTCGCTCCGGGGAGGATGAAGCAGGGTCTGGGCGACAATGGCGTTGCGCAGCTCCCGGCGTCCATGCAGGGGAATGCGCAGCGGCGGGGCTTGATGCTGGGTGCGGCTGAGCGCCGGCATGGGAACGGACGGGAACGGCGTCAGGCGCAGGTCCATGGCATGCAGCCGCGGCAGGACCAGTCCGCTGGAGCGCGTGGCCGCGTGGACGCTTTGGCTGTCATCCCGCCGGACCGCCAGCCCGTGGAGGTCCTGAAGTTCCGGAATCTTCCGGGCTTCCTGGACCTGGCGGGCGGCGGCCTCGGCCTCCCGGCGCGCCCGCGCCAGCCGCCGGGCGATCTCCGGCTGGACGCGCCTTTCATCCGGCCGGTGCATGTGGGGCCGGCGGGGGGCGGCGGGGCGGTGAGAAGCCGCGGGACGCGGCCGGGCCGCCGGCGCGGCAGGCGCCGGCGGAGGCCGGGGGGCCGGCGGAGGCGTCGCGGGAATGTCGGCGCCCAGCCGCTTGAAGATCTCGGCCAGTTCATCCGGCGCGGGCGAGTCCGCGCCGGCGAATCGGCCGGGACGCTCCGTTCCGGCGGCGGGCGCGGCATGGCGCGTCTGCTGCCGGGATTTCCGCTTGCGGGCGGCCGCCATCTGACTGGCCAGCCAGATTGCGCCGGCCACCAGCCAGATGACGACTTCCAGGACGCCGCCCGGGTCGGCGGCGGCCAGAACGATGACCGTTCCGGGCGACATCAGGCCTGCGGGGGCTTTTCGCCTTCGGCCAGGGACTCGCGCATGGAGGTGTCGGCCATGACATTCTGCATCCGCAGATAGTCCATCACGCCGAGCTTGCCTTCCTTCATGGCCGTGGCGATGGCCATGGGGATCTCCGCCTGGGCCTCGACCACCTTGGCCTGCATTTCCTGGATGCGCGCGCGCATTTCCTGCTCGGCGGCGGCGGCCATGGCGCGGCGGCCTTCGGCTTCGGCCTGGCGCATCTTCTTGTCGGCCTCGGCGCGCTCGGTTTCGAGCAGGGCGCCGACATTGGCGACCTCGCGGGTGCCGGACACGCCGGCCACCGAGACGTCGGCGATGTCAATCGAGACGATTTCGAACGCGGTCTGGGCGTCGAGTCCGGAGTTCAGCACCTTGCGGGAGATGTGGTCGGGGTTTTCGAGCACGTCCTTGTAGGTGGGCGACGAGCCGATGGCGGAGACGATGCCCTGGCCGACGCGCGCGATGATGGTGTCTTCGGTGGCGCCGCCGACGAGGCGGGCGAGATTGGCGCGCACGGTGACGCGGGCTTTGATCAGCAGGCGGATGCCGTCCTTGGCCACGGCATCCAGCATCGTGACGCCCTTGGAGGGATCCGGGCAGTCAATGACCTTGGGATTCACCGAGGTGCGCACGGCGTCGTACACGTCGCGTCCGGCCAGGTCAATGGCGGCGGCGCGCTGGAAGGTCAGTTCGATGTTGGCCTTGTCGGCCGCGATCAGCGCCTGGACGACGTTGATGATGTCGCCGCCGGCGAGGTAGTGGGCTTCGAGCTGGTCGGAGCTCAGTTCCATGCCGGCCTTCACGGCGCGGATGCGGGCATCCACGATGAGGGTGGGCGGCACGTTGCGCAGTTTCATGCCCAGCAGGTTGAGCAGGGAAATGTAGGCGCCGCTCATCCACGCCCGGACCCACACCTTCAGGAAGTAGAAGAAGAGGCTCAGCAGGATGACGACAACGATCGCCAGCAGGATGAACAGGATCTGGATGAAGGGCATGGCGGACTCCTTTTAGGCTTGGGGTGGTTCCGTGGGTTCCGGTTGTTTTACAGGGGGCATGGGCGGGGGGCGGGGCATGGCGATGACGGGGCGCAGGGGGCGGGCGGCGACGAGGGCGCCGGTGCCCAGGACGACGACCGGCAGCGCCAGGAACGAGGCGACGCCCGGCAGGGCGGCGGCGAAATACAGCAGGAACAGCCCCGCGGCCAGCGCCGCCAGCACCTGGCCGAACGACTGCGGTCCGGGACCGCGCAGCAGGCGGTGGCCGATCCACAGCGCCACGACAATGTGCGACAGATAGACCAGCAGGAACAGGATCGCGGCCAGCGCGAGGGCCAGGGGGATGCCCACGAGGGTCATCAGGGCGAAGCCGATCAGGAAGGGGCCGAGAAGCACGGTGATCAGGCCGGAGACGAACGAGCGCCAGGGCGCGGCCTGCAGGTTGCGCACGGCCCCGCCCGCCAGCAGGGGGAAGACGCCGACAAACGGCATGCCCACCAGCAGCGCCGCCAGGAACAGGAATCCGTGCAGCCACAGCCGGTTCCGGAACGTCGCCCCCATGCCGCCGGCGGCTTCCGGCAGGAGGGACTCGCGCGGACGGACCTCGCCGCCGACGGTGACGCTGGCATCCAGCACCGGGGCCTTGGGCGCGGCATAAACCAGGTCGCCGGCGATGACGGTGCCGGGCGCCACCCGGATTTCGTCGGCCTGCACGCGGACGGTGCCGCCCCAGGTGCCGCCCAGGGTGGCGGAGGTCGCGAGAATCCAGGCATCGCCCTCGACCCGGCCTTCGCTGATGACATGGTTGCCGAGCAGGGCGGCGTCGCCCCGGACGACGGCGCCGGTGGCCAGGTGCAGTCCGGCGGCATAGGCCAGCAGGTTCCGGCGCATCTCGCCGCGGAGCGCGACGGAACGGGCCAGCACCCGCAGGTCGCCGTCGCTTTCGCCGTCCATCTGCACCGTGGTGCCCGCGAGCCACAGATCGCGTTCGGCCCGTCCGCGGATGTCGAGTTCCTGCCCGATCAGGAGGGTTTCTTTCGGGAGCACATCGCCGGAGGCGGTGGCCAGGGCGTTGGTGCCGTCGGCGGTCTGGATCCGGAACGCCTGCGCGGCGGCCGGCGCCAGCAGCGCCGCCAGCAGCCATGTCTGGACCGGGCCGATTCTCATGGCGAAGCGGCGTCGGAGACGATGAGATGCCCGTTGCGGATGTCGCGGACGCGGACGGCGGCGCCGGCGGCGATCCATTCGCCGCCCTCGGCCAGCACATCATAGCGCTTGCCCTGGATCAGGGCGATGCCGGCGGGGCGCAGGGCGGTGACGGCCTCGCCGGTCGCGCCGCGCAGTTCCGGCGGCGGCAGGGCCGAGGATTTGTAATCGGCTCCGTCGAGGCGCAGGGCGATGCGCCGGCCGGCGCGGGTGCGGGGGAAAACCTGCACCCAGAGCAGAATGAAGATGCCCCCGAAGACCACCATGGCGAGGGCCGAGAAAATCCCCCAGGGCGGCGGAAAGATCGCCAGGCCCAGACCCATGGCCGCCAGCAGCGCGACCGCGCCGAACACGCCCGCGATGCCGCCGGGAATGAACACCTCCGCGATGATCAGCATCAGCCCTCCGATCAGAAGGCCGGCATACCAGGTCCATGGGCTGATTTCCATGCCCGGCAAAATACCATGTCTGCCGCGGCCGATGCAAAGCGTCTTTTCCGCGGAGGGCGGAGGAGGGCGGGACGGGGAGCATCTGCGATTATTAAACCCCGTCATAGTGGGTTACAACCTGAACCCGCCCGGATTTTCATGGTTGTCATCCCGAGAGGAGTCGAGGGATCTCGGCTTGGTCCCGCAGGCAGGCCATTGGGATGGGGCCGAGATCCCGCGGCGGCGGGACAAGTGATTTCGACTCCGGCGCTACGCGCCTTCGCTCAATATGACGTGGGTGTGCACCGAATCGCAGATGCGCCTTGGATAACCGGTCAGTCGGCGAGGGTGAAGCGGGCGTTTCGCCAGACGCCGCGGCGGGGATTGAGGGCGCCGCCGAAGAGATCGAACAGCCAGAACGACTCCGCGCCTTCCTTGGAGAGGCTGCCGGCGCAGTAGAGCGGGGTGGCGGATTCGGGCAGGAAATAGGTATAGGGGCGGTGGTTGTGGCCGTGCAGCAGCACCAGGTTGTCGCGCCCGTGGAGGACGCGCAGCAGGGCGCGCGCGTTGCGCAGGCCGTGGAAAAAGCCGGATTCGTCGAAGGGGTAGTGGGTCATCAGGAAAATGTGGCGCCGCGAGGCGATGTCGGGCCGGTCGAGCAAGGCGCTCAGGGCATCGAGTTCCACTGCCGGGACGCGTCCGCTGGAGTTCCAGAAATTGAAATTGGGGCGGGAGGTGTTGAAGGCGACGGCGACGGCCTCGTCGCCCATCCATCGGACGAGAGGGAACCCCGTATCGGTGGCGGTTTGGGGCAGGTCGCTGCGGACGAGCGGAGCAAAGTGGCGGCGGTGCAGGCCGAGGGAATCCTGCGTGTAGAGATCGTGGTTGCCGGGCACGGCGAGGGCGCCGCGGCGGGCCAGCCCCAGGGTTTCCGCCAGGCGCGGCGCGGCGCCGGTGAATTCGCGCTCGAGGCCGAAGTTGAGCGTGTCGCCCGTGAACAGCAGGTAGTCCACGGGTTCCCGGCGCAGAAAGTCATTCAATCCGTTCAGCTTCTGGAGGGCGCGGGCGTATTTGGATCCGCGGCGCAGGTAAAAATTCACCAAAGCGACCAGGCGCTTGGGGTGGAGGATCCCGGGGGCGCGGAAGCTGCCCGCGGGGAAAGGGAGGTGGATGTCGCTGAAATGCAGGATGCGCAGGCTCATAGGGGTGCGGGCATCGTGCGATAAACCGCCGGAGGCGTCAAGGCAGTGGAGGCTGGTAGCGGGCGGCGGAGACGAAGGCGCGGGTGGCAACCTCTTCGAACCCGCCATCGGGGGAATGGAGAATCCACAGGGCTTCGATGCCGGGAAAGCCGCGGCGGAGAAGGCGAAGGCCTTCGTCCGGGCCGAGCACCAGCAAGGCGGTGGCGAGGGCGTCGGCGGTGAGGCCGTCGGGGGCGAGCACGGAGACGCTGGCGACGGCGTGGTCGGCGGGGGCGGCGGTGCGCGGGTCGATGATGTGCGACCGGATGCGGCCGTCGGGGTCGCGGAAGAACTGGCGGTAGTCGCCGGAGGTGGCCACGGCGCGGCCGCCGGTCAGGGAAAGAACCCCGTGCAGGTTTCCGGAATCGTCCGGCAGAAGCACGCCGACGCGCCAGGGTTCGCCGTCGGCGTTGAGGCCTTCCGCGAGGGTTTCCCCGCCGATTTCGACGAGGAAGTGTTCCAGCCCGCGATCACGCAGGAGGGCGGCGATGCGGTCCACGCCGTGGCCTTTGGCCACGGCGCCGAGGTCGAGCTGCAGGCCGAAAACGGCCTTGGAGAGGCGTCCGTCGGGGGAGAGAGTCAGATGCCGCCAGCCGGTGGTTTTCCGCGCGGCGGCGATTTGCCCGGAGGTTGGCGCCTCGCGGCGGAGTCCGTCGGGGCCGAAACCCCAGAGGTTGACCAGGGCGCCGACGGTGGGGTCCAGGGCGTCTTCCGTGGCGGCGGCGATCTCCAGCGCGCGGCGGACGACGAACTGGAAATCCGGGGAGACCGCGACGGGCTCGTGGGCGCCGGCGCGGTTGAACTGCGAGATTTCGCTGTCGGGCCGCCACGCGGACATCTGGCGGTTAAGTTCATCGAGGGCGGCATCCACATCGGTTTGCAGGGCGCGCAACTCCCGGGGGGCGAGAGAGGCGCGGGCGATGCGGATGGCGTACGTGGTGCCCATGGTGCGGCCGTGAAGCGCGGCATCGCGGGGGGCACGAGAGCAGCCGGTCAGGAGGACCGGAAGCAAAGCCGGAAGAACCTTCAGCAGGAAAACAGGAAACACAGGAACACAGGAAAGAGCAGGGGGAGAGGTTTTCCACGGTGTGGAAAAACTTTTTCCATGGCGTGGAAAAAATTCGAAAAAGTTTTCCATGGCGTGGAAAAAACGTGCGGATTTTTCCACAGCGTGGAAAATCCCGCTGAAGCGGGACAGGCATTTTTTCCATAGCGTGGAAAATCCGGGGAAACAGTTTCCATGGCGTGGAAAATCCGGGTGCATGGGGGTGAGGATCGGGTGCGGGGCGGGGTGTGGCAAGGGGGGAGGAGGGGAATCAATGTCCAATATTCAACAAGGAATATTCAATGTTCAAGGGCAGAAGGCGGGGTTCAGGGAATAGGGGGGAACGGGTCAGACCGGATTCACCCACGGAGCCGGACAAACAAGCCTGGGGAAACCGGATATAGACATATGCACATATGTGTATAAGCGCATAAAGGATTCTACCGGGGGGCGGGGCGGAGTGGATTCACCCGCGCCGCGAGGGTGCGGGGGGCTGGACAGGCATGGAGGCGGGGTCAGGGGAGTTTGACGCCGGTGCGGTAGACGGCGAAGGGGTGCTGGTTGGTGACGCGCAGGGTGACGGCGGCGCCGCCGGCCTGGCCGGGGACGTTGAGGTTGGCGGGGTGCCAGATCTGCGGGGCGGCGAGATTGGTCGTCCACCAGACGTCATACAGGCGGTCGGGAGTGGTGGGCACGGGGGATGCGAACTCGCAGATGTCGCCGTCGTCGAAGACCGGGGCGTCCATGAATTCGGTCAGGAAGGAAGCGGCGGAGGTGGGAAGGGTTCCGGCGATGTATTCCTGGAGGTTGTTCATCCAGTCGGCGTCGCCGTGGCCGGAGGCGAGGGCATTGGAAAAGCCGCCGAAGTAGGTGATTTCCCATTCGTTGGGCATGCCGTCGCGGTCGGTGTCGCCGCCGGTGTGGAAAGCGAGCTTGAACGTGTTGGTGGCGACGGTGGTGCGGACGTTGCCGCGGGCGTCGGCGGTTTCGAAGACGAAGACGTAATTGGTGTGCATGTCCTGGAAGCCGACGGTGAAGGGGACGGTTTCGCGGGCGGGGGAGTTGGGGTGGTTGGTGGCGATGGTCTGGAGGAGAAACTGCGGGTAGGCGGCGGGGGCGATGGAGATGGTGTGGACCAGATCCGTGATATAGGTCTCGTTGTCCCAGAAATCCTCGTAGCGGAACGCGAGGGAAAGCCCGCTGCCTTGGTCATAGGTGACGGAGGTGGAGGGCGCACTGCTGACGAACCGGTCGGCGCGGAAGGGGGGGACGTCGTCGCCGCCGTGCCCCTGCAGGAGGTGCAGATCGAGGAACTGCAGTTCGTCTTCGTTGAGGACCGCGGTGGTGGTGAGGGTGGAGTGGGCGGTCTGGAGGGCGGTGCGGAGCTGGGCGAAGGTGGTGCTGCCGTAATCCAGAAAGGGGTGGTTCACGGCGATATTGAAGCGCTTGGTGACGCCGCCGACGGTGACGCTTTCGCCGCCGGCGCCCAGGGCGGTCATCATGGCGGGGTCGCCGTAGCGCGGGGTGCCGTCGATGATGGTCAGCAGGACGTCGGGGGGGCGGGCGTTGATCAGGGCCATGTAGGGGTCGGCGGGGTCGCCGGAAATGACGCAGAGTCCGGCGTTGGCGCCGGGGACGATCTGGCCGTAGCGGGGATAGAGGCCGGTGCAGCGCGCGGTGTTGAGGTACACCATTTCCGCCATTTCGCGGGCGGTGAAGGCGTTGTCGAACAGGGTTTGATTCAGCTGCCAGGCATAGCCCAGCTCTTCGAGGATGTTGAAGCAGCCGCTGGCGGTCCAGTCCGGGGAGAGGCCGATGACGACGCCGGCCTCTTTGGCGGCCTTGGCGTCGGCGGTGCCGCCGTAGAGCTTCATGTTGGACATGGGCGACCAGACGAGTTTGGCGTTCACGGCGGCCATCTGGGCGAATTCGGAGGGGCCGAGGGCGGCGCCGTGGATGATGGTGGTGCTCTCATCGAGCATGCCCCAGTCGCGCCACTGGTCGAATTGGGCGCGGGCGTATTCGTCGACGCCTTCACAGAGGTGGATGACGGCGGCGTTGACGGCGCCGCCGTTGATCTGGGCGCGGAGAGCGGTGCGCTCGCCGGACGAGGAGGTCCAGGGAAAAATATCCGCCCAGACGCGCCCGGGAAACTCTTCGACGTTGAAGAGCATGATGTCGGGGTGAGCGTATTCGACATCGTCATAGTTGCCCTGGATGGCGATGCACCCGGCCATCAGCTCGAGGGCTTCGGCGTACTTGGAAACGGTCTGCTTCTGGAAGTCGTCGACGGCGGCGTGGTTCTGGACGGTGCTGCGCTTGGATTTCCAGGCGGAGTATTCCGCGGTGGCGGCCCACTCGTCACGGTGGCCGAAGGGGAAGTCGTTGAACATGAGGGTGGGAAAGGAGTTCCAGGAGGGGTGGTTGTGGGCGTCGATGAGGCCGGGAAAGACGATGCCGCCGGTGTCGAGAACGGTGACGCCGGCCGGGGCAGTATTCGTCACGGCCCGGATAAGATCATCCTCCACGTGCACGTACCAGTTCGTTTTCGGGCCGTCGGGGGTGATGACGAGTCCGCGCAGGGCGTATTCATAGACCGGCCGCCCGATGAGATCCCAGTCGCTGCGGGGCTGGATGGAGATCGTGGAGCCTTCCACGAACACGATGCCCTGCACGGCCTCCAGGGTGTCGTTGAGGTTCCAGATATAGCGGTAGGGGACGCGGGTGCCGACGCGCACGCTGGCGCCGTCGGTGACCTGCCAGAATTCATCGGCGCCGCCGACGTTGATGTTGTTGACGGTGACATCTTCGATCCGGGCATAGACGCCTTCGTAGGCTTCGGTGGCGAGCTGGCTGCCGGAAATCGTCGCGGCCGGGACGCTGTAGCCGGTGCCGAGGGTCTGGTAGTCGCTGACGGTATTGAGAATGGTCATGGAATCGGATTCATTGACCCAGCCTTCCACCAGCACGCGGTCGCCGATTTCCGGCCGGTGATTGATGTCGGAGACGTAGATGCCGCTCCAGGGGCCGCCGGCCGGGTCGGCGATGGCATAGCCATAGGGGTCGGCATAGGTGGCGATGCCGATGACGCGGACCTGGTTGCCGTTTTCGGGCGAGGTGGTTCCGGCGCCGCTGTACTGGATGTTGGAGACCGTGAGGGCCGCGCCGACGGTCTGGCCGGAGAACGTGACGGGATGGGCGGGGGTGGACGGGTCGTCGGTATTCAGATGGAACACGGCCGAGTGGGAAACACCGGTCACGGCGCCCGGATTGTACACCACACTGACGCCGGCGGTGGCGCCGGGGGCGAGGGAGGCGGGAAGAGAGCCGACGCTGAACCGGGCGGTGTCGCCGCTGACGGCGGAAAGCGACGTCAGATGCAGCGTGTTCGAGGGGCCGGTGTTGGCGAGGGCCAGCACCTGCGTGGCGGCGGTGCCCGGCATGATCCGCCCGAACGAGAGCGAGGAGGCCGCCGACAGATTGGGATCCTCGGCGGGCCCGCTCATGTCCGTCAGGGTGACATCATCCAGGCAGAGGCGTTCGCTGCTGGCCGTGGAGCGGAACCGCACCTGAATGTTGTCGCCGGCCAGGTTGACGTCGCTGCTGAACTGGGCATAGGTGGTGGAAGAAACGGACACTTCGGAACCGATGGCGATCCAGGCTCCGCCGTTCTGGCTGTACTCCGTCTGGAAGGCGACGGCCTGGCCGTCCGCGTCCCAATGGCGGTACCAGACAGAGACGGTTCCCAGCCCGCCGTCCTTGCCATTGCCGTCGGCGCCTTCGTACAGGAGATATCCGCCGGTATCATCATCCATGACGAGGCAGCGACCGCTGCCGCCGCGGGCGTTGTTGGTGGCGACCATGGCATTGTTCGACAGCCATTCGCCGTAATCCGAGAGATCGCCGTACGAGGCGTCGTCGGTAATGGTGTCGAAATTCTGCACAACGTCCGCCCGGGCGGCGTTCGGGCAGGCCAGGGCGGCCATCAGCAGGCAGAAAAGAGGGAGGGAGCGAAGACAAGCGGGGATGGAGTGGATGTTCATGCAGGCCTTTGGGGTAGTGTTCAAATGTATCGATTGGATTAAGACGGGACAAGAACGGGAAGGGGAAACGGGTCAACCGTTTCGGCGGTGCGCGTGCATGGGCCCGGATTCCTTCTGTGCCGCCGGAATTCAAGGGTCGCGTGCGGAGGGGAGGGAGGCCCTCCATGGATTGGGGAAGAGGAGACGGAGCCGCCCCGATTCACGGTTCGAAAACCGCGGCGGCGGAACACTGTGAGAATGCACATATACACATATGTGTATAAGCGAATATCAGGAATGAAATTTTTAGGACATTGTGGGGGGCGGGTAAGCGGACCTGATTCACCTGCGCCACAAGCCCGTGGGGGTCTGAAGCGGATCTGATTCACCCACGGGGGCAGACTTCGCCAAGGCTTCCTCCTTCGCCAAGGCTATGGCGGACAAGTCGTCGGGCAAGCAAGCCCGCAGGGGTCTGATTCATCCGTGCCGCCAAGGCGTGGGGGGCGGGGTGGTCAAAGGGGCGGGGCGGGTGTATCGTAGGCCGCCTTGACTATGTCCGGTTGCCGATCCAAACCGATTCTGCTGCGCCGCTATGTGGCGCCGCACGGGCGCGTGATTGCGGCGGGCATTCTGCTGTCGCTGCTGACGGTGGGGTTCAACATCGGGATTCCGTTCATTTCGCGGTTTGTGATCGATGGCCTGACGGCGGGGGCACTGGACATGCCGGGTCTGCTGCGCTGGCTGGGGATGTATGCGGCGGCGACGGCGGCGGCGACGGGGCTGTCGTATGGGATGCGCCGGATTCCGCTGCGGGTGGGGCATCAGGTGGAGTCGGACATCCGGCGGGATCTGTTTGATCATTTGACCACGCTGGACCGCGGCTATTTCCGGGGGCAGCACACGGGGGATCTGATGAACCGGCTGTCGTCGGACGTGCGCCAGGTGGGGATGGGGGTGGGCCAGGGCTTGATGCAGAACAGCCGCATGGTGTTCGTGTTCATTCTGGCGTTCGGGGTGATGTTCCGCCTGAATGCGGCGCTGGCGGGAATGATCCTGCTGCTGGTGCCGTTGATGGTGGGAAGCTTCACCTGGTTTGCGCATCGCATCAAGCGGGGGCATCTGGCGGTCCAGGAGGAGCTGTCGGAGATGGCGAGCTTCAACCAGGAGACGTTCACGGGGATCCAGACGGTGAAGTCGTTCGGTCTGGAGCCGCGGTGGCTGGATTTGTTCCATGCGCGCAACCGCGCCCTGATGAAGAAGAACCTGCGGCTGGCCTATGTGCATGAAGGGACGCGGCCGCTGGCGGGGCTTTGGTTTGCGCTGAGTTCGGTGCTGGTGCTGCTGGTGGGCGGGCGCATGGTGATCCAGGGGCGGATGACGCTGGGCGAGCTGGTGCAGTTCACCCAGTACCTGCTGTACATGCAGTGGCCGCTGCTGTCGCTGGGGTGGGTGCTGAGCCTGTTGCAGCGGTCGCGGGCGAGCTGGGGGCGGATCCGCGAGGTGATGGAACAGGAGGCGGCGATCCGGGATCCGCAAGGCGGCGCGCGCGATAATGCCGAGAGGGGAGCTGAAGAAAAATTCCGGCTCGGTGGGGACACCTCGCCCTACCTTTTCCAAACCGATTTGGCATCGGTAGGGCGAACCGTCCCGGTGAGCCGGCCTTTCCGTTCGGGTTCGGATGTGCCTCTGGACATCGAATTCGACCATGTGACGCTGAAGGCGGGGGAGGCCACGCTGCTGGAGGACATCTGCCTGACGATTCCGGCGGGCCTGCGGATCGGGATCACGGGGCCGACGGGGAGCGGGAAGACGTTGCTGCTGTCGCTGCTGCCGAGGCTGATGGATGCGACGTCGGGGTCGGTGCGGATCGGCGGGCGCGATGTGCGGGAGATTCCGCTGTCGGAGCTGCGGGGGCAGATGGGCATGGCGGAACAGGAGCCGATGCTGTTTTCCGACACGCTGGCGAACAACATCGGGTTCGGGGCGCCGGATGCGACGGAGGAAACCATCCTGACGGCGGCGGACCTGGCGCATCTGCATGCGGATGTGGAGCAGCTGCCGCGGCAGTACGAGACGCTGGTGGGGGAGCGGGGGGTGACGCTGTCGGGCGGCCAGCGCCAGCGGACGTCCATCGGCCGGGCGCTGTCGCGCGATCCGCGCATCCTGATCCTGGACGATGTGCTGGCGTCGGTGGACACGGAGACGGAGGCGGCGATTCTGGGCAAGCTGCAACCCGTGTTGGCCGGGCGCACGACGCTGCTGGCGAGCCACCGGGTCAGCACGCTGGCGGGGATGGACCGGATTGTGGTGATGGAAAACGGGCGGATCACCCAGCAGGGAACGCATGAAGAGCTGGTGCGGCAGCCGGGCTACTACCGGCGCCTGCATGAGATGCAGCAGCTGGCGGCGGCGGTCTGAACCGATGCATGCGGAGCGAACAGAGTTCAAGCCGGCGAAAGGCGAGTCGCGGCGGCTGATGCGGCGGCTGCTGGGGTATACGCGTCCGTACCGGTGGGCGATGGCGGGAATTTTCGTCCTGACGCTGGCGGCGGGCCTGGGAATGAACTATCCGCCGGTGCTGATCCGCAACGCGGTGGACCGGTGGATCGGCAACGCGGCGCTGCCGATGGATGCGCGCCTGGACGGGTTGCTGCGCACGGCGGGGCTGTTCTTCGCGGTGAGCGCGGGCAGCCTGCTGCTGCGCTACGTGCAGACGGTGATCACGGCCCGGATGGGGCAGCGGATCGTCCGGGACATCCGGCGGGACGTGTTCGGCAAGGCATTGGGACTGCACCTGCGCTATTTCGACACGACGCCGGTGGGGCGGTTGATGACGCGGGTGACGTCGGACGTGGACAGCGTCCAACATTTCGTGACCGACGGGGTGGTGGGGGCGGTGGCGGACGTGTTCCAGATCATCGGGGTGTTTCTGTTCATGCTGTACATCAGCCCGGTGCTGTCGCTGGTGCTGTTCGGCATCCTGCCGTTTCTGGCGGGGGCGTTTGTGTTCGCCAACCAGCGGGTGCGGGCGGCCAACCGGGAGATCCGGCGGGCGCAGTCGGCGCTGAACACGCAGGCGCAGGAAGCGCTGGCGGGCATGACGACGATCCAGCTGTTCGGGCGGGAGGGGACGATCCGCGAGCGGTTTGGGCGGCTGAACCGGCTGATGCGCGACGCGTGTTTTCTCGAAGTGCGCTGGTTCAGTTTCTACTTCCCGGTGCTGGAGCTGGCGCAGGCGGTTTCGACGATCCTGGTGCTGGGCGTGGGCGGCGCCTGTCTTCTGAGCGGGCACGGCGGGGTGACGCTGGGGGTGCTGATTGCGTTCCTGACCTATGTACGGGATTTCTTCCGGCCGCTGGACGGGCTGTCGAACCGGGCGGGGATGATGCAGCAGGCGCTGGCGGCGTGCGAACGGATCTTCACGCTGCTGGAGGAACGGCAGGAGGTGCCGGATCCGGAGACGCCGGCGGATCTGCCGCCTGCAACGGGTCCCATTGAATTCGACGGGGTGCACTTCGCCTATGTGGAGGGAACCCCCGTGCTGCGCGACGTGTCCTTCCGGGTGGAACCCGGCGAAACCGTGGCGGTGGTCGGGGCCACCGGGTCGGGGAAAACCACGCTGGTGAATCTGCTGATGCGGTTCTACGACGTGCAGCAGGGGCGGATTGCCATTGGCGGGGTGGATGTCCGGGAGGTGCGCCAGCAGGCGTTGCGCCGGCGGGTGGGGGCTGTCCGCCAGGAGCCGTTCCTTTTTTCCGCCACGGTGGCGGAGAACATCGGGTTGATGGATCCGGGGCTGCCGCGCGAGGCGGTCGAGGCGGCGGCGCGCCACGTGAACGCGGACGGATTCATCCGGAAACTGCCCCAAGGGTATGACACGCGGCTCAACGAGCGCGGGGCGGGGCTGTCGGCGGGGCAGAAGCAGCTGCTGGCGCTGGCGCGGATCATGGCGCAGGACCAGGCCGGATTGCTGATCCTGGACGAGGCGACGGCCAATGTGGACAGCGAGACAGAGGCGCTGATCCAGGACGCTCTGGCGCGGGTCATGGCGGACCGGACCGGAATCGTGATTGCCCACCGGCTGTCCACCATTCGCCATGCCGACCGGATCCTGGTGATGCAGCAGGGGCGGCTGGTGGCGCAGGGCCGGCACGAGGACCTGCTGCGGCAGGACGGGTATTACCGGCGGCTGTACCGGTATCTGATGATGGAGCAGGAGAGGGGTAGAAGCAGGGGCGGGGGGTAGGGAGAGAGGTCAGAGGTCAGGGGGCAGGGGCGCAGGGGACAGGGGTTTCAATATCCAATATCCAATTTCCAATTGGGGGGAGGCGGCGTTGTGCCGTGAGTCCATGAGGGGGCAGCAAGGCGGACCTGATTCACCCACGGGGCCAGACTTCGCCAAGGCTTCCTCCTTCGCCAAGGCTATGGCGGACAAGTCGTCGGGCAAGCAAGCCCGTGAGGGTCCGGGGCGGGCCTGATTTACGCAGGGCGCTCAGGTCTTGGGGGCCTGGGCGGCGGGCTGGAAGCAGAGGCGGAGGAGGACAATGACGGGCCAGGCGGCGAGGACGGCGGCGGTGGCGATCCAGAGCCGGGGGGGGAGTTTGGCCATGAGGTCGCCGCCGACCCAGAGCCAGATAAAGACGGGCAGGACGATTTGCAGGAGGTTGGCGCCGCTTTTCCCGAGGTCGTGGAACCGGTGGGAGAGGACGAGCAGGGCGAGGTAGGTGGCGACCACGGCCACGGGGGTGGCGATCCAGGCGGTGACGGGCGGGGGCGCCTGAAGGCTGTTCCAGTAGGTCAGGGCCAGGACGGCGACCAGGGGCAAAAAGCGCGCGACAAAGGCGCCGCGGCCGGTGCTTTTGCGGAACTGGGTTTCGACGGCGAGGCAGCGATCCTTGATCCAGAGCTGGCGGGGAATGGGGGTGTGAACGTGCGGGGTGGTGGTCATGGCGGGGCTCCTATTCCTGAATGGTCTGTTCCTGGGCCTTGTTCAGGGCCTTGGCTTCGGCGAGAAGGGCGCGGGCATCGCTTTCCCGGCCCTTGAGGTTGATGGCGTTCTGGGCGTTTTCGATGGCGGAAGGGGCGTCGCCGGCGGCGAGGGCGGCGCGGGCGGCGGCGACAAACTCGTCGTGGAAGGTGTTCACGATTTCCCGGGCATCGGCCTGATCGGGGAAGAGGCGGAGGACGCGCTGGGCGTCGTCGATGGCGTCATTCATGCGGCCTTCCTGGAAGGCCAGGGCGGCGGCGGTGACGTAGTGGTCGAGGGCGAGGGGCTTCATCCGGCGGTATTCGCGGACGCCGACGATGGCGCCGCCGAGGACGAGGAGGGCCATGAAGGCAATGACGGCGCGGCTGGCGAGGGGATTGCCGCGCTGGCGGAGGAGGAGGGAGAGCATGGCGCAGCCGCCGAAGAAGGCGAAGCAGGTCATGATGCCGAACCAGACGGTGTAGTTGCCGGGGAGGGAGACGTCGAGCATGAGGCCGGTGATGACCAGGCCGATGGCGGCGCCGTAGTACTGGAAGGAATCAATGACGCCGGAGGCGAAGCCGGCCATTTTCTTGCCGCCGATGTCGACGGGGGCGGCGGCGCCGACGATGGAGTGGGTGGAGTTGGCGGTGATGGCGATGAGGACGAGGAAGAGGCAGCCGAGGAGGATGCCGCCGGTGGTGGGGCCGATGATGCCCAGGGCCATGACGGTGGTGGCGGCGGCGATGACGCAGGCCTCGCCGTAGTAGAGGACCATGGCGACGGGGTAGCGGTTGCCGCGGAAGAACCGGTCCGAGGCCCAGCCGGAGAGGACGGAGCCGCAGACGGCGACGATGGGGACGAGGACGAGGGTGAAGCTGGCGATGAGGGGGAGGTTGGTCTTCATGTTGAAGCCGAGGACGTCTTCGAAGTAGAGCGGGGAGAGCTGGTCGGCGGCGTGGCGGACGGCGCCGGTGCAGCCGTAGGCGACGGCATAGAACCAGACGAGGGGATTGGAGAAGACGAACTTGAAGGACTCGAGCACGGGGACGGTGGTGCCCGCGGAGTTGTCGACGTCGTCCTGGATGGTGCCGTGGGGGAAGCCGGCGTCGTCGGGGGATTCGGCGGAGACGAAGTAGAACCAGACGGCGACGAGGCCGAGGAAGATGGGGGGGATGCTGAAGAGCATGCGCCACTCGCCGGGGCCGACGGCGAAGGCCAGGAAGCTGAAGCCGGCGAGGATCCAGGGGGCGAGCATGGAGATCATGGCCTGGCCGGACTGGATCATGAAACCGAAGATGCCGGAGAAGAGGCCGCGTTCCTCCTTGTTGAACCAGGCGGCGTTGATTTTGACCATGCCGGGGGTGCCGGCGGCCTGGATGTAGCCGTTGACCATCCACATGGCGGCAAAGGCGGCGAAGGTGGAGGTCCAGGGGGAGAAGCCGATGAGGACGTTGACGAGGATGGAGCCGATGGCGCCGATGAGCATGGAGGCGCGGCCGCCGATGCGGTCGCAGAAGAGGCCGTTGAGGAGCTGGCCGGTGCCGTAGGCGACGGAGAACCAGGCGGCGAGGTTGGCGATGTCGCCGGTGGACCAGCCGAATTCGGCGCGCATGCCGGCGCCGGCGAAGCGGAAGTTGTAGCGGCACATGTAGAACATGGCGTACATGAGGCCGACGGTGAACCAGTTGAGTCCCCGGCGGGTCTTGAATCCCAGGGGGTGCTGGTGCTGCTCTTCCCACTCGTGTTTGGCGGCTTCGGCTATGCTCATGGCGTGATTCCTCTGTATTGGACGGGTGGAGTGTCGCGGACTTCGTCAGCCGGGCCGGGTGAACGGACGGCGGGCGCGGGGGATTCGATCCAGACCCGGCGCTGTTTGAAATCGAGGGTGACGGCGGCGCGGGCCAGCAGGCCGAGGCCGAGGCGGGCGGGGTAGGCCGCGGGCAGTCCGTGGTCGTCGTGGAGGGTCGGGCGGACGTCGTCCAGGAGCCAGTCGCCGATGGCCAGCGTGGTGCCGGCCGGGACGTCGGCGGGAAGGGACAGTTCGAATTCGCCGCCGGTATCGAACACGAGCAGGAGAGGGGCGCCGTCGAGGGTCGCGTCCACGGCGGGGCGTCCGCGCCAGGACTTCAGGGGCAGGCAGGCGAGCAGGGTGCCGGGATCTTCCGGCTGATAGGCGGCATCGGTCGAAAACCGGACGGCGCGGCCGGGGAAATCGAAACGGACAAAAGAAAAGGCCTGCATGGGGCCGGCGCCGAAGATCACATGGGTGCGGCGGCCGAGCGATTCGCGGTCCCGGGCGGACTTGGGGCTGCGGTTGGGGAGTTCGGCGGCGCGGGCGAGGGGGCCGAAGCCGCCGCGGGCGGGCGGCACGTGGAAGACCGGCGACTCGATGTGGAGGGTGTCGAAGACCAGCTTGTTGGCCACGCCGGCATAGCCGGGGATGGCGGAGAGGACATGATCGGGGTATTCGCCCATGGGCGGGGCGAAGGCGCGGTAGTCCATGGCTTCCACCGACGGCAGCAGCAGCCAGTTCTGCCGCGCCGAGGTGTCGAGCAGGACGTGGCAGTCCACGAACCGCCCGGTGCGTCCCCGGATGACTGGAACGCATAGGACGGCGGGGAGATGAAGTCCATTCGGGCGGCGCGGTGGGGTGGACGTGCGTTGGCGAATTCGTAGCGGGCGCCGGCGGGGTCGCGTGGATGGTGATGCCGTAGGTGCGCAAGCGTCGCGGCCGGAGGCCAGGAACTGATCCAGTTCGTCCTGGCCGAGGGGGCGGATCCAGGAAACGTGGCGCAGCTCGCGGCCAGCGCCAGCGGCCGCCCAGAAGACCCGATGGAAGAGCGATTCGCCATGGGTTGGAAGGGCCATCTATCCGCAAAAATCCCGCGGAAAGCACAAGGGCGCAGGCAAAGGAATCCATTGGGGGGCGGGGCCGGATGGTCCGGATGGGGGCATTTGCGATTAGGTGCACACCCAAGTCATATATGGAGCGAAGGCGCGCAGCGCCGGAGTCGAAATTACTTGTCCCGCCGCCGAGGGATCTCGGTCTTCATCCTGATGGTCAATGCGGGACCAAGCGAGATCCTCGACTCTGCTCGGGATGACAGTCCCCTGCGAGACCACGCAAGCCCTCCTTCCGGTCATGTCGAGCGAAGTCGAGACATCTGGGCCCCATCCCAACGGCCGGATGACTGGACCATGCAGGATCTGCGTGACGGGAGCCCCGCGCTACGAAGGCCAATGACACCTAATCGCAGATGCCCCGCGGGGGCGGCCGGCGATTTGGCGAGTGCAACGGGGCGGCGGGCGGTGTATACAGTTGAGCGGGAAGACAGGAGAAACGCATGAAGGCAATTCATTTTCTGTTGGGGTTGGCGCTGTACACGGTGCTGGCGGCGGCGGGGCTGGCGCTGATGGCGTCGGTGCCGTATCCGGCATGCCTGCAGAACGCGCTGGCCTGGGCGCGGGGCGTTCCGGGGTGGGGACGCATCCTGCTGGGGATGGGAGGCCTGCTGTATCTGTTTGCCTTCCTGCTGACCGGGGTGGCGTGGCGGCGGAAGCGCTCGTTCGTGACGTTCGAGAACGAGGACGGCACGGTCAACATCAGCACCGAGGCGGTGCAGGAGTACCTCAACGGGCTGAAGGATGAATTTGCGGCGGTGGCCTGGCAGAAGACGAAGCTGCGGGCGCAGCGCGGGGCGCTGGCGGTGGGCCTGGTGCTGGGGGTGAAGGAAGGCACGCGGATTCCCGAACTGTGCAAGCTGATGCAGGCGCGGGTCCGCGAACTCCTTCAGGAACACCTGGGCACCTGCGACCTGAGCGGGGTGTCGGTGGAAGTCAATGAAATCCGCGGGCGTAAAAAAGCCGCGGTGGAAAGCCTGTAGGGGCGGGCCATGGATTGGGACGGATTCGCCGAAGGGCATCTGGACGCGGCGCACGAAGTGCTGACGCGCCTGCGGCCGGCCATCGAGGCGGTGGCGGCGGGCCTGGCGGAGCGGCTCCGGCAGGGGGGCAAGGTGCTGGTGTGCGGCAACGGCGGCAGCGCGGCCGATGCCCAGCATTTCGCCGCGGAACTGGTCAACCGGTTCCAGCGCGAGCGGCGGCCCTATGCGGCCATCGCCCTGACGACGGACAGCTCGGTGCTGACGTCCATTGCCAACGACTATTCCTTCGAGCAGGTGTTCTCGAAGCAGGTGGAGGCGCTGGGGCGTCCGGGCGACGTGTTGCTGGCGATTTCGACCAGCGGCAACGCGGGCAATGTCTGCCGGGCGGCGGAGGCGGCGAAGGCGGCGGGTCTGTGGACGGTGGCGATGTGCGGCGGAAAGGGCGGCGCGCTGGCGCCGCTGGCCGACGAAGTGCTGAGCGTGGCCTGCACGGGCGTGACGGCGCGCATCCAGGAAGGGCACGCGATGATCATCCACGCCCTGTGCGAACTGCTCGAGGAAAAGCTGGCGGATTGACGCATGGGGAGGCCGGGGGGGAGGAAACCGAGGACGAGGAAGGAACCGTCATGGACAGGAAAACAACCCCGGATGTGGTCGTCGTGGGATCGGTGGCGTTTGACAGCGTGCAGACGTCCAAGGCGGCGCACGAGAAACTGCTGGGCGGCTCGGCCAGTTACACGAGCATTGCGGCCTCGCTGTTCGCCCGCACGGGCGTGGTCGGCGTGGTCGGCGAGGATTTTCCGCCGGAGTACGTGGCGATTTTCGAAACCGCCGGAGTGGATCTGCAGGGCCTGCAGCGCGAGAAGGGCAAGACGTTCCACTGGAGCGGGGTGTACGAAGACAACATGAACAACCGGCGCACGAACTGCACGGACCTCAACGTGTTTGCCGACTTCAACCCGGTGATACCGGAGGCATACCGCGCCAGTCCGTTCCTGTGCCTGGAGAACATCGCGCCGGCGCTGCAGGCGCATGTGCTCGACCAGATGCAGAAGCCGAAGTTCACGGTGCTGGACACGATGGACCTGTGGATCAACACGACGCGCGAAGACCTGATGAACGTAATCGCGCGCGTGGACATGCTGACGGTGAACGAGCACGAGGCGCGGCATCTGACCGGCAAGGGCTCGCTGCTGAAGGCGGCGAAGAAGATCCTGGACATGGGGCCGACCTACGCGCTGATCAAGAAGGGGGAGCACGGGGCGTTTCTGATGTCGAAGGACGACTTTCTGATCGTGCCGGCGTGGCCGCTGGTGGAGGTGGTGGATCCCACGGGCGCGGGCGACACGTTTGCCGGGGGGCTCATCGGGACGCTGGCGGCGCTGGGCGAGGTGACGCGGGAGAATCTGCACCGCGCGCTGGTGAACGCCACGGTGACGGCGGCCTACACCTGCGAGGCGTTCAGCGTGGACGGCCTGCGGCACATCACCCGCGCCCAGCTCGACGAACGCGCCGAGGCCTTCCGGCGCATGATGCCGTAGGGGGGAAGGAAAGGGGGGGTGGAATGATGGAAGGCTGGGACAGAGGAAGCCGGGCATGAAGAAGGTTTGCTGGATGCTTGCGTGGCTGGTTGCGGGGAATGCCAGCGCCGGTGCCGGGTTGCAGGTTGCCGGAGTGGTGATTGACGAAGACCACTACGCCCGTCCGGGCGTGAAGGTGGCCCTGATGAAAGCCGACCAGGACGACTGGATGGAAATCCCTGCGGAGGATTTCCCGGACTG
>JAXGNL010000023.1:0-43266 GCA_040768005.1 Kiritimatiellia bacterium
GGCCTGGCGCTGCAGGTCCGCCAGTTCCCTGCGCCAGAAGTCGGCGCTGCCCCATTCCGGATGGAGCAGCGTGCGCCCTTCGTCGGCTTTCTGCCGGGCGCACCACGCGGCGTAGTGCAGATAGCGCATGGCGCGCAGCGGTTCAATCAGCCGCGTCTGCGCGTCGTCGTACTCCGCAAAGGTCTCGTAGCCTTCCAGCAGCCCGTCGAATTCTGCACGCGCCGCGGGCAGGCGGTCCGGCAGGAGCATCCACAGATCCTGGATGGCGGGGCCGTTGGCCATGTCGTCGAAATCAATGGCCCGGAACCCCTCCCCCGGCCGCCACAGCAGATTCATCCGGTGCAGGTCGCCATGCAGCCGCTGCCGCGCCACGCCGTCGAACCGCGGCGCAAGGCGGTCCAGCAAACGCTGCGCGGCATCGAGATAGCGGCCGGCGACCTCGCGCGGAATCGCCCCGGACCCGCGCAGAAAATCCAGGTGCTGCCGCGAGGATTCCCGCGGATCAATCGTGATCCGGTGCGCCGCCGGACGGCGCGCGCCCGCCGCATGAATGCGCCCGATCAGACGGCCGATCTGCCGCCATTCCTCCCGCGACGGCTCGTCGCAGGGGCGCCCGCCCATGCGGGGAAACAGCGCGAAGCAGATGCCCCCCTCGTCGTGCAGCGTCGCCCCGGCGTCGTCCGCCAGCGGCACCACGACTGGAATCTCGTCGGCCGCCAGTTCCCGCAGGAAGTCGTGCTCGTCCTGCAGCGCCTCGCGGCTCCAGCGTCCCGGACGGTAGAACTTGGCAATGACAGGCCCGCCGTCTTCCAGGCCGATTTCATACACGCGGTTGATATACGACGTCAGCGGACGGCAGATGCCGGAGGTGTGCCGCCCCAGGGCGCGCTCGGCGCTGTCCATCACCACATCGGGCGTGAGCGCCTCGAATCCGGCGGCGCCGGCAGGAAGAGGCATGTCCGGCCTATCTCGCCAGGCCCGGCAGGTTGGGAAGTCCCCCCTGCCACTGCGGGGCCTGCGGCATCGCCGACCGCCCGGCCTGACGGGGAAACAGCGCGCGGAATTCGGGATTGGAGGCCAGGGGCTGGAAGCGTCCGTCGCGCAGGATGGCGTCGCGGGCCCGGTCGCCGCCCAGTTCGATCGCCCGCCGCGACGCCTGAACGGCTTCGTTGGCGCGCCCGAGGAAGGCATAGGCCGCGGCCAGGTCCAGCCAGACATCCAGATTGCCGCCTTCCTTCTGCGTATAGCGCTCCAGGGTGAAGACCAAGGCGTCCACGCGCTGGTCCTGGGCGAACATGCCCGCCACCGCCAGGAGATGCTGCGGAGGGAATCCCGGATCCGATACCAGCCGGGTCGCCAGATTCTGATAGGCATTCTGCATCCCGGACATGCGGTAAATGGAGACCAGTTCCAGCGCCTCGTCGGGAGTCAGCACGCCGGAATCCTGCTGCTTGTTCTCGATTTCCCGGCGGCGGTCCACCATGCGGCGGTGCCCCTCGATCTGGTTCAGGAAGCCCTTGGCGCTTTCGTTCTTGGGATCCTGAGCCTGGAAGGAGCGGATCAGCGTCTCGGCCTCCTCGAAGCGCTGCATGTTCATGTACATCTGCGCCAGGCGGAAGTTCGCTTCCGGCGAGAGCGGATACAGGTCAATGGACTGCTTGAAGGCATACTCCGCCTCGTCGTACATCCGCCGGTAGTCGTAGATGCCGGCAATCGCGCTGCGCAGCTTGGAAAACGACTTGCGCGCGCAGATGTCCCGCCGGAACTCCGGCTGGTCCAGCAGCCACTGCGTGTACCACTCCCAGAACGCGTGGTCGTTTTTCACCAGCTCCGGGTCCAGCCCCGGCAGCCGGTCCCGGTTCAGCTTCAGGATGATCCCGTGCGGCGTCAGGTACGGATACATCCACGGAATCACGTAGCTTTCCTCGACATAGAAGTCGTGGCGGTCCTTGTTTTCCTTGAAGATCAGCTCGGCCAGAATCCCGTTGATGGTCATGACGCCGCCCACGCCCTGCACGCTGACCTTGCCGCCTTCGATCTTGATGTCCGCGCCGGCCTGGATCGCCCCCGAATTGACATCCTCCACGTACTTCCGGAACGCCTCGTTGCTGTCCTCCAGCGACGGAATGTAAATCGTGTCGCCGTAGAGATCGCGGGTGATGTTCATGAACGTGTTGTCCGCCAGCGCGTTCTGGGTGATCAGATAGACGTCCGGGCGGACGTCCGCCGAATAAATCATGTAGGTCGGCACGAAACGCCCGGGATCGGTTCCGCCGTAGAAGATGGCCCCTTCGGTCATCGGCGGCGGGTAGGCGGCCTCGCGCGTGGGAATGGCCTCCCACTGGCGCTTGAACTCCTCCTCGTCCGGATACCAGTAGCGGAAATCATCCTCGATGCCCTCCAGCCCCTGCAGCGACCAGTTGCCGAACTGCCAGCCGTAGTGGTGGCCGTTCTGCTCCGCGCCGCCCACGATCCGGATCTGGTCTTCGTCATAGGCGTTCTGCCACAGCAGGATGCCCGGCAGCAGCAGGCCGGCCGCCATGGCCGGCAGCCGCGCCTTCTCCCCGAACTGGCGCTCCAGCCATGCCGCCGACAGCAGAATGCCGTAGCCCAGCCACAACGCATAAAACGCGTGGCTCTGGATGAACTGCACCCGGCCGATGAACAGGTTCTGCACGTCCAGCTGCGGATTCTGGAAAATCAGGAAGACCACGCTCACGGAGAAGAACCCCACGACCGACGTGATCAGCCAGCGCTGCTGCGACACGCCCAGATCGAAGTCCAGCGCCAGCGGCGACCGGTTCAGCGCCCAGGCGGCCGCGATGGCCAGCGGCGGACCGAACACCAGCCCGAAGTAGAACGCCTTGCCCGCCCCCGACAGGAAGCCCTCCTGGTCCGGCTCCATCACGCCGAACGAGCGGAACAGCGCCTTCAGGCTCATCACATCCACCCACAGCACCGCCAGCAGCACGAACAGCAGCGCCAGCCCCAGCAGAACAATCGTGCCCCAGTCGTAGCTCTTGAAATCCGCCACCTGCTTTTTCAGATACAGCGCCACCAGCGTCACCAGCCCCCAGCCCGCCAGCAGCAGAATCGGCGCGATCAGCAGCCGGTACAGCCCTTCCAGCCATCCCCAGCCCGTCACGGTTTCCAGCACGATCAGCACGGACGACGCCAGCACCAGCCCCAGCGCCGCCACGAACGCCGACCGCCGCCGGCCGCCCGCCGTCAGCCCCCACGCGCAAAACGGCAGGAATCCCAGCACCGCCACCGGCAGCGAAAACTGTCCGCGCAGGTCGCTCAGGTACGCCCCGAGCTGCTGGATGAACTTTTCGCTGAAAATGTCCGTCGGCACGATGGCTTCGTACTGTCCGCGGGTCACCGCGTGCATAAAGCCCTCCCACGTCCGCGCATACCCCCAGTTCATCGGCGGGTTCTGCTCGGAAGCGATCGGCAGGTACATGTAGAACGCCACGCCCAGCTCCGCCAGCAGAATGGACACGCTGACGGTCCGCGCATGCGGCAGGGCCAGCAACGCCAGCGGAATCGGAATCAGCAGCAGAATCCGCAGCAGCAAAACCGCGCTGAATCCCGGCCCGCCCGCTCCCCAGACCCAGGCGGCAAACGGCGAGGCCGCGCGTTCGGCGGCATCCGGCGACACCGCGCTCCACAGCCACGGCGTGTATCCGGGAGCCGCCTTGGCCCCTTCCGATGCGAAAAAGGCGTAGCCCGCCACCGCCAGCAAATAAATTGCCGCCGCCCCCATCACCCCGTACGCCGCCCGGATGGAAGCCTTGCGGCCTTTCGTCGCGCTGCCGATCGCCAGCGCCACCGGCACCGCCAGAAAGAGATAATTATAGACCCAGAATGCCGGGCTGTCGGGCCCCCTCGACCATTTCCACAGCGCGCCGTCCGCCCCCCCCAGCTCCATGAATGCCTCCGGCGGGGCAAACAGCTGGATCCCCCTGGCCGCCAGGATAAACGCCACGCCGATCGGCATGGCGGCCAGCGCGAAGTCGCGGAACAGAACCGCCTCCTTCAGCACCACCGCCAGCCCCAGCGCCAGCCCCAGGAACAGCAGCGTCTGGTGGTTGGTCAGCCCCAGCCCGAACAGAAACGCCGCCAGGTACAGCAGCGTGTCGCTCTTCGGCCGGCACATCCACATGTAGATCAGCAGCAGCACCGCCATCTGGAAGAACGCATTCAGACTGTACACTTCCACAATGACGCTCTGCGACCACAGCACCGGGCTGAACGCCAGCAGCAGCCCGCCCGAAATCCCCGCAATCAGGCACACCAGGTTTTCCGCCCGGAACCCGATCCGCTCTTTCAGCTCCGGCACGCTGCGCAGCAAATCCGCGCCCGAGCGGCTGATCAGCAGCGCCAGCAGCGCGCACGCCCCCGCCCCCGCCACGGCCGACGCCAGCCCCACCGACCATGCCGGGTTCGGATGGCCGTTGTATGTCACCCAGTGGAATACCCACTGGAAAAACCACGTGATCAGCGTCCAGATGGGATAGCCCGGCGGATGCGGCACCCCCAGATAGTCCGAGGCCACCGCCAGTTCCCCCGAATCCTCCAGCGTCAGGGTCGGCGCCAGCGTGTAGAAATACACCCCCAGCGAGACCGCCAGGACGATCCAAAAGGCCGCCCAGTCGATTCTCCGGAAAAACGCCCCGGTCACGTTGTCCAGGAAGCCTTCCTGGGACTGCCCGGCCAGTTTCTCGATCTGTTGTTCCGATTCGCTTGTCAACGTCATCGCCATCTTCCGTTAGGGTCAGCCCTTGAATCCTGAATCTCAGGGGCGGTCATTTCGAATCCCCGGCCTGTTCCAGCCGGGAAAGCCGCGCCTCCAGCTCCTTCAGCTTGTCCTTCAGCCTGGGCAGGCTGGCCACGTGCGCCAGCGACTTGCCGAACTCCAGCCGGGGAACGGCCGGCGCCCCCAGATACATCTGGCCGCCGGGCAGATCCTTGGGCACCCCCGCCTGTGCGCCGATCACCGCGCCGTCGCCGACCGTCAGATGCCCCGCCAGCCCCGCCTGGCCCGCGCAGATCACGTGCCGGCCCAGCGTGGTGGTGCCCGCCATGCCCATCTGCGCGCACAGCACCGAATGTTCGCCGATCACGCAGTTGTGCGCAATCTGCACCAGGTTGTCCACCTTGGTGCCCTTTCCCACCCGCGTCTCTCCGAAGCGCGCCCGATCCACCGTCGTGTTCGCGCCGATCTCCACGTCGTCCTCCAGCACCACGATGCCCGTCTGCGGGATCTTCGTGCGCACACCCTGCGCATCCACCGTGTAGCCGAATCCATCGCTGCCGATCACCGCCCCGTTGTGCAGAATGACCCGGTCGCCCAGCACGCAGCGCTCGCGGATGCTCGCCAGCGGATACAACAGGCAGCCGCGCCCCAGCTTCGCCCCGTGGCCCACATAGGTCTGCGGATACAGCGTCGTCCCGTCCCCGATGTCCGCCCCCGCCTCGACAACGGCAAAGGCGCCGATGGATACCTCCGCCCCCAGCTTCGCCTCCGGCGACACCCAGGCCTGCGGATGCACTCCGCGGGGCTGAACCACCGGCTCGGGCGCAAACAGCGCGCAGGCCGCCGCGAACGCGGCGTCGGCATCCGCCACGCGCAGCAGCGCGGGACGGGGCGCCTCCACCTGCGCCGCCTTCGGCACGATCACCGCCGTCGCGTTGCTCGCCGCCACCGCGGGCAGATATTTCGGATGGCCCGCAAACGATACCTGCCCCGCGCGGGCCGCCTTCAGATCGGCCACGCCCGTCACGAGAGCCGAGGCATCCCCTTCCAGTTCCGCGCCCAGCCGGACAGCCAGTTCACCCGTGGTCAGTGTGGCCATCGTCCGGCCTCCGTTACGGCTTCAACCGTTCGATCAGCCGTTCGGTCACGTCCAGTTCCGGCGCGGAATAAACCGCCATAGGCACCATGTTCATGGTCATGCCCGACCGGTCCAGCACCAGGTCGAAGCCTTCCGCCTCGGCAAACGCCGCCACTTCCTTCAACAGCTCGTCCACGATGCCCTGCCGCGAAGCCATCAACTGCTCGCGCAGCTGCTTGAGCTTGGTTTCCTGCGTGCGCCGCGCGCGCAGCTGCGCCTCCTGCAGCTCCGTCAGCTTGTCTTCCGCCTCCGCGCGCTTGGCGGCGCGCGCCTCATCGCTCAGCAGCGGACTGCGGGCCGCTTCGCGCAGCTTCGTTACCTCCGCCTCCAGCGCGCGCAGCCCCTCCGCCACCTGCTCCATTTCCTCCTCGACCGATGCTTCCGCCTTTTTCAGCTCCGCCTCCGCGGCCTGCGTCTTCGGATGCGCCGTGAACACCTTGTCGAGATCCACCGTCGCCACCTTCATTTCGGCCAGCCCCGCCGTCGCCAGGAACGCCGTCAGGCACCCCGCCATCCACATCTTTCTCATCTGCATGCTGCTGTTCCTTTCCTTGGAATTCGATTTCCGGTTACTTTCGGATACCCCCGGCCGATTGGGAAGTCTTTTCAGCCGATTTCCTTTTTCAGCGCTCCGGCGATGGCATGCGTCAGCCGCGTCGTCATGTCCTCCGTCGGCCCCTCGACCATCACCCGGCACATGTTCTGGGTGCCCGAATAGCGCACCAGCACCCGGCCGTCCTGCCCCAGTTCCTTCTCCGCCTCGGCGATCGCCGCCTGCACGCCCGGCAGATCCTTCAGCGGGGGGCGGCTGGCCACGTCCACGTTCACCAGGCACTGCGGCGACAGCGTCAGGATCGAGGCCAGTTCCGACGCCTCCCGGTCCGCCCGCCGCATCACCGCCAGCAGCTGCAACGCCGAGACAATGCCGTCGCCCGTCGTGTGCTTGTCGAGAAAGATCATGTGGCCCGACGATTCCGCTCCGATGACGCCGCCGCGTTCTTTCATCATTTCCAGCACGTACCGGTCGCCCACGGCGCTGCATCCCAGCTCGATACCCAGCTCGCGCATGGTCTTCTGCAGGCCGAAATTGCTCATCACCGTCCCGACGGCCAGGTTGCCCTTCAATTCACCGCGGGCCTTCAGATCCTTGGCGCAGATCGCCAGGATATGATCTCCCGACAGCTCCACGCCGGTCTCGTCCACCACGATCAGCCGGTCGCCGTCGCCGTCGAACGCCAGCCCGATGTCGGCTCGCTCCGCCAGCACCTGGTCGCGCAAGGCCTCGGTGTGCTGCGAACCGCAGTTTGCATTGATGTTCAGCCCGTTCGGCGTGTCGTGCAGCGTGGTCACGTGCGCACCCAGTTTCTTGAACACTTCCGGCGCCGCGCGGTACGTCGCCCCGTTGCCGCAGTCCAGCACGATCCGCATTCCCTTCAGGTCCAGATCGTCCGGGAAGGTCCCCAGACAGAATGCCACGTAGCGTTCCAGGGCATCCTCCACCCGGAACGACTTGCCGATGCCCGCCGCCAGCGGCAGCAGGCCCGTGAGCCGGCCCCCGGCCATCAGGTCTTCGATCGCCGCCTCCTCCTCGTCCGGCAGCTTGAAGCCGTCGCAGGAAAACAGCTTGATGCCGTTGTCCTGATAGGGATTGTGCGACGCCGAAATGACGAAACCGGCATCCGCCTTCTGGTCGATGGTCAGCACGGCGATGCCCGGCGTCGGCAGCGTGCCCACCAGCAGCGCGTCGCCGCCCATCGAGCACAGCCCCGCCACCAGCGCATTTTCGAGCATGTAGCCGCTCAGGCGCGTATCCTTGCCGATTACCACGCGCGGACGCTTGCCTCCCTTGCGCTCCATCAGCACATGCGCCACCGCGCGCCCGAGGTTCACCGCCATCTCCACCATCATCGGTTCGCGGTTGGCCACCCCGCGCACGCCATCGGTCCCAAACAGTTTCTTCTCGCCCATGGTTTCGCTCCTGACTGTTGTTATGCCGGCAAGCCGGCGCTTTCTACGATCTGCTGCAGCCACGCCGTGCCCGCCGCCTTCGCCGCCGCCGGCAATCCGCGCACGCGTTCCACATAGCCCTCTTCGCCGGCCGCCTCCCAGGCCGCCAGAAACTCCGCCTTTTCGCGGCATTCCGCGTCGCCCGCCGCCGCCAGCCGCTCTTTTGCCGCCGGCCAGCCCGCGCACAGCGCTTCGTGCTCCGCCCGCAGCGCGTCGTCCAGCGCCGCCCGATCCTCCTGCGCAATCCGCTCCACCACCGCCTCCAGGCGTTTCATGCGCTCCTTGCGCACCGACGCCAGCTGCTTGCGCGCCCCCTCCAGGCAGGCCGCCCCGTGCGGCGTCCGCTCCAGCAGCGGCCGGCGCACCTGCTCGTACCACGCCTGCAGCGCAGCGATGTTGCCGATGTAGATCGCGCAGTTGCGCACCACCCGCGCCACCGACCGGTAACCGGTGCCGTAGGGCCGCACCCCCGCCGCCGGCGCTTCCGGCACCACCAGCCGCCCCGGCTCGAGCACGTCCCTGCGCGACACCAGCCCCGCCGCCTGCACCGTGCCGTATTCCATCCGCACCGGCCCCGCCACGCCCCCCTGACCGCCCAGGAAAATCGGCGCCTGGTCCAGCATCACCCCCCGCGGCACGTCGCCGAACAGCGACGCCGTCGCCTTGTCCCCGTGCGGGGTGTAGTTGAAATGAATGAACGACGACCCGATTTCGCTGTGCTCCTTGCGGCTGCGCCCCCCCGCCATCAGCGCGTCGCAGAAATTGATCAGGCTGCCGCCCACCACGAACGGAAAGAAGATCGTCTGCTTCAGCCCCACGGTATGCGCCATCTCGGCGCCTTCCTCCAGGATCGTCCCCGGCCGCACCTGGGCGCCGCTGCCCATCGCCGCCCCGTCCAGAAAGACCGCCCCGCTGAAGTACCCCCCCTTCAGCTCCACGTTCTCTCCCAGCTGGCAGTCCTCCACCGTCGCCGGCGCTTCCCGGCCCAGGACACACCCCGGTCCGAGGCTCGTCCGCGCCCCGTACACCTTGCACCCCGCGTGAATCGTCACGCCCGGCGCGACGCGCCCGGGATCCACCTCGTCGCCGATTTCCACGGCACCCGGCGCCGGAAGGTTCACTCCGCGCCCCAGCCATTCCTCGATCCGGTTCATTTGCGCAGCAACGCTCCCGCCGCCACGCCGACCCCCGCCGCCGCCAGCAGCGCGTACGACGTCTTCCATGTCACCTTCATCGTAAACAGATTCACCGTCACCGATCCCTGCGTCATGATCAGCACGATCACAAACGCCGCCAGGATCAGCAAGCCGGCTATCATGGACTTGCTCATGAATGCTCCTCCGGGTTTGGCCAACCAGTTTTCCACAGGTTGGAAATTTTTTCACGGCTTTTTCCACGCCATGGAAAATCCGGAACAGCCCGGGCCTGCCCCGCCCGGCAGCCGCCCCCCCCTCGGCTTCATGGATAAGTCCTCCCCCGCCCCCCCTCCGCCTCCCCTGTGCGCCGAATCCCCCTGGCCGAGAACGGTGTTTATAAACTCCGTTACTTTTTTTCATCCTTCAATCTGGATTATCAGAATATATCATATCCATATAAGGATATTCAGACCATATCGCTGTTTATAAACACCGATCTGTCTTTTGGGTGACCTACCGGGTTTTCCCCTTCGAATCCTCGCCCTGTGTTCGGGTTCGAGATCTTTCCGCCCACCGCCTGCCGGAGGATGGCATCCAACGGCCCCCGGCGGATTCGCCACGGCCCGGGAAACAGGGGGAGGCCGCCGGGCAACGGCGCGGGCCGGTTGCGGACCCCATTGACACACTCCCGTCCCCGCCCTATCCTTCCCACCGTCAATGCCAGTTCAGCCGCACCCGTGGCGCGACCGATGGGACTGGCCCAGGACCAACCAAGGATTTGATTCCGCCCGACATCCTGCCACTGCCGAACGCCCCGCCGCGTTCCGCTCACCACCCGTGAAAACCCCCGTTCCGCCAACCGCGGATTCCAACTGGATTCCTCTGGAGCTTCCGCCCCAGCCCACCGACACATCCTGCGGGCCCACCTGCCTGCACGGCCTGTACCGCTTCTACGGCCGGGAAATGCCCCTGGACCGCCTCCTTCGCGAAATCGCCCCCGTCCCCGGCGGCGGCACGCTCGGCGTTCTGCTCGGCAACCATGCGCTGGAACACGGCTTCCAGGTGCGCATGGTCACCTGGAACCTCCGCGTCTTCGATCCCACCTGGTTCCCCTCCACTCCTGCCGCACTCGCCGCCAAACTCCGCGCCAGCCTGCCGCGGCGCCACCAGCCCAAGCGCCGCCAGGCCATCCAGGCCTACATCCGCTTTTGCGAGCTGGGCGGCGACGTCTCCATGGACGTGCTCGGCGGCGCCCTTCTCCGCCGCCCCCTGCGCCAGAACCATCCCGTCCTCGCCGGCCTCAGTTCCACCTTCCTCTACCGCGATTCGCGCTCCAACCCCGCCACCAACGCCGACGACGATCTCGGCGGCGAGGCCGAAGGCCATTTCGTCCTGCTCACCGGCTACGACCGCGAAGCGCGCACCGTCCAGATCGCCGACCCCTACGCCCGCAATCCCATTGCCAACCAGTCCCGCTACGCCGTGCCCATGGACCGCCTGATCAATGCGATCCTGCTCGGCGTGCTCACCTACGACGCCAACCTGCTCGTCATCACCCCCCGGTCATGAACCACATCCTCCTTGTCACCGACAATCCCGACCGCTGGAACTTCCACATTCCCTCCGCCACGGTCGTCACCGCCCGCCAGTACCTCACCGATCCGCAGATCCAGCGCCTGCGCCACTGCCGCGTCTACAACCTCTGCCGCCACTACCGCTACCAGTCCGCCGGCTATTACGTCTCTCTCCTCGCCGAGGCCCGCGGCCACCGCCCCATCCCCAAAATCACCACCCTCCAGGACCTCAAAACCTCCTCCATCTACCGCGACATCTCCTCCGACCTCGACGACCTCATCCAGAAATCCCTCGCCCCCCTCCAGTCCGACTCCTTCACCCTGTCGATCTACTTCACCCGGAACACCGCCAAGCGCTACGAGCGCCTCGCCCGCCAGCTCTTCAACATGTTCCCCGCCCCCCTCCTCCGCGCCGAGTTCAAGCGCGACGCCGACCAGCGCTGGAGTCTCTCCAACATCAGCCCCATCTCCGGCGCCGGCGTCCCTCCCGAACACCAGGAAACTGTCGAGCGCTTCGCCCGCGAATACTTCTCCCGCGGCCATCTCCAGGTCCGCCGGCGCGTCCCTCCCCGCTTCTCCATGGCCATCCTCGCCGACCCCGGCGACCCCAACCCCCCCTCCGATCCCAAGGCCCTCCAGCGCTTCATCCGCGCCGCCGAAGACCAGTCCATCGCCGCCGAACTCATCACCCGCGACGACTACGGCTCCCTCGCCGAATACGACGCGCTCTTCATCCGCTCCACCACCGTCGTCAACAACTACACCTTCCGCTTCTCCCGACGCGCCCAGTCCGAAGGCCTCGTCGTCATCGACGACCCCGATTCCATCGTCCGCTGCGCCAACAAGGTCTTCCTGGCCGAATCCTTCGAACGCAACCACGTCCCCGCTCCCAAGACCGTCATCGTCCACAAGGAAAACAAAAACCTCGTCCTCATGCAGCTCGGCCTCCCCTGCATCCTCAAGCAGCCCGACTCCTCCTTCTCCCAGGGCGTCGTCAAGGTCAAGACCCGCGAGGAATACGAAGCCGCCATCGACGCTCTTCTCGATAAGTCCGACCTCATCATCGCCCAGGAATTCGTCCCCACCGAGTTCGACTGGCGCATCGGCATCCTCGACCGCGCCCCCCTCTACGCCTGCCGCTACTACATGGCCCGCGGCCACTGGCAGATCTACGACCACTCCAAGAAAGGCTCCGCCCGCTTCGGACGCTGCGACACCCTCCCCGTCGCCGACGCCCCCCCCGATGTCGTCCAGACCGCCCTCAAGGCCGCCCACGCCATCGGCGACGGCCTCTACGGCGTGGACGTCAAGATGCTCGCCGACCGCCCCGTCGTCATCGAAGTCAACGACAACCCCAGCATCGAATCCGGCATCGAAGACCACGTCCTCAAGGACGCGCTCTACGACACCGTCATGGCCTCCTTCCGCCGCCGCCTCGAATCCATCGGAACATCCTCCCCATGACCCGCCCCCCCTTCTCCCTGTTCGAACGCTTCGGCGTCGAACTCGAATACATGATCGTCGATGCCGACACCCTCGACGTCCTGCCCATCGCCGACCGCCTCATCCACGCCGTCGGCCCCGCCCGCAAGAACGAAATCCGTCACGGATCCGTCCGCTGGTCCAACGAGCTCGTCCTTCACGTCCTCGAAATGAAAACCGACGGCCCCGCCCCCGCCCTCGACGGCCTCGCCGACCTCTTTCAGTCCGAAGTCCGCTCCCTCAACGAGATGCTCCGCGACCACGAAGCCCGCCTGCTGCCCTCCGCCATGCATCCCTGGATGGACCCCCACCGCGAAACCCGCCTGTGGCCCCACGGCGACAAAACCATCTACGAAACCTTCCACCGCCTCTTCGACTGCCGCGGCCACGGCTGGTCCAATCTCCAGTCCACCCACCTCAACCTCCCCTTCCGCGGCGACGACGAATTCAACCGCCTCCACACCGCCATCCGGCTGCTTCTTCCCCTCCTGCCCGCTCTCGCCGCCAGCTCCCCCTTCCTCGAAGGCCGCCGCGCCCCCGTCCTCGACATGCGCCTCGACGCCTACCGCCGCAACTGCGCACGCATCCCCTCCATCACCGGCCGCACCGTCCCCGAATGGATCCCCTCCCGCGCCCGCTACCAATCCCAAATCTTCGACCGCATCGCCCGCGACCTCGCCCCCCTCGACCCCGACGGCATCCTCGAACCCGAATGGACCAACGCCCGCGGCGCCATCGCCCGCTTCTCCCGCGGCACCATCGAAATCCGCCTCCTCGACATCCAGGAATGCCCCGCCGCCGACCTCGCCATCCTCCAGTTCGTCGTCGAAATCCTGAAAGCCCTCGTCGACGAATCCCTCGCCCCCCGCCCCCTCCAGAAAAACCAGCGCGTCGGCGATCTCGAAACCCTCTTCCTCGATGCCGTCCAACACGCCGAACAATCCGTCATCGCCGACCGCCGCTACCTCGCCGCCCTCGGCCTCCCCCGCGTCCGCGCCGCCTCCGCCCGCGACGTCCTCCACGCCCTCCTCGACCGCACCGCCCCGCCCGATGCCCCCTGGCGCCCCGCCATCGAATTCATCCTCCGCCACGGCTCCCTCGCCCGACGCCTCCTCCAAAGCGCCGGACGACGCCCCACCCGCGCCAAACTCTTCGACACCTATTCCCGCCTCGCCGACTGCCTCCACCACGGCCGGCTCTTCACTCCCTGAGCCCTTTCGACCCCCGTCGGTGTTGGCGCCTCCGCCCCCTCTGCCCCCCCTGTCCCGATTCGTACTACTATCCATCCACTTCGCTTTGTTGTGCACGTTTTTCGACCTAATTCATTTCCGGGATTGCTCTTAGCCTGTCTTGTTTTCTTGCGTTTCCTGTTTTCCTGCTTATCCCCCTCTCCATTTTCATGAGTTCATGAGTTCTGATTAATTGTCGGCTGCGCTGTATTCGTTTCGTTGGCTGTTTGTCCCCTTTCGCGTTTTTCCCCGTTGTTGCCTTCCGTTTTCTGATTCTGTCATTCGTTTCATTCGTGGTTGGCTGTTCCGTCTTCTTCTCGGTTTCTCTCCCTTTTTCGCGTTTTCGAGCCTTTCGCAGTTTCTCCGGCGGCCTCTGGCTTGGCCCGATTTTCGGCTGTTTCCACCCGGCGGTTTGCCGCATACTGCCGGACTGAATGAATGAACCGCCCTCCATTCTGACCAACATGGCGTTTCACCAAAGCCGCCTCTGGCGCGACTCGGTGGAATCCATCTGCCGCCAGGGTGAATCACCCGATGAGCTGGGCACGCTGCGCCAGGCGTACCGCCTCCTGCGGCGGCGGCCGGCATTCGATGCGGTCGTCACCATGGGCCCGCGCGTGTCGCTCGCCTACGGCCTCCTCTGCGCGCTGCTGCGCAAGCCGTCCAGGCAGATCCTGACCGAGGTGTTTCTCGACCCGCCCCGCCCCGCCTGCCCCCTGTGGAAACTGAAAACCGCCCTGTTCCGATGGGTCGCCCGGCGCTCCCTCGGCCTCCTGACCAACAGCTCCGGCGAAGTGGAATTGATCGCCCGGCGCTTCCGCCTCCCGGAATCCCGCCTGCGGTTTGTCCCGATGTACACCACGATCGAAAACCCGGGGCTCCGGCAGGACAACGACGGCTCGGTGGTTTCCATCGGCCGCACCCTGCGCGATCTCGACACCCTGGCGGCCGCCGCCCGGGAGATACCGGCGCCGGTTCTCATCGTGGCCGGCCGGCGCGACCGCATCCCCTCCCCCCTCCCCGCCAATGTGAAGATCCTCCGCGAGATCCCCCTGGAAGACACCTATGCCCTGCTGGCGCGCGCCGCCGTCGCCGTGGCCCCCCTGCTCCCCGCGGAACGGTCCACCGGACAGGTCTTCTTCTTCGAAGCCATGGCCATGGGCAAGCCCGTCGTCGCCACCCGATCCATCGGCACCACGGACTACCTGCGCGACAACGAAAACGCCCTGCTGGCCGCCCCCGGCGACGCCGCCGGGCTGGCCGCCGCCGTCAACCGGCTCCTGGCGGATCCCGACCTCGCCGCCCGCCTCGCGGCCCGGGCCCTGGAACAGTGCCAACGCGAATGGACCCCCGACGCCCGCGCCCGCCGCAAACTGGATGCCATTGCCGAACTGGCCGCCCAACCGCTGCACGCTTCGACGGCATCATGAAGCCTCCTCTTTCAGCCGCCTCCCGGCTTGCCGCATGGCTCCAGTCCTGCGGATTGCTGTTCATTCTATCCGGCCTGCTCCTGGCCTGGAGTGCGGCGGCAATCAACGCCGCGGGAAAACTCCGCTCGGAACCCGCCCCTGGAACCATTCTCGCCGGCTTCGCCCTCTATGGCCTGCTGGCGATTGCCGGATTGTTCGTCTTGAACATCCTGTTCCGACGGCTGGGATCCACCCGGTTTCTCTGGCTGGTCCTGGGGTTGTCCCTGCTGATCCAACTGGTGGTGACCGGCCTGGCCGACTCCGGGTGGCACTGGACCGGCGATGCCTCCATTTTTCGTCATTATCTGGACGTGCTGTCGGAACACGGCTATTCCGAACAGACGCTGGGCGATCTGAGCCGCCACTACGATTACCGCGTCTGGCCGCGCCGGGCCTTGCCGTTCTACTATGCCCTTCGCACCCTCGCCGGCGACCGATTCGTTCCCGCCGTCCAACTGTTTCAAGCCCTGCTGCTGACGCTCTCCCTGGCGCTGACCTGGCGGGTGGCCCGCCTGTTGTTTGGCCTCCGAACAGCATTCTGGTCCGTCAGCCTGCAGCTGCTCATGCCGTTTCGCTGGTTCCTTGGCCTCGACCTCAATCACCACATCCTGGGCGGCTTCTATTTCCTGGCCGGCCTGTGGCTGCTGGCGGAATGGTTCCGGACCCTGCGTCCGGCGGGTACTCGCTGGGCGTGTGCCGTGGGCATGCCCATCCTCCTGCCTCTCATGCGTCTGGAAGGCGGCATCGATTCCGTCTGGATCGGCGCCATGGCACTGACCGTCCTCCTGGCCTGGCTGACAGGCCGGCAAACCGGACGCGAAACGGGACGAGCCGTGATTGCTCTCCTGCTCCTTCCCCTGCTGGCGGCCTCCCTCACCGTATCCCCCCTGGTGCGCCGGATGGACGCCGCAGACCGCCACCGCCACGAATCAGGCCCCATTGGCTTCATGGCCCGCGGCTGGGCGCCGGAAACCGGCGGGGAATATTGCGGCACGTATGAAATCCTGGACTATCTGACCCCGCACGAAGACAAAACCGCCGTTCAGGCCTCCATTCTCGCCTCGCAGACCTATTATAATCCGCGCGTTTTGCTCACCTCCCTGCTGCCGGTGAAAATGGCCAAGTATTTCCTGCTGGGCTACGCTTCCGGCGCCGAAGAAATGCTGGCGCGCAACGGCGCTCACCAGGCCCAACGGCTGGCCGAAGGCGCCCGAACGGCCTTTCTGCTGGGCACCCTGCCTCTCATGCTGTGGGGGGGAATCCTGCTGCTGCCGCGCCTTCGACGGCCCCGCCGGCTGGAACTGCTGCTGCCCGGCGCGATGCTGTGCGCCACCTACGTGCTGCTGGGCGAAACCTCCCCGCGCTATTCGATCTATATCCAGCCGTTCCTGTTCATGCTGGCCGCGCAACCCCTGGCCTTGTCTGCCCGCCCCCGCCGCATCCTGATCCGGACCGCGCCCCGACCCGTCGCCTGGGCCGCGCTTTCGCTGGCCGCCGTCCTTTGCCTCGCCGGGGCTCTTCTCTGGATCGCCCGACCCGTGTTCGGCCGCGCGGCGTTTCAGGACATGCGCCACTGGTCAACGGAAGCCCCCCCCGGACTTGACGTGCCCGCCACTCTGGCGCCGTTCGAGATCCATCTGACGCCCCAATTGCAAAACGGCGATACATCCTGGGGACCCTTCCGCCTGCCCTCGCCGGATCCTCCGCCCCGATTCATCTCCTTCTACGCCTTCATTCCCGGCATTCTGCCCTCTGGCCGACGGCCGAACGTAACCCTGCAAATCGAAACCCCGGACGGCATTCGAACAAACTCCTTGCCCGCGCGAATCCGAATGCCCTATCCTCCCAACGCCGATGGAAACATCCGGTTCCGGGTGCCGGCGAATCTGCCCCACCCCCTCCGGATCGGCTACGCCACCTATGAGTTCGACTAAGCAACGACTGAGCGATTTGGCCTGTTTCGGCGGCCCGCCGCTGTTCGACGCCAAGCTGTATGTCGGCCGCCCCAATCTGTGCCCGCGCGACAAGCTTCATGCCGCTCTCGACCGGATTTTCGACAACCGCTGGCTCACCAACGACGGCCCGTTCCTCCAGCAATTCGAAAAGCGGCTCGAGGAATTCCTGGGTGTCCGCCATTGCATCGCGGTCTGCAACGCCACCATTGGCCTTCAAATGGTGTATCGGGCCCTGGGCCGCAGCCGCCCCGGCCGCGGCAAGGCCCTCATGCCCGCGTTCACCTTCATTGCCACCGCCCATGCCTGGGAATGGGAAGGCGGTCAGCCCGTTTTCTGCGACGTGGATCCCCGCCGCCACCTGCTGGCGCCCGACGACGTGGCCGCCCGCCTGGATGACGAAACCGCCCTGCTGGTCGGCGTCCACACCTGGGGCCAGCCCTGCCGGATCGATGAACTCGAAGCCCTCGCCGCCGCCCGGAACATCCCCTTGATCTTCGACTCCGCTCACGCCTTTTCCAATTTCCATGGGTCCCGCCGCATCGGCGGATTCGGAAGCGCCGAAGTCTTCAGCTTCCACGCCACCAAATTCTTCAACACCTTCGAAGGCGGCGCCATCACCACCAATGACGACGCCCTGGCCGAAGAACTTCGCCACATGCGGAACTTCGGTTTTTCCGGCTACGATCAGGTGTCCCGGCTCGGCACCAACGGCAAAATGCAGGAAATCTCCGCCGCCATGGGCCTGTGCCTCATGGACGAACTGGATCACCTCCTGGAAACGAACCACCGGAACTACCGCGCCTATCACAAGGAATTCCAGGACTGCCCCGGCCTCACGCTGCTGCAACTGGACCATCCCGAATCGCTCAACTGCCAGTACATCGTCGGCGAAGTGTCCCCCGATCTGCCGCCCGGCACCCGCGACCGGCTCGTGGACGCCCTCTGGGCCGAACAGGTTCTGGCCCGCAAATACTTCCATCCCGGCTGCCACCGGGCCGAACCCTATGCCGGCCGCACGCCGCCCAACGCCCTGCCCGTCACGGACGACCTCTGCCGGCGCGTCCTGGTTCTGCCCACCGGGACCGCCGTCCAACCGGATCAGATCCGGCAGCTGGCCGACTGCATCCGCTTCCTTCTGGAACACGCCGATGACATCCAGCACCCGCGTGAACGCCGTGCCTGAACCCATCGTCATCTGGGGCGGCGGCGGCCATGGCCATGTCGTCATTGACCTCCTCCGCACGTCGGGCGAATGGGACATCCGCGGCATCGTGGACAATCTCAATCCCCCGGGAAGCCGCATCATGGGCATCCCCGTTCTCGGCGATGCCGACCGGCTCCCCGCCCTGCGCCGCGACGGCGTGCGGCATATCGTGGTGGCCATCGGCGACTGTGCCGCCCGGGCCGGCATGCTGAAGCAGGCGCTGGACCTGGGATTTCAAACCCCCTCCCTCGCGCATCCCTCCTGCGTCCTCTACCCGTCGGCCGTCATCGGCCCCGCCTGTGTCCTCTGCGCCATGAGCGTCGTTGGCGCCCAATCCGTCATCGGCGCCGGCACCATCCTCAATACCCGCTGCGTCGTGGACCATGACAATCAGATCGGCGACTGTTCCCATGTGGCGCCCGGCGCCGTGCTTTGCGGCTTTGTCACCGTCGGACGCGAATCCTGGATCGGCGCCGGCGCCGTCGTCCGCGACCATCTGACCATCGGCAGCCGGGCCCTGATCGGCGCCGGCGCCGTCGTGGTCAAACATGTCGCCGACGGCCAAACCGTTTACGGCAACCCCGCCACCGTCCGGGAGAAGGGAGCCCCCCCATGACCCCCCGCTGCGATTTCACCATCGTCCTGCCCGTCTATTACAACGAAGAATCCCTCCTCCCCGCCTACGGAAAATTGAAGTCCGTCATTCTGGCGCAAGCGCCGCGGCGGCGCGGCGCGCTGCTCTACGTGGACGACGGCTCCGGCGACCAGTCTCTCGCCGTGCTGCGCCGGATCCAGGCCCAGGGCGACATTCCCGTCACCATCGTGAAGCTCTCGCGCAACTTCGGACAGGTCATGGCCATCCGCGCCGGCCTCGCCCATTGCGAATCCGCCGCCGCCATCGTCATGTCCGCCGACGGCCAGGAACCCGAAGACCTGATTCCCCACATGCTGGACCGGCATTTCGACGACCACAGCGAAATCGTCATCTGCACCCGGTCCAACCGCGAAGAAGGCGCCTACCGCACCTGGACCTCCCGGCTGTTCTACGGACTGATGCAGCGCCTGTGCTTTCCGGATATGCCCCTGGGCGGCTTTGATTGCTTCCTGCTGGGTCCCGCCGCCCGCGCCGCCTTCCTCAAGGAACAGGAACGCCAGCCCTTCCTCCAGGGCCAGATCCTCCGCCTCGGCTTTTCCCGCGCCTTCATCCCCTATACCCGCCGACAGCGCGAATTCGGCCGCTCCCGGTGGACTCTCGGCAGGAAAGTCGCCTACTTCTTCGACGGCCTGATGAACTACTCGTTCTTCCCCATCCGCGCCGTCTCCTATGTCGGCATGGCTCTCGCTTTCCTGGGGCTGCTGTATACCGCCATCGTCCTGCTGGCCAAGGTCGTTGTCGGCAATCCCGTCAAGGGCTGGACTCCCCTCATGATCGTGATTCTGGTCCTCGGCGGCGCCCAGATGCTCACCCTCGGCGTCTTCGGCGAATATCTCTGGCGCATCCTCGTCCAGGTCCAGCAGCGCAACCCCTATTGGATCGAATCCATCGAACCTCCGCGCGACGCCTGATCCCCGCGACCGCCCTTCCCCGCCAATTCCGCGGTTGCCCTGCACCCCGTCTTCCGCTAGGATTCCGGCCTTTCCAATCCAGCCAGGAGTCATACCCCCGGGCCAGCGGCAGGGATACCAGAAGCGGAATCCCGACGACATGAACCGCCAGTCCCGCCCACCGCCGCAGCCCCGTTCCGCGCAGCCCGGCCCAGGCCAGCAGCGCCATCCAGGTTCCCAGCGCAATCCAATGGGTCCCCCGCTGCCACATCATCAGCAGCAGGCACACACCCGCTCCCAGCGACAACCCCAGCCGGGAAATCGCCCTCGGGCTCTGAAACACCAGTTCCCATGCGCACCACAACCCGGCCAGAAAGTAAAACGACGAAAGCAAATGGTGGCTGTAATCCGTCACCACCATCGTTTGAAACGGCAGCGCCATCATCAGAAAAACCGCCCACCGCCGTTTCCCTTCCGGCAGCAGACGGCGGGAAAACCCGTACACGACCGCCAGCATGGCCGAGGAGACCCCCACGTTCAGCAGGCGGGTCCAGAAGACATCCCCCGGCCCGGCCGCCAGCCGGATCAGGTAGTGAATCGGGAGCACCCGTCCCGCCCAGACGGGATAGTCGTAAAATGCGCTCAACACCCGCAGGATATCCGGATTCAGACGGGAATCCGCCATGTCGCGAACGAACCGATGGAAAAGCTCCTGATCGGCGTGCAGCGGAAATATCGCAAACCGGACCGCCAGCCATAGCTTGATCCCGGCGCTCAAGGCAATCAGGCCCCATACCACCCGGTGTTCCGGAAATCGGCGGGTCTTGCTCACCAGCAGCGCCAGCAGCAGCACGACCGCCAAATATCCCCCCGCCCCCGGCAGCCAATCCAGGCTGCCGCCGCCCGCTGTTTTCAACAGCGGTGCCGCCACACTGGCCCCCCACGCCAGCAGCAGGCAGACAGCCAGCGTCACCGCCGAAACCGATGTGCACCACTCCGCCAGACCCCGCCCCCATTCGCCGCGGCGGCCGGATCCGCCCGCGGCATGATCCATTTCGTTGGGCGCCCTCTCTCCGTTCATCCGCGGCATCCTCACGAATCCGCCGCGGCAGGGCAAGCCCGAAGTCTTCTCTGTGGGGAGACCCATCCGTCGCGGCTGAAGCCCCCGCCACGCCTGCCGCCCTGGCAAGACCGCGATTGCCCCGGGCTCCGTCTTCCGCTACAATTCCATCCCATTGAATCAATCCATGTCTGGAGACCGTCGCCGCCCCCCGAAAGTGTTGTATGCCGCCCTTGTCGAAATCCATCGCCGCCCGCCTGCCCGTTGACTGGCAGCTCGCTTTGAAACGCCTCCTGTACGCCCGTCAAATCCGCCGGGGAACCTTCGCCACCAGCGAGCCGGAATACCACCTCCTGCCGGATCTGCTCCAGCCCGGGGACTGGGCCCTCGACATCGGCGCCAACGTCGGTCACTACACCCGCCGCATGTCCGAACGGGTCGGATCCCGGGGACGGGTCATCGCCTTTGAACCGATCCCGGCCACGTTCTCTCTGCTGGCGGCCAATGCCCGGCTCTTTCCCCATGCCAACGTCACGCTGATCAATGCCGCCGCTTCCGACCAGACCTGCCTGGCCGGCATGGCCATCCCCCGCTTTGATTCCGGCCTTTCCAATTATTACGAAGCCCATGTCGCTCCGGACTCCGCCCCGGACCTGGCGGTCCTGACGCTGGCCATCGACTCCCTGGCCCTGAACCAGCGGATCGCCCTGGTCAAGATCGACGCCGAAGATCACGAATCCGCCGTGCTCGACGGCATGTCCCGGCTGATTGAACGGGACCATCCCGTTCTGATTGTCGAAACCGGTTCCCGCGACGTGGCCAATCGCCTGGAATCGGCAGGCTACACCGCGGAAAAACTGCCCGGATCACCCAATCTGCTGTTCCGGCCCCGGACGTAGAAATTCAAGGGACAAGCTCTGTCCGCCTGTCCGATCAGGATCCTTGCCTGTCATTCGTGCCCGCCCCGGATTTCGTACGCCCCCTCCGTTCCCCCGGCAAAACCGACGGCCCCGGCCCAATGAGACTGCCGGACGCCAATGGCTGCCGCCGCCCACAATCCCGGGATCGCCAGGCGGCCGGCCCAGCGAACGGCGTGGGCCCAGGAAGCGGACGGAATGTAAAACGAATCCGCCAGGGCCAGACCCAGCACGCCGCACAGGACAAGCCCGGCCCAGGCCCAGCCGCGGCGCGGCGGCCAGACCGCATAACGAACAAACCAGATCACGGGAACCACCAGCAGGACAAAATCGTGCCGCTCATGATAGGTCCATGCCAGATTGGCGAAACTGAGCAAGGCAAACAGGGAGACCCGATCCGCCCGCCGGTGGATCCCGCACCAGATCCCGGCCGCCCCCCAGATCGCCAGCACCGCGCCGGTCCCCACCCACGTGTTTTCCCACCCCGCGGCATTCAGCACTTCTTGAATGGTATAGGCCCCTTGCAGCACATACCGGCAAAGATCCATCCACTGCATCAGGAGTGTCCAGGGCCACTCGCCCAGCCAGAACGCAGGCAGCACCGTCAGCACCAAGCCTCCGGCCAGCGCCGTCCAAATCGGTTTCCACTGGCCCTTCACCAGCGGAATCAACAGATAAAGCAGCGCCATGGATGGTTTGATCATCGCCGCCAGAAACCAAAGCCCGGACGTAACCGGCGTCCGGTCGTGCCGTCGCACCGCCAGCCAGGCGCACAACAGCGACAACACGCCGGTCTGCCCGTTCCGGATCACCTGCTGCACCGGGGGCCACAGCAGAACCAGCGCCGCCGTTGCAGCCAACGCCGGCCAGCGGCTGACGCCGGTCTCCCTGCGGAACCAAACCCCCAGTTGCCACAGCAGCACCGCCAGCACCGCCAGATTGGCGCTGGTGAACACCGGCAACAGCCATCGCTCCGGCAGAAACCCGATCGTCGCCATCAGCATGGACAGGGTCGAGGGCGGATACGTGGCTTCCGGCGGAGGATGTCCAGGCAGCAGTCCCGGTGTGTCGGCGGTCCAGTGCGCGCTGGAAACGGAGTAGATCCGGCGCTCCTTCAGCCGCACCCGGTCCGGCCCGGTCGCCGGGCCGAAGGTGTCCCTCAACAGCCTCTGGGCCAGCTCGTAGGGATTGATGCGGGCGCGCACATACTGGCATACGACCCACTGGCGGGACGCATCCGACCAGCCGCCCATTCTCCAGCCCCGCACCGCGCTGCCGGCCGTGGCCGCCAGGCCCGCCACCAGCCCGGCCAGCACAACGATCCGGATTCCTGTCCTCGCCTTGGAGTTCATTGGGCCCACCATAGCAAACCCTGTCCCCCCTTGCCCACGGGTTTTTCCCCGCCCAATTCCGCGGTTGCCCTGCACCCCGCCTTCCGCTAGGATTCCGGCCTTTCCAATCCAGACAGAAGCACGGCGGGCCGGCGCCCGCGCAGACAGGAGACCCGCTGATGAACCCGATCAAACTCGGCCTGCCCAAAGGCAGCCTGCAGGAAAGCACCTTCGCCCTCATGCGCAAGGCCGGCTGGAATTTCAAGCTGGGCTCCCGCTCCTATGTCCCCTCCGTGGACGATCCGGAAATCGCCGCCCGCCTCATCCGTCCCCAGGAAATCCCCCGCTACGTCGAACTCGGCCTCCTCGATGCCGGCCTCACCGGCTATGACTGGATCTATGAAAACGGCGCCGACGTCGTCGAAGTCGCCGAACTCTGCTACTCCAAGGCCACCAGCAACCCCGTGCGCTGGGTCGTCGCCGTCCCCAACGATTCGCCCATCCAGTCCGTCAAGGACCTCCAGGGCAAGCGCATCGCCACCGAAGCCGTCGGCCTCACGAAGCGCTACCTGTCCGATCACGGCGTCACCGCCGACATCGAATTCTCCTGGGGCGCCACCGAAGTCAAGGCCCCCGAACTCGTGGATGCCATCGTCGAACTGACCGAAACCGGTTCCTCCCTGCGCGCCAACCAGCTGCGCATCATCGACACCGTGCTTACCTCCACCACCCGCTTCATCGCCAACCAGGCCGCCTGGGCCGATCCCGCCAAGCGCGCCAAAATCGAGCAGCTCGCCCTCCTGCTGCAGGGCGCCCTCAATGCCGAAAACAAGGTCATCCTCAAGATGAACGCCAGGAAGGCGGACGTGGCCGCCATCAGCCAGGTCCTGCCCGCCCTCCACGCCCCGACCGTCAACACCCTCAGCGATCCCAGCTGGGTCGCCATCGAAACCGTCGTCGAGGAAACCACCGTCCGCGAGATCATTCCCGCGCTCAAGGCCGCCGGCGCCTCCGGCATTATTGAACTTGCATTGAACAAGGTAGTGCCGTAAAAGCATCCCTCAATTGTACTGATTCAGGAGGATGGAAGAATGGGTTCCGTAAAGAAGAAACGCCGCGTCAAGATGGCCAAGCACAAACGCCGGAAGCGTCTGCGCGCGGATCGTCACAAGAAGAAATAGGAAGGCGCGGCGCCATGTCCGGGACCTGCCGGGTTCGGCTTGCACTCGGCCTCGTCCTTGCCGGCGCCGCGGCCGCCTGCCGATCTCTGCCCGGCCCTCCGTCCCTGCTGGATGGAGGGCTCGTTTCGTCCCCCCCCCTCCCCGCCGAACGCGAACAGGCCGCCCAGGCCCACGCCCTCTATTCCCTCGGCATCCATCACGAGCTCGCCGACGAATACGACCTGGCCGGCCAGGCCTATCTCCGCGCCAGCGAACTGGACCCCGGCAACGAACGCATCCTCCTGCGCCTGGCGTCTATTCTGGTTCTCCAGCGCCGGACCGAAGACGCCCTGCGCACCGTCGAGGAGTTTGTCGACCGCTACCCCTCCTCCGAGAAAGCCCTCGGCTGGCTCGCCGCCTTCTACGGCTCCACCGGCGACCAGGAGCGCGTCCTCCAGCTCTACCGCCGGATGACCCGCCAGTTCCCCGCCACCCCCCTCGGCTGGCTGCAGCTGGCCTCCGCCACCGCCCGCCAGTCCCCCGACAACCCCGCCGACGTCATCCGCATCCTCGAATCCGGCCTCGCCAAGGCCCGACCCCCCACCGCCCTGCGCCAGGAACTGGTCCGCCTCCACCTGGCCCGGATGCGCGAAGCCCCCGATGAACCCGCCCGCCGCCAGGCCCGCCGGAGCGCCATCGCCCGCCTTCGCGAAGTCGCCGAAGAACTCCCCGGCGACATGGATACCCTCTTCGCCCTCGGCGATCTGCTCGTCCGCGATGAACAGCTCGAAGAGGCCATCGGCGTCTATGAAAAAATCGAGCGCCTCCAGCCCGCCGATCTCCAGGTCAAGCAGCGCCTCGCCCGCACCTTCCTCGCCATGGATGACCAGGCCAAGGCCATCGCCGTCCTCGAGCGGCTCGCCGCCCGCGACACCGGCTCCGCCAACATCCACTTCTACCTCGGCGAACTCTATCTGCAGTCCGGCGACGCCGAAAACGCCGAGGAACAGTTCCGGGCCGCCGCCCAGGCCTCCCCCGACGACCCGGCCCCCTGGCTCCGGCTGGCCGCCCTGCAGGCCGAACTCAGCAGCGAACAGGCCATCGCCACCCTCAACGAAGCCCTCGGCACCATGCCCGGCAACCCCCGCCTGCTGGAGGTCCTGGCCCTGATCCATCTGGGCCAGAACCAGTACGCCAGGGCGGAAAAACTCCTGGCCCAGGTCTGGCAGACCGTCTCCGCCGACAATCCCGACGCCATCCCCTCCAACCTCTTCTTCTACAATTACGCCACCGTCTGCACCCATCTGCGCCGCGTTCCCGACGCCGCCGACTGGCTGGAGCGGGCCCTCGGCCAGGAACCCGCCCTGCTCGACCTCTACATGCAGCGCGTCCTGACCGGCACCCCCAGCTTCCGCCAAACCGCCACCCGCGTCCTCAACAACCTCGCCAAACGCCAAACGGCCTTCGGCGCCGCTCTCCACGGCAATCTTGCCACCCTCTACCTCGCCCGCGAAAACCCCTCCCGCGCCGTCAAGGAATTCAAACGCGCCCTCGCCGTCATTCAGTCCGACCCCCTGCAGTCCGATGTCCTCACCCCCCGGTTCCACTTCTGGTACGGCGTCGCCCTCGACCAGTCCAAACAGACCGACCTCGCCGTCGAACAGTTCGAAACCGCCATCCGGCTCGATCCCGACTACGCCGAAGCCCTCAACTACCTCGCCTATCTCTGGGCCGTCCGCGGCGAACGGCTCGACGAAGCCCTCCGCCACATCCAGACCGCCCTCGATCTCGATCCCGAAAATCCCGCGTTCCTCGACACCCTCGGCTGGATCTATTTCCAGCAGGGCCGCTACGAAGACGCCCTCGACCTGCTGCAGCAGGCCGACCGCCTCCGCCCCGGCGACCCCGAAATCCTCGACCACATCCGGCAGACCCTCGACAAACTCGGCCGCTGAGCGGGGCGCATCTGCGATTAGGTGCACCTCTTGTCTTTGCTCCTTATCACGACAGGGGGGTCTGGAGGGGCAGGCTCCGTCCTGCCCGGTTCCTATCGCGATGGCTGCGTCTACGGCGGGCAGCCTCTTGATCCGTCTCCTCCGCCGTTACCCCGGATTTTCCACGGGAGCGCATCCTCGATTCACTGACTTGATCTGGAGTGCGGCGGCATGACGCCGCTTTGGGGCCGCGACATGTCGCGGCCCGAGAAAGCGCGGTCATGCCCGCGCACTCCAAAAGGACCGGCCAACTGAACCACGGTGCTTCATTTCCGGGCGGTCAATGAAACGCCGTTGCCCCGGATTTTGATTTTCCACGCCGTGGAAAATCCGGATTTCTCTTCACCCTTCCGTTGTGCTATTCTCCCCGTTCATGTTCCGGTCTCTCCCATCCATCCGGCGGCGCGGCGTCCGGGCCGTCGCCGCCCTCCTTCTGCTGGCCTTCGCCGCCCCGGCCCCGGCCCGCGTCATCGAAGGCCCCGACTGGATGGTCTGCTACAACCGGCCCGGCCAGACCGGCGCCGCCCGCCTCGAAGGCGAATTCGCCATCCGCGATCTGCTGATCCATCAGCTCAACCGCCTTGAATCCGGCCATCGCGCCGCCCTGGCCACCTTCACGCTCTCCGGCGATTCCTTCCGCTCGGGCGCCGCCGCCCCCATTCTCTGGGCCGTCTCCAGCGCCCTCGACCGCGGCGCCCGCATCCATTTCGCCGTCCACCGCCGCATCAACCGCACCAATGAATTCCTGCCGGGCCTGTCCCTCCGCCGCCTCGCCGACCGCCCCGCCAACCCCATGGAGCTGTCCGTCTCCTCCGGCCGCCCCCTCATGCACCACAAAATCGGCCTGTTTGACTACGGCAGTCGCGACCGCCGCGTGTTTGTCGGATCAGGCAACTTCACCGGCGCCGCCTCCATGCAGCAGTGGAACATCGCCGTCCTGCTGCGCAGCCCCACCCTCTACGGCGCCTACGCCGCCGAACTCGACGAATTCCGCGCCGGACGTTTCAATAAATCCAAGCAGAGAACCTACGACCGCACCGGATTCCGCCTCCCCGGCAGCTGGGGCAACAGCTGGGTCCGCTTCTCCCCCTTTCCCGACCCCCGCGACACCGCCGAAACCGATATCCTCGCCCTGCTCGATGCCGCCGAAGAGGAAATTATCTTCGCCATGCACCACTTCAACCGCCCCCCGCTGCGCCGCGCCCTCGTCGCCGCCGCCAACCGCGGGCTTCGCGTCGCCGGCGTCATCCCCGAAAGCGACCGCGGCACCAACCGCTTCGCCATCTCCGGCGCCACCGTCCGCTACTTCGCCAACCCCAACCTCTACACCGGCACCAACCGCGTCCACCTGCTCCCCGCCCGCGTCAACGCCGTCGGCCCCGCCCTGGATTCCGGCCAGCCCGATCTCGTCCACCTCAAATACGCCCTCGTGGATCCCTCCGGTCCCCGCCCCGTCGTCATCCACGGCGCCGCCAACTGGACCGCCTCCGGCCTCACCTCCCCCGCCGGCAACGACGAAAGCACCCTCTTCCTCCGCCATGCCGGCATCGCCCAGGCCTTCCTCGAACAGTTCCGCTGCATGACCGGCACCGCCACCGCACCGCCCCTCGCCCGCCACCAACCGGGAGTCTCCGCGCTCCTTCCGCCATGAACCTTTTCCACACCATGGAAAAATGTTCTGCCCGTTTTCCACGCCATGGAAAAAAAATTTCCACACTGTGGAAAACTGTCTGGTCGTCGCCGGCCGCCGTGTATCTGGCGATCGGACTCATCGCCTGGATCGTGCGCGCGCTCTATCTGCTCGAAACCTCCCGCCATCCATCCTTCCATCTGCCCCTGGTGGACGCCGGGGAATATCATGCCCTGGCCCGGGCCTGGGCCGAAGGCCGCCTCCCCCTCCCCAAGCTGTCCTGGCAGCCATGGTTCTACCCCGTCACCCTCGGCCGGCTCTATGCCCTCACCGGGGCATCTGTCTGGGCCGCCAAGCTGCTGCAAATCACGGTCGGGGCGCTGACCTGTGTCCTGACCGCCGCCCTGGCCTTCGCCGGCTGGCCCCGGCCGGCAAGCCGATGGATCGCAGGCCTGGCCGCCGCCTTCTGCGGCCCGTTGATCCACTTCGACGGCGAACTGCTCGCGGAGCCGTGGGCGGCGCTGGGCCTGACCGCCGCCGCGCTGGCCGCAATCCGTTATCGCCAGCGCCCCCGGGATCTGTTGGCGTTGGCACTGGGCGTCATCGGAGGCCTGTTGCTGTTCATCCGCCCCCCGGCCTTGGCCGGCTGGCTTCCCCTGGGCGTTTTCGCCGGGTGGACCTGGATTCGCCGCCCCCGCCCCTCCTTGCGGATTCCGGCCCTGCATCTCGCCTGGGCGGCCGTCGGATTTGCCCTCGCGGCGATTCCTTTTGTCCATGCCATCCGCCAGGCCACCGGCACGGTCCGGCTTCTGCCCAGTTCCGGCGGCATCAACTTCTACATCGGCAACAGCGCACGCCCCTGCGAAACCCTTAACATCCGCCCGGGCCATGCCTGGGAGAATCTCACCCTCTGGCCCGAACAGCACGGCGCCCGGACCGAGGACCAGAAAGACGCCTTCTACCGACGTCAGGCCCTCCGGGACATCCGGTCCCATCCCGGCGTCTTTGTCCGCAACCTCGCATCGAAAACCCGGCAGTTCTTCTGTTCGCGCGAACTTCCCCGGAACCTGGACCTCTATCTCTACCGCGACCAGTCGCGGATCCTGCGCGCCCTGGTCTGGAAAATCCGCGGATTCGGTTTTCCCTTCGGGGTGCTGATCGGGCTCGCCGCCATCGGACTCTGGACGCGCAAGCCGACGGCTGCCGGACCGGCCCTGGCCATCGCCGGCTATGCCGCCGCCCTGATCGCCATCCATGTGTGCGGCCGCTACCGAATCCCTGTCCTGCCCCTGTTCATCGGGCTGGCGGCCTGGGGCATCCTCGCCGCCGCCGATGCCCTGAAGGCCCGGCGTTTCCGCGTCGTCTGCCTCCACGCCGCCGTCCTGATCGGGCTGGGCGCCGCGACCAGTTTCGGTTCCCCTTTTTGTTCGGAAATCCTGAACTACCGGGCCGAATTCCTGCGGTTGCTGGCCACGACCGCTTATGACCAGCGGCTGTTTGCCCTCGCCGAATCCTGCACCCGCCAGGCTCTGGCGGAAAACCCGCGCGAAGCACAGGCCTGGAATCAGCTCGGACTGCTGGCCATCCGGCGCGCCGCCCCGGCCGAGGCGGAAGACCATTTCCGTTTGGCGGCGGACATCGATCCGTCCTTCGCCCACGCCTGGTTCAACCTCGGCAAGGCGGCGGCCAGGCGCGGCGAGGCCGAGACCGCTGTTGAACGCTTCCGCGAAGGCCTTCGCCTGTCGCCCGCCTACCTGCCCGCCTGGATCGAACTCGGCGATCTGCTGCTGCAGGCCGGCCGCACGGCGGAAGGCCTGGACTGCTATCGCGAAGCCCTGCGTCTCCGCCCCGGATTCCCCCCCGCCGTTCGCCGTCTGGCCGCCCCGCCTTCCCCTTCCCGCCCCGTCTCCCGCTGATGGAACCGCCTGCCGGTCTGCGGTTTTCCCTGGACTCCGCAGAGCCGATCCGCAAAGCGGGAGAAGGGTGGAATCAGTCGGAATTCATGGCCCGCGCCACCGCCCGCGCGGCAATCCCGTACCCCCGCTCGTTGGGATGCAGCGGGTCCGCCTGGAACGGCTCTCCTCCGGACTGTTCCTCCGCCTGATAGACCGGCAGCAGATCCAGAACACTCAACCCTTCCGCCTCCGCGGCCCGCCGCACGGCCTCATGCAGGTCCCCCAGCCGGTAAGCCGCCAAGCCCTGGAACACCGGAAAAACCACCACCCGGACCTGCACCCCGTATTCCCGGCTCCATTGCCCGATCCGGGCCATGCCGTCCTTCAGCCGCTCCTTCGCGGCCGGATCCGCGTTAAGCGCCCGGTAATGCGCCTCGCCCCGGCCCGCCCGCAGATGCTCCATGTCGTCGCGATGGCGTTCGACCGGAACCGCGCGTCCCGCCCCCCGCTCCGCCCGGGCCAGGCGAATCCACTGCCACAACTGCGACCGCCCCAGACCCGACCGCGCCCCCTCCCAGACCTGCCCCAGATAGTCCCGCCGCGCCGCCGTCATGCCGTCGGCGCGCAGGATATCCTCCAGTTCCTTGCTGGTGTCCTGCGGATCGTTCAGGCAGTAGAGGTACAGCACTTCGTCCGGCGCAAACCCCGCCGCCCGTCCGGTCAGCATCGCCGCGACCTGCCCGATGTGATAGCCCGGCACGCCGAAATTCAACACCTCCCACTTCCCGGCCCCTTCGGCGGCGGCGTTCAGCTCCCGCTCCAGCTGCACGCTGAACGTCTCCCGCCGCGCCCCCATCCCGAACGCAATCGAATCCCCGAGGCATGCCACCCGCCGCACGCCGGCGGGCTTGTCGAGCGCCACCGGCCGGTTGCGCATGCCGTATTCGTTGATCAGCACTTCCCCTTCGGGTGTCTGGACGCTGGGCAGCAGCTCGTACTTGAGCCCCGGGTCCGGCGTCAGCCGGATCGTCCCCCGCCGGATGCCGTGGATGTCCGGCCCCAGACCGAACACGCGCACCGCGGCCTCCCCCAAGACCAGCGCCAGCACCAGCCCAAACAACGCCAGCAGGATTTTCTTGGCCATCCGTTTCACGAAATCACGGCGCCATCCAGGCCCGGATGCGGAAATATTTCCGGGGCTCCGCCGCATCCACCGGCACGCCCGCCTCGCCCGTGACCGCGCTGGTCACGGTGACCATCGGCGCCCAGGGCGTGGCCTCCTCGAGGTTCGTCGCCCCCTCGACGGCATAGACCCGCCCGCTCACGGCCTGGAACACCACCGGCACCACGTTCGACACCGCTCCCGTTCCCGCCGCCCGGAAAAAGCTGACCGCATTCGTCGGCTGCGTGCCGGCCAGACGCTCTTGCTCGTTCGAAAACCCGTCCCCGTCATAATCCGCGGCCGCCGCGCCATTGGTCCCCAGCGGATCCAGCCCTTCCCCGATCGCCCAGGACTCGTATCCCGTCGGACGCCGCGCCACCCGGAATCCCAGATACGTCGCCGCGAATTCACCCGGGAACGAGACCCGGAAGGAACACCGCTGAAACGTCGGATCGGGAACAAATTGGCCGATGTGGAACGTGAATCCGCCGCCGCGCGCCACCCGCTGGGTGAAGAACGAGGATTCCAGCGCCGGCCCCGTCGGATCCGGCAGGGAGGCTTCCGTCTGCGAATACCAATTGGTGGACAAGTAGTCGGTACACCATTCATACACGTTGCCGGCTATGTCAAAGAGCCCGTAGCCGTTCGCCATGTCGTTGGTCTGGCCGTAATCCGCGCCCAGATAGGCAATGTTGGTGGTGCAGTTGGTGACCACCTGATTCCCGTCGTAGTATCCGACCGGCGTCGTGCGAATCGGCTCCCCGAACCAGGGGTGGCCCGGGTGGTTGGAAAAACTGCCGTAACGGCCGTCCAGGTAGTTCGCTTTCACCGGATCTATATTGTAGAGATACAGATTCGTCCCCTGGGCCGAGTCGTCCGGCCAGGGGTAATGCGTGCCCGGCGTTCCGCCCCGCGCCGCCTTCTCCCACTCCGCCTCCGTCGGCAGCCGGTACCCCGTCGCGTCGACATCCACCGTCCAGTTTGTCGGGGTGAAATCCACCGCCCGGTCCAGCCCCTCCCGGTCGCTCCAGTAGTTGCAGAGCGCCTGCGCCCCGTGCCAGGTCAGCTCGATCGCCGGGAAATTCGTCTTGCCGGCCGCCACCGCAAACGCCCCGTTGGTGAAGGCGATCTGGCAGTACCCCGCGTCCAGGTCCACGAGTTGCCGGGCCGTTCCCTCCGTGTTCCACACCGTGCCGTAGAGATTGGTCACGATATTGGTCACGCCCTCGGAAATGTTGGTTACGACGGTGGGGCCGACATCCACCAATCCGTTCGTATAGGCCCATTGCAGCGTCCGCGCCACCTCTTCGTTGCTCGTCTCGAACCGACCGATGAAAAACCCGCTGACCGGCACCTCGTGCACCGGCAGTTCCGGGGCATAGCCTTCGCCGGGAAAGAGGTTGGAATAGCTGTTGCCCATGGCAAACGTTCCCGCCGGAATCCACGCCAGCTCCGGCCGTGCCGCCTCCCCTGCCCCCAGCAACGGAAATTCATAGGCCCAGCCGGGCGCCGGCGGTTCCGGTTCGCCGGCCGCTCGCAACCCGGCCGCCGCCTGACCGAATGCCGCCGGAGTCCAGCAGAACGCCAGCAGGACGCACCGCAATCCGGATTTCACTCGCCGGTTCATGCAAGAAGAAATCTATCACTCCCGCCAGCCGTTGAAAAACCGTTTCCTTCAACCCGGTTCTGATGCAGATATTTTCGGGCGCCGCGCGTCATTTCATCAGCGCCAGCACCGGCGCCAGATCTTCCGCGGTCTGGATCCGCAGCGAAACCGCCGTCGTCGGCACCAGCCGGGGCTCCACGCCCGCCGCCATCATCGCCTCCAGATCGTCGGCGTAATTCCTGCGGCTCTTCGCGGTCTTGGGATAGGCCTTGGCCAGCGCCTCGCGCGGGTAGGTCTGCGGCGACAGCACCGCCCACGCCCCGCCGTCCAGCCGCGCCTCGACCTTGTTCCGCCTCGCCGCCACCCGGGGATCGGTGATTTCCGCCGCCAGCACGCCCGAACCGTGCCGCCACGCGCATTTCGCCGTCTCGGCAATCTGCGCCGGTGTCACCATCGGCCGCGACGCGTCGTGCACGCACACCCACTCCACGTCCTCGGGGATATGCTCCAGCCCGTCCGCCATGGCCGTCGCCCGCCGCGCCCCCCCCACCACGATCTTTTTCACCTTCGACAGCCCCAGCATCTGCACCAGCCCCAGCACGCTCTCCGCCCGCTCGCGCGGGATCACCACCACGAGGCCCCCGATCTCCGGACACTGGTTGAACGCCGCCAGCGAATAGGCCAGCACCGGCCGGTCGTTCAGATAGAGAAAGGGCGTCTCGATCTCGGTCGAAATCTGCTCCCCACGCCCGGCGGCCATCACCAAACCCCACGTCGTGTGTTTCATGTGTACTCGTTCCTCTCACGAGCCCCGGACGCGGCCTCGTATATCGCACCCGCATGGACTCTTCCACTTCACACAGTTTGAGCGCAATTCAAGCCCCGGTCAAGAAAAACCAAGCCCAGCAACGGTTTTTTGCGTGGTCGGAGGGTCCGCTCCGCCGCGGTTCAGTACCAGCCGGGTTTCATCCCCGCCCCGGCAGGCAGGACAGGCGGGGTCCGAACGGCCGGCGCCGCCGCCGGCAAGACCGCCGGACGCGCAGACGGAACATAGGATCCCAGCCCGCTTTCGCGGATCGGCTGGGCTTTCCAGCCTGCCTGCCAGCCGGACGGCGCGGAATCCGGCATGCCGGCCCCCGATCGTCCCATGGCCGGCATCACGCCCCCCCCTCGCCCGGCGGAAGATGCGTCCATGGAAAACCCGGCTTCCCGGACCGCTGTGTCCGAAACCGGCCTCGAGGAGGTCCACGCCATCCCGCCGGCGGCGCGCCCGGCCGACGGCGGGGGCCCGTCCGACCAGGACTCCGCTGCGTCATGCCATCCCGCGGCATCCGGTTTGGCCGATCTCATCAGATCCCCCAGCATTTCACGGGTTCTGGACATCTCTGGCAGAACCGGGACGGATGCCGCCGCCTCCGCGCGGGCGCCGACCGGCTGCGGATCGTCCCGGACCAGCGGCCCGATTGGTTCCCGCATCCGCTCCGTGTCCGGCTCCCCCCCGGCGGCCGCTCCAGTCTCCGCCGTGTCCGCCGGACGCCGGGCAACGGCGAGACCCTCCGTCCCGGGCAATTCTGTTTCTCCCGTGTAGGGATTGCGTCCATCGGGCAACCATTCTTCGCCTTCGCTGGCCGTCTCCGGTTCTCCGGATTCCAAACCGCCTTCCCGGTCCGATGCCGCCACCCGATCGGCCAGCCACCCCCACCCCGTCTCCGGTTTGCCGCCGGCGGACATCGCGACGGCCGCGTTGCTGGCGCCCCCTCCCAGGGTGGGCAGCGACAGACTCTGCACCAGCCAGTTGCGGCCGCTGTCGGAATCCCGGGGCCGGCGATCCTCTTCCGCCCGCGCCGGCAGCGGAGCCGGCATCCCGCCGGATGAACGCGACGTCCAGCCAAAGACGGATTCGCCCGAACTGAATCCCAGATCCAGCAGCGTCTCCCGCCCCATCAACCCTTCCTGCGCCTGCGTGTCGCGCAACCGTTGCCAGGCCGACCGGTCGGGCGCTTCGCCGTCATAATGGGAAAGCCCTCCCCGATCGTCATACAGCTGGATGGAACGGCTGTACTCCCGATGCACGGGAATGTCGCCGCCCCGCGCCGCGCCGGCGCAGAACGCCAGCAGGACAGCTCCCGCCGCCCGGATGCCATCGCCCAGATTCACCCTTTCATCCTACTTCCACCCCGGCCCCTTTTCAATCCGCATCCTTGCCAGCCCGCCCGGCTTGGCCTATCATCCCCTCCCATGAAGCGAATCCTCCTGTGCCTGGCCCTGGCCGTCCTCGCCGCCCCCCCTGCCGCCCCCGCCGATTCCGGCCTGCTGCTCGACAGCTATGCCGCCATCGTCAACGGCAAGGTCATCACCGTCGGCGAAGTGCTCGCCGCCATGTCCGGCGGCCGCGAGCGCCTGGAGGCCCGTCATGAAGGCGCCGAACTCCGCCAGCGCCTCGCCGAGGAGTACCAGTCCGTCCGCGACCGCCTGGTCGAATCCGAACTCATTCTGCAGGCCTTTGAATCGCAGGGAGGCGTCCTGCCCGACCGCGCCATCGAGGACCACATCAATTCCGTTATCCACGAGCAGTTCAACAACGACCGCGCCGCCTTTCTGCGCGCCCTGGCGGCCGAACGCCTGACGTTCTCCGAATGGCGAAAACAGATGAAGGACCAGCTGATCATCCAGTACATGCGCGGTCAGGAAGTCCAGGCCAAGATCCTCGTCACCCCCTTCGATCTCCAGCAGGCCTACGACCGGCGGCGCAACGAATTCGCCCGTCCCGAACGCGTCCGCCTGCGCACCCTCGTGCTGGCGCCCCCCGCCGACGCCGAATCTCCCGAAGCCGCCGACGCCCGCGACCGCGAGCTTCTGGCCCGTCTCGCCGCGGGCGAACTGGACATCGAAGACGCCCCCGGGGACCCCGCCGATCCGGAGTGGTTCGATGCCGCCAGCCTCCACGACGCCATCCGCGCCGCCATCGAAAGCCTCGAGCCCGGCGCCTTCGCCGGCCCCGTGGAACTCGGCGGCAGCCGGTATCTGATCCAGCTCCTGGACCGCGAAGCCGCCCGCGTGCAGCCGTTCGAGGAGGTCGCACCCGGCATCGAGCGCGACCTTCGAAAGGCCGAATTCGAACGCCTCAACCGGATCTGGATCGATTCGCTGCGCTCGAAGTATTTTGTCCAGGTCTTTACTCACGACCTGTTCGATTGAGGCTCCGCCCGTGAAGCCCATCGTCATCGGACTGACGGCCGGCGACCCCAACGGCATCGGCCCCGAAGTCGCGCTCCGCGCCGCCCTGCAGCCCCAGCCCGCCAACCGCCGCCTCGTGCTGATCGGCCCCCGCGAAGTCTGGGAGCGCGCCGCCCGGATCATCGGCCGGCGCCCTCCCCCGGAGATTCCTTCCCTCGACGCTCCGCTGCCGCCCCGCGCCACCTGGAGTCCCGACGCCGCCCCGCCCCCGGCATACCGGCCGGGAACCGTCCGAGCCGACGCCGCCCGGTCCGCCTATGCCGCCATCCTCTCCGCCGCCGCCGCCGCGCAGCGCGGCCGCCTCCAGGCCGTCGTCACCGCCCCCATCTGCAAGGAGGCCTTTCAGCGCGCCGGCCTGCGCGTGCCCGGCCATACCGAGCTGCTCGCGCACCTGGCCGGCGACGTGCCTGTGGCCATGATGCTGTTCGGCGACCGCATCCGTGTCGTTCTGGCCACCCGCCATCTGCCGCTGCGACGGGTCCCCCGCGCGCTGACCGCCGACGCCATCGTTGAAGCCGCCGGCATGCTGGCCCTCGCCCTGCCCTGGATGGGATTCCGCCGCGCCCGCATCGGCGTTTGCGGGCTCAATCCCCATGCCGGCGACGGCGGCGCCCTCGGCACCGAAGAGCAAACCGTCATTGCCCCCGCCATCGCCCGCTGCCGGCGGCGCGGATGGAACGTGCAAGGGCCTGTCCCCGCCGACGCCATCTTCCACCAGCATCTGGCCGGCCGCTATGATGCCGTCGTCGCCATGTACCATGACCAGGGCCTCGCCCCCATGAAAATGCTTTCGTTTGATTCCGGCGTGAACCTGACTCTCGGCCTGCCCTATGTCCGCACCTCGCCCGACCACGGCACGGCCTTCGATCTCGCCGGCACCGGCAAGGCCAGCCCCGCCAGCACCCGCGCCGCCCTCGACTGGGCCGCCCGCCTCGCCGCACGGAAAAACCCCTGGGCGAAGTGAATCCAGTCGGCGACGGGTCTCCTGCGCCCGCCGGCCCCGCCGGCCCCTAACGCAATCCAAACGTCTGCGGGATTGTCTCCGGCCGGCCGTTGCCCTATCCTTTTCCCTTGAAACGCGCCGCCCCCCGGCCCGGCCGTTCACAGGAGAAGCGCAATGGAAGAACTGCTCGTCATGCTGGCCGTTTTCATTCTGGTCCTGGTGCCCGTCTGGATCCTGGTCCTGCTTCTGTCGATTCGCAGCACGCAAAAGCACCAGCAGACCCTGCTGAACAGCCTGCTCTCCCGCATGGACCGCCTGACCGCCCGCCTGAAGGCGGACACCCCGCCGGCCCCCGCCGCGCCCGCCGCGCCGCGCCCGGCTCCGACCCCGCCGGCCCGTGTTCTGTCCGCCACGCCGCCTGCCCCCCCGCCCGCACCGGCGCCGTCCGCCCCGGCGGCCCCGGCAGCCGTCCCCGCCCCGCCCCCGCGCCCAGCGGCTCCGCCTTCACCGCTGCAGGAGAAAACCCTTCGCACCCTCCGGCGCATCTGGAACTGGATCATCATCAACGAGGAATTCCAGCCCGCCGGCGTCTCGTGGGAATTCGCCCTCGCCACCACCTGGCTCATCCGCCTGGCCGTCGTGGTGTTTGTCATCGGCATCGGATTTTTCCTGAAATACTCCATGGACCACGGATTGCTCGGCCCGCACGCGCGCGTCGTGCTCAGCATATTCACCGGCATCGCCATGCTGGTTGCGGGCACCCGACTGCTGGGCCGGGCCTATCATCTCCTCGGCCAGGGCCTTCTCGGCGGCGGTTTCGCCGTCCTCTACTTCAGCGGGTTCGCCGCCTTCTCCTTCTACCGCCTGATCGGCCCGCTCCCCGCCTTCGCGTTCATGGCCCTCGTCACCCTCTGCGCGGGACTCTTCGCCATCCGCTTCAACTCCCTGCTGGTCGCCGTCCTGGGCATTCTGGGCGGCTACGCCACCCCCGTCCTGCTGTCCACCGGCGAACCGAATTTCGCCGGTCTGTTCGGCTATCTCCTCCTGCTGGGCCTCGGCGTGCTCGGCATCTCCCGCAAACGCCACTGGCCGCTGCTCAATCATCTGGCCATGCTGCTGACCTACGGCCTCGCCGCGCTCGCCGTCGCCGGCCACTTCACCGCCGCCGATTTCCCGGTGGTCATGCCGTTTCTCGCCGCCTTTTTCCTGCTCTTCACCGCCGCCATGGTTCTCTACAACCTGGTTCGCCGCGAACAAGCCACCCTGCTGGAAGTCCTCGGCACCCTGGCCAACGGCGGCCTGTTCTTCTGGCTGGGCCACGGCGTCATCACCACCGCCCACTCGTCCCGCGCCGCCGCCGTGCTCGCGCTGGCTCTCGCCGCGTTCTACGTGCTGCTGGTCTATCGCTTCCTGGCCGCCCACCGCCAGGACCGGGGCCTGCTGATGTCGTTTTTCGCCCTCGCCGCGTTCTTCGCCGTCCTGGTTCCGCCGCTTGCGCTCTCCAGGGAATGGATCACCCTGAGCTGGTCCCTCCAGGGCCTGGTCATGCTCTGGCTGGCCGCCCGGCTCGACAGCCGGTTCCTCCGCGCCCTCTCCCTCGGCGCCTATGCCATCGCCTTCCTGCGCCTGGTGTTCTTCGATCTCGGCCGGCAATACGGCCAGGCCCTTCCCGCCGACCTGACGTGGAACGCCTATTGGCCGGTACTGGGCGGCCATCTGCTCGTCATCGGCGGCCCCATTGCCGCCCTCGGCGGCGCCTGGTGGCTTCTGCGCGCCCCGCCCGCCGCCTCCCCGCGGCCCGTCGGGCGCGCCAACGATCTGCCCCGCGACCCCGCCGGCCGTTCCGTGCTCGCCCTTGTCGCCACCCTGGCCATCGGCCTCCTTTTCGTCTGCCTGCATATCGAATTCTACCGGACCTTCGATTTCTTCTGGCCCGCTTTCGCCATGCCCTCGCTGTCCCTCCTCTGGCTGGCCCTCGGCCTGTTCCTGCTTGCCCTGTTCCGCCGCCACGGCTCCCCGGCCCTGCGCACCCTGACCGGCCTCGCCGCCGCCGCATTCCTCTTCAAGCTCCTCTTCCTCGACATGCCGCTGTGGGGCCCCAGCTTCGAACGGTTGCTCTATGTCCGCAACTGGACCCCCATGCTCGCCGGCATCCGCGCCATGGACTTCGCCCTGTGCACCGGACTCCTCGCCTTCCTGTTCTTCCAGCTGCGCACCACCGCCGCCGCCCGGCGCCTGGCGACGGCTTCCGGCATCGCCGCCCTCGCCCTGCTCTTCCTCTTCCTGACCTTCGAACTGCACACCGTCCTGCAGCGCTTCCTGCCCGGCATGCGCGCCGGCGGCCTGACCCTCCTCTGGGCCCTCTACGCCCTCGCCCTCCTCGTCGCCGGCCTCCGCTTCGGTCTCCGCGGGCTGCGCTACGCCGGTCTCGCCCTCCTCACCATCGCCGTTGCCAAGGTCTTCCTGACCGATCTCGCCGGGCTTGAAGCCATCTACCGCATCATCGCCTTCCTCGCCCTCGGCATTCTCCTGTTCCTCGCCGCCCTCCTCTACCTCCGCAACCGATCCCGATTCGTCCCACCCGAAAAATGATCTCCCATGCCCCCCTGCACACCCATCAACAATGTCAGTGTCAGGCACTGACATTTTGTTTTTGTGATATGTTGAGTCCAACCGCTGATTGTGTCAACCGGGTCAATCCCGCCCCCATGGAGCCGCTATGAAACAAACATTGCCTTTCCTCGCCGCCCTCGGATGCGTTTCCTCCCTCCTCGCCGCGACGGTCCCCGACGACTTCGCCGCGACCCGGCGCATTGACTCCCGCCCCATCTCCTCTCCGCGCCTCGCCGAAGTCCGGCTGGATGCCCCCCTCCTGGCCGCCACCCGCGCCGGATTCCCCGACCTGCGGCTCTTCGATGAACACGGCACCGAACTCCCCCGCACCGTCGAACCCCTCTACGCCACCGAACCGCGCACCTCCCGCTCCACCATCGCCGCCAACCCCTCCGAACTGCGCGAACTGCCCGGCAACCGCATCGAAGCCCGGTTTGTCCTTGCCGAGAAACAGCCGTCCCCCGACGGCCTCGACATCCGCACCCCCCTCCGCGATTTCATCCGCACCGTCCGCGTCTCCGGCAGCCCGGACGGCCAGGCCTGGCAGCCCCTCGTTGAAAACGCCGAAATCTTCGACTACTCCCGCTACATGGATATCCGCCGCACCGAAATCACCCTGCCCTCCAATTCCTTCCGGCACTTTTCCATTGAAATCAGCGACGCCTCCGAAGAACGCGCCCAGCCGCTCGTGCGCCTGGTCCAGGAAGGCGGACGCGACGCCTCCCGCGCCTTCGACCTGCTCCGCACCCCCTTCCGCATCCAGGGCGTCTCCTTCTGGCGCACCACCACCACCCGGGCCAAAGCCAGTCCCGTCCTGCAGGACTGGCCCCATGCCGGGTTCACCGTCACGAACAATCCCGACTCCCAAACCACCGAAATCCTCATCCAGACCCGCATGGCCCCCCTGACCCGCCTGACGCTCGAAACCCCCGCCCGCAACTTCCAGCGCGACGCCACCGTCATGGCTCCCGACCGGATCCGCGGACAGAAATCCTGGCGCACCATCGCCCGGCGCAAACTGACCCGCGTGGATCTTCCCGGCTATGCCCGGGATGACCGGACCATCGAATTCGACGAAACCCGCGCCACCGAGCTGCGGCTGATTCTCCGCAACCAGGACAATCCTCCCCTCGACATCACCGGCGTCCAGACCCGCGGTCCCGTCTATCGCCTCCTGTGGCTCGCCGATCCCGGCACGGCATACCAAATCGCTTTCGGCCGGGAGCAGGTCGAGGCCCCCGCCTACGACACCCATGCCATCCGCACCGCCCTGGAACAAGGCATCGCCCCCGAGCGCTGGACGCTGGCCGATGCCGGCGAAACCGAAATCCCCGGCCCGCGCTTCTCCATCGCCGGGTTCTTCTCCCGGCCCGCCGTCTTCGGCTCCCTGCTGGCGCTCGCCGCCCTGGCCCTGCTGATCCTCCTCGCCCGGGCCCTCAAGGCTTCCGACCGCGCCGACGGGTAAACGCCGCCCCCCCCGCCCGCCTTATTCCGCCGCGGGTCTCTCCACCGTCACCCTCCGCGACTCCTCGCCGGCCGTCCCGGCTTCCAGTTTCACATGCCAGCACGCCTCCGGCAGCAGCTCGCCCAGGCGCTCCGCCCATTCGATCGCCACGACGCCGTCAAAATGCTCCAGATACTCCTCCACCCCCAGCCCGAAGGCATCCGCCGCCCCCCGCAGGCGGTACAAATCAATGTGCGCCAGCCCCCGCTTCCCCCGGTATTCATTGATCAGCGTAAAGGTCGGACTCCCCACCGGACGCCGAACGCCCAGCGCCCGGGCCAGCCCCTGCACGAAAAGCACGTCTTGCCCGCTCCCAGCTCGCCGTGCAGACACAGCACCGCGCCGTCCGGCAGTTCCCTCTCCAGCCGCGCCGCCAGCGCCTGCGTCTCTTCCGCCGATGCCGTCTCGATCTGTTCCCGCTTCACATTCATTGCCGCACACCCTACACATTTCCCGCCCCCGCGCAATCTTCCCCGCTTCGATTCCATAATTCACTGGCTGGATCCGGCCGGATTCAGGGATTTAATTTGGAGTGCGCGGGCATGACCGCGCTTTCTCGGGCCGCGACATGTCGCGGCCCCAAAGCGGCGTCATGCCGCCGCACTCCAAATGGGCCAGCCGATCAAACCAAGACATTCCATTTCCGGTCGGTCAATGAAACAGAGATGCCCGCCCCATCCCGCCCCGAATTTAGCGGTTTTCTTTCCGGGGCGTTTGTTTCAAAATGCACCGCCATGGAATCTGTCCGCCCAAGCTCCCGGCCCGAACTGCCCGGCTATGAATTTCTGGAGCGCCTCGGCACGGGCGGCACGGCCACGGTCTGGCTGGCCCGCCAGCTCTCCCTCGACCGCGTGGTCGCCATCAAGGTCCTCTCGCCCAAGCTGCTGGCCGACGAGGAGGCCCGCGTTCAGTTTCAGGAGGAAGCCCGCGCCGCCGCCCAAATCTCCCATGCCGCCATTGTCAGCATCCTGGATTTCGGCGAGCACGAAGGCTGGCTGTACTACGTCATGGAGTACGTGGCCGGAACCAATCTGGCGGAATGGATTCTGCAAAACCAGCGCATGGCCCACGGCCAGGCCCTCAAGCTGACGGAAATCATCGCCGGCGCCCTCGACACCGTCTGGCGCGAATCGTCGCTGATCCATTGCGACATCAAGCCCGGCAACATCCTGATCGGCACGGATGGCTCGGTGAAGCTCACCGACCTGGGCCTCGCCCGCATCGCCGGCGCGGCGGCCACCCGCGATGCCAACGAAAACATCGAAGGCACCCCCTCCTACATCGCCCCCGAGCAGATCGAAGGACTGGAACCCGACTGCCGCTCCGACATCTATTCGCTCGGGCTCTCCCTCTACCACCTGCTCACGGGCAACCCGCCCTTCGAAGGCCGGTCGCTCCAGGACATTCTCGACGCCCAGCAGTCCGACTACCTCCCCGACCCCTGCGAGCTGCTGCCGCGCCTGCCCGTGGCCTACGGCTGGCTCCTCGCCAAAATGACCGCCAAGAATCCCGCCAAGCGCCAGCAGAACTGGACCGAGGTGCTCAAGGACATCCACCAGATCAAAAACGGCAAGTCCCCCCTCCCCCCGTATCCCGGGGAAGATGAAAGCACCATCCTGCTCAATCCCCGGCACCGGCCCGCGGCCCGGGCCAATACCATCAATTTGTCCGCCGCCGCCAAGAAGGCCATCACCATCTCCGCTTCCCACGAGGCGCTGATCAGCCAGCAGAAACGCGGCTCGGCCTCGGCGACGGCCTCTTCCCGGGGTGGCGGCTGCCTCCGCTTCCTGCTCTTTCTGCTGTTTCTCGGCGGCGTCCTGGGCGCCATCTGGTTTTTCGCCTTCCACCGCCACCCCGAACACGTCGAACAGTTCAAGGCTGTGCTGCAGGGCCGGACCGTCCCGACCCCGCCCCAGGCGCCCGCCCCGGTCGTCAACGAGACCGGCGAATCCGCCGACGCCCAGACCTCCGAGCCGGCACCCGAAGAACCGCCGCCGGAGCCCGAACCCCGGTCCGCCGGCACCGGCACCGTCACCCCCGGCGCCTGGAATCATCCCGGCTTCATCCAGGCCGCCAACCTGTTCAATGACACCCTCACCGCCTATCAGGCCCTCCTGAAAGAGCCCGATCCCGCCGATCCCGCGATCCCCGGCCTGATCGCCGACGCCCAGTACGCGGCCCTGCTGTTCGAAACCATCCGCCCGGACGCCCCCGACAGCGTGCCCGTCACGCTCTATGCCAACCAGTGCTACCAACTGGTCAATGATCTGCGCCGAGCCCGCAGGGCACCCGAAGCCAAACGCAATCTGCATGCCCTGGCCCCCAAGAAACGCCACGCCGAACTCGCCCCGTATCCCACCCCCGACTACGATCCCGCCGACCCCTTCGCCCAGCGCCACGCGCAGTACGGCTACGCCTGGGACACCCTGCCCGCCCCGGTGGACCGCCCGGAAACCACCGAATTCATCCTGCTGCTCTCGGCCATTGCCGAACCGTCCCCCGACACCCGCGTCCAGGCCGGCCTCTATCTGCATGGACCGCTCCGGGCCCTGATGAGCCTGGCCGATGCCCGCCGCCTCTTGAAATTCCCGACGGAACCCCGCACCCCCATCGAAGGCGCCCCGTTCCCCTACGGCGGATTCTTCCAGCAGACCGGTCCCGCCGGACAGCTCGGCGCCATCGGCCCCGGCATGCCCGCCTATCCCCACCTGCGCCT
>JAXGNL010000024.1:0-42239 GCA_040768005.1 Kiritimatiellia bacterium
GACGTGCAGGAAGTCGCCCAGGATACCTTCGTCCGGGCCTACCGGGCCCTGCCGGCCTTCCGGGGCGACGCCCCCGTGCGCATCTGGCTGCTGCGGATCGCCCGGCATGCCGCGATGGATTTCTGGCGCAGGACGTACCGCCGGCGCGAACGCCTGCTGGACGACCTCGACGACGGCGCCGCCGTCCGCCTGGAGGCCGCCCATCAGGAACAGGTGGCCCGGCAGCAGGCCGACGACGACGCCCTGCAGACCGCCCGCGAACGGCTCAACGCGGCCCTGACGCGGCTGTCGCCCGACGACCGGGCCGTGCTGACGCTGGTGGAACTGGAGGAACGCTCCATGCAGGAGGCGGCGCAGACCCTCGGCTGCGGGCTCTCCGCCGTAAAAGTGCGCGCGTTCCGCGCGCGAAAGCGGTTGAAGACCATTCTGATGGCGATCGAATCGCGAAAGGAAGACAAGACATGAAAACCCGATTCCCCGAAACCTGGAACGGCCTGCGGGCGGCCTACCGCCCGGAGACCCCGGAGCTGGATACGGACGCCATCATGGCCGCCGTCCGGCGCGAGGCGGCCGCGCATCCGGCGCGCCGCCTGCCGCCGAATCCCGTTGCCGCCATCCCGACGTGGGCCTGCGCCGCCGCCGCGTCGCTCGCCCTGATGGCCTCCGGCGCCATCCTCGCGCAGTCCCTCGAAACCGCCGACCAGCAGATCGGCAGTGCCTGGATGCGCAGCGTCCAGCCCGACCAGTTCGCCGACGCGTTTCTGACGCCCGGCAATTCCACGCTGTAATGACCGCGCAGGAGAACAACCGCATGAAAAAAACCAAACTGGCCCTGCTGCTGCTGACCGCGCTGCTCGCCGGCGTCTGCATCGGCTTCTACGGCAACGCGGCGATCATCCGCGCCCGCATCCAGCGCTACTCGCAGATTCCCGCCAACATGCCCGAGCACATCACCGACCGCCTGACCCGGCGCCTGGGACTGAACGACGAGCAGCGCGCCGAGGTTCTGAAGATCTTCCAGGCGCACGGCGAGCGCATGAAGGAAGCCCGCGAACAGAACCGGGCGCTGATCGATTCCCTGATCGAACAGGCCCGGGTGGCCATCGCCGAACACCTGACTCCCGAGCAGCAGGAGGAACACCGCAAGCTCCTGGAGGAACTGAAGGAACGCCACCGCGCCGACCGTGCCCTGCGGCGCGCCATGACCCCGCCCCCCGGCGGCAGCAATGCCCCCGCGGCGCCCTGAGCCCCCCCCCTTACAGTTCGTCCATGCCCCCCGGCAGGTCCATGCCCGGACCGGCGGCGCGGTAGCGGATCTCAAGCCGGGGAACCCGGTGGCGCTGGTCCAGCCGCAGTTCGATGTCCTGCACCTCCCGCGCAAAGGGCCACCGGGCGGACAGCACCGCCACCAGCGGCGCCCGGGCGTCGGCTTCCCGGTTTTCCTGAATCAGACGGCAGGGCCTGGGCCGCCGTCTCAGCGCCTGCTTCCATTCCTTCAAGTCCCGCAGATCCGCTCGTAGGGGGCCAGACCGCGCGATCAGCTCGTCCCGGCGCTGCCAGCGCGCATAACGCGTTTGCAGCCGCTCGCGCTGCCGCCGCAGCCGGGCTTCCGCCTCCGCGATTTCCGCGTCGTACTGCTCCGTCAGTTCGTCCTGCTTCGGCGCCGCCGCAGGGCTGAGACGTCGCGGGGCATCTGGACGCTATGCTCGACGGGCTCGCCGTAGCGGCGCCGCAGCTGCTCGCGCAGAAACAGAAACCGGCGCTGGGCCTGCGCCATGGACAGCGGGGGAATGTCCCGGCCGTCCGGATCCGAAAACGCCAGATGCGCCCGCGCCAGGGCGTCGCGCGAAAACCCATAGGTCAGGCGGCACGGCAGCTCGAGCGTGGTGGTGACATACACCAGCGACTGCGGCGTCTCGCGCAGGGGGGGCAGCCCCTCCGCTTCGCGGACCTCCGCCGGCGTCATGCCCCACCGGGTGCGCCGGAAGTGATAGTCCTCCGGCGGGGGGGCGGGGTCGCGGCCGTCGTCCGGGGCGGAATCCGACCAGACATCGGGATCCAGGGGCGGCCACGATTCCTCCGCTTCCGCCATGTCATCGGGCCAGGCCAGGTCCTCGAGGGCGGCCTCCGGCTCCGCGGCATCTGCCCTCTCTTCCGCGGGAACCTCCGCGGGGGCCTCCGCCGCCGCCTCTTCCCGCTCCGCGGCGCGGGTCACCCGGTCCGCGTGGCGGACCGCCGGCGCCGGCAGAAACCACAGCGCCACCCGTACCAGCACCGCCACCGACGCCGCCACGAACAGCACCCACGCCCATTTGAACTCGTCCATCTCCGCCTCCCGGATCCTTCAAGGCCCGGTATCCCCGGCGGATGTTCCATGCCGTGGAAAATTTTTTTCCATAGCGTGGAAAAAATCCCTCCGGATGTTCCATGCCATGGAAAAATCATGCCGGATTTTCCACGCCATGGAAAACTTTTTTCCACACCGTGGAAAATCCGGAACACGCCATGGGCCGACAGCCCTTCGCCTCTGTCGCCTGTCCCCTGACTTCCCAACCTCGCCCCCCGGACCTCGGACAGCCCCTCCTCTCTCCTCCTTTTCCTGCCGTCCCGGGTTTCCTGTTTTCCTGCTTCGCCTTCGTTTGTTCGTTCCCGTTTTTGACATTGTCCCGCGTTCCCGCCCGGCCTATATTCAAAACAGAAAGGTGGAAGTGATCCATTCATGAGCAACGAACTTGAGCAACCCTTCGGCGCCCAGCTGCACCAGCTGGTGGCGCATCTCATCAAGAACGCCGTGCGCATCCCCCCCGCCGTCCGCCGGGCCGCCCTCGCGTTCGAAGACGAAAGCTGGCCGGGCCTGCCCGACAGCGACAAGCGCGACATTGTCCGGCAGATCGCCGAAGACACCGAAGCGCCCTCCGACATCCACCGCCATTTCGAGTCCTATCCCCACCCGTTCAGCAAAAAGCTCTACGCCCGCTATCTCGGCGCGCTCAAGAACTACAAGATGTCGCTGGGGCTGTAGCCGCCTCCATGGAAGTCAACCTTCCAGACCCCATCACGAACTACAACCGGCAGCAGATCCGGCGGCGCTACCAGCGCCGGGAGGAATACATCCTCGGCCACCATCCCGGCTTCAATCTCCTCTACTGGCGGCGCATCATCCGCGCGCCCGCCCGCGTCGAGCGCTGGGGCCGCCGCCTCGGCTGGGACCGCGACCAGATCATGCTCACCAAGGCCCTGCTCATCAGCCGCATGGCCTCCATCTTCATTGACCACATCATCCGCCGCATGGAAGAAGCCGGCCTGCTCGAACCCGAGCCCCACGCCCCCCAGGCCGAATGGGAAAACCAGTACCGCCGCTTCCTGCTGCTCTTCCTCGGCCTGGCGGAAGTCCCCGACCGCCGCGAAATCGTCAAGCTCATGCAGCGCCTCCACCGCTACGTCGTCCCCCCCGCCTCTCTCCTGGACTTCCGCCGCCGCCACTGGGCCCGCATCGAACGCCATCTCGCCCCGCTCCTCAACGCCTCCGGCGCCGCCTCCCTCTTCATCCGCCGCCAGTTCGCCGTCCGCTCCAACCCCGTTTTCACTGCCCGCCGCATCTGCTTCACCGCCGCGCTCTATTCCGACATCCAGGAGCGCCTCTACCGCCAGCAGTGGATGTACGCCTACAGCGACTGCATGCTGCGCCTCTACGACCAGCTCCGCCGCAACCCCGCCGTCCTCACCGCCCTTATCGAGCTGACATGAGCCCCGCCCCCGGATTCGACAACGAGCGCTACCTGCGCGAGCAGACCGCCTGCATCCTCGAACGCGCCCGCACCGCCGACAAGCTCTTCCTGGAGTTCGGCGGCAAGCTCCTTTTCGACTATCACGCCGCCCGCGTCCTGCCCGGCTACGACCCCAACGTCAAGATGCGCCTGCTCCGCCAGCTCAAGGACCAGGCCGAGGTCGTCCTGTGCATCCACGCCGGCGATATCGAGCGCCGCAAGATGCGCGCCGACTTCGGCATCGCCTACGACACCGACGCCATGAAACTCATCGACGACCTCCACGACCGCGAGATCGCCGTCACCGCCGTCGTCATCACGCGCTACGACCGCCAGCCCGCCGCCGACCAGTTCCGCCGCAAGCTCGAGCGCCGCGGCCTGCGCGTCTTCACCCACGAAACCATCCGCGGCTACCCCGCCGACGTCGACCGCATCGTCAGCGACGCCGGCTACGGCGCCACCCCCCCCATCCCCACCACCCGCCCCCTCGTCGTCGTCACCGGCCCCGGCCCCGGCAGCGGCAAGCTCGCCACCTGCCTCGCCATGCTCTACCACGAACACCGCGCCGGCCGGAAAGCCGCCTACGCCAAGTTCGAAACCTTCCCCGTCTGGAATCTCCCCCTCCAGCACCCCGTCAACGTCGCCTACGAAGCCGCCACCGCCGACCTCCGCGACGTCAACCTCATCGATCCCTTCCACCTCGACGCCTACGGCACCGCCGCCGTCAACTACAACCGCGACATCGACGCCTTTCCCGTCGTGCGGAACATCCTCCGGCGCATCGGCGCCGGCGACGCCTGCCGCTCCCCCACCGACATGGGCGTCAACCGCATCTCCGCCGGCATCCTCGACGACGGCATCGTCCGCGAAGCCGCCCGCCAGGAGGTCCTCCGCCGCTACTTCCGCTACGCCTGCGAATACGCCCTCGGCCTCGCCGACCTCGACGCCGTCCATCGCGTCGAAAAACTCATGCAGGAACTCGGCATCCGCCCCGACGACCGCCGCGTCGTCCTCCCCGCCCGCCAGGCCGCCCTCGACGCCGCCGCCCGCCAGAAAGGCCACCTCGGCATCTACTGCGGCGCCGCCCTCGAACTCCGCGACGGCACCCTCGTCACCGGCAAGAACTCCCCCCTCATGCACGCCGCCTCCAGCGTCGTGCTCAACGCCGTCAAGCAGCTCGCCGGCATCCCCGACCGCATCCATCTGCTGCCCCCCGCCGTCACCCGCTCCATCGGCACCCTCAAACGCGATATTCTCGGGCGCAAGCACGAAAGCATGAGCCTCGACGAAACCCTCGTCGCCCTCTGCATCAGCGCCACCGCCAATCCCTCCGCCCAGGCCGCCATGGAATGCCTCAAGGACCTCGCCGGCGCCGAACTGCATTCCACCCATATCCCCGCCGCCGGCGACGAAGCCGGCCTCAAACGCCTCGGCATCCACGTCACCAGCGATCCGCTCTTCCCTTCCCGCGATCTCGTGGACGCCTGACCCCTACCACTCGCGCGCCATCAGCGCCTGCCAGTTCTGCCCGTGGTTGTTGTGCCACACCGACCCGTCCCCGTTCCGGAAGCAGAACGCCAGATGCCATTTCGGCGACTCCGGCGCCGCCAGGCTTGCGATCCAGCGCCCCGCCGCCCCGTCCCGCTGCATGGGCACCTCCAGCAGCGCCTCGTTGAATTCATCCCGCCCCAGGTGCAGCCATACCTCCGTCTCGCCCTCGAGCGGCCCTCCCCGCGCATCATAGCGGATCGTGCAGGCCTCGCCGCGCGCCGGAAACGCCGGCTCCACCCGCACATGCCGCCGGGCCGCCAGCCGCATCCGGTCCATCACCCGGCCGTCCGGCAGCCGCGCCTCCACCTCCATCTCCGGCCCCTCCACCCGGAACCAGACATAATGATAGGCGCTCGTCGCCCAGGCGATGATCGGCGCGTCCGGATCCACCGCGTAGAGCCACCCGCCCCCGCCCCCGCTGACCAGATACGTCACGCCCGCGATCGGATGCGTCCGCTGGTACGTGTGCGCATGCCCGCTCAGCACCAGGTCCGCCTCGTAGCGGGTAAACAGCGGCACCCACCCGTCCCGGATCGAGGCATCCCCCCCGCGCTCCCCCTCCGAAAACGGCGGACGGTGAAACGCCGGCACCACCCACGTCACCGCCGGATCGTTCGCCGCCCGCTGCAGCTCCCGCGCCAGCCACGCCGTCCGCGACGGCGCCTGATCCTCCGTCGAATCCACCAGAATGAACCGGATCGGCCCCGCATCCAGCGTGTAGTCATGCGCATCCGGCAGCTCAAACAGCCGGTGCCAGAACGAATCCGGATTCTCCGGCTCGTCGTGATTCCCCGATACCGGCTGGAACACCCCCTGCGACAGCTCCTCCGCCGTGCAATCGAAAAACAGCCGCCAGCTCGCGACCGCCTGGGCGTAATCCGCCGCATAGCGCGATTCGCCCAGATCACCCGTGGACAGCACAAAATCCGGCTGCGCCGCCGCCACGCCCGCCGACACCGCCTTCGCCGCCTCCGGCTGGATTCCCCCCTGCAAGTCATTGTGCAGCACAAAAGTAAACGGCTGCGCCGCATCCGCCGGGGCCGTCCAAAACCGTCCCGCCGCCTCGTACCCGTCCGACGAGCCCGCCGCATACGCATACCGCGTGCCCGGCTGCAGCCCCCTCAGCGTGAACACATGGCGCCGGACAGCCTCCGCCTGCTCCGCCCGCAGAAGCGAATCGCTCCCCTCCACGCCATACTCCACCCAGGCCGCGCCCGGTTCATGACGCTCCCACGCCAGCGTCACCGTCGTCCGCGGATCCTCCGTCCAGGTCGCCATCACCGGCAATTCCCACGTCCGCGCCGACGCCGACCCCCACATCAGCCCCATCGCCAGTCCGGCGCTCCAGATCTTCCTCCGCTTCATGCCCCCCACCCTAGCCCATCCCCTCCCCCGCCGCCAAGCTATCTGGGTACGGTTGGTGGTTGCTGGTTGGTGGCCGTTGCTTGCTGGCCGGACCTCGGATCTCCGACCTCGGACCTCGCCCCTATGCCCCCCTCCCCTGAACATTGACCATTGTTCTGTTGGATATTGGATATTGAATCCCCCTCATCCCCCCCGACCCTACATGCCGGCGGGGAGCGGTGTGCGCCACTTGGTGATCCAGTAGGGCTCCGCGCGCCAGCAGCGGATGGCTTCGCGCAGCATCGCCTGCGCGAAATTCGGCGCCTTCACGATCAGCACGTTCTCGTCGTTGCGGTCCAGGGCCGAGCCCGAAAAATTCGCCGATCCCAGCACGACGGTTTCGCGGTCGATCACGATCACCTTGTGGTGCAGCCGCACCCCCGGCGACATGCGCACGTTGGCGCCCATCGCCTCCAGCTCCTGGGTATTGGCCCCGGGATGCTTCGCCAGGCCGGAATCCAGCAGGATGATCGCCCGCACGCCCCGCTTCAGCGCCCGGCGGATGGCTTCGGTCATGTCGCCGTCGGTGAACGAAAACGCCATCATGGCGATTTCGTTCGTGGCCTGGTCCATCGCCGCCACGATCGCCCCGCGCACGTCGTCTTCCGGCGTGAAGTAATTCTGGATCTCCGTCCCGCCGATGTCCACCTGCGGATGCGGCGTCGGATAGGCGAACCGCTTGCCGTGGCGCTTCTCGAAAATCTCGGTCCATTCCTTCGTATAGTTCTCCGCCAGCTCGGGGCTCTCCAGCACGATAGCGTGGTTGTCGTTGAAGTTCGAGCAGTTGCGGGTGAAGTTGTACGACCCCGTCCAGACGCGCTCGCCGTCCGCGATCATGAACTTGTTGTGCATCAGGCCCGAGCGGTTGTGGGCCAGCGTCAGCATGCCCCGCTTCTCCATTTCCGCCAGCTCTTCCTCCACGTCGTAGGCCCGCTCCGCGTTGTCGCGGTCCACGATCACCCGCACCTTCACCCCCCGGTCCTGCGCCGCCAGCAGCGCCTGCGCCACCTGCGGCAGGTTCAGGTCGAACACGCACACGTCCAGGGTCTTGCCGGCGGACTCGATGAACGCCACCAGCGCCTTCTCCATCGTCGGCGACGGCCCCAGGAAGAAATACACCGGTTTATCCCCGAACCGTCCCGACAGCATGGTCTCCGCGTAGAACGGATCCACCTTGAACTCAAAGGGCGACCCCGCCGCTGCCGCCGCCCACAGGACCAGCGCCGCCGTCATCCGCTTCCATCTCCGCTGTATCGGGATGTCCATCCCCGTCACTATGCCACACCCCCGCGCCACCGCAACCCCAGACTCCCCAAAACCGCCCCCGAACCGCCGACACGGGCCTTGACCGGCTTTCCGGCGTTGCGTAATGTTCCGGCCATGTCGAAGTTCACTGCCAGCGCGGCCGGACGCCGGTTTCTCTTCCTCCTCTGCCTGGGCGGCAGCCTGGCGGCGGCAGGCCCCGCCGCGGCCCGCCCGTACGTCGAAACCGGCCCCGAACGCGGGTTCCACCTCTTCACCCGCCCCCGGAAAAAGGATCCCGCCGCCCAGTGGGAGTGGGTCCAGTCGCTGGACCGCGCCGGCAAGGCCCGCGCCGCCGCCCGCCAGGCCTATGCCCTCCGCCTGTTCTGGCCCCAGGCTCCCGAAGCCCCCGGCGCCCAGCTGCTCTATGCCCGCCACCTGGACCGCCGCCGCCGCTTCCAGGAGGCCTTCGACGCCTATCAGCACCTCGTGGATACCTATCCCGGGCGCTTCGAATTCAACGAGATCATCGCCCGCCAGATGGCCCTGGCCCAGGCGATCATGGAACACCGCAAGGGCAAGTTTCTTTTCCTTCCCGGATTCTCCGCCCCGGAACGCGCCATCCCCTATCTGGAGAAGATTGTCCGGAACGCCCCCGAAAGCCCCCTCGCCGCCGAGGCCTATTTCCGCATCGGCCAGGCCCATGAACGCGTCTATGCGTATCCCGAAGCCATTGACGCCTATTTCACCGCCCTGAACCGCTTCCCCGACAGCGACGTCGCCGAACCGTCCGCCCTCGGCCAGGCCCGCTGCCACATCCGCATCGCCCGGGATTCGCCCGAGGACAACCGCGCCGTCGAAACCGCCATCGCCGCCTGCGACCTGTATCTGCAGCGCCATCCGGACTCCGCGGCCGCGGACGACATCCGCGCCACCCGCCGGGATCTGCTGGCCCGCCAGGCCCGCACCGCCTTCGACCGCGCCCGCTATTACGACCGCATCCTCCGCCGGCCCGAAGCCGCCCTCATCGAATACCGCGCGTTCCTGGCTGCCCACCCCGATGCCGATCAGGCCGCCGACGCCCGCCGGCGCGTCCAGGAACTCGCCCGGCAGCTGGGCCCCGACGCCCCTCCCCCCCCCGACACGGAGAACTGACATGAAACGCTTCTTTCTGCTGACGGCCCTGCTTCTTTCCGCCTCCGGCTGCGTGCAGTACCGGCTTGGCTCCATGCTGCCCCCGGACGTCCGCACCGTGTACATGCCGACCTGCGACAACCAGACCCGCGAACCCCTGCTCGAACAGGACGTCACCCAGGCCATTCTCTCCCAGATCCAGATGGACGGCTCCCTGCGCCTGGCCCCCGCCGACTCCGCCGACACCGTCCTCGAAATCACCCTCAACCAGTTCTGGCTCGATCCGGTCGCCTACGTCTCCGGCGAAAGCTCCACCGCCAACCAGTACCGCATGAACATCCGGGCTTCCTTCGTCCTCTACCGCCGCGCCGACCGCTCTGTCGTGGCCCAGTCCCCGTCCATCACCGGCTGGTACGACTTCGACTTCGCCGGCGACATGACCTCCTCCAAGGCCGTCGCCCTCCGCCCGGCCGCCGAAGACCTCGGCCGCCGCATCGTCAACCAGATCGTCCAGAACTGGCCGTAAGGGAGTTCCCGTGCCGGCCAAGCGCATCATCCCCTGCCTCGACATCGCCGCCGGACGCGTCGTCAAGGGCGTCCGCTTCGTCGAGCTGCGCGACGCCGGCGACCCTGTCGCCGTCGCCCGCGCCTACGAGGCCCAGGGCGCCGACGAACTCACCTTCCTCGACATCACCGCCTCCAGCGACGAGCGCGACACCCTCGTGGACGTTGTCCGCGCCGTCGCCGCCCAGGTCTTCATGCCGCTCACCGTCGGCGGCGGCCTGCGCACCCCCGCCGACATCCGCCGCATGCTCCAGGCCGGCGCCGACAAGGTCTCCCTCAATACCGCCGCCATCCTGAATCCCGGCCTGATCCGCGACGCCTCCCGGCAGTTCGGCTCCCAGTGCATCGTCCTGGCCCTGGACGCCCGCCGCAACACCGGCGGCCGGCCCGGCTGGACCGTCTATACCCACGGCGGACGGAACCCCACGGCCCTCGACGCCGTCGAGTGGGCCGTCGAAGGCGTCCGGCTCGGCGCCGGCGAAATCCTCCTGACCAGCATGGACCGCGACGGCACCCGCGACGGCTACGACCTCGAGCTGACCCGCGCCATCGCCGATGCCGTCCCCGTTCCCGTCATCGCTTCCGGCGGCGTCGGCACCCTCGACCATCTCGCCGACGGCATTCTCCTCGGCCGCGCCGATGCCGTCCTCGCCGCCTCCATCTTCCATTTCGGCGAGTTCACCATTCCCCAGGCCAAGGCCCGTCTCGCCGCCCGCGGCATCGAAGTCCGCGAGCCGTTCGCCGCCCCCGGCGAATCCCCAGTGAAAGGAGTCCCCGCATGAACCCACTCGAAGAAGGCACCGCCCTCACCCTCGACTTCCAGAAGCTCGCCAAGGCCGTCGCCGTCTGCCCCGGCGTCATCCCTGTCGCCGTCCAGAACGCCGACACCCGCGAGGTCATTCTCATCGCCTACACCAACGAAACCGCCCTGAAGAAAGCCATTGCCGAGCGCACGGCCGTCTTCTGGAGCACGTCGCGCAACGAACTCTGGGAAAAGGGCAAGACCTCCGGCGAGACCTTCGATCTGCTGGACGTCCGGGTCAACTGCGAACAGAACTCCCTCGTCTATATCGTCCGTCCCCGCCGCGGAGGCATCTGCCACACGAAAAACCGGCAGGGCGAACCCCGCAACTGCTATTACCGCCGGCTCGATTTCGACACCGGACAGCTCGTCAACCTCGATCCCTAGACCCCCGTGAGCGCGCACCCTCCATCCGGCCCCGCCGATCCCCAGCGCGCCGCCGCCAACCGGCGCATCGGCGTCTTCATTGCCGTTTTTGCCCTGCTGCTGGCCGGATCCATCGCCCTGGTCCTGCGCGAGGAAAAGCGCCGCGGCATCCTGATCCAGCCCACCCCCGCCCCGGAAACGCCGGCCCTTCCCGCCGCGCCCCCGGCACCCCCGGCGCCCTCCCCCCCCCCCCCCCCCCCCCCCCCCCCCCGCCCCCCCCCCCCCCCCCCCCCCCCCCCCCCCCTGCAAGAATCCGACCGGATGGAAGACGCCATGGCCGCCTTCCGCCTGGCCGGCGAACACCTCAACGCCGGCCGCTTCGACCAGGCCGAGGAACAGGCCCTCGCCGCCCTCCGCGCCTACCCCCGCATGGCCGCCGCCCAGCGCATCCTGGGCCTGGTCTATCTCCAGCAGGGCCGCATGGACCGCGCCATCTCGGTCCTCGAAACCTCCCTGCGCACCGAACCCTTCCACCCCGAAGCCCTCACCAATCTCGCGTTCGCCTACCTCCAGGCCGGCAATCCCGGACTCGCCCTCGAACTCATCGAAACCTGCCGCCGCCTCCACCCCGACTACAAACCCGCCCTTCTCCAGCACGGGCTGATGCTTCTGGCCGACCCCGATTCCACCGAAGCCGTCGGCGTGCTCCGCGAAGCCGTCGAGGCCTTCCCCGGCCTGCCCGGCCCCCGCAACAATCTCGCCGTCGCCCTCGCTCGCGCCGGCGACCGCGAAGGCGCACGCGAACAGCTGACCGCCATCCTGGACCTCGACCCGGCCAACTTCTCCGCCCTGTTCAATCTCGGCGCCCTCCACGCCGCCGAAACCAATGCCGCCGCCGCCATCCCCTGGCTCCGCCGCGCCATGCAGCAGACCAACCCCTCCGAATTCCGGCGCTATCTCAACGATCCCGATCTCGCCCCCATCCGCGAATCCCCCGAGTTCGAGGCCTTCCTGCTGGAACTCGACCCCGTCCTTCCCGCCCCGCCCCCGCCGCCCGGCCTCGGCCCGTAAAAAGCCGCGGCCCTCGGCCCGCAATCCCCCGTTTTTCCGGATTTTCCATGGCGTGGAAAACCGCGCGGAAATTTTTCCATGACGTGGAAAATCCGGATTTCCGCCCCCCTCCCCCTGCGCCGGCCTACGGCGCCGGATTTCCGATCCAGACCGCCCGGTTGGTGGCCGGATCGGATAAATCCCCGCCCAGCGACCAAAGATAGAACGTCACCTTGGAACTCTTCATGTAGTGATACGCCATCCCCCACGGATCCACCAGGTTGGTCAGGGAATGATTGGCGTCGGTGAGCGCGTCCCTCAAGTCCTCCAGATCTTCCACGGTATCCCCCGCCTGCCCCGGCACCTGTCCATACTGCATCTGGTAGTCCGTCACGAAACTCTCCAACTGCCCGATCTCCGCCTCCGCCCGGCTCCGCGCCGCCTTCTTCTGAGCGTTCCCCGCCAGCCCCAGAATCAGCGCCGCCAGCAGCGCAATGATCGCAATCACCGTCAACACTTCCACCAACGTAAATCCGGCCCGTTTGCTGTTTGTCATGGCGCGTCTCCTGTTCTGCGCCGATGTTGCCTCATCTCCCCCTCCCGTTCAAGCCCCGTCTTCCTCCCCATCCGCGATCCGGCTCCGCTGACGGGTTCACCGCCTTCCCGCTTGCCTGTTCTCCTCCCCGGAAGTAGGTTGCCCCCATGGAAAACCCGACCGATCCGCGCCAGTTGCTGCGGCTTCAGCGAAACGAAATCAGCGAACACCTGACCTATCAGTGGCTGGCCCGGCGCATTCGCAATGAATCCAACCGGGCGGTGCTCGAGCGCATCGCGAACGACGAACTGGAGCACTACCGGATTCTGAAGCGCCTGACCGGCCGCGACGTCCGGCCGCGCATGGCCCGGGTGCGGCTGTACAGCTGGGTCTCCCGCCTGTTCGGGCTCTCGTTCGGCCTGCGCCTGATGGAGCGCGGCGAAGGGATGGCCGAGACACTCTACGGCCGGATGAAGGAGCAGGTGCCCGATCTGGCCAAGCCGTTTCTCGACGAACAGAAGCACGAGGCGGATCTCCTGGCCCTGATCGAGGAGGAACGAATCGCCTATGCCGGCTCCGTGGTGCTCGGGCTCAACGATGCCCTGATGGAACTGACCGGCGCCTTGGCCGGCCTGACCCTGGCCCTGCCGAACGGACGGATCATCGCCATGACCGGCTTCATTACCGGCGTGGCGGCGTCCATGTCCATGGCCGCCTCCGAATATCTGTCGGCGCGGGAAGAAGCCGATGAGGCCGCCCCAAAGAATCCCCTCAAGTCCTCGGCCTACACCGGCATCGCCTACATCCTGACGGTGCTGGTGCTGATCGCGCCGTATCTGCTGCTGGAAAGCGTGTACCGGGCCGCCGCCGTCATGATGGGACTGAACCTCCTGATCATTCTGGGATACAATTTCTACATCACCACGGCCAAGGGCCTGCCCCTCTGGCGGCGCTTCGGCCAGATGGCCCTCATTTCCCTCGGCGTGGCCGGCATCAGCTTCCTGCTGGGCACGGTCGCCCGGCAACTCTTCGGCGTGGATCTGTGACCGGCCCGGCGGACACCCGGAGGACCGCCGCACTCCGGCCTCGCCAAACCACCCCGGACAGGCCATAGTAACCCCCATCAAGGAGGCCCGCATGAACACAACCCGGTTGATCCCGCTGCTGGTATGGCTTGCCGCCGCTCAGGCCTTCGCCCAGGAAATGCGCACGTGGACCAGCGCCAGCGGTGCCACCATCGAAGCCGCTTTTGTCGAGCAGCAGTTTGACCTGGTGATTCTCCAGTCGCCCGGCGGCGATAAAATGAAAATCCGCCTGAACCGGCTCAGCCCCGAAGACCAGCGGTATGTCGGAGGGCTCAAGTCGGCCGCGCCGGCCGCCGGCCTTTCCGGCAACGCCGCCGGGGAAGCCCCGATCCCCCCCGCGCTGGAAGACCTGCTGGGCCGGCGGCTGGTCAACGCCAAGGGACGCAAGGTCTCGACCGCCGAACTCGCCGGCAAGAAAATCGGCCTGTATTTCTCGGCCTCCTGGTGTCCCCCCTGCCGCGCCTTCACCCCCCAGCTGGCCGCCGCCTACAACCAGCTTCAGGCCGACGGCAAGCCGTTCGAGGTGGTGCTGGTTCCCCACGACCGCGATGAAGCCTCGATGCGCGCCTACATGCGCAGCCACGAGATGCCCTGGCTGGCCATCCCCTTCGGCGACAAGCCCGTGGAGGCCCTCAAGAAGAAATACGCCGTCAACGGCATCCCCAAGCTGATCATCATTGATGACGCCGGGAAGACCCTTTCCACGGAAGCGCGCGGCCAGGTCATGACCCAGGGCGCCGCCGCGTTTGACAGCTGGTAAGCCCCCCGGCTCACGGACTGCGAACCCTAATCCGGTAGCTGCGCTGGCGGTCTCCGGCGACGGCATTGGTCAGGGTCAAAACGGTTCCGTCGCCCGCAATGTCCAGAGCGCCCGGCACGGACTGCCAGCCGGGCTCGAGCAGATTGGTGCTGAAAAACAACCCGTAGAGCCGTCCCGTAACCGTGGCCACCGCCACTTCCCCGGCCGCCGGTACGGCCGCGGCGCGAAACACCGATTGCGCCGACGCCGGATCGGTCCCGGCGGCCCGCTCCTGCACATCCGTCATGCCGTCGCCGTCGCTGTCCACCCGGGTCATGTCCACCGAATACGGCGTGAGCGTCACGAAGGCAAAACCGTAGTTCTGCTGTTCATTCAGCGCCACGGAACTGTCCGCCGACGCCGCCAGCACGTTGCCGGACAGATAGCGGTCCGGCCCCGATTCGCCGTCGCTGGCGATCACGCCGGCCACGACCAGCGAAGTGACCGAATGCGCCCCGGCGGCCCCGAGACGGCTCCACGGAATGAACGCCTCCCAGCGGTCTGTCAGCCGGTTGCCGTCATCGTTCGTCCCCGACACGGCGTTGGTGCCGCTGCCATCGAACTGCGACAGCCGGCCATCGGCCACCGGAACAAACGACGTGGCCGACAGATAAAACAGCCCCTGGCCGAAATTGTACCCGTTGCCCAGATTGAAGTCGGGAAACGTGCCGTCCCCGTATTCATCGCCCAGCACCAGGGCCAGATCCATCGGCTCCGTGAAGGCCACATTGTGCAGCCCGTCCAGGCCTTGGGGCCGCCCGCTCTGATCCCACAGGTTGAGCCGGTCGTCGCTCAGCGTGTTGACCCCGAGGAACAGTATCAGGCCGTTGTTGTCGCCGGTCATGTCCACCCCCGCCCCGCCGAGAAACAGGCCGGTTCCGTCATAGTTGAAATAGACTTCTCCAAATCCGCCGAACCCGCATTGCTCCAGCGTGCCCGCCCCGCCGCCCGCCGCGGAGAGGTCAAAGGCCTCCCCCGGACGGTTGGGACTGCCCGCGCCGCCGGCGATGGACGGCGATCCCGCGGCAGCCCGGATGATAGTCCGGCATGGGGGCCTGGCACGGATCGCAGGCATCGCCCCGCCCGTCCCCGTCCGCATCCTCCTGCCCCGGATTGAAAATCCCCGGGCAGTTGTCTTCGCCGTTGTCCCTGCCGTCGCCGTCCAGGTCCGGATCGCAGGCATCCCCCGTCCCGTCCCCGTCCGCATCCTCCTGCCCCGGATTGAACGCCGCCGGACAGTTGTCGCAGACGTCGCCATGGCCGTCCCCGTCCGCATCCGCCTGCCCCGGATTGAAGGTCCCCGGACAGTTGTCGAGCCAGTCGAAAATCCCGTCGCCGTCGCCGTCTTCGGGGGATTGCACCGCCCGGATCGCCGCACACAAATCGGGAAATGGTCCGATGTTGTCCGTGCCGGCCTGGGGCGTGCCCGTCGCCCGGAGAATCTGCCGGACCACCGCCGGCGGCGCCGACGTTCCGAAGGCGGCGCGATAGGCCTGCTGGATCACCGCCGCCGCGCCCGCCGTCATGGGCGATGCGCTGGACGTGCCGGAAAACCGGGCGGTGTACCACTGGTCCTTTCCTTCCGCTTCGTAGAGGTAGCCGTAGCCGGCCGTGACCACCGAATACCCCCATCCCTGCACATCCACCCGGTGTCCGTGGTTGGAGAACCCCAGGCGGGCCCGGGGGACGGGATATCCCGGAGGCGCCCCCGCCCCCACCAGAATCGCCCCGGAATCGTTTTCCGGCAGGAAGGGCCAGTGCCCCCCGTTGCCGGTGGCATACAGCACGTCATCGAGGTTCTGGGACCCGTTGCCCGCCGCCTCGACAACGACAATCCCCTGCGCCACGGCCGCCACAATGGCGTCGTAGATCGTCCGGTTCCACTCTACCGGGACATACTGGCCCGCCGGTCCCGTCATCTGCAGTTCCAGCAGAATGACGTCTCCCGCTTCAAACACGCTGGCGGCGGACAGGATGGCATTGGCGGCGCTGTAGCGGCCAGTGGCATAAATTCCCGCAAAATAGAATTCGGAGCCGTGCGCGATTCCCCGCACCCCCGAGCCGTTGTCCCGGGCGGCTAGTTGCCCGAATACCGCGGTGCCGTGGTTGTCGCCATGCCCCGCATCCTCGTGATGGGCCACCAGGTTGGAAATGGCCGGCAGATCGGCGTGGGTTTCGTTCCAATCGTATTCCACGTCGCAGATCCGCACACCGGCACCGTTGAGTCCGTTCGACCACGCATGGCGCGCGTTCACACCGTCCGGCGCCGCATCCACGTAGCGCTGCCACACCCCGGCGCCGTTTTCCGGATCCAGATAATCCGGGGCCGCCGCCGGATACAGCACCGGCACCCGTTCCACCGCCTCGATCTCCGGCAGGGCCCGAAGCGCCTTTTCCACCGCCCCGATCTCCCCGGGTTCGGCCAGGCGGACGCGCGCATACAGATTCAGATCCGCGGCGGTTTGCCCCCGGCCGGACTGCCGCGCGGCCGCGGCCCGGCTCAAACGTTCCAGGTCCGCTTCGGCCACGTCCGGAAACGCCCGCTCCCAGATCAGGGCCGTCCCCGCCCGCAAGGCCCCCGGCACCGCCACCGGCCGCCCCCCGGTCATTTCCATCGGCACCCCCCCGCGCACGCGAATGGCGAGCCCTTCCCGGAATTTGACCTCCAGCACACCGGACAACGTGTCCGCGGCCACGGCCGGCCGCGCCCCCAGCACCAGCCCCAGCACGCCCCCCAGCCACAGAATCCGCATCCGTTTCATTCCCGCATTGTGGCAAGTTTCCCGCCGGCTGTCCAATGCCGGGGTGGTCGCGCCCCGCCCCGGGCGGAACCCGGACGAGACCGCCGGGACGGCTATCAGCCGGCCGGACGCGACACCGCGCGGGCCAAGCGCAGCAGCGCGACTGATTCGCGGATGTTGTGCTCGAGCAGTTCGCGCACGTCGTCCACGGCCTGCACCCGCCGCAGCGCATCGGCGAATGCCAGCCCTTCCGCCTGCTTCGCAATGGTATCCGCCTCCTCCGGGAACCAGGCGGGCGCGGCCTCGGCCTCCTGAACCCGCGCCAGCACGTCGCGCTGCCAGAGCTGGATCGTGCGCAGCAGTTCTTCGCGCATCTCCTTCACGCGGGACGCCACCCGGCCGTCCACCACCGCCTTGTCGGTCTTGGTCAGCTCCTCGGTGTCGCGCGAGCGCGCCGCCTCTTCCCGGCGGGCGGTCTCTTCCTCCCGCGCCAGCTCCTCGAGGCTGCGCAGCGGCGCCGTCAGGCGGTCGGTCCAGGCTGCCATCTCGCAGCCCCGCCGGACCGGCGGATTCCGCAGCAGGTCCATGACCAGCGGCCGCCAGGGCGCGGCATCGGATCCGCGTTCGTCCAGCACATCGATCACCTGGGCCCGCGAACGGATGGTCGCCAGCAGGGCCGCCGGCAGATCCGTCACCAGCACCAGCAGGCTGTGCGGCGGGGGCTCTTCCAGCGTCTTCAGCAGCGCATTCTGCGAACTGGGGTTCATCCGGTCCGCAAACAGGACAATCCCCGCCTTCCATCCGCCCTCGTACGACGTCAGCTGAATGAACCGGATCAGCGGGCGGATCTGCTCCTCCACCTTGATCTGGCGGGACTTGCTCTCCGGCTCGACCCAGCGGATGTCCGGATGCTCCTCGAAGCGGGCCGGATCCGCCCCGGGAAACAGCAGGCCCAGCAGGCCGCGCACGAAATCGCGGCCGCCGCCGCGCGGGCGGCCCGTTACCAGCAGGGCGTGCGGCATCCGCCCGGACGCGATGGTCCGGCGCAGATCCTCCAGAGCCCGTTCAACCTTCGGGGAAAAAGGCATCGCCCACCAGTCTCCACACATCGTCGGCAATGGGTTCCGCATGGCGCATCGCATCCACCTTGCGGAACCGCTCCGGATAGCGCCGGGCCAGTTCCAGGTACCCCTGGCGGACCCGCTCATGGAACTCGAGCGCTTCGCTCTCGATCCGGTCGTACTTCATCTTCTGGCCGGCCTGCCGCTTGGCGCAGCGCTGCATCCCCAGGCTCACGTTCACATCCAGCAGGATCGTCATGTCCGGCACCGCGCCGCCGACGGCAAAGCGGTTGATGGTCTCCATCAGCTCGACGGGGAATCCGCGCCCGAACCCCTGATACGCCGTGGTGGAATCGAAAAAGCGGTCGCAGACCACCCACGCCCCGCGCTCCAGGGCCGGCAGGATCACCTGCCGGACCAGCTGCGCGCGGCTGGCTTCGAACAGCAGCACTTCGCTCTCGGGGCACGGCGCCTCGCCCGCGGCGTTGTACTGCAGCACCCCGCGGATCGCTTCGCCCAGCTTCGTGCCCCCGGGCTCGCGCGTGTAGATGATTTCGATCCCGCGCGCCTCCAGCCGCGCAATCAGCATCGCCGCCTGCGTGCTTTTCCCCGCCCCCTCCGGCCCCTCGAACGTGATCAGTCTGCCTTTCGCCATCTTCCAATCTCCTGCCGCAACCATAATCAGAACTCATGAACTCATGAAAGGAGCATTTACATTTCAGCGAATCGATCGGGCCCGATCCGTTTAATCATCAACGGCATCGAGAAAAAATTCAACAACAGACCCGTTGCCGTGCCGGTGGCCTTCAAATAGGAACGAACGACGGTGTAATGGATAGGCGCTACGTCTTGAATTGCTTTCAGCTCAACGACCACCCGGCCGGCGACAAACAGGTCCAGCCGGTGTTCAGCGATTTTCCGGCCCTCATACAGAATATCCACCGTCTTTTGTCTCTCGAAGGGAATCCCCGCTTTCCGCAGTTCAATACAGAGAGCCTCTTCATAGGTGGACTCCAGATAACCCGGGCCCAATTTCGTATGCACCGCAATCGCCGCCTTGATGATTTGTTCCGTCAAATCAGAATCAGGATACTCATTGCCCATTGTTGTCTCTCTTCATGAGTTCATGAGTTCTGATTCATCTTCTGGATACTCATTGCCCATTGTTGTCTCTCTTCATGAGTTCATGAGTTCTGATTCATCTTCTGGATACTCATTGCCCATTGTTGTCTCTCTTCATGAGTTCATGAGTTCTGATTCATCTTCAGGCCTTTGTCGCGACTTGCCCCTTGGGGGTGTCCTTGACCGCCCAGCCCAGCGCCGCAATTTCGTCGCGCAGGGCATCGGACTGCGCCCAGTCCTTCGCCGCACGGGCCGCCTGCCGTTTTTCGAGCAGCGCCTGAACGCCGGCCGGAACGGCCTCGGCGGGCTTCTCCAGCACGCCCAAAGCGGCATCCCAGCGCCGGAACAGCGCCTGCACCGCCGCGGCCCCCGCCGGATCGAGCGCCCCGGCATCCAGCGCGGCGTTGCCTTCGCGGATGGCGTCGAACAGCGCCGCCAGCGCGGCGGAAATGTTCAAATCCTCGTCCATGGCGGCCTCGAACCGGTCCGCCGCCGCCCGGGCCCACCCCGGCAGCTCCCCCGCCGCGGCGCCGCCCGCCGCCCCGGCCAGCCGCGCCGTGAACTCGTCCACCCGCCGCAGCGCGGTGCGCGCCGCGTCCAGCGAGGCGAAGGTGAAATTCAGCGGCGCGCGGTAGTGCGTCGCCAGCAGCTCGTAGCGCACCTCCCGGCCCGTATGGCCGCGCGCCAGCACGTCGCGCAGCGTGTGGAAGTTGCCGCGCGATTTCGACATCTTCTGGCCGTCCACCATCAGGTGGGCGCAATGCAGCCAGTACGCGGCGAACGGCTTCCCGTTCGCCGCCTCGCTCTGCGCGATTTCGTCCTCGTGGTGCGGAAAGATGTTGTCCACCCCCCCGGTATGGATGTCGAAGCTCGGCCCCAGGAACTTCATGCTCATGGCGGAGCATTCGATGTGCCAGCCGGGCCGGCCCCGGCCCCAGGGCGATTCCCAGGCCACGTCGCCGTCCTTCTCGTCCCACGCCTTCCACAGCGCGAAGTCGGCCACGTTTTCCTTTTCGTATTCGTCGGCCGCAACCCGCACCCCGGAACGCATGCCGTCGCGGTCCAGATGCGCCAGCTTCCCGTAGGCCGGCCATTTGCCGATGCTGAAATACACCGAGCCGTCTCCCGCGCGATAGGCGTAGCCCTTCTCTTCCAGCGTCCGGATCAGCTCGATCATCTCGGGGATGTGGTCCGTCGCCGCCGGATAGTGCTCGGCCGGCTCGATGTTCAGCGCGCGGATGTCCTCGAAAAACGCCTGCTTGTACTGCGCGGTGAAGTCCGCCAGCGGCTTCCCCGCCGCCTGCGAGTCGCGGATCGTCTTGTCGTCCACGTCCGTCAGGTTCATCACCTGGGTGACGCGAAGCCCCTTGCACTTCAGCCAGCGCCGCAGCAGGTCCTCGAAGACATAGGCGCGGAAGTTGCCGATGTGGGCCACGTTGTACACCGTGGGCCCGCAGGTGTACATCCGCGCATGCCCCGCCTCCAGCGGCACGAAATCCTCCAGCTGCCGCGTCAGCGTGTTGTGGAACCGCAGGCTCATGCGCCCGGCCCCGCTTTCTTCCGGCGGCGGGCGGGCTTCTTCGCGGGAGCCGCCGCGGCGCCCTCCGTCGCGGCCGGCTTGGAGCCCCCGCCCCCCGCTCCCGGCGGATGAAACGTCAGCTTGTCGGCATCGGCCTCGACTTCGATGATCTCGCCTTCGGGAATCCGCCCGCGCAGGATCTCCTCGGCCAGCGGATTCTCCAGCCAGCGCTCGACCGCCCGGCGGAGCTGGCGCGCCCCGTACTGCCGGTCGAATCCCTTGGCCATCAGGAAGTCCAGCGCCGCCGCCTGCACGGACAGGCGGATCTCCCGCGCCTTCAGGCGCGCGGCGACCTTGTTCACCTCGATGCCCAGAATGACGCGGATGTCTTCTTCCTGCAGCGAACGGAAGACGATGATCTCCTCGACGCGGTTGAGCAGCTCCGGCCGGAAGCTGTGCTTGGCGGCCTCCATCATCTGCGTGCGCAGCGTCGCGTAGTCCGCCTCCTCCGTATGCCCGGCAAAGCCCAGTCCCGCGCCCTTGCGCACGATGTCCGCGCCGATGTTCGACGTCATGATGATGACCGTGTTGCGGAAGTCCACCGCCCGGCCCAGCCCGTCCGTCAGCCGGCCTTCCTCCAGGATCTGCAGCAGCATGTGCATCACGTCCGGATGCGCCTTCTCGATCTCGTCGAACAGCACCACCGAATACGGCCGGCGGCGCACGCGCTCCGTCAGCTGTCCGCCCTCCTCGTAGCCCACGTAGCCCGGCGGCGACCCCACCAGCCGCGAGGCGTTGAACTTCTCCATGTATTCCGACATGTCAATCTGGATCAGCGCGTCCGGGCTGTTGAACATGAACTCGGCCAGTGATTTCGCCAGCAGGGTCTTGCCCACCCCCGTCGGACCCAGGAAGATGAACGAGCCGATCGGCCGGCGCGGATCCTTCAGGTCCGCCCGCGAGCGCCGCAGCGCCCGGCAGATCGAGCCGATCGCCTCGGTCTGCCCGATCACCGTCTTGGACAGCACCCCCTCCATCTCCAGCAGCTTGGCGGTCTCCTTCTGCTCCATCTTCTCCAGCGGCACGCCGGTCCATTTCGACACGATCAGGCGGACATCGTCCTCGCCCACGTCCACGATCTTCTCGCTGTGATCCTTGCGCCAGGCCTCCAGGTCCCGGTCCAGCTCCGCGCGCGCCGTGCGCTCTTCGTCGCGCAGCTTCGCCGCGTCCTCGAAACGCTCCTCCTTGATCGCTTCGTTGCGCCGCTCCTGGAGAGCGGCAATCGCCTTTTCCTTCTCTTTCACGTGCACCGGCCGCGTCATCGCCCCGATCCGCGCCCGCGCCCCCGCCTCGTCGATCACGTCAATCGCCTTGTCCGGCAGGAACCGGTCCTGCAGATAGCGCGCCGACAGGCGCACCGCGGCCTCGATCGCCCCGTCGCTGTAGTGCACATGGTGGTGCGCCTCGTAGCGCCCGCGCAGGCCGTGGAGGATTTCAATCGATTCCTCGATGGACGGCTCGCGCACCAGCACGCTCTGGAACCGGCGCTCCAGCGCCGCGTCTTTCTCAATGAACTTGCGGTACTCGTTGAGCGTCGTCGCGCCGATCACCTGCAGCTCGCCGCGCGACAGCGCCGGCTTGAGGATGTTGGCCGCATCCATCGCGCCTTCGGCGCTCCCCGCCCCCACCAGGCTGTGCAGCTCGTCCACGAACAGAATCACGTTCTTCACCCGCCGGATCTCGTCCATCACCGCCTTGATCCGCTCCTCGAACTGCCCGCGGTACTTCGTGCCGGCCACCATCAGCGCCAGATCCAGCGACACCACCCGCTTGCCTTGCAGCAGCTCGGGCACCTCGCCGTTGACGATCGCCTGCGCCAGGCCTTCGGCAATGGCCGTCTTGCCCACGCCGGCCTCGCCCAGCAGCGCCGGGTTGTTCTTGGTCCGGCGGCACAGAATGCGCATCACCCGCTCGATCTCGTCCGCGCGGCCGATCACGGGATCCAGCGCCCCCTTCTGCGCCAGCGCCGTCAGATCCCGGCCGAAGGTGGACAGCGCGGGCGTCTTGGAATCCTTGGCCGGGCCCCCGCCGGGCTTCAGCTCCGGCGGCGGGCCGCCGAGTTCGTCGCCGGGCGGCGGCTGCCCCGGCTCGTAGTTGGGGTCCAGCTCCTTCATCACCGCCTGGCGCGTCTGCTCCACGTCCACGTTGAGGTTGGCCAGCACGCGCGCCGCCACGCCTTCGCCTTCGCGCAGCAGCCCCAGCAGGATGTGCTCCGTGCCCACGAAATCCACGTTCATGGCCCGCGCCTCGGTGCCCGCCAGCGCCAGCACCTTCTTCACCCGCGGCGTATAGGGCACGTTGCCCACCGTCTTCATGTCGGCCCCCACCCCCACGGCCTTCTCGACCTCCAGCCGCACCGTGTCCAGGTCCAGCCCCATCCGCCGCAGCACCGATACCGCCACGCCCTCGCCCAGGGCAATCAGCCCCAGAAGCAAATGCTCCGTGCCGATGTACCCGTGGTTGAAGCGGTCGGCCTCCTGCCGCGCCAGTTGCAATACCTGCTGCGCCCTTGGCGTAAAGTTGTTCATGCGTTCCTCTTGGTTCTGCGGGACGTCCGCCGTCCCAGTTCCGCCCGCAGCCGGTCGGCGCGGGCCTCGTCACGTTCTTCGCTGTCCATGGCCCGTTCGGCCAGGCTCTGCAGGTGCGCCGGCTGCACGTCCAGCAGCAACCGGTCCACCGTCCGCATCCCGATCCGCTTTGTCAAGCCCAGGGCAATGCCCAACCGCAGCTCCGACAGGCGCTCCAGCGCCTCCTGCGTCGTCATCAGGCGCGCCGACGTCAGCAATCCTTCCGCCCGCGCCGCCAGATCCGCCGCCGCGCGCCGACGCTCGCGCCGGAACCGTTCGCGCGCATTGCCTTCATGCACGGCCAGTTCCTTCACAATCTGCTCCAGATCCTCCACGATGCGGGCTTCCGGCAGGCCCAGGGTGATCTGGTTCGACACCTGGAACATGTGCCCCAGCGCCGCCGTGCCCTCCCCCCAGCGCCCCCGCACCGTCAGCCCGATCTTGTTCAGGCCCCGGATGATCGGTTCGATCTCGTTCATCAGCACCAGGCCCGGCAGATGCATCAGCGCGCTCGCCCGCATCCCCGTGCCCACGTTCGTCGGACAGCTCGTCAGGTAGCCCAGCGTGGATGAAAACGCATACTCCAGCCGCTGTTCCAACACGTCATCGAGCGCGTTGGCATCCGCCCAGGCCTCCTGCAGGGCCAGACCGGCCCGGATCGCCTGGAGGCGCACGTGATCCTCCTCGTTGATCATCACCGCGCGCCGGCGGCTCTCGTCCAGGCATACGGCCGACTCGGAACGCTCTTCCAGCAGGGCGCGGCTGATCAAATGCTCCTCGAACAGCCGCTGCCGGAACAGCGGCGCGGTGCCGGCCAGGATCTCCTGCACCGGCAGTTCCGCCGCGGCCGCCTCCCGCACCTGCCGCAGCACGTCCGCGCGCACCGCCGGCGGCGCGCGGTCCGGAAACGGCAGGCCGCGCAGGTTGCGCGCCAGCCGCACCCGGCTGCTCAGCACGACGCCGTAGGCCTCGCGGTACGCCTCCTCGGACAGGGGCGAATCGGATGCCGCCGCCAGGGTCACGCCGTCCCCTCCCCGGCCGGCAGCGCCTTGATCCGGTCGCGCAGCCGCGCCGCTTCCTCGTAGTTTTCGGCGGCAACGGCCTGGTCCAGCTCCCGCCGGAGACGGGTCTGCTCCACCGAAGTCTTCAGGCGCTCGGAGGCGTGCCGCGGCACCTTGCCCATGTGCTGGTCCGCGTGCTGCAGCGACAGCACCACCGGCAGCATCTCCGCCGCAAACGTCTCGTAGCAGCGGTCGCAGCCCATGCGCCCGCTCTTCAGAATCTCCGCCCGCGTCGTGCCGCAGGCCGGACAGGCCGCGCCGCCCGCCTCCGGGGCCTTCCCCGTCGCCGCCTTCAGCTGCGCCAGCTGCTCCTTCAGCGTCTCCAGCATGTTGCCCAGGTCCATCGGCTGGGCATGGACATCCAGCCCCTGCTTCCGGGCGCAGTCCTCGCACAGGTGGTGTTTCTCCACCTTGCCGTCCACGATCTGGGTCATGTGGACCGTCGCCGGATTCTGATGACAGCTTTCGCACAGCATTGGCCCCAGACCCTACCATGCCGCTGCGGCGCTTTCCAGAGCCAAAACCGGCAGCCTCAAAACCGGAACGCATCTGCCATTCGGTGCCCGCAATCCAGAAACACGCCATGGCCACCAGCGGCTCTCATCCCGAGCTTGCCTGCCTCGCCGGAGCCTTGCGCGAAGGCGGGTCGAGGGATCTCGAGTTCGGTCCCGCCGGCCCGTCGTTGGAATCAGGCCGCGACATTTCGACTCCGCCGCCGCGCGCCTTCGCTCCATATGACCCGAGCTTGCACCAAACCGCACTTGCGCCCTCAACCCCGGCGCCTCCCCCCGCGAAATTGACAGTGGCCAAGCGCCGCCCCCGCGCTATACTGCCCCCATGAAGTGGACGACCATTGCCGCCGCCCTCGGGCAGCCAATCAAGGCGTGCTTCGACCTGACCCTGGCCGAACGCCGCCTGCTGCTGGGCGTCCTGGTGCTGTTCGCCATCGGCCTGGCCGCCCGCGAAGTCCACCGGCGGAACATCCGCCCCGCACCCTACACCCCCCCGCTGGAGCACCCCGCACCATGACCGACTGCCTCTTCTGTAAAATCGTCGCCGGCGACATCCCCTCCACCCGGATCTACGAGGACGACGAGGTCCTCGCCTTCATGGACATCGGCCCCCTCGTGCCCGGACATGCCCTCGTCATTCCCAAGGCCCACCACAACCCCCTCGCCGACACCCCCGACGACGTGCTGGCCAAGGTGATCGCCGTCGTCCGCCGCATCGCCCGCGCCCAGGTCGAAGGACTCGGCGCCGACGGCGTCAACGTCCACCAGGCCAACGGCGCCGCCGCCGGCCAGGTCGTCCCCCACCTGCATTTCCACGTCGTGCCGCGCTTTGTCAACGACGGCCATCACTGGAACTGGACGCCCCGCCCCTATGCCGACCTCTCCGAAGCCGCCGCCCTGGCCGAACGCATCCGCGCCGCCCTGCCCGGCTGACCCCCATGGACCTGCCCCCCCTCGAACAATCCATCGCGCGCATCTGCGCCGACGACTCCCGCTACGCCCCCGACGCCTTCCTCTTCCTCAACGAAGGCCTCCTGATCACCCTCCAGGAAGTCCAGAAACGCGAAAAACAGGTCCGCCAGATCTCCGGGGCCGAACTCGCCGACGGCCTGCGCCGCCATGCCCTGGCCTCCTTCGGCCCCCTCGCGAAAACCGTTCTCGAACGGTGGGGCATCCGCACCACCCGCGACTTCGGCGAAATCGTCTTTCTCCTCCTCGCCGCCGGCCTGCTCGGCAAAACCGACGACGACAAAATCGAAGACTTCGACAACCTCTACGATTTCGACAACGCCTTCCGCGCCCCCTTCCGTCCCCGCCCCGCGCGGTCTTCCGCCCCTCGCCGCCCCGCCCCCGAACCGTCCCGCCGGGACTCCTGAGCCTCCCGGACCCTCGCGTTTTCCCGAGACCCGTCCCGCACGGATTCCTGCAACCGCTCACGACAGGAGCCGCGAACCACGAAGACAGTAGGCGGTGTGACTGCCATCCCGAGCGGACTTGTCCGCCGAAGCCTTGCGCGAAGGCGGAGTCGAGGGATCTCGGCCGGGGCCCGCAGGCCGGCCATCGGGACTCTGCCCGGAACTTTCGACTTCGGCGCTGCGCGCCTGCGATCAAGTTGACCCCGATTCGGCACCGAATCGCAGAGGCGCCTTGGCGGTCTTTGCGCCCTTGGCGAGAGACCGGCTGTTCCGGCTGCCCGATCCCGCTCAATGATGCGCCGGCCGTGCCGGACACCGCAATATAGTTATTGCAATAAGTATACATATTGCAATAACTATAAAAACCCGCCGGGGCTTGATTCGGGCGGGCGGGATCGGATTGGCGTCGGCGCGGCGGGCGACGGAAGCGTCATGCGCCCCCCGGCCCGGCAGCCGGTTTCCGGCGGGCCGGCGCCTTACAGCAATCCGGCGTCGCGCAGCAGGGCTTCGGCGCGGGGCACATCGGCCGGCGAGTCCACGCCGATGCCCGCCGCCTCGGCGTCCAGCACCAGGATGCGCGCGCCGATCGCCAGCGCCCGGAGCTGCTCGAGCTTTTCGAGGTTTTCCAGCACGCACGGAGGCGTCTGCACCAGGCGTTCCAGAAAGGAGCGCCGGTAGCCGTAGAGCCCGATGTGCCGCCAATGCTGTCCGGGCTCGGGCGCAAAGCCGTCCCCCGCCCCCCGCACAAACGGAATCGGCGCGCGCGAGAAATACAGCGCCGCGCCGTCCCCCGCGCGAACCACCTTGACGACATCCGGCTGATGCAGCTCTTCCGCGGACCCGATCGGCGAAGCGGCCGTCGCCATGTCCCAGCGCGGATCGTCCAGCAGCCGTTCGGCCACGCGGTCAATCAGCGCGGGATCGATCAACGGCTCGTCGCCCTGGATGTTGACCACCACGCCGGCGTCGCGGCCGCTGACGGCCTCGGCGATGCGGTCGGTGCCGGACGGATGGTCCGGGCGGGTCAGGACCGCGGCCGCGCCGCAGGCGCGCGCCGCCGCCGCGATCCGCTCGTCGTCGGTCGCCACCAGGATCTCCTCCAGCCGCCTGGCCTGGCGGACGCGCTCGATCACCCGCGCCAGCAGGGTCTTGCCGGCGATCACCGCCAGGCTCTTGCCGGGAAAGCGAGTGGACCCCCAGCGGGCGGGAATCACGCCGATGACGCGCGCGCTCATTTCCGGACGGCGCGCATGTGCGCCATCAGTTCGTCCGGCGTGCACGACGCCGTGCCAACCTTGCCGACCACGACCCCGGCCGCGATGTTGGCCAGCTCCGCGGATTCCATGAACGTGGCGCCGGCGGCCAGCGCCGTGGTGCAGGTGGCGATGACCGTATCGCCCGCGCCGCTGACGTCAAACACCTCGCGGGCGCGGGTCGGCGCATGCCGCGGCGCGCGGCCGCGGGACATCAGGTACATGCCGTGGGGGCCCAGCGTAATCGCCAGGTGCTCCAGCGCCCATTTCTCCATCAGGCGCTCGCCGACGTGCCGAAGCGGCTTGTCGGCCAGCGGATTTTCCTTTGCCCCGGGATCGGTCATCCCCGCCAGCGCAAACGCCTCCCGGCGGTTGGGCGTCGCCACCGTGACCCCGGACAGCGACAGCGAATTGCGCTCCGTCGGGTCCAGGCCCACCGGAATCCTCCGCCGCGCCGCCACCTGCAGCACCAGGTCGGCCACCGGCTGGCTGATCGCGCCCTTGCCGTAGTCCTCCAGGATCACCCCGTCGGCGCGGTCGAGTTCCAGCGCCAGCATCGCCAGGAATTTCTCGGTCTGCCGCACCGTCCAGGCCGGCGCGCGCTCGAAATCCACCCGCACCACCTGCTGGCGTTCGGCGATGATGCGCTCCTTGACCGTCGTGTTGGCCCCGGCGAACATCATCGCGCACTCCACGTCCACGTCGGAATGCGTCAGCAGCCAGCGCAGCTCGATGCCCGCCGCGTCCTTGCCGATCATCCCGGCCACCGCCGCCCGCCCGCCGAGCGCGCGGATGTTGCACGCCACGTTGCTGGCGCCGCCGGGCATGGCGGTCTCCTGCTCGACCCGGACCACCGGGACCGGCGCCTCCGGCGAAATGCGCTCGACCGTGCCGTACACAAAGCGGTCGAGCATCAGGTCGCCGACCACCAGGATGCGCCGGCGCGGAAATTTCCGCAGCAGCGCCGTCGCCCGTTTTTGGGTAATGCCCATGTTGTTCTCCTTCAGCGTTGGTTGCGCGGCGCCACCCAGAAATCGCCGCCGGGGCCCCGCACCCGCTTCAGCATGATCTTGATGCTGGCGACAGGCACGCTGGCCGCCGCGCGGCAGATGGTGTAGCGCTCGTCGTTCGACAGCCACAGCCACATGCGCCCCTTGCGCACGAACATGCCGTCGAACTTGCCCTTGGGCTCCATTTTGATGCACTCCACCTTGCCGTAGCGGTCCAGCTCGACCTTTTCGATCTTGTCGGCCTCGACGATCAGCTCGTAGAGCTTTTCGTCGGTCATCACTTCGTACTGCCGGGTTTCGCCGGGCCGGATCGGTTCCTTGCGGATCCAGTACATCAGCCCCATCAGGTCGCGCGTGTCGGGCTTGATCGCAAACCGCTCTTCCTTGTGTTTGGTCAGCGACCGCCAGTGCCCTTCGAGACGCTCGTGGTCGAAGGTGGTGATCTCGTCGTAGTGCCGCTTGCCCTCGCGGCTGCGCTTCTCGAAACTCAGCGGCAGGAACGTCACCGGGTCCAGCACCGTCTGGAGATATTCCTTCACCGGATACAGCTTCTCCACGATGCCGTTGGACTCCGCTTCCACCGTCAGCGTCAGCAGGCGCCGGCCGTCGCGGTTCGTCCAGGCCGCCGTCGCCGTGGCCTCGCCCACCGTGAACACCCCCCAGAGAATGTCGTAATCAATCCGCTCGCCCACCGGAAACCACAGTTCCGGCGGCGGATCGTCCCACGGAAGCCCCGGCAAGGCTTTTTCACCAAAAACGGCCGAAAAATGCCCAAAAATGGCCAAAATCATGAAAAAAAGGCCGGTTTTGGCCCAAAAACAGCCGATTTTTCGGATTTTCGGCCTGTTTTTCATGCGTCCGCCCCGGGCTCATTTTGATCCGGATTTTCACTGTTTTCCGCCGATTGGGCCGTATATTGTGAATTTTCGGTCATTTTGGACGAATTTTCAGCCGTTTCAGCCGGTTTTTCGGCTTTTTCGCTCGTTTTTATCGGTTTTTCAGCGTTTTGGGCCGGTTTTTCCCGTTTTTCAGCCGGTTTTTTCCGGGAATTTCCATTTTCGGCCGCCTGGGAATCCGGCGGAGTTGCTTTGGCGCCGGGAGCCGGAATCCCGAGCAGTTCCATGACCTCGCGCTGCACGCTTTCGATTTCGGCCAGCTTGAGCTGCGGGTCCGGCACCACGAAGCTCTCCCCGGTCTGCTTGTGCTCGTACACGCGGATTTTGATGCCGTCGGGCTGGAGCTGCACTTCTTTTTCGACCAGCAGGCGCCGGCGCTCCAGCATGACCGCCAGGATGAAAATCACGTTGCGCTTGGAAGGATCCTCCGTCTCCATCAGCTCGCGAAGCAGCGACTCGGCGGTTTCCTTCTTGAGGGCCTCGGGCGCCTTGGGCGCGGGCGCATGCCAGACCGCGGACCACGCGCTGGTTTCGGCGTCCGCGCCCGGCTCGCGGCCGGGCCAGCACCCCGCGCAATAGTCGTCACGCACATAGCCGTCCGCCGTGAACCGCACACGCGACATCAGCGTTTCGCGGTCGGCGAATTTTTTCCGGCAGGCGGCGCACTGGTCGGCGCAGGCCCGGATGTTCCATTCGGCATTCATGGCGCGGCGGCCTCCACCTGCCGGGCAAAGCCGGATGCGGGATAGCGTTCGCGCAGCTCGCGCCAGGCGGCATCCCGCTCGGCCGCCTGCCCCGCTTTCCCGAACAGCCCGCCCGCCCGGAACAGCGCGTGGGGCGTCCATTCCGGATCGTCGAACAGCACCGCCACGCTCATGAAGTGACGCGCGGCCTTGTCGAATTCCCCCGCGGCTTCGGCGGCCTCGCCCAGCCCGAAATACGCGCGCACGCGCAGATCCATCGAATCCTCGCCGGCGGCGGCCTCGGCGGCGGCGGCGAAGCGTTCGGCGGCGCGCGCGTGCCGGCCGGCCTTCAGCTCCAGCCCCGCCAGCAGCAGCTGGGCCTCGGCGCCTTCACGGGTTTGAGCCTCCTCGGCCACGGCTTTTTCGTAGGCGGCGATCGCTTCGTCCTCGCGGCCGAGCGCGGCCCGGCAGGCCCCCGCCCAGTACCACGCAATCTGCCGCCACGGCGCCTGCCCCGAATGGGCCGCCAGCGCCTCCGCCGCCGACTGCGCGCCCGCGTACGCTTCCTGGTCGAAGCGCCGGCGGATCAGCCATTCGATCAGCGCCGGATTCTCCGCCACGCGCAGGGGGTCGCCCAGCAGTTCCTCGACCTGGTCGGCGGCCTCGTCCATCCGGTCCTGCCGCTGCAGCGCCACCGCCAGCCGCAGCCGCGCCAGCGCGGCCGTGGGGGCGTCCGGCCCCGACGCCAGGCACGCGCGCATCGCGCTCTCGGCCCCCGCCCAGTCTTCTTCGCCGGCCCGCAGCACCCCCCGCCAGTACTGGGCGCGCGCCGCCGTCTCCGCGGGCGTCTGGCCCGCCAGCAGCTCGTCCAGCCCCGCCGCCGCCTCCCCGCTCTGCCCCAGCTCGATCAGCACCAGCGCCCGTTGCAGCCGGGCCTCGGCCTCGGTCTCCGCCGGGATTTTCTTCACCAGCAGCGCATCCCAGTCCGCCAGCGCCCCCTCCGCGTCGCCCGCGCGGAGCCGCGCCAGCGCCGACGCCTTCAGGGCATCGGCGACGGCGTCGTTGCGCGGATAGTCGTCGGCCACCCGCCGGAACCAGTCCGCCGCCTCCTCCATGCGGCCCGCCTCGCGGGCCATCTCGCCCAGCCGCAGCAGGGCCGCCGGCGCCTGCGACGACCGCGGATGCTCCGCCACCAGGCTTTCGTAGCGCCCGCGCGCCAGGTCGGTGCGCCCGAGCTCCCGTTCGGATTCCGCCCGCATCCACAGCACATCCGCCGCCTGCGCCTTCTCCGGCTGCGCCGGCATCGCCGCCAGCGCCCGGGCATAGTCGCCGCGCTTGAAATGCGTCACCATCGTCTCATAGGCCGCGCGGCTGGCGAACGACGTGCCCGGATACTCCCGCGCAATGGTTTCGTAATCCATCAGCGCCTCGCCGTCGCGGTTCATCCGGCGCAGGCAGTTCGCCCGCAGATAAAGTCCCGACGCCGCGGTCTCCGCGTTGTCCGCCCCCGCCACGATCTCCTCGGCCGCCTCCAGCGCCTCCGCCGTGCGCTCCAGCTGGTAGAGGCTCCAGGCCAGCGCCAGCCGCGCGTCGCCCGCGCGCCGCTCGGTCGGCAGCTCCACCAGCAGCGACTGCAGGGTGTCGGCGGCCAGCGCGTACTCCCCGCGGCGGTAGGCCCAGTCGCCCCAGCGATACAGCGCCTCGGCCTTGGCCGACGGCGTGGCGGCCGCCCGCGCCGCCGTCTCGAACCAGCCCGCCATCTCCGCCTCGCTGCCCTTCTTGCCGTCGTGCAGCGCCGCCAGTTCCAGCGCCGCATAGGCGGCATGCGGCGTCGCCCCATGCTCCTTCAGCACGGATTCAAACGCCTTCGCCGCCGCGGCCGTTTCCCCCGCCTTCTGCTCGGCCAGCCCCAGGTAGTACGCCGCGGCCGCCGCCGTCTCCGCCGGCGGATCGCCCTTCTGCACCCCCTTCAGCAGCGCCCGCGCCCCGTCGGCATCCCCGCCCGCCAGCGCAAACTCCGCCCGCCGCAGCGCCGCGCGCGCCGCCTGCGGCGATTCCGGATGCTCGTCGGCCACGCGCTTGTAGAACCGCTCCGCGCCGGCCTGGTTGCCCATCTGGCGGTAGCACTCGCCCGCGCGGTACAGCACCGCCGGCGCCTGCTCGTGGTCCGGAAAATCCCGCAGAAACACCAGGTACTCGCCCACGGCCGTCTCGTAGAACCCCCGCAGGTAGATGCCGTCGGCAAAACGCACCTGCTCCTCGGCGGTCAGTCCGAACGCCGGAGACAGCGCCGCCAGCAGCGCCAGCAAGCCGATGCCGAGACGCGCCATTACGATCCGGGCGCCAGCGTGGCGAAGGAGATGTTCCAGATGTCCGCCTGACGGCACGTGTCGAGAATCCGCACCACGTGCTCGTAGTCCGTGGCCTTGTCCGCCCGCAGCAGCACCGGCTGCCCCGGGAACAGCTCCACCAGCCGGTCCATCATCGCCCGCAGCGCCGCGTCATCCAGCGCCTGCCCGTTCACCACCGCCGTGCCGTCCGCCAGCACGTTGATGATCACCTCGCCCGGCAGCCGCTGCGGCACCGCCCCCGTCGAAGCCGTCGGCAGCGCCACGTCGATCTCCGTCTCCCACTGCGCGAAGATCTGGCTCGTCACGAAGAAGCACAGCAGCAGGAACACCACGTCGATCATCGGCGTCAGCGGCACGCCGGCCGTCGCGGGCGCGGTGGCTTTCTTCTGAAAGTTCATCTCATTCGCCCCGGTTTTCCATGATCGCCAGCAGATCCGTCGCCGACCCTTCCATCTGGCCGATCAGCTTGATCACCCGCCCGCGGAACCACGCGTACGCGATCATCGCCGGAATCGCCACGATCAGGCCCGCGATCGTCGTGATCAGCGCCTGCCCCACCCCCGCCGCCAGCTCCATCGGACGCGCCTTCGCCAGGTCGAACGCCACGCTGTTGAACGCCTTGAGCATGCCGATCACCGTGCCCAGCAGACCCACCATCGGCGCCACCGCCGACAGATCCAGCAGGTAGTGGATCATGTTCTGCATGCGCCCCGCCTGCCGCGCCCCCTCGCTCTCCATCACCTCTTTCAAAATCCCCGGCTTCGCCGCCGGATTCTCCCGCAGGAAATCCAGTCCCGCCGCCGCCACCGCCGCCAGCGCCGTGGGCTGCTGCGCGCACAGCTCGCGCGCATCCCGCCCGCGCTTCTCCTTCAGCAGTTCCCGCAGCCGCAGCGCCTGCGCCGCCGGCGCCACGTTGCGCGCCCGCAGCACCATCGCGTAATACACGATCAGCGCCAGCCCCAGCACCGACAGGCCCGCCAGCGCGTACATCAGCCAGCCGCCCATCCGCAGAATCTCCGCCGTCGTCAGCATCTCCGCCGCCGGCCCCGCCGCGGCCGTCCCGGCCCGCGCGGCCGTCGCCGCCAGCAGCCACCCGGGCGCCGTCTTCCATAGTCCGCTTGTCTTCATCCTTGTTCTCCCTCTCGACGGGCTCCCGCCCGCCGCTACATCTCCGCCGTCACCAGATCCCAGTGATCGGCGAAATACTTCCATCCGGAAATCAGCGTCACCGCCACCACCCCCGTGGACAGGATCCACGACGTGATGACAAAGGCCGCATCATACTGCCGCAGGAACTTCCGGGACAAATCGAAAAACGGCAGGAGATCCTCCCGCGCCGCCAGCAGCACGAACGTCGAAATGATCGCCACCATCTGCCAGACCGTCTTCAGCTTGCCCCAGTTGCCCGCGCTGACAATCCGCCCCCGGTCGCGCGTCGCCACCAGCAGGCGCAGCCCCGTCACCGCGAATTCGCGCGCGATGATCACCACCACCACCCACGCCGGCACCAGCGAATACGCCGGCTCGTACGGCAGGCGGATCCCCACAAACCCCACCAGCGCCGCGCACACCAGCACCTTGTCCGCCAGCGGATCCATCAGCTTCCCGAACGCCGTCACCCCGTAGCGCGTCCGCGCCAGATGCCCGTCCCAGTAGTCCGTGATGGCCGCCGCCACGAAAATCACAAACGCCAGCGTGGACGAAAACGGAATCGGCAGCGCCATCGCCAGCATCATCACCAGCGCCGCGAGCAGCCGGCTGGTCGTCAGCGTGTTGGGCAGGTTCATCCGCGCTCCTCAGTCCAGATACGGTTCCGGCGCCGGCACCCACGGCTGCGTCAGCGGACGCACCGCCGCCGGGACGGCCGGCTTCTCTTCCGGCGGGCGGTCGCAGGCCCGGGCCATCAGCACCCAGGCCACCGCCAGCACCGCCAATCCCGCCAGCGTCCGCCACGCCTGCCACGGCACCCGGGACAGCCCCGTCGCCGCCGCGCGGCCCGCCCCCGCCGCCCGCTCGCGCAGCGATACCCGCGGCGCTTTCTTCGGCGCCGCCGCCGCAACCGGAGCGCTCCCGCCCGGCACCCGCCCGCCCGGCGGCGTCACCCGGATCGGCGGCAGCTTCTTCTTGCCGGCCGGCCGCACCGCCGGCTCCGGCGCCCGCGCCGGCCTCGTCGGGGCCACCCGGGCCCGCAGCGAGTCCAACCGGCCCGCCGCCGCCTCGGCCGGCGGTTCCGCCGCGGCGGCCGCCGCACCGGCCGGGCACCTCCGGCGGCTTCTCTGCCTCCGCCGGGAGATCCAGCTGGATCGGCTGGGTGTCCGCCGCCGCCGGCTTCGCAACCGGGACCACCCGGATGGATACCCGCGCCGCCGCGCTGGCCTCCTGCTCGCGCTTGTGCCCCGCTATCCGTTCTTCCTCGAACCGCGCCATCTGCTCCGCGGCTTCCTCGCGCGCCCGACGCGCCGCCTCTTCGCGCACCCGGTCCAGCTCCTCGGCGTGACGCCGCCGCACCGATTCCTCGCTCGACTGCCGCTCCGCTTCCTCGCGGACCCGGCGCTGCTCCTCCTCCAGCAGGCGCTGTTCCGCCGCTTCCCGCGCCAGCGCCACTTCGCGCTCCTTCTCCCGCAGCCGGACCTCCAGCTGCTGCCGGCGAGCCTCCGCCTCCTGCACCTGGCGCTCCGCTTCGGCCCGCAACTGCTCCTCGGCCGCCACCCGCGCCGCCAGTTCCGCCTCGATCTCCGCGCGGCGGCGCGACGCCTCCTGCACCTGCTCCTCCGCCGCCGCCTTCAGCCGCGCCGCTTCGTCATCCCGGCGCGCCAGCTCCTCTTCCAGCTGCTGCCGGCGCTGCTCCTCGGCCCGCAACCGCTCTTCCGCCGCCGCCCGCCCGGCCTGCACCGATTCATGCGCCTGCCGCGTCTCCGCTTCGCGCTCCCGGGCCTCCTGCTCCGCCACCGCGCGCAGCTCCACTTCCTCGCGCGCCCGCCGGGATTCTTCCTCGCGCCGCGCCAGCTCCGCCGCCAGCTCCGACAGCCGCGCTTCCGCCGCCTGGATCTTCTGCTCCGCCTCCAGCCGCGCCTCGCGCTCGGCCGCCTCCCGCGCCTGCTGCTCCGCCGCCAGCCGCTGGCGCGTCCGGGCTTCCTCCTCCGCCCGGGCCTCCGCCGCCTCCCGCGCCAGCGCCGCCTCGCGCTCCTTCTCCCGCAGCTTCTCGTCCAGCTTGCGGCGGCGCTCTTCCGTCTCCTGCGCCTTGCGTTCGGCCTTTTCGCGGGCCTCCTGCTCGGCCTTCGCCCGCTTCTGGTGCTCCGCTTCGAGCCGCTCGCGGTTCTGCTGCTCCTCCCGCAGCCGCTGCTCGGCCTCTTCGCGCATCGCCTGCGCCTCGTCCGCGCGCCGCGCCAGCTCCTGCTCCAGATCCCGCAGCCGTTCCTCGGACACCCGCACCTTCAGCTCGGCCTCTTCCCGCGCCGCATGCTCCGCCTCCTGCTGCGCCTTCAGCTCCGCTTCCGCCTGCGCCCGCCGTTCGGCCTCCTCCTGCGCCCGCCGCTCGGCTTCCTCCCGCGCCTGACGCGCCGCGTCCTCCCGCCGGGACAGCTCCGCCTCCAGCTCCTGCAGCTTCTCCGCCGCCAGCCGCGCCTGCGCCTCGAATTCCTTCTTCGCTTTCCTCGCCGCCGCGTCGCGCTCCTTCAGTTCCTGCTCGATCAGCGCCCGGTTCTCTTCTTCCTCGCGGATCCGCGCCTCGAGATTCTCGCGCGCCTGCCGGGCATCCTCCTCGCGCGCCAGCAGCTCTTCCTCCAGGTCGCTCACCCGGGTCGCCGCCAGCGCCGCCCGCTCTTCCACCTCTTCGCGCGCCCGGCGTTCCGCCTCTTCCCGCGCCTGCCATTCCGCCTCGACCTGCGCCCGCCGCTCGGCCTCCTCCTGCGCCTGGCGTTCCGCCTCGGCCCGCGCCAGCCGCGATTCCTCCTCGCGGCGCGCCAATTCGCTCTCCAGCTCCTCCAGCCGGGCCCCGGCCACCTGCACCTGCCGCTCGACCTCTTCGCGCGCGGCCCGCTCGGCCTCCTCCCGCGCCTGCCATTCCGCTTCGACCTGCGCCCGCCGCTCGGCTTCCTCCTGCATCCGCCGCTCGGTTTCCTCCCGCGCCAGCCGCGCCTCCTCCTCGCGACGCGCCAGCTCCGTCTCCAGCGCCTGACGCCGTTCCTCGACTTCGCGCACCTTCGATTCGGCCGCCTCGCGGGTCTGGCGGTTGGACTCCTCCTGCATCCGCACCGCTTCCTCGCGGGCAATGCGCACCTCCAGCTCGCGGCGCTGGAATTCCTCCTCCAGCCGGCGCTGGTTGTCCTGGGCTTCCCGCACCTGGCGTTCCGCCTCCTCGCGCGCCTGGCGCTCCGCCTCTTCGCGCGCGGCGTGCTCCGCCTGCTCGGCCTCCCGCCGCTCCGCTTCTTCCCGCAGCAGGGCCTCCAGCTTCTCGCGCTCCTGCCGGGCCAGGTCCTCCTTGTGCCCCAGCTCCGCCTCCAGCTGCCGGCGCCGCTCCTCGATCTCCTGCGACTGCTGTTCGGCGGCTTCGCGCGCCTCCCGTTCAGCCTCCTGCCGCGCCTGCCATTCCGCTTCCAGCTGCGCCCGGCGCTCGGCCTCCTCCTGCATCTGGCGCTCGGCCTCTTCCTGCGCCAGCCGGGATTCCTCCTGGACCCGCGCCAAATCCTCCTCCAGCCGCCGGCGCCGCTCTTCGGTATCGCGCACCTGCTGCTCGGCGGCTTCCCGCGCCTGCCGTTCGGCCTCCTGCCGCGCCTGCCAGTCCGCTTCCAGCTCCGCCCGGCGCTCCGCCTCGGCCTGCATCCGCCGCTCGGCCTCCTCCCGGGCCAGCCGCGCTTCCTCCTCGCGCCGGTTTAATTCCTCTTCCAGCTGCCGCCGCAGCTCCTCGGTATCGCGCACCTGCTGCTCGGCGGCTTCGCGCGCCTCCCGCTCGGCCTCCTGCCGCGCCTGCCAGTCCGCCTCCAGCTCCGCCCGGCGCTCCGCCTCGATCACCGCCTGGCGTTCCGCCTCTTCGCGCGCCAGCCGGGTTTCCTCCTCGCGCCGCGCCAGTTCCTCTTCCAGCAGGCGGCGGCGTTCCTCCGCCTCCCGCACCTGCTGTTCCACGGCCAGCCGCGCCTGGCGCTCGGCCTCCTCCCGCGCCTCCTGCTCCGCCTTCTCCCGCGCCCGCTGCTCGGCCTCCTCCCGGGCCTTGCGCTCCGCTTCCTCCTGCGCCAGCCGCGCCTCCTCCTCGCGGCGGCGCAGCTCTTCCTCCAGCTTCTGGCGCTTCTCCTCCGCCTTCTGGAACTGCTTCTCCGCCTTCTCGCGCGCCTTGCGCTCCGCGTCCTCGCGCGCCTGCTGCTCCGCTTCTTCCTTCGCCCGCTGTTTGGCGTCCTCCTGCGCCTTGCGCTCGGCCTCCTCCCGGGCCCGCCGCGCATTCTCCTCGAACTGCCGCAGCTCCTCCTCCAGCTTGCGGCGGCTCTCCTCGATCTCCCGCGCCTTCTGTTCGGCCGCTTCCCGCGCCTGGCGCTCGGCCTCCTCCCGCGCCTGCTGCTCCGCCTCGGCCTGCGCGCGCTTCTCCTCCTCCTCCTGCCAGAGACGCTCCACCGCTTCGCGTTCCAGCCGCGCCGCCTCTTCGCGGCGCTTCAGCTCCGCTTCCAGCCCGAGCCGTTCCCGTTCAATCTCCCGGATCCGCTGCTCGGCCTCCTCCCGCGCCCGGCGCTCGGCCTCCTGGCGCGCCAGCAGCTCCTCCTCCTCGCGGGCCCGGCGATCGGCCTCCTCCTGCATTCGCCGTTCCGCCTCCTCGCGCGCCAGCCGTTCCGCCTCCTCCCGGCGTTTCAGCTCCGCTTCCAGCTGCCGGCGGCTCTGTTCCGCCTCGATCGCCTTGCGCTCGACCTCCTCGCGCGCCTGGCGCGCCGCCTCCTCCTTCGCGCGCCGGACCTCCTCATCCATCTGCCGAAGGGCTTCCTCCAGCTGGCGGCGCTTCGCCTCCGCCAGCCGCGCCCGCTCCTCCGCCTCCTCCCTCGGCGACCGCGCCCGGTCCCGCCCGCCGCGGAACCGCACGCCGGGGGCCGGCGGGGGCGGCTCCGGCTCCGGCGCCACCGCCGACAGCTCGACGCCCGCCGGTTCCGGCTCTTCCGTCCTCCCCCGTTCCTCGATTTCCTCCGGCACTTCTTCAACCGGTGCCGCCGCCTCAGTCTCCGCCAGCGCCAGCGGCTGCGTCGCCGCCGGGCCCGGCTCCGGCGCCGCGGCCTCCCCCGCCGGCTCCTCCGCCGCATCCTCGCGGCGGGCCGCCGCCTTCTTCGGCCGCCCCGCCGGCTTCCGCGCCTTGCGCGCAGGCGCCGGCTTCGGTTCCGGGGCCGGCGGCTCTTCCTCCCCCAGCGCCAGCACCGCCTGTTCCGCCACGACCCGCGGCTCCGGCGCCGCCTCCGCCGCCGGCGCAGAGCCCCCCCGCGCCGCATCGGCCTCGGCCTTCAGCTGCCGGGCCTTCTCCCGCGCCTCGGCGATTTCCTTCGCCTTGCGCTGGACTTCCTTCCGCTCCTGCAGCTCCTTCAGCTTCTTCTGCAGCCCCGTCAGGATCCCCGGCTTCTTCTTCGGATCGCGGATCAGGTCCGCCTTGTCCTCCGAAAATCCCGACCCGTGCAGATACGCATGAATGTACGGCTCCGGATCCAGCCCCAGGTACTCGCAGTACAGCCGGTAAAACCCCTTGGCATACGGCGGCGCGATCAGCCGCTTGAAATCATTCCGCTCCATCGCGTCAATCACCAGCACCTTCAGGTGCGTGGAGGCCGCGACCTCCGCCACCGTCACCTGAAGGCGTTCGCGCGCCTCCCGCAGCTGGGCTCCCATTCCGCTCATGTCGCCATCCTATGACAGGGGTTCGTCCTCGTCCAGAGTCTCCAGGTCCTCCGGACCGGACTCGTCCAGGCTGAACAGTATTTCCCGCGGCTCCGCCCCCCGCGGCGGCCCCACCATCCCCTTCTCTTCCAGAATGTCAATCAGCCGCGCCGCCCGCGTGTACCCGATCCGCAGCCGCCGCTGGATGGACGACGTGCTCGCCCGGCGCGTCTGGCGGATCACCTCGATCGCCTGCTGCAGCAGCTCCTCGTCCTCCTCCGGCAGGTCCGGCAGCTCCACCCCGCCGGCCTTCCCCGCCTTCCCCAGGAACCGCTCGTCAAACTGCGGCTGGTCCTGCTGCTTCCAGTGCTCCGCGATCAGCTGGATCTCCTCGTCCTTCGTCCACGCCCCCTGCGCCCGCGTCAGTTTGTTCGCCCCCGTCAGCACCAGCATGTCCCCCTTGCCCACCAGCTTGTCCGCCCCCTCCTGGTCCAGCACCACCCGGCTGTCATTCTTCTGCGCCACCTTGAACGCCACCCGACCCGGAATGTTCGACTTGATCGTCCCCGTAATGATGTCCACCGTCGGCCGCTGCGTCGCAATGATCATGTGGATGCCCGTCGCCCGCGCCAGCTGCGTCAGCTTCTGGATCTGCGGCTCGATCTCCTGCTGCGCCATCAGCATCAGGTCCGCCAGCTCGTCAATAATGATCACCCAGTACGGCAGGCGATCCGGCAGCGCCTCCGCCCCGTCTCCGTCCCCGCCGCCGTCCGCCTCCGCCCCGTTCGCCTCGAACAGCGCCGCCTGCTCCGCCTTCGGCCGGTGATTGAAGCTCTTGATGTCCCGCACCTTCGCCCGGTGAAACAGCTTGAACCGCCGCTCCATCTCCTGGATCGCGATCCGCAGCCCCGTAATCACCTTCTTCGGCTCCGTGATCACCGGCACCAGCAGGTGCGGCAGCCCGTTATACCCCGAAAACTCCACGATCTTCGGATCAATCAGAATCAGCCGCAGCTCGTCCGGCGTCCGCGTCATCAGCAGCCCCGCCAGAATCGAATTCATGCACACCGTCTTGCCCTGGCCCGTCGCCCCCGCAATCAGCAGGTGCGGCAGCGACGCCAGGTCCGCCATCAGCACATGCCCGCCCACGTCCTGGCCCAGCGCCAGCGGCAGCGACGCCTTGGATGTCGCCCACGTCGAGCTCTCCATCAGCTGCCGCAGCACCACCGGCGCCGGCTGCCGGTTCGGCACCTCGATCCCCACCACCCCCTTGCCCGGAATCGGCGCCTGCACCCGCACACTGTCCGCCTTCAGCGCCAGCGTCAGGTTCGCCGACAGGCTTCCGATCCGCTCCACCTTCACCCCCGCCGCCGGCAGCAGCTCATACCGCGTCACCACCGGCCCCTGCTCCACATGCGTCACCTCCGCCTCGATCCCGAACTCCGCCAGCGTCCCCCGGATCGTCTGGATCGTCCGCTCCAGCTCCTCCGGCCCCGCCCGGTGCCCCGCCCCCTCCGGAATCGGCTGCAGCAGCGACATCATCGGCAGCTGCCACTCCCGCCGCGGCTCAGCCGCCCCCTCCACGGAGTCCGCCCCGGCCCCGTCGCCCCCCGCGCCCTCCGCCGTCTTCGCCGACAGCGCCGCCGCGGCCCGTTCCGCCGCCGCCGCCTTCGCCGCGCGCTCCGCCGCCGCCTTGCGCTCCTCCTCCGCCTTCCGCTGCTCCACCAGCCGCTTCAGAAATTCCGCCTTGCGCTCCGCTTCCTCCTTCTCGCGCTGCAGCGCCGCCTCCCGCTCCCGCTGCTCCGCCTCCTCCTTCTCGCGACGCGCCGACTCATCCCGCTGACGCCGCTCCTCCTCCTTCAGCCGCCGCGACTCCTCCTTCTCGCGCAGCCGCTCCTCCTTCTCCCGTTCCCGGCGCTCCTTCTCCAGCTCCTTCTCCAGCCGCCGGCGTTCCTTCTCCAGCAGCCGCGCCTCCCGCGCCGCCTGCTCCTGCGCCGTACGCCGCCCCGCCGCCCACTCCTCCCGACGCGCCTGCAGCCGCTCCCAGAGCCCCGCCAGCGCCCCCCACAGCATCGCCGGATGCGCCTGCGACACAAAAAACACGCCCCCGATCACCACCCCCAGGCTGATAATCGCCGCCCCCACCACCCCCAGAAACTTCGTCAGCAGCTGACGCCCCAGACAATCCCCCGCCAGGCCCCCCGGCATCCCCGTCAGGTTCAGCCGATCCGCCGACAGCTCGTCCCAGAACGCCTCCTGCAAGTCCGCCAGCACGCACAGCCCGCACAGAATCCCCGCCATCCACAGCACCCGCGGCCACACCCGCTCCCCCGACTGAAACACCATCAGCAGCCCCCACACCGCCAGCGCCAGCGGCAGCACAAACCCTACCAGCCCGAACACCTTAAGCACGCCCCACGCCGCCCACGCCCCCACCGGGCCGATGTAATTCGCCATCGGCGAATTCGACGGCGTGTACTCCCACGGAATATCCTGCCACGTGTACGAAACCAGCGCCAGCAGCAGCAGCACCCACAGCGCCTGCATCAGGATGCCCGTCGCCTCCCGGCGCACATTGCTGGACTTCGTCTTTTTTGCGCACATATCGGGTGGAAACTAACAAACCCCCCGCCCCCTTGGCAACAAGCCTCTGTGGATAGCTGGTGCGTTGGTGGTCGGTGGTCGGTGGTTGCTGGTTGATGAGTAATCGTCGTTGGCCGAACCTCGGACCTCCGACCTCGGACCTCAGACCTCGGACCTCGGACCTCCGACCTCGGACCTCGGACCTCCGACCTCGAACCTCGAACCTCAGACCTCGGACCTCCCCCTTGTCCTCCGTCATCCGTCCTCTGTCC
>JAXGNL010000025.1:0-41563 GCA_040768005.1 Kiritimatiellia bacterium
ATCGCCGAACTGCTGAAGACGCTGGCGTCGGTGGCCGACTCCCAGTTGATTGTGACGACGCACTCGCCCACGCTCCTGGATTTGATGTCCGACGAAAGCCTGTACGTGTGCAGCCGCCGGAACGGCACAACGGAGATCAAGCCGTTTTCGGTGTGGGGACCCTTGGCCCGGAAAGCCGGGATCGACGAAGCGCTCGATGAACTCCCCATGGCGGAAATGCTGCCGGTGTCCAAGCGGATTCTGCGGGGTGATTTCGATGCGTAACCTCATCCTGTTTGGCGAGGATGCGGCGCACGAGAGTGTGCTGAAGGCGATTCTACAACGCATGTCGGCCGACTATGGCGTCGCGGTTTCCGTGACCGTCCGCAGTTCGATCGGCGGATACGGCGTGGCGCTCGACGAATTCGCCGGGCTGCTTCGGGAAATACTTTTCAGAAATGGTCTGTTGCCCGATTTGATCATCCTGACAACAGACTCGAACTGCAAGGGGTTGACGGCCCGTCTCAAAGACGCCCGAAAGAAAGTGCCTCCGGAACTGGAAGATCGCATCGTTTATGCGGTGCCTGCGCCGCACATCGAGCGGTGGTTGTTGCTGGATTCGGAGGCATTCAAGGCCGTGCTCGGGCGGGGATGCCGCGCGCCGGACAAAAAATGCCGGCGCGATCGCTACAAGCAGCTATTGGCGTCGGCAGTACGCGAAGCGGGATTGCGTCCGCTGCTGGGTGGTGTGGAATATGCCGAGGACATCATCGAGCAGATGGATTTCAACCGCGCCATGGTCCAGGACGAATCGTTTGGGCGCTTCATGAAAGATCTGCGGGTCGCGTTTGCCCGGTGGCACCGTGAAGAGGGTGGAGAATCCGCCCCGGCAATCTGACATGAATAGGCCTACGGAACACAACAGCGTCCAAAGCCCGATGATCCGCCATGCGATGGCGGCGGGGTGGGGTGTGAAAGAGGTGGAGAGATGAGCGGGGAGAAGAGTTTTGATGGGTCGGATGAGTTGGGTCGGTATGACAAGAGAGGCGAACCGATGAACGAACAGGAAGCGAAGCTGGCATTGATCGAGATCGGGGTACAGGCCTTCTGCGATGAATACCTGAATGATCGGGCCGAGGAGCCGTTGGATAACCTGTGGGAAGCCGCCAAGGAGTGTTCCTCGCTTAACCTGAGCCACGGGGATCCGGAGGGGTGGGTGGCGGCCATTGCCTATGCGTTCGCGCGCATCAACCATCTGTTTGACGACGAAGGGCCGATGCATCTGGACCGCGATGAATTTTTCGAGTTCTTCGACGGATGCAAGAGGTCAACGGTGAGGCAGAAGGCGACGCGCATCGAGAAAACGCTGGAGTGCGATGACCATCCGGAGTTCTGCCTGCCGGAAGTGGAGGAGGCAAAGCCGCGCCTGATGCAGTTGCCGAACGGCATGATGGCGCCGGAATCGCTTTTCCTAGGGCAAACCGTTGGCGGGCGTCATATCGAGATCGGTTTCATGAGCGCCGAAAAGTCCGAGGATCTGGCGCGCCAGCTTGAAGAAAAGAAATGGGTCCAGGAAGAAGAGAAGAAAGAACGGCATTTGGAGGCGCTCCGGGAAAAGCGTGCGGAAGAGCGCAGGACCCAGCCGGAGTTGTTTGACCTAGGGGACTGAGCTGTGACGAAAAGGGCGAGCATTGGAGAGGCACGTCAAAAGCTCAGCTGGATTGCGGTGCTTTCGAAAAAGACGGGTCCGTCCGGCGTGCCGGAAGACCCGGAGGCGGTGCGGAAGTTGCTCAACCGGATTGTGCGGGATGTGCGGGGGGCATGTGCGGCACTGTCGGCCGTGTCTGACTTGTCTGACAGGTCTGAGGAGGGCAGAGAAGGTCCCGGCCTGATCCCCATTCATGGCGGCTACCGTCATCTGAAGAGTTTCCAGGTTGCGGAGATTCTGTATGATGGCACGATCGTATTCTGCAATCGTTGGATTGACCGGCGTCCCCGCACTCACGACCAGATGGTTCAGGCCGCGCGCAGCGGCCGGCAAAACATCGCCGAGGGGAGCATGGCGTTGGCCATTTCCCGGAAGACCGAACTCAAACTGACGAATGTCGCCAAGGCCAGCCAGGAGGAGCTGCTGCTGGATTTCAAGGATTTTTTGCGTCAGCGCGGCCTGCGCCAGTGGGGCAAAAACAATCCGGAAGCGCTGGCGGTGCGGCGCCGATATCGCGAATTTCCGAAGGAGTGGTTCGAGAAGTCGGACTTGTCGGGCCGATCGGACATGTCCGATGAAGAGAGGCTTGATCCTTACGGCATTGCGGACGCCACGCCGGAAGTGGCTGCCAACACTCTGCTGTGCCTGGCCAACCAGGGCATCTACCTGCTCGAGCGCCAGATCGAGCGACTCGAACACGACTTTGTTGAGCAAGGTGGATTCACCGAGCGGCTTTACCGTGTGCGCTCAGAGCGTAGGAAGCACCAGAAATGACCAAACCCAGCGAAAACAACACAGTTCAGTCCCCGCTGATTCGCCATGCGGTGGCGGCGGGGTGGGAGTATGTGCCGCGGGCGGAGGCGGTGGCGCTGCGAAAGGGGGAAGGGGGGCTGTATTTCTACCGGGTGCTGGAGGAGAAGCTGCGGGGCCTGAATCCGGGCCTGGTCACGGCGTCCGGGGCGACGGATATCATCCGGCGCATGGAGGGGGCGCGGAACACGATCGAAGGCAATGCGGAGATTTTGGCATGGCTCCGGGGGGAGAAAACGGTTCATGACCCGAAGGAGAACCGGGAGCGGAACGTGGCCCTGGTGGATTACCGGAAGCCGGGACGCAATGTGTTTCAGGTCACGGAAGAATGGCAGTTCACCAACGGGCGAGAGACGAACCGCGCGGATGTGATGTTTCTGATCAACGGAATCCCGGTGGCGATCGTGGAGGCCAAGAGCGCGGCCCGCCCGGAGGGGATCGAGGAGGCGCTGGATCAGATGCGGCGGTATCACCGGGAGACGCCGGAAATGCTGACGGCGCCGCAGGTATTCAACCTGACCCACCTGATCGATTTCCATTACGGGGCGACATGGAACCTGGAGCGGAAGAATCTGTTCAACTGGCGCGACGAAGAACCGGGAAATTTCGAGAAGAAGGTGAAGGCCTTTTTCGACCCGGGACGGTTCCTGGCGATGCTGAAAGAGTGGATTCTGTTCTTTTACAAGGACGACGAGCTGCGGAAGACCATTCTGCGGCAGCACCAGATGCGGGCGGTGGAGCGCATACTGGCGCGGTGCGCGGATCCGGAGCGGACGACCGGTCTGGTCTGGCATACGCAGGGGGCCGGGAAAACCTTTACCATGATCGCCGCGGCGCGCAGGATTCTTCTGGACCGGGAACGGTTCGGCAAGGCGACGGTCCTGCTGATCATCGACCGCAACGAGCTGGAGGGGCAGTTGGCGGCGTGGGTCGAGCGGCTGATCGGCGAAGCCGCGACGGAGGATATCGCCGTTGAACCGGCGACCAGCAAGCGGCGGTTGCGCGGCCTGCTGGAGGCGGATTTCCGCGGGCTGATCGTGACGATGATCCACAAGTTCGACGGCATTCCCAAGGGGATCAATGCGAGGGAGAACATCTTTGTGCTGGTGGACGAGGCGCACCGGACGACGGGCGGCGATCTGGGCACGTATCTGCTGGCGGCGCTGCCGAAGGCGACGGTGATCGGGTTCACGGGCACGCCCATCGACCGCACGGCCTACGGCCAAGGGACCTTCAAGGTGTTCGGCCGCGAGGATGAACAGGGCTATCTGGACAAGTATTCGATCGTGGAATCGATCGCCGACGGGACGACCAAGCCGCTGAAGTACACGCTGGCGCCCGGTTCGATCCGAGTGCCGCAGGAGCAGTTGGAGGCGGAGTTCCTGAATCTGGCGCAGGCGGAGGGCGTCAGCGACATCGACGACCTGAACCGGATTCTGGACCGGGCCCTGCGCTTGAAGACCTTTCTGAAGGGCGATGACCGGATTGATAAAGTCGCGGCGTTTGTGGCCCGGCATTTCAAGGAGAACGTCGAACCGCTGGGGTACAAGGCGTTCCTGGTGGCGGTGGACCGGGAAGCGTGCGCCCTTTACAAGGAGGCGTTGGACAAGCTGCTGCCGCCGGAGACGACCCTGCCGATCTACACGTCGGGGCCACACGACAGCGAGCGGCTGCCCCTGGTGCATCGGCATCAGATCGCACCCGACGCCGAGAAAAAGGCGCGGCGGCTGTTTCCCAAGGCGGACACACAGCCGGGAATCTTCATCGTGACCGACAAGCTGCTGACCGGGTTCGATGCGCCCATTCTCTATTGCATGTATCTGGACAAACCGATGCGCGACCATGTGCTGCTGCAGGCCATCGCACGCGTGAACCGCCCCTACGAGAGGGACGGTTCGGTACGGAAACCGTGCGGAGTGGTGGTGGATTTTGTCGGGATTTTTGAAAAGTTGGAAAAGGCACTGGCCTTCGACTCGGATGTGGTCAGCGGCGTAATCGAGGATCTGGATCGGATGCTGGCCCGGTTCACCGAACTCATGGCGGGCCCCGCCCGGGAATACCTGGGTCTCTGCCGGGGGCCGATGGACGACAAGACCGTCGAACGGGCTATGGATGCCTTTGCCGACCCGGACAAGAGGCAGGCGTTCTTCCGGTTATACCGGCAGATCGAGATGCTGTACGAAATTCTGTCGCCGTCGCCGGATCTGCGGGATTATGTCGAGGATTTCGCCTGTCTGGCGCTGCTCCACCAGATCGTGCGGAATGCATTCCGCAAAAAGACACCGCTCTATGGCGAGTTGGCCCGAAAGACCGAGGTTCTGGTCCGCGAACGGGTCGCCAGCTTCGGGCTCGATACCGCCCTGCCGGCCGTTCCCCTGGACGAACAAACCCTGAAGGTGATCCGCGGCAAAGGCGGCACCGACAACGGCAGAATCATCAATCTGGTTGCCACCATTCGGAATGCCGTGGAGCAGGAGGGAGAAGGCCAGCCCTATCTGAAGCCGATCGGGGTTCGTGCGGAAGCCATCATGGATGCCTACAGCCGCCGGCAGGTCTCGACGGAGGCCGCGTTGAAAAAGGTCGAGCAGCTGGTGCTGGAAGCCCTCGAGGCCCGGGCGGAGCAGCAAAAAATGGGGATGGAGGCGGAGACGTTTGCCTTTTACTGGACGCTGCGGCAGGAGAACATTCCGAATCCGGAGCGCACGGCGGAAATGGTTCACCTGCTGGTGGACCGTTTTCCGCACCACCGGGAGAATGCCGCGGAGTTCCGGCAGTTGAAGGCGGAACTCTATCGGGTGCTGCTGCCGGTGGCGGGCAAGGACCGCATGGTGGCGTTGGCGGATCAAATGCTGGGCATTAGATGGAGATGAACAAACGACGTCCAATCCAAGAGAAACATGAACAATTTCTAGTCGACGAATTCATTCGTTGGTGGGCATTACGAACCGCAGAGCAGTTCCATGTGCTTTCACGCCCGAATCCGCCGGAGGCCATTGTTCGGTCAAAGCGCAGAACCACATGGATTGAGGTGACGGATGCCTTTTTCTCTACCAAATGGGCGGAGGATTTGTATTCCCACGCAACTCCGGGTGAACAACACAAGCCGATGGAACCAGGTCTGTACATGGGGATGGATGAGCAGACAGCCGCAAATTTCATTAAGGGGCTTAAGAGAAAACTGACAAAAAAAAGTTATGCAGATGCCTGCGATGAGCATGGCCCAGGCATGCTGCTGGTCGGAATACAAAGTCCGTGGTTCGGTGGCGAGACATGCGAAATGATGGAAGCGGCATGCCGAAAGACAGAATGGACTTCGAACCCGGGCTATTTTTCCCATGTGTTTATCTCCTTTCGTTCAAACAACCGACAGGCATTTCAGCAATGGGATTGGGGCCGCAAATGCTGAATTCAGCAACGGGGAAAGGGGTGGTGGCGAAATGAGCGCCAAGCGGAGCCGGGAGGAGTTCAAGCGCGTGGTGCGCGAGTGGGCGGTCCGGCTCAAGGTGAAGCCGGCCCAGATCCGGATCCAGAGGATGAGCCGTAAGTGGGCCTCCTGTTCTCCGGGGAAGTGGGTGTGCTTCAGCGAAGATCTGCTCGCCCAGAGCCGGAGTTTCCAGGAATACGCCGTGGTTCATGAACTGTTGCATCTGCGCGTACCCAACCACGGGAAGCTCTTTAAAAGCCTGATGTCGGTCCATTTACCCGGCTGCGAACGGCAAGCCAACGTTTTTGATCGTTCATTGTAGAACTGCCCATTCCCTTTGCACGACGTGGGCCGACAGGGAAGAATGGGGCTGCTCCTGTCAATATAAGGGCATTGGCCGCTAGATAAAATATTGCCGGGCATGTAAATGCATATAATTTACCCCATCCTCTCTGCCGATATTTGCTTTGAGCCCTGTTTTTTGAATCGTCATCAGGGAGGGGGCGGGGTAGGGTGTTGGGCTCACGTGGCGACCGGCCGGAACGGCGGGTTCGCGGAGTCGGAAAGAGCGAGAGATTTTCATGATTGTGGTGATGAAAAACGGCGCCGGGGCGGAGCAGGTCCAGGCGGTTTCGGAGCTGGTGAGCGAATGGGGGCTGAAGCCCCATGTGAGCCAGGGCGAGGAACGCACGGTGATCGGGCTGATCGGCGACGAGTCCAAGGTGAACGGGCCGGCGCTGGAAATGATGGCGGGGGTGGAAAAGGTCATGCCGGTGCTGAAGCCCTACAAGCGGGCCAGCGCGGAGTTTCATGCGGAGCGGACCGTGGTGCGGATTCCGCCGGCGCGCCACGGCGACCGGGGGCTGAGCATCGGGGGCCCGGGGGTGGTGGTGATGGCGGGGCCGTGTTCGGTGGAAACCCGCGAGATGGTTCTGTCGCTGAGCGCCTTCCTGAAGGGGGCGGGGGCGCACCTGCTGCGGGGCGGGGCCTTCAAGCCGCGCACGTCCCCCTATGCCTTTCAGGGGCTTGGCGTGGAAGGATTGCGCTACCTGGCCGAGGAACGTTCGGTGGTGGGGTTGCCGATCATTACCGAGGTCATGGATACGCGCGACGTCGAGATGGTGGCGGAGTTTGCGGACATCATCCAGGTGGGCGCGCGCAACATGCAGAACTTCAACCTGCTGAAGGTGCTGGGACGCTGCAACCGCCCGGTCATGCTCAAGCGGGGGCTGGCCAACACGCTGGAAGAGCTGCTGATGAGCGCGGAATACGTGATCAACGCGGGCAACGACGAGGTGATTCTGTGCGAGCGGGGCATCCGGACGTTCGAGACGTTCACGCGCAACACGCTGGATTTGAGCGCGGTGCCGGTCTTGAAGCGCGAGAGCCACCTGCCGGTGGTGGTGGATCCGAGTCACGGGACGGGGCATTGGGACCTGGTGGCGCCGATGGCCAAAGCGGCGGTGGCGGCGGGGGCGGACGGCCTGCTGCTGGAGGTGCATCCGGACCCGTCGCATGCCGTTTCGGACGGGCCGCAGTCGCTGACGCCCAAGCGGTTCAAGGCGCTGATGGGCGAACTGGAGCTGGTGGCGCGGGCCGTGGGGCGCAATCTGCAGTGAGGCGGGCCGGGCGAGGCGGAGACGGATGAAAGCAGAACCGTGCATATCGATCATCGGGCTGGGGCTGATGGGCGCCTCGCTGGCGATGGCCTTGCGCAAGCGCGGCTATGCCGGGCGGCTGGTTGCCTATGCGCGCAAGGAGGAGACCCGCCGGGAGGCGCTGGAGCGGGGCATGGTGGACGAAGCCCATGACGATCCGGATTCCGCCGTGAAAGACGCCTCGATGGTGGTGCTGTGCGCGCCGATCCGGGCCTGCGCGGATCTGGCGGCGGACATCGCCCCGGTGCTGAAGCCGGAGACGCTGGTGACGGACGTGGGCAGCACCAAGGGATGGATTTGCCGCCAGATGGCGGGGATTCTGCGGCCGGGAACGTTTGTCGGGAGCCATCCGATCGCCGGATCGGAGAAGCAGGGCCTGCAGGCGGCGTCGGCGGACCTGTACGAGGGGGCCTTGACGGTGATGACGTCCCTGCCGGGCGTGCCGGAGCAGGCCCTGGAGCGCGTGACGAACCTGTGGGAATCCGCCGGGTCGCGGACCTGCCGGATGGCGCCGGACGACCATGACCGGCTGCTGGCGCGGACCAGCCATTTGCCGCATGTGGCGGCCGCGGCCCTGGCCCGGGCCATCGGACGGGACCGTGCCGGAGAAGTCGGCGCGTTCTGCGGCACCGGGTTCTATGACTCCACCCGCGTGGCGTCGGGATCCATTGACATGTGGAACGACATCCTGCGGACCAACGCCCCGGCGGTGGCGGAGGAATTGAGGGCTTTCAAAACCGAAGTCGAACAGGTATACGATGATCTCCAAGCGGGCCGGTTTGCCGAGGTGGCGGCCTTTCTGGAGCGTGCCCGGGACGCCCGCGCGGATCTGTTGAAAGGGCGCCGCCGCTGACGGCGGCGGCCCGGGAAGAATCAGGCGATTTCATGACCATACCGAAACAGACCAAGATCGTGCATCCCGGCGGATTTGCCGGCGGCGTGGTGCGCGTGCCGGGCGACAAGAGCATTTCGCACCGGACGGCGCTGCTGGCGGGGATTTCCTCAGGCACGTCGGAAATCCGGGGGTTTCTGCAGGCGGAAGACTGCCTGAACACGCTGAAGGCGATGGAGGCGTTCGGGGCGCGGTCGTGGATTGACGAAGAGGGGGTGCTGAGCATCCAGGGCACGGGCGGCAAGATGATCGAGCCGGTGGGGCCGCTGGATGTCGGCAATTCGGGCACGGGCATGCGCCTGCTGGCGGGGCTCTGCGCGGGCTCGCCGATCCAGGTGACGCTGACGGGAGACGAGTCGCTGCAGTCGCGGCCGATGAGGCGGATCAAGGAGCCGCTGGAGCTGATGGGGGCGAGCGTGGAGCTGACGCCGCAGGGGACGGCGCCGATGACGATCCAGGGCGGAAACCTGCACGGGATCGAATACCGCCTGCCGACGGCGTCGGCGCAGGTGAAGAGCTGCTGCATCCTGGCGGGGCTGTATGCGACAGGCCGGACGACGGTGCTGGAGCCGATCCCCACGCGCGACCACACGGAGCGGATGCTGCGGGCGGTCGGCGCGCCCATCCGGGTGGAGGGGCCGCACATATCAGTCGAGGGCTGCGGCCCGAAGGGGCCCCGGTTCCTGGCGCGGCCGTATGTGGTGCCCGGCGATTTTTCCTCGGCGGCCTACTGGCTGGCGGCGGCGGCGGCGATTCCCGGCGCGACGCTCCGCGCGGAAGGCGTGGGCCTGAACCTGCGGCGGACCGCCCTGCTGGACGTGCTGCGCCGCATGGGCGCGAGGGTCGAGATCGAACGCACCTCGGCGCCGACGGATCCCGAGGTATACGGCAATGTGACAGTCACCGGCGCCGACCTCAAGGGCACCGAGGTGAGCGGGGCGGAAATCCCCAACCTGATTGACGAGCTGCCGCTGGTGGCCGTGCTGGGCGCGCTGGCGCGGGGACGCACGGAAATCCGCGACGCCAGCGAGCTGCGCGTGAAGGAGTCCGACCGGGTGGCCGTCATGGTGGAAAACCTGACGAACATGGGCGTGCGGGTCGAGGAGCGCCCTGACGGCATGGCGGTCGAAGGCCCGGCGCGTATCGCGCCCGAAAAGAGCATTCGCAGCTACGGCGATCACCGCATCGCCATGAGCATGTCCATTCTGGCGATTTTCTCCTCCGAACCGGTGTGCATCGGCAACGTGGCCTGCGTGGATACGTCCTATCCGGAATTTTGGGATCAACTCGGCAACCTGGGAGTGAACGTTGAATAAACCTGTGATCATTGTGGCGGTGGACGGCCCTTCGGCCTCCGGAAAATCAACCGTGTCGCGCCGGGCGGCGCAGGCGCTGGGCTTCATCTATGTGGATTCCGGGGCGGTGTACCGCGGGGTGACCTGGAAGTGCGTCAAGGAAGGCATTGACGTCAAGGATGCGCAGGCGGTGACCAACCTGCTGATCCGGATGAACATGGAGCTGGTGCTGAAAGACCAGGCGGTGGGCTATCTGATTGACGGCGAGGATCCGGGGCAGGAAATCCGGGCCGAGCCGGTCCGCGAGCGGGTGGCGGACATTGCGGCCCAGCAGTCCGTGCGGGTCTATATCGTCGAAAAGCTCCGGCGGATGACGAAATTCGGCAGCCTGGTGATGGAAGGCCGCGACATCGGCACGGTGGTGTTTCCCGACACGCCGTACAAATACTATCTGGACGCGGATCCCGAGGAGCGGGCGCGCCGCCGGGCGGCGGAGATCCGGCAGACGGAGGGCGCGGGGGACGTGACCAGTGCTCAGTTCCTGCGGCGGCGCGACCAGGAAGGATTCGAGCCGCGCCCGCCGCTGCAGATTGCGCTGGGCGCCAGGATCATCAACAGCACCGGCATGAGCATTGACCAGGTCGTGGATACCATCGTGAGCGACCTGAAGAAGGCCGGCGTCGTGTCCTGACCCATGCGCGAGGGTTTGTTCAGACAGCCGCTGTACTGGCTTTCGCGCGGGACGGTCTATCTGGGCCTGCTGCTGAAGTACCGGATGCGGGTTACGGGCCGGGAGCATGTCCCGGCCAAGGGGGGCGCGGTGATTGCCGCCAACCACTGCAGTTATCTGGATCCGCCTGTGATGGCTGGCTGCAACAACCGGCGGATCGTCCATTTTCTGGCGCGGGACACGCTGTTTTCCAATCCGCTGGCGCGCTGGTTTTTTCCGCGGGTGGGGGTGATTGCGCTGGACCGCACGCGCGGGGACCTGGGCGCGCTGAAGAAGGCCATCGCCACGCTGAAGGAAGGCAAGGTCGTGGGCCTGTTCCCGGAGGGCACGCGATCGCCGGACGGGCAGATGCGCGAGGCCAAGGGGGGCATCGGGTTTTTGATTGCGAAGGGGGGGGTGCCGGTAGTGCCCCTGTACATTTCCGGGACCCATCAGGCCTTTCCCAAAGGGAGCCACCGGTTGCAGCCGTCGCGCATCACGGCGCATTTCGGCCCGCTGATCACGCTGGAGGAAATCCGCGCGGCCATGCCGGACAAGGGCGGGTACGAGGCCGTGGGCGCGCTGGTCATGCAGCGCATCCGCGAGCTGGCTCCTCCGGGTGCCGCGGATTGACCGGTTTTGCGGGAGGGGGGAAGGGGATCAGGCCGGGAGGATGGCCTGGAGGCGGGACACCACCATTTCGATGGCGACGCGGTTCTGTCCGCCGCCGGGGATGATGATGTCGGCGTAGCGGCGGCTGGGCTGGACGAATTCAAGATCCATGGGGCGGACGGTGTCGAGGTACTGGAACACGACGGAGGAAAGGGTGCGGCCGCGTTCGCGGGTGTCGCGCTGGATGCGGCGGATGAGGCGGATATCGGCGTCGGTATCCACGAACACCTTGATGTCCATCAGGCCGCGCAGTTCGGGCTCGGCGAAGATGAGGATGCCGTCCACGAGAATGACGGAGGCGGGCTCGACGGAGACGGTTTCGGGGAGGCGGGTGTAGGTGGCGAAGTCATAGACCGGCAGGGGAACGGGGCGGCCCTGGCGGAGTTCGCGGATATGGCGGGCAAGCAGGTCGCTTTCGAGGGCGTCGGGGTGGTCCACATTCTGCTGCGCGCGCTGTTCCGGCGGCAGGTGCGACAGGTCGCGGTAGTAGGCGTCGTGGGGGAGATAGGCGATGTGGCGGGCGCCGACGCGGTCGAGAATCTGGCGGGCAACGGTGGTTTTTCCGGAGGCGGTGCCGCCGGCGACGCCGAAGACGATAGGCATGGAGCTCATGCCGGGCATCCTATCCGAAAACGGAAGAAAAGCCAAACTGCGGAGGGGGATTGCGCCGGAAAACTGGACTCCCGGGAAGACAGGCGAAGGGCAGGGGGGGGAGATTCAGAAACCCGGATTCCGCCTGCCCGGCCTACAGGGTGCCAAAGAGCCGGTCGCCGCAGTCGCCGAGGCCGGGGAGAATGTAGCCTTGTTCATTGAGTTTGTCATCGAGCATGGCGGCATAGATTTCCACGTCGGGGTGGGCGGCGTGCAGGGCTTCGAGGCCTTCGGGGGCGGCGAGGATGGAGACGACGGTGATGCGGGCGATGCCGCCCTTGGTTTTGAGCAGTTCGACGGCGTGGGCGAGGGAGCCGCCGGTGGCCAGCATGGGGTCGAGCAGGAAGGTGCGCATGGAGCCGGCGTCCGGGGGCAGGCGAAAGTAGTATTCCACGGGCTGCAGGGTGTGTTCGTCGCGGTACACGCCGACATGTCCGACTTTGGCGGAGGGGATGAGATTGAGGATGCCGCTGACCATGCCGAGACCGGCGCGAAGAACGGGGACCAGCAGGACCTGTTCGGCCAGTTGCAGGGCATCGCAGGGCGCGAGGGGGGTGTGGATGCGGACGGGCCGCAGGGCGAGGTCGCGGGTGATTTCATAGACCAGCAGGTAGGAGAGTTCCTCCAGCGTGGACCGGAACAGCTTGTTGTCGGTCTCGCGGTTGCGGAGAATGGCGAGCTTGTGCTCGATCAGGGGGTGTTGGAGAACGGTAACCTTGGCGTTCATGGGGCGGTTCCTCCGATCGGGAGTGAAACCTAGCAAACGGATTCGGAAAAGAAAAGCCGGGAGGAGAGCCGGAGAAATCCCCGCGAATAGTTGTTTGCAGGGCGGGGGGGGAATGCAGTACAAAAGAGCGCAAAGGCCAGGGAAGCGGTAAAAGGCTTCACTTGGCCGTTGCCAAATGGTGAAAAAGACCGCAAGGAGCCCGCTTATGGACATGGATCGGATCAAAAGCGTGATTGACCTGATGCGCGAGCACGAGCTGAGCGAATTTTCGATTGAAGACCAGGATTTCAAGCTGTCGCTGAAACGGGGGAGTCCCGGGATGGGGATGGCCGCGCCCCTGATGGGGGCGGGACTGGCGCCGGCGGCGCCCCCGGCTCCGGCGGCCCCGCCCCCGCCGCCGGCGGAGGAGGAACTGACACCGATTGCCTCGCCGCTGGTGGGGACTTTCTACCGGGCGAGTTCGCCGGATGCGGATCCGTTTGTGTCGGTGGGCAGCCGGGTGAACAAAGACACGGTGGTGTGCATCATCGAAGCCATGAAGGTGATGAACGAAATCAAGGCCGAGACAAGCGGCGTGATCAAGAAGATCCTGGTGGAGAACGCGACGGCGGTTCAGTTCGGGCAGCCGATGTTCCTGGTGGAAAAGGGCTGAGGCCGGCATGTTCAAGCGAATCCTGATCGCGAACCGGGGCGAGATCGCCGTTCGCGTGATCCGGGCATGCCGGGAGATGGGCATCCGGACGGTGGCGGTGTATTCGGAGGCGGACGAGACGTGCCTGCACGTGCAGCTGGCGGACGAAGCGGTGTGCATCGGCCGGGCGCCGGCGTCGGAAAGCTACCTGAAGATCGCCAACATCATCAGCGCGGCCGAGGTCACGGACGTGGACGCGATCCATCCGGGATTCGGCTTTCTGTCGGAGAACGCGCATTTTGCGGACATCTGCGAGGATTGCGGGATTACGTTCATCGGTCCCTCGCAGGACAACATCCGCAACATGGGCGACAAGAACAAGGCGCGCGAGATGATGCGCCGGGCCGGCGTGCCGGTGACGCCGGGCAGCGACGGCGTGGTGAAATCGCCGGAAGAAGCGCTGGCAATCGCGAAAAAACTGGGCTATCCGGTGCTGATCAAGGCGGTGGCGGGGGGCGGCGGCAAGGGCATGCGCATCGCGCGCAATGACGTGAGCCTGGCACAGGGGTTCATGACGGCCAGTTCCGAGGCGGAGCGGGCGTTCGGCAACGCGGATGTCTATGTCGAGAAGCTCGTGGAGCGGGCGCGGCACATCGAAGTGCAGCTGCTGGCGGACAACCACGGGCATGTGTACCAGCTGGGCGAGCGGGACTGCTCGATCCAGCGCCGCCACCAGAAACTGCTGGAGGAGACGCCCAGCCCGGCACTGACGCCGGACCGCCGCAAAAAGCTCCTGAAGGCCGCGGTGAAGGCGGCGCAGGCCTGCAAGCTGCGCAACGTGGCGACCCTGGAATTCCTGTGGAACGAGGATGCACAGGAGTTCTACTTCATGGAGATGAACACGCGCATCCAGGTGGAGCATCCGATCACGGAGGAGGTGACGGGGGCCGACCTGGTGCAGCTGCAGATCCGCGCGGCGGCGGGCGAGGTTATGAAGTTTTCCGACGACGAATTCACGCCGCGCGGCCACGCCATCGAAGTGCGCGTCAACGCGGAGAACCCCTACAAGAACTTCACGCCGTCGCCGGGCCCGGTGCAGGCGGTTCATTTTCCCGGCGGACCGGGCATCCGGGTGGATTCGCACGTGTATTCCGGCTATGTGATTCCGCCGTACTACGACAGCATGATCGGCAAGATCATCGCGCGCGGCCGTACGCGGGAGGAGGCGCTGACGCGGATGGCGCGCGCGCTGGCGGAATTCAAGATGGCGGGGCCGGCGACGACGGTGCCGGTGGCGCAGGCGCTGCTGGCGGACGCGCGGTTCCTGCGGGGCGAATACAACACGCATTTTCTCGAACAGTTCATGAACGATGTGTTCTGGGTGTCCTAGGCGGGGGGGGGCGATGAGCGGGTCGGGCCGGGCAGCGTGGCGGCGGACCAGGAGTCGTCTGGAGACCGCGGTGGAAGAGGCGCTGGGGCGCCTGGCCGGCGATCCGCCGGCGGTCCGGCCGGCGGGGGCGGCCGCGCGGGTCGTGGTGCTGGGCGGCGGAACCGGGCTGTCCACCGTGCTGGGCGGAAATGCCTCCCTGCCGGCGTGGGGCGAGCGACCCGCTGCCGGTCTGAAGCGGGAATTCCAGAAGGTGACGGTCGGGGTTTGCACGACGGATGACGGCGGCTCGACGGGGCAACTGGTGCGGCGGCTGCCGATGATCGGCATCGGCGACACGCGCAAGGTGATGCTGTCGCTGATGGATCGCGGGGAATGGCTCCGCCGGCATGGGCCCGATGTACCGGCGCTGGACATCATCCGGCAGGTTTTTCAGCATCGCTTCGGGGAACGGGCGCCGAGCCGGGCGGAGTTGCGGGATCCGGTGCGGGTACTGCCGCCGGAACAGCGGAAAGCGTGTCCGGCCGCGCTTCGGGCGGAGTTGAGGTCGCTGGCGCAGGATGCCCCGGGCTGGGTGCTGGAAGCGCTGCGCGCGCCGGGGCACTGCCTGGGCAATCTGCTGCTGACCCTGGCGGTGTTTCGCGGCATCCGGACGCCGCGGGCGCCGACGCTGGCGGAGGTGGAGCGCGGCCTGGCCGCGGCGGCCCGGGTCATCGGGGCCCCGGCAGGGAGCGTGCACCCGGCGACGGCGTCGCCGGGGACGCTGATTTACGAGTACGCCAACGGGGTGGTGGCGGCCGGGCAGTCGCGCGCCGCGCGCGCCCGGCGGGGCTGTGCGGTGCGGCGGGTGCGGATCTCGTTTGCGGGAGCGCCGCGGGCCAATCCGCGGCTGCTGGCGGCGCTGCGCCGGGCCGATCTGATTGTCTATGCGCCGGGCAGTCTCTACAGCAGCATGCTGCCGGTGCTGCTGACGCCGGGGGTGGTGGAGGCCATCCGCTCCAACCGGCGCGCCGTGAAAATCCTGGGCGCCAACCTCTGGATCCAGGAAGGCGAAACCGATATGTCGTTCCGCGAGGAAAGCCGCGGGTTCTGGGTGTCGGAACTGATCGAGGCCTACGGCCGGAACGTGCCGGGCGGAACCGCCGGCCTGTTCGACGTTGTGCTGGCCACGAGCCTGGACACGGTGCCGGGCAGCATCATCCGCAACTACGCGCTGGAGGGAAAGCATCCGATCCATCTGGACCGGACACGGGTGGCGGCGCTGGGCGTCATGCCGGTGGAGGCCAGCCTGTTTGCCAACGGCCGTGGTCACCGGGAGTCCATGATTCACCACGATCCCGCCCGCTTTGCGACGGCGGTCCGAACGATTTTCGAAGGCTGGCCCTGCGGCGGCGCCCCGAAACGGGCGCGGGCGGCGGGCGGCGGACCCGCCCGCCGCGCACCGTCCACGCCGCCGGTGAAGCGCGGCGAGCCGGCGAGCGCGCGCATGCGGGCGGCGAGTGCCGCGCTGGCGGCGGCGGCGGTTCGTCCGCCGGAGCTGCGGCCGGCCCTGGAGGATTTTCTGTGGGACTATCCGGACATCCGCCCGGATCATCTGCGGGGCTTCGACGGGGTCCGCGTGGTGGAGGAGAGCCGCTGGAAGCGGAGCCGCCAGTGGGACAATGTGCTGGGCTACTACGATCCCGGAACACGGCGCATCATGCTGCACCGGCATGCGCTGCGGACGCCGCAGGCGCTGCGGGCGAATTTTGCGGTGGCGCTGGGCGAGTCGCTGCTGGGGCGCTACATCGCGGTCAAGCGCTGGCGGGAAGTGCCCGGCGACGATTGCCGGGTGTATGAAATCCGCCTGCGGCCGGCGCGCGAACGGGACTGCTGGCTGCCGGATGCCGCCTTGCGGGCCTATTTGCGGGCGGCGGGCATGCTGCCGCGGGCGGGGGACCCGCTGGTTTACCGCCGGCCGGTGGGGCGGGGCACCGGCTTCCTGCCCTGCGGCATTCTGTTCGGGCTGATGTATGCCTGGATGCTGGACGGCGCGTTTGTGCCCGCCCTGGATTTCGAGATGCGGATGCTTCAGTGGCCCGCTTCGCGCCTGCTGCCCTACCAGGTACGCGAACGCGCCGCACATCGCGAACTGGTCCGGTTTTTCCGCGAAGAGGTTTTCCGCAACGGTTGAGCTTCGCTTTGTGCTGTCGCGGAACGGCAAGCGGTGTTCCTGCTTTCCTCCGGCGGAGATTCGATATATTGTTCCGCGCATGGTCCATCAGGCTCCATCGGAAATGCGGCAGCTGGCGGCAGGCGACCATTTGCGGCTGGTGGTCCGCAACGGCTGGGAGTTCGTGGAGCGGCCGAAGATTTCGGGCATCGTGGTGATTGTGGGAACGACGCGGTTCGGAGGCCTGGTGCTGGTGACACAGTGGCGCGAGCCGGTCGGCGCACCGGTCGTGGAGTGGCCGGCAGGGCTGGCCGGGGATATCCCCGGCAGCGAGACGGAAGCCCTGGAAGAGGCTGCGCGGCGCGAACTGTTCGAGGAAACCGGATTCCGGGCGGATACGATGACCGCCGTGCTGTCCGGGCCGCCGAGCCCGGGCATCTCCAGCGAAATCGTGACGATCTTCCGGGCGCGCGGCATGGTGCGGACGGCGGCGGGCGGCGGGCGGGGGGCGGAGCGCATCCGGACGCATGTGGTGCCGATCTCCTGGCTCTTCCCCTGGCTGGACCAGATGCAGGCCAAGGGATACCTGGTGGACCCCAAGGTGTATGCCGGCGCGCTGCTGCTGCGCAAGGAAATGGACGAGGGAATGCATGACTGAGGAGCGCGCCATGCCCGTGCCGGATTCCCGCCGGACCGTCGCGGAAACCCCCGTGTACGCAGTGCCCGGCGACAAGCGGATTTCCGTGGGTGCACCCAGTCTGGCGGCGCTGCCGAACGGTGCCCTGCTGGCGGCGTTCGACCAGTCCGGGCCCGATGTGAAGGGGCTGCCGGGCAAGAAGGGGCACGACGCCAAACGCAACCGATGGATGCAGGGGCGGGTGATGCGGTCGGCCGATGGCGGAGCCACCTGGAAGCTGTCCGCCACGTATCCCTTCCGCGATGCCAGTTTGTTCCGCGACGGGGGGGATGTGTACCTGCTGGGGGAGGCCTCGGGCGGGCTGTGCCTGATGCGGTCTCCGGACGGCGGAGGCAGCTGGTCCGCTCCGCTGGAATTGACGGGCGATCAGGAGTTGCGGTGTTCGCCGACGGCGGTGCTGGCGCAGGAAGAGTGGTGGCACGTGCCCTGCCTGGCGCCGTCGGGCGGGGACTGGGGGCTGATGGTCTGGCGCGCGCCGCGCGGAGCCAGTCTGATGAACCGCAAGGCCTGGACGGCGGGCCCGGTTTCTCCGCCGCTGGCCAACTGGCTGCCGGAACGCCCCGGGGCCTGCGGAGTTCCCTGGCCGGGATCCCGTCCGTCCTGGCGGCACCCGGTAGCGATTCCGGAGGTGGATGCCCGGCATCCCTGGCACGGGGGAGGGCGGCTGCAGATCGCCGCGCCGGCAGGCGCCGGCCGCGAACACTGGGCCGTGCGGGTGCGGGTGGATCGCGATTGGGTTGTCGCGCCCCAGGAAATCGAGGGCAGCGAGCCGTGGCTGTGGACGCCATGGCCGGGGGGGCACGGGAAGTTCGATTTGTTCTTTGATGAATCCGGCGGCCGCTACTGGCTGGCGGGAAGCCGGGGACAAAGCAGACTGGCCTTGGGCCGGGAGGCTGGAAATGAAGCGGGGCTGAGCGCGATCGGGGTGTGGACATCAGCCAATCTGGCGGACTGGTTTTTCGTTGCCGACCTGGCCCGGGGCGGGGAAGGGCCTCCGGGCGTGCGTTGCGATCCATCGCTGGCGGTGGCGGGCGGCGATCTGGTGGCCGTCTGCCGGGCCGGCGGTCCCCAGAGCCGCCGCGCCCGGGAAACCACCCGGGTGGTTTGTTTACGCCTGGAGCAGTTCCGGACGCTGTCCGGAGCCGGTTGAGCGGTTTTTAAGCGTGAATTTCAAGAAACGGCGGGGTACAGTCGCAAGACAGGATTGCTGGGAGGCTTCAGGATGAACGAACAGGACTCGACTATGCACAAGGACGGAGAACAGCGGCGTCGGATGACGGTCTGGGCGCTGGCAGTGGGCTCCCTGGCGCTATCCCTGATTACGCTGAGCCCGGGCGCCTTTCCCGGGCTGCCGGCCCGTCACCTGGCGTGGCATCTGGGGCTGGATGCGGCCCCGACGCTTCTGGACTCCCTGTGGGGCCGGCTGGTCCGGCTGTGCGCCCTGCTGCCGGGCGAGTCCCTGGCGTTCCGGGTCGGCGTGCTGAGCGCGGTGTTCGCGGCGTTGTGCGTGGCGCTGACCGTCGCCCTGGTGATGCGGATCCGCTATCCCGTGCATGATCCGCACGATCCGGCGGAGACGGGCCGCGAAGGACAGGCGCGCTGGCTGGCCGGGGTGACGACCGGACTGGGCATGATGGTTTGCATTCCGTTCTGGGTGGTGGCAACCCGCTCCCTGCCGGACGCTTTTCACCTGTGTATGCTGCTGGGCGCCGCGTTTCTGCTGTCGGAGTATCAGCGGACCGGGCGCAACGGATTTCTGTACGGACTGGGGCTGCTGTACGGCGTGGGGGTGACGGAGTTCCCGACCTTCTGGGTGCTGGCGCCGTTTGCGGCGGTTCTGGTGGCGCGGGCAATGTTGCAGCGTGCGGCGTTCAGCTGGCGGGTGGTGCTGCGCATGGGGCTGTGGGCGGTGCCGGGCCTGCTGCTGTATGTGTGGAACGGCTGGACGCTGTGGTCGGATGCCGCGATTCGGTTGCGCGGATTCGGTTCGCTTTGGTCGGTGATCTGGTTCATCTGGCGGGACCAGTGGCATCAGATCGTTCATGCCCCTCAGACGACGGGCTTCCTGATGGTGCTGGTGCTGACGCTGGTGCCGTGGGGCGTGATGTTTCTGATGCGCCCGAAAAAACCGGCCTGGCGCTATTCGGCCTGGCAGGTGTTTCTGCGGCTGGTGGTGCTGGCGGCCGCGCTGGGTGCGCTGTTCAATGCCCCGCTGTCGGCCTGGCGCATCTTCGGCATGCACTATCTGATGGTGACGCCGTACCTGATCCTGGCGGCGTGCGCGGGCGTGGTCGCGGGCGAATTCTGGGTGATGGGCCAGGTGCGCGAACACCGCAATGCCGGCATCGGCCAGCCCCTGCGCAGTCTCCTGGGCGGCCTGGCACTGCTGATTCCGCTCTCGGCCCTGGCGGCGGGCTGGTTGAACCGGCCGGTGGCCGACGGCCGTCCCGGCGGCGAGGTGGAAGCCATGGCCGGGGAATTGCTCGATGCCTTGAAGGGCCGCGATGTGCTGTTGACCGACGGTGTGCTGGATGATTCCGTCCGGGTGCTGGCCCGCGGACGCGGCCTGGAGCTGACGGTGATCGGGGTTCCGCAAATGGCCTCCAAGCTGCACCGGGATCATCTGGCCGAACGTTTCACTCATCCCCGCCAGCAGGCGCTCCTGCAGGTGGGCTTCAGCGCCTTTGTGCAGGATTTTCTCTCGGATGACGCGCAGCTGCGGCGAACCGCCGCGGTGGAACTGGCCGGACCGCTGCGGGAGTTCGGCTACCTGGTCCCGGACCGGTTGGTTTATCGCGTGGTGCCGAACGAGGCGGAGACGGATTTGCCGTCGCTTGTGGCGTCCCAGCAGGCATTCTGGCGGCGGCTGGAAGCGTGGGGGAGCGCGCCGCTGGACGAGCGGAATCCCGCCTGGGGCTACCGGCAGTATCTGCTTCGGATCGCGTCCAAGGTGGCCAACAACCTCGGATTCGCCATGATCGAGCGCGGCGACGCCGCCGGGGCCGAAGAGCTGTTCCACCAGGCCCGCCGGCTGTTTCCCGACAATGTCAGCGCCCTGCTGAATCTGCTGACCCTGGCCCAGGCCGCGGACAAGCCGGAACTCGGGGCCTACGAAGCGGAATGGGAGTCCTTCAAGGAGCGGCAGATGGACTCCCGGGTGATGTGGTCGCTGAGTTCCCTCTACGGCTATGTTCACAACACGGGCTACCTGGTCCGGCACGGCATGATGTGGGCGGTTTCCGGAAAGCCCCAGATGGCCGAAGCGGAAATGCGCCGGGCATCCGGCGGCCGGGCCATGGATCCGCGCGTCAAGGCCTTCCTGGCCCGCGCCTATCTGCAGGAAGGGGACCTGGAGCGGAGCACCGAATACTACCGCGAGGCCCTGGACGAAAACCCCGCCGACATGGGCAGCCTGCTGATGATGGTGCAGCTGGCCATCCACGCGGAGGATTTTCCGGAGGCCGAACGGCTGCTGACCCGGGCGGAAGAGGCGGGGGTGCCGGCCGAAAAGCTGCGGTTTGAGCGCGCTGTACTGGCCTATCTGCAGGGCCATCCCGACGACGCGCTGACGGCCTTGAAAACGCTGGTGGCGCAGCAGCGCGACGATGTGCGGGCCTGGGCGCTGCTGGCCCTGCTGACGGCGGACGGACGCGATCCGGCTACCTACGAGCAGTCGCTGAAGGCGCTTCAGGAATTGCGCGGCGGCTCGCCGGATGTGCGCCTCATGCTGGCGGAACTGTACATCACCCGCGAGGAATGGGCCCTGGCCCGCGCCGAACTCGACCAGGTCACGCGCATGAATCCGCGGCTGATCCGCGCCTGGGAAATGCTCGTCCAGGTGGATTTCCGCGAACGCAAGCAGGAGCTGGCCGAAGACCATGTGCGCATCCTGCTGACGCTGGATCCGGCCAATTACACGGGCAATCTGATGCTGGGGTCGTTTCAGTACGCCCGCGCGCAGTTCGCCCTGGCGGAATCCTCCTACCGGGCGGCGCTGGCGGTCCGCCGCGACCCGGCGGTTCTCAACGACCTGGCCTATCTGCTGATGGTGAGAGGCGATGCCCCGGAGGAAGCGGGGACCCTGATCGAGGAGGCCCTGGTTCTTCAGCCGGACAATCCGGTGCTGCTGTCCACCCGGGGGGAATTGAACCTGCGGGAGGGCCGCTTGGATCAGGCCGAAGCGGATCTGCAGCGGGTGATGGCCGCCATGCCGGATCATCCGCAGGCGCTGCTGCTGACGGCCCAGCTGTATGCCGCCCGGAACCAGACCGACGCCGCGCGCGAGATGGCGCAAACGCTGGCGGACCGGCAGGGCGAGCTGCCCGCGGAGCAGCAGGCGGCCCTGAAAAAGCTGATCGACCAGCTGCCCTGAGGGCCTCGGAGCGGGGAGACGGAACCCGGCATGAAGCAGCCGCAGGCGGATCGCCGTCCCTTTTCCGTGGACCGCCGGGTGGGGGCGGGGATGTTTGCCGTGGCGGTGGTCCTGTTTGTACTCACCGCCGGCCGGACGGTTGCTCCCGGATATCCCGCGGACGCCTTGTGGGCCCGACTGGGGGATGCTCACCCCCTGCCGGTGCTGCATCCGCTGTGGGGGGGGGCGGTCCGGTTGCTAGACCGGATTCCCGGACTCACGGCGGCGCGCGCGGTGAATCTGTTCAGCGCACTGTGCGGGGCCGCCTGTGCGGGACTGCTCGCCGCCTTGATGGGACGGGTTCGCTACCGGGGTTTGCTGGTGGATGGCGCACCGGACCGGTTTGTGCGCGAACGGCAGGCCCGCCGGCTGTCCGGATGGGTGGCCGGCTTGTACCTGGCCATCTGCATTCCCTTCTGGGCGGCCTCCACCCGCTCTCTGCCGGATTCCTTTCATCTGTTTCTGCTGTTGCTCGCCGCATGGCTGTTTTCCGAGTTCCAGCAGAACGGCCGTCTGCGGCATCTGGCGGCGCTGGGGCTGCTGTACGGCGCCGGCCTGGTCGAGTCCCCGTTGTTTCTTCTGTTCTTTCCCGTGCTGGTGGTGCGGGTGCTGAGCGAACTGTACCGGCTACGCGCCATCGGCAGCCGGCGTGCGCATCTCCTGTTCTGGGGGGGATTGCTGCTGGGACTGGGACTGCTGCCTCTGCATCTGGCGGACCTGGCCGGTCGGTCCGCCCACCTGGGCTCGGCGCAGCATCTGGGCGGCCTGCTGTGGGAATTCGGCCATGCCCAGGCTGCGGCGGCGGTGAAATTCCGGCTGCACAGCGGATTCCTGGCGCTGATGTTTCTCGCGATTGTGCCCTGGACCATGGTGTTTGTCCTCTCCCGCCGATCGCCATGGAATTACGACCTCGATCAGGTGCTGGTCCGCTACGTGTTTCTGGCGGGTCTGCTGGCGGTCCTGTATGACGCGCCGTTCTCGTTTTGGAAGATTCTGGGCTTGGCGGGACTGATGCTGCCCGCCCACGCGCTGCTGGCGGCCAGCCTGGGCTTCATCGCCGGGGAATTGTGGATCGTGGGGGGGCGGATGCTGCCGTCGGATGCCGGCTTCTTCCGCAGGACCGTGCGTCGCGCGTCCCGGGGCGCGGCGCTGCTGCTGCCCGTGCTGGTTCTGGGGGCGGGAGTGCGCAACCGGCCGATCACCGACATGCGGCCGGCGGAAGAAATTCGGCAGGCGGCCGAGGACATGCTGGATTGCCTGAACGGCCGGGATGTGGTGTTTGCCGATCCGGGAATGGATGTCCCCTTGAAACTGGCGGCGCGCGAGCGGAAGCACCCGTTGATCCTGATGCAAATCCGGCACTTGAATTCTCCGGTCTATCTGCGGCGACAGGCGAACCGGTTTCCTCCGGGCCCGCTGCGGGAGGCGCTCCGAGCCGGGCAGATCGACCGCTTTCTGGAGGCCTTGCTGCTGACGGAGGAGGGAATTGGCCGGGTGGCCTTCCTCGACCTGGCAGATGTCTTCCGTCCGTACGGATATCTGATCCCGGATCGATGGATCTACCGGCTCGCCGCCGTCCCCGGGGAAGTGGACTGGATTGCGCTGGCCGAGTCGCAACAACCCTTCTGGAAGCACTGGAGCGGTCCGGTCCGGGTCCCTCCCGAAAATCCGGCCCGGTTCCACGTGGACCAGATGCGAAGCCAGGCCGCCAAATCCGCCAACAATCTCGGGGTGGCACTGGCCGATAAAGGTCATGCGATCGCCGCCGAAAATGCCTTCCGGGCCGCCATGCGTCTGAACCCGGACAACCTCTGCGCCCGGATGAATCTCGCGGATCTGCTGCACGACCGGGCACCGGCCGAAGCCGAGGCCCTGGCCGCTGGAGTGGCGGCGGTGAGCCTTCATCAGGAACGGGTGCTCTGGGCTCTTTCGATTCACCACGGGTTCTTGCTGGATGCCCCGGGGTGGATTCGACGGGATGCCATCTGGGCGCTTTCCGGACAGCCCCTCGGGGCCGAAGCCGGGCGCCGTTTTCCGGTCCGTACGGATCTGGCGGCCTTGGCGCGGGAGCAGTTTCTGGATCAGGTCTATTTGCAGTGGGGACGGGAACCCGCAGATGAATTCATCCTGCGGACATCTTTGACCCGGGATGAGCGCAACCTTCCGGTCTTTCGGGAACTGGTGCGCCTGGCCCTCCGCCGAAACGATCCGGTCGTGGCGGAAGCCTATCTGGCCCAAGCCTTGAAACTGGGTCTCCCGGACCGGCAGGCCGGCTTCGACCGGGCCATGATTGCCTTTTTGCAGGACGGTCAACATGCAGCCATGGCCATGCTGGAGAATCTCACGCGGGAGGATCCCGCCCATGTCCGCGCCTGGCTGGCCCGGGCCTTGTGGGCGGAACCGGATTCAGAGACCGAGCAGCAGGCGTTGGGCCGGCTGCGCGAACTGGATCCGAAAGATCCCGGCGTGCATCTGGTCCTGGCCTGGCGGCAGATGGGCCGTCGGGACTGGGCGCGCGCCCGGGCGGCGTGCGAAACCGCCATTCATCTGGACCGCCAGAGCGCTTTGGCGTGGGAACTCCTGCTGGCCTGGGCCCAGGCCCGCGAAGAGCCGGCGTTGATCCAGGCCTGCCGCAAGGCGCTGCGGGAACTGAGCCCCACCCATCCCCAGCATGCCCTGGACGCCGCCGCCGTTTTCGCGCGGCGGAAAAACTGGGAACCGGCGGAGGAGGTCTTGCGGGCGGCGCTGCGTCACTCCCGGAATCCGGACTTGCTCCATGCGCTCGCAAGCATCATCATGAACCAGGATGGCGATTGGACCGAAGCCCGGGCCCTGCTGGACGAGGCGATCTTGCGCCGGCCGTTTCAGCCGGACTACCGGCTAACCCGGATGGAGATTTTGTTTCGCCTGAACGACTGGGATGCCGCAGAGGAGGACCGGCTGGCCCTGGCAAAGATCTGTCCGGGAAGCATCCGGTGGCGGTGGATGGAGATAAAGTGGCGCGCCACCCGCGGACAGTCGCCCCTGCCTCCCGATCGGTTGCGGGAACTGGCCCGCCGCCGCAACGAACTGACGTTGGAGCAGCAGAACGAATTGAAGAAATGGATCGCCTCCGGGCAAACCAAGTGAACGAACACAGGTCAGACCCGCTGCCCTCGGGCGCAGAGAAGAAACCGTTCTGGTTTTTCCCTCCCCGCGACCGGGGTCCGGTATTCGAGGGACGCGATCCCCATGAACCCGTCAAAACCGACTGGATGGGAAATCAGTTTCCGCGCCCGTGGCATATCGCGACGCTGCTGTTTGGAGTCGCGCTGGCCGTTTATCTGGTTTCGATGAGCCGGACGGCATTTCCCGGCCTGCCCACGCAATCGCTGCTGCAGCACTTGAAACTGGAGAATGCGCCGGCGGCCCTGGATCTCTTCTGGGGGTGGGGGGTGCGGGGCGCCGACCGTCTGCCGGGATTGTCGGTTGCGGCCTGGATGGGGCTGTTCAGCGCGGTGTGCGGCGCCTTGTCCGTGGCCCTGCTGGGCTGGCTGATGACCCGCGTCGGATATGTGATCCGCAACGAACCGGGGCAGGCGTCGTTCATCCGCGAAGCCCAGGCCCGGCGGCTGTCCGGGCTGGTGTCCGGGCTGTATCTGCTGTTCACCATCCCGTTCTGGGTGGTGTCCACCCGTTCCCTGCCGGGTTCTTTCCATGTGCTGTGGCTGCTGCTGACGGCCAGCGTGTTTTCCCAGTACCAGCTCTGGGGCCGCCGGACCTATCTGTTTTATCTGGGATTTCTCTACGGCGCCGGAATGACCGAATGCGCCACGTTTCTGGTGTTCCTGCCGCTGGCCGTGTTCCTGGTGGCGCGGGAGATGTTCCGCTGGCACGCCCTCTTCGACTGGCGCCGCCAGATCGTGCTGTGGAGCGGCCTGCTGCTGGGCCTGTCGCTCTATCTTTTCCATGCCGTGATCCTGTATGAACACGGCTTGCCGGCCGAAATCTATGCCTCGCCCGGGCAGGCCCTGATCGACATCTGGAAGAAACAGTTCAATCTCATCCTGCAGGTGCGCTACAGCACCGGGTTCTTCGTCGTGATGTTTTTCTGCCTCGGGCCCTGGCTGACGCTTTTCGTCATGTCCCGTCGCTCGCCCTGGTTCTATGAATGGGGGCAGATCGTGGTGCGGCTCATTTTCATCGCCGGTCTGATGGCGGTGCAGTTCAATGCCTCGTTCGGGCCGTGGAACCTGATGGGCATGCAATTTCTGCTGGTGACGCCCTACGTGCTGATGGCCGTGGCCGTGGGGTACATGGCCGGCGAATTCTGGATTCTGGGCGAACGCCACCATCTGCTGGATTATTCCTGGCGGAAACGGCTGCTGCGATGGGTCAGCGGCGGGCTGGCGGCGGCCGTTCTGCCACTGGCCCTCGTGGCGGGAGGCGTGCGCAACTGGACCGAAGCCAGCGGCCGCTACGGCGCGCCCATTCACCGCGCGGCGGAGGATGTGCTCGACCGGCTTGACGAACCCAAGGTGCTGTTTACCGCCGGGGTGCTCGACGACGCCTTGCGCGTGGTCATTCGCGAACGCTGGTCTCCCGTGGTGATGGTCAGCCTGCCGCGCGTGTCTTCCCCCGTCTATCTCCAGCGGCTCGCCGGCCAGTTTTCCAACGAATCCCTGGTGCGGCCGCTCCAGGCGGGGGATTTCGAATCGTTCTTCGACAACCTGCTGATGTCCGAGGCGGGTCTGAACCAGACGGTGACTGTGGATGTGCCCGATCTGTTCCGGAAGTACGGGCACATGCGGCCGGACGGCTTTCTCTACCATCTGCAGATGGACGCTCCGACGGAAGCTGAGCTTCTCGCCTGGCTGGAGGCCCAGCGGCCTTTCTGGGCGCAGATGGAGCGGCTGGCCGCCAATCTGCCGCCGGAAGAAAACCCGGCGTATCCCTACCAGCAGCATCTGTGTCTGATGGCCTCCCGCACCGCCAACAATTTCGGCGTAGTGCTGGCGGAACACGGCCAGCCGGACGCGGCCGCCGAGGCCTTCGAGGCCGCCGGCCGCCTCTATCCGGACAACCTCAGCGTCCTGTTGAACCGCCTGGGCATCCGGTTGAGCGCCGGCCGCGAGGATTCCGATGGGATCGAGGCGGAAATCGAGAAGCGCCTGCTGGAGTTGAAGGGCGAACAGTGGGCGCTGACTGCGCTGTTCGGCCATGTCTGGCGGCCCCGGCAGTGGTTGGAGCGCGGCTGGGTCTGGGCCCTGGCCGGTACCCCTTCCGCCAAACCCGGTGCCCGCTACATCCCTCCCAAGCCCGAAGAAGAGGAAGCGTCCGAACAGGAGCGCCTGTTTGACAAAGCGTATCTCCAGTGGGGGAAGCCCTGGCCGGAAGAAGCCTACTACCGCAGCCTGCTGGTGCGGGATCCCCGGAATACCGATGCCCTGGTGTCGCTGGCCCGCCTGGCGCTCCGTCAGCGCGATTTCGAGGTCGCCGACGCCTGCCTGCAGCAAGCCGTGGCTTTGGGACATCACGAGGAATCCCTGCTGTTCGACCGCGCGATGGAAAGCTTCATGCGCGGCGATGCCGGGGAAGCCGTGAAACGGATCGAAGACCTGTCGCATTTCACTCCCGGCGATGTCCGGGTCTGGCTGGCCCTGGTGCTGATGACGGATGCCGGAGATCCGCGAAACGAGCAGGCCATCCGGACCCTGCGGAAGCATCCGGGCGAAAACGCCGACATGCACAAGGTGCTCGGATCGGTGTACATGGCCCGCAGCCAGTGGAACCTGGCCATGGGCCATCTGGAAACCGCGGTTGGCCTGGATGTTCGCAACGCCCATGCCTGGGAAATGCTGCTGACCGTGGCGCAGGAGCAGCAGAACCCGCGCCTGATCCAGGCAGCCCAGCGCGCCTTGATGGGCACGGAGTCTTCCCGCTATCTCCAGTTCCAGCAAGCCGGCCTGGCCCACTACGCCAAGGGCGACCTGGCCGAGGCGGAAAAGGCCTTTCGGGAGGGCCTTCGCCAGCAGCGCCATCCCACCCTGTTGAACAACCTGGCCCATATTCTGATGGAGCAGGGCAAAAAACTGCCGGAAGCGTTGGTGCTGGTCAACGAAGCCATCCGCCGCCAGCCCGGAACGCCCAGTATTCTCAATACCCGCGCGCAGATATTCATGGCCATGGGCCGTTTGCCCGAAGCCCGGCGCGACGTGGCCGAGGCCCTGCGGAGGCGGGGAAAGAACATGGAACCGCTGCTGGATCTGGCCCTGCGCTATTGGGAACAGGGCGATGCCGCCCAGACCCGGACGCTCGTCACGGTGGCCGACCGGCTCCAAAACCGGCTGGATGCCGTCCAGCGGGAACGCCTCGATGCCCTGAAAGCGCAGCTGGCCGGAGACGCCGGGACCCGGGGCGCGTCCTCCGGACGGACGCGGGATTAATCCTTCCGGTTCCGGAAACGCCGGGGATCCAGACCGGTGAAATCCGTTGCCAGCCGGTCGGCGCCGGCCAGTTCTCCGGGCGGATGGCTGGTGGCCAGCGCCACGACCCGCATGCCGGCCGCGTGAGCCGCGGCGACCCCTGCCGGGGCGTCTTCGAACACCACGCAATCCTCCGGAGACACCCGAAGGGCACCGGCGGCCGCCAAAAAGATGTCCGGCGCGGGCTTGCCGCGCGTGACGTCTTCGCCCGATACCGTGGCGTGGAATTCCCGCTCCATCCCCAGCGCCTGCAGGCACAGGTCCACGTTGGCCCGCGGCGCCGACGATCCAATCGCGCAGAGCAGGCCCAGTTCCCGGGACTGCCGGATGAATTCGACGGCTCCCGGAATCGCGCGGATGCCGCCTTCCCGGATCCAGTCGCGGTAGATCTCCTCTTTTTCGAGACCGATGCGACGGGCCTCGGCTTCGGACACCGGCCAGCGCAGCAGGTCGCGGATGACCGCCAGGGTGCGCAGCCCGCATTTACCGATATGGTCCGGGTCGGCCAGCGGGAATCCATGACGGTGCGCCACCTCCCGCCACGAGTCCACATGCAGGCTGTTGGAATCCACCACGACCCCGTCCAGGTCGAACACAAAGGCGCGGGCGGCGGGCACGGTCAGGGCAGGCAGTCGGACGTGAACGAATGCGGATACAGCTCGCCGATCGTGGTCAGCGCCAGCTTCGTGATGCGCCCCTTGGCGTTGACCCCCACCGCAATGATCCGCGCCTCGTCGCCGATTGCGAATTCGCGGATCTTCTGCCGGCACAGGCCGCAGGGGAATGCATAGCCGTTGACGGAAAGGACGGCGACCGCCAGCGCCTTCAGCTGGAAGACGCCGGACTTGATCATGCCGTTGATGGCGTCCATTTCCGCATGGGTCGTCAGGGTCATGTCCAGGGTTTCCACGTTGCAGCCCACGTGGATCCGGTTGCGGATGTCGCGCACCGCCGCGCCGCACTTGTACTTTGAAAACGGGGCATAGGCTTTTTCGCGCACGGCAATGGCTTGCTCCACCAGCCGGCGGTCCGCCGCCGTCAAATCCGAGAGTTTCACGTTTTGCATAGGGTGGAGGACTTTACTCCACGGGCGGTTGCCGTGCAAGCCTGCCTGCCGAGGCGTCAGCGCCGGCGATGCAGGAAAAACGCGGCGCAGGCGCCTTCGGGGGAGACCATCGGCGCGCCGAGGGGGGAGTCCGGGGTGCAGCGCGTACTGAAGTGCGGGCAGTCGCAGGGCTGGAGTTTCCCCAGCAGCACGTCGGCCGCCGGGCAATCCGACGGACTGTAGTTATTGCCATATGTATACTTATTGCAATACCTATAGTTTTCCGGGAAGCGCCGGGCCGCATCGTAGTCCGAATAGTCCGGCCGGAGATCCAGGCCGCTCTTCGGCACCCGGCCGAGTCCGCGCCAGTCGCGGTCGGCCACCTCGAACACGGCGTCCAGGATGCGCCGGGCCTCGGGGTTGCCCTGCGGATGGACGATGCGGGGGTAGGCGTTGATCATTTCGGCGCGGCCGGCTTCCAGCAGTTTCAGCACATCCAGGACGCCGAGCAGGATGTCGGCGGGCTCGAAACCGGTGATGGCAATGGGGCGGCGGAGTTCCTTCGCGAGCGCGTCGTAGGGATCGGATCCGGTGATGGCGCAGACGTGTCCGGCGGCGAGGAAGGCGTCGGGGGCGGTGGACGGGTCGGCGCAGATGGCGCGGAGAATGGGCGGGACGAGAAACTGGGAGACCAGCAGGGACAGGTTGGGGAGTGCGCGCTCCTTGGCGAGATAGGCCAGGAGGGCGTTGGCGGGGGCGGTGGTTTCGAAGCCGATGGCGAGGTGGACGATCTGCTTGCCGGGATTGTCGCGGGCGATGTCGAGGGCCTGGAGGGGAGAGGTGACCATGCGGACATCGGCTCCTTTGGCCTTGGCGGCGAACAGATCGCCGCGGGTGGCGGACGGCACGCGCAGGAGGTCGCCAAAAGTGGTGACGATGGCGTCGGGGCGCTCGGCGATGTCAATGGCGTGGTCGAGATAGGCGGCGGGGGTGACACAGACGGGGCAGCCGGGGCCGTGCAGAAGCCGGATGTGCGGCGGCAGGAGGGTGTCGAGCGCATGACGAAGGATGGCATGGGTCTGGCCGCCGCAGACTTCCATGATCCGCACCGGGCGTTTCGAGACGCGCGCAATCTCCGCGACAAGCGCGCGGATGGCGGCGGGATCGGAATATTCGGAAAGATGCTTCATTCATCAGAACTCATGAACTCATGAAAACAGCCGAAATCATGCTAGAAGGAAATCAGAAGAACAGCCGAAGACATGGTCAGCAGGAAGACAGGAAACACAGGAAGACAGGAGAACAGCCAAGAAAGGATTTTTCATGTATTCTTGTCCCTTTCCTGTGTTCCTGCTTGGATTTTTGTTCGGATGGCGGAAGCGGAGAGACCGGCCAGCAGGACGCGTTTGGTGCGGGAGGTTTTTCCACTGAGGAGCTGGATGCGGGCGCGAGGGAGGGAGAGGGAGTCGGAGAGGAATTCGATGAGGGCGGCGTTGGCGGCGCCGTCGACGGGGGGGGCGCAGAGGCGGATTTTGAGGGCGTCGCCGTGTTCGCCCTGGATGGCGTTTTTATGCGCGCGCGGGACGATGCGCAGGGAAAGGACCGCGCCGTCGGGGGTGTCGGTCAGGAAGGGCATGGGGCCCCCGGGGAGTTCAATATCCAATATTCAATATTCAATATCCAATCATCAAGGGAGGACGGAGAAAGCGGGAGTTTTCCACGGTGTGGAAAATGTTTTTCCACGGCGTGGAAAAACCAGGCCGATTTTTCCACACTATGGAAAAATATTTTTGGATTTTTCCACAGTATGGAAAACTTTTGTCGGAATTTTCCACGGTATGGAAAAAGTATTTCCACGGTATGGAAAACTCCGTCAGTCGCCGAGGGTGACGAGGGAGGGGTCGTAGCCTTCGGGGGACTGGAAGCCGAGGAGGTTGAGGCAGGTGGCGGCGAGGGAGGAGATACCGAGACCGGTCTTGTCCGTGAGTTTGATTTTCGCGGCGCCGGCGGGATCGAAGAGGATGGCGGGGACGGGGTTGAGGGAGTGGGCGGTGCGGGCCTTGGGCAGGCCGGTTTCCTTGTCCATCTTGACGGAGCCGTCCTTGGCGTGCTCATACATGTCGTCGGAGTTGCCGTGGTCGGCGCTGATGACGAGGATGGAGCCGGTTTGTTTCGCGGCGGCGGCGAGGCGGCCGAGGCAGAGGTCGACGGTTTCGACGGCGATTTTCACCGCGGGGAAGATGCCGGTGTGGCCGACCATGTCGCCGTTGGGGAAGTTGACGCGGATGAAGCGGTATTGGCCGGAGCGCATGGCGTCGATGACCTTGTCGGTGATTTCGGCGGCCTTCATCCAGGGGCGTTCTTCGAAGGGCACCTGGTCGGAGGGAACTTCGACGTAGTCTTCGAGGGCGTCGTTGAATTTTTCGGCGCGGTTGCCGTTGAAGAAGTAGGTGACGTGGCCGAACTTCTGGGTTTCGGAGATGGCGAGCTGGGGCACGCCGTTGTCGGCGAGGTATTCGCCCATGGTGCGGGTGATGCGGGGCGGTTCGACGAGGAAGCGCGCGGGGATGCCGGCGTCGCCGTCGTACTGCATCATGCCGGCGAAAAGGACGTCGGGCCGCCGGACGCGGTCGAAGGGGGCGAACTCGTCCTGTTCGAAGGCGTGGGTGAGTTCGATGGCGCGGTCGCCGCGGAAGTTGAAGAGGATGACGGAGTCGCCGTCCTGAATAGGGCCGAGAGGCTTCCCGTCGGCGCCGACAACGAACGGCGGCAGGTCCTGATCGAGGATGCCGGGGTTTTCCCGGCGGAGGGCTTCGATCGCGGCCTGGGCGGAGGGGTAGAGGGTGTCGGCTTCGCCGAGGACATGGGTTTTCCATCCGCGCTCGACAATGCGCCAGTCGGCTTCGTAGCGGTCCATGGTGACCTTCATGCGGCCGCCGCCGGAGGCGATGGCATAGTCGACGGATCCGTCGGCGTTGAGGTCGGCGAGGAATTTCTCGAAGGGCAGGATGTAGTCGAGGGCGGAGGTGGGGGGCACGTCGCGTCCGTCGAGCAGGGCGTGGATGCGGGCGCGCTTGACGCCTTCGGTCTTGGCCCGGGTCAGCATGCCCTTGAGGTGGTCGAGGTGGGAGTGGACATTGCCGTCGGAGAAGAGGCCGATGAAATGGAGGGTGGAGTTGCGGTCCTTGACGTTGGCGACGAGGGCTTTCCAGGCGTCGCCGTCGAAGAGGGAACCGGAGTCGACGGCCTTGGCGACGAGGGAGGCGCCCTGGTCGTAGACGCGGCCGCAGCCGATGGCGTTGTGGCCGATTTCGGAGTTGCCCATGTCGGCGTCGGAGGGCATGCCGACGGCGGTGCCGTGGGCCTTGAGGGTGGTGTGGGGGCAGGTGGCGAGAAGCTTGTCGAGGTTGGGTTTCCAGGCGGCGCGGACGAAGTCACCTTCCTCGTACTGGCCGATGCCGACGCCGTCCATGATGACGAGGACGACGGGGCCCTTGGGTTCGGAATAGTTGGCGATTTTATCCAGTTTGAGGCTCATAGGGGTCTCCAGTCCGGGTCAAGCGTTTCGGGCACTATGCCCCATGAAGGGCCGAAGTGCAAGAAAGAGGCTCAGAATCGAACCATCCCGGCTTGTTCCATATAACTGGCCTGCGGGACTCTTCCGAGATCCCTCGACAGGCTCGGGATGACAGCCACAAAAAACGAACAGATTTCGATTAGGGTTATTCGCGCTTGATGACGCGGGAGCGTCCGCCGGTGGCGCGGGCGATGCCCTTGTAGTAGTCAATGGCGAGTTTGCCGCGGTCGTTCTCGAAGGGCTTGTAGAGGATGGGGTAGAAGCGGACGGATTTGCCGGTGGTGGATTCGATGGATTTGACGAATTTCTCGATGTCTTCCATGTGGGTGGGGATTTCCACGCCGGTGTTGACGTCGCCTTTCTTGAGATACGGCGGGTCGTCGGAAAGGACGAATACGGTGTCGGAACCCATTTCGACAGCCATTTTGATGGCCATGTGGGGGGTGGAGCCGGAATGGCCGCGCAGGTTGCCCTGGCGGCGGCCGTCAAAGGGCTGCTTGAGCCATTCGATGGCCTTGGCCTTGTTTTCCTGGGTGGCATAGACCATCTGGGGCGAAAAGGAATCGGCGCCGTCCACAAAGACGATGAGGTTGAACTTGGTGCCGACGTTCATGTTTTCGAGCATTTTGGTGGCCTCGGCGAGAACGTCCTGGGTGACGCCTTTGGCGACCATGGAGGGGGAGATATCCATGCAGATGGTGATGGCGCGGGTGCGGATGTTCTCGCCGAAGAACTTGGTGTCGGAGTAGCCCATGCCGCCGGTGAGGCCGCGGCCGGCGCCGCCGCCCCCGCCGCCGAGGGAGCCGATGGAGCCGGCGCGGGAGTTCATCAGGGGGGTGTCGCGCATGTTCTTGATGTCGGGGGTTTTCATCTCCGGCATTTCGGGCAGGGCGACCTTGGAGGGGGCTTCGGTGACGAGGCGCTGGAGGATCTGGGGCTTGCGCGTCTGCTTCTTCATCTGCTTGACGCGGATGGAGTGTTCCAGCTTGCGGGGCGGCAGCGAGGGGGATTTCTTGCCTTCGAACATCATCTTGGGCTTGGGCGCGATGATCATGATGGTGAGGGAGACCGCGGCGACGATGAAGACAATGTGAACGAGCAGGGAGACGATGATGGCGTTGAGGGCGCGTTTGCGCTGCGCGGCGTCTTCGCTTTTGGTTTGGGAGAAGGCGGTCCAGACGGCGAAGGGCTTCATGTCATGACTCCTCGTCGTCGCCGACCGCGAAGGTGACGTTGACGATCTTGGCGGCGGTGCAGGCGTTGAGGACATCCACGACGCGCTGCTGCTTGACGTTGTCCTCGGGGGCGATGGTGATCATGGCGGGGACCTTGTTGGCCTCGGCGGTCTGGCGGAAGAGGGTGAGGGTCTTGATCAGCTCGGGCATGGCGGCGTCGGAGGGCGCGTCGTATTCGAGGTCGTTGAGGAAGACGTTGCCGTTTTCGGTGATCTGGATGATCTGTTCGTCGGGGATTTCGACGGCGTCGGACTGCGAGGCGGTGCCGGGGAGGGCGAAGGAGATGTCAGCTTCCTGCTTGTTGAAGGTGGTGGAGACCATGAAGAAGACCAGCAGGAGGAAGACGCAGTCGATGAGGGGGGTCATGGCGACTTCGGCCTTGGGGGGGGGCTGGCGCTTGAGCTTCATCAGGATTCCCCTCCGGCGGACTTGTCCTGGAAGGTGCCGAAAATGATGTCGAAGACGCCGGCGCCGGCGCAGGCGCGGATGGCGCGCTTGACGGTGCGGAACTCGGCGTTGCGGTCCACGCGCATATAGACGCGCAGGTCGGGCTCGGTTTCGCGGCGTTCGGAGATGGCCTTGACGAGGCCGGGTTCGTCCATGAGCTGGCCATAGACGATGAAGGGCATGTCCTCGGAGGTGGCGCCGCCGGCGGCGGGGGTGCCGAGGGGGACGATGTTGACGACGCCGCGGTTGCGCAGGTCTTCGGGGATGGAGGCCTTGGGGGCGATGGGCAGCTTGACCTCGGGGGTCTGGTCCACCTTGCTCATCGTGGCGGCGATCATGAAGAAGATGAGCAGGAGGAAGACGCAATCGATCATGGGGGTCATGTCGATGTTGGCTTCGGGTTCTTCTGGGGATCGGAGTTTCATAGGAGTTCAACCACAGAGGGCCACAGAGGTTCACAGAGACAAGTCATAGGACAAATCGTTTCAAGCCGTCAATCAGCCGGGTTTGATGGAAATTGATCAGGAGACCGAGATGAATCCCGGACAGTTTCATATAGGTTAGAATCTGGGCCTGGTGGATGGGGAGGATTTCTTCAACAGCCTTAAGTTCCAGGATCAATGATTGATCAACAATCATGTCGGCACGATATCCGCAATCCAGCACCTCGTTCTTATAGCGCACCGGCATGGGGACTTCGGTCTGAACATTCAATCCTTTGTTCCTCAGCTCAATCAAGAGGCAGCGGTGATAGGCAGACTCCAGCAAGCCCGGGCCGAGGATCCGGTGCACTTCGATTGCGCATCCGATCACTTCTTCGGTCAGTTGGTTGAGACAGGCTGGATCTTGTTTGTTCATCAAATAAGGAAAAAGGTAACCACAGAGGGCCACAGAGGACCACGGAGATTACATCCTGAAAAGAATTGGTTTTGTATCATCAAATCGGCGCTTTCTTTCTCTGTGCCCCTCTGTGGTCCTCTGTGGTTATCCTTCGGTTTCGGCGGGGGCGGCTTCGGCCTCGGCGAAGAGGTTGCCGGTGCCGGTGAGGGCGTCGAGGATGGCGGAGTATTCGCCTTCGGCGTCGCGGACGATGCGGGAGAGGTTGTTGCGGAAGAGGAAGTAGGCGAACATGGCGGGGATGGCGATGGTGAGGCCGGTGGCGGTGGTGATGAGGGCTTCGCCGATGTTGCCGGCGAGGAGTTCGGGCTTGCCCATGCCGCCCATGCCGATTTTCTGGAAGGCGCCGATCATGCCGGAGACGGTGCCGAGCAGGCCGATCATGGGGGCGACGCCGGTGATGAGGGAGAGGAAGTTGATCCAGAAGCCGACCTGGGCTTCTTCGCGGGAGACGGCTTCGGCGATGGCGCCTTCCATTTCGGGTTTGGAGGCGGCGGGGTCGTCGGGATTGAGCTTGCGCAGGCCGGGGAGGAGGCCGTTGGTGAAGAGGCTGGGGGCGGAACGGGCGAGGGAGTACATCTGGCCGACGTCGCGCTGTTCGGCGGCGGCGCGGATGGGGACGACGACGCCGAGGGGCAGGAGATTCTTGCGGCTGACGAGGCGGATGTTGAGGACGACCATGGTAACGAGGCCGATGGAACAGAGGCCGAGGGGCCACATGGCCCAGCCGCCGGTCTTGATGAGGTCCCAGAGGCTGGTTTTCTGGGCGACGGGTTCGGCGGCCGCGGCGGCGTCGGCCGGGGGAGCCGGCGGCGGCGCGTCCTGGGCGGCGGCGGCGAGGGGCAGCAGGAGGCTGGCGAGAACGAGGAGGGCGAGGATTTTCTTCATGGCGTGTTTCCTTTTCGCGGGAAGGGCCGGGGCCCGGAGCGCGGCGTTTTTAAATCGGGTTTACTGTTCACTCATGGGGCTTTGGGAACCTGGATGTCGGGGTTTCCGGAGGCGGAGGGATCGGCTTCGTCGGCGGGCGGTTCGACGACGCGGTCGCCGTCGAGGAACTGGCCGGCCTGGGCGAGATGGTCCTTGTATTCTGCAATCATCCGGTCGGCGGTTTCCTCGGCGGGGGTGCCGGGGTAGAGGCGCTTGATTTCCTGGATGGTGCGGTAGAGGGGTTCCCACTCCTTGAGTTCGGCGTAGCAGGGGAGGACGGCGGCCATGCCGCGGGCTTCGTTGTCCTGGACATAGGGGTAGAAGACGACGAGGGGGAGGTAGGAGAGCAGGGCGTTGTCGTAGTTGCCGAGGGCGAGGTAGGAGTTGCCGAGGGAGTACAGGAGTTCGGAGAGGAGGGGTTCGTCTTCTTCGGGCAGGGGCATGCCGGCGAGGTATTCGACGGCGAAATGGTGTTCGCCGCTTTTGGAGTAGGCGATGCCGGCCTGGATCTGCGCGTTGGTGGCGGTTTCGGTGCCGGGGGCGTAGGTGACGATGTTTTCGAACTGGCGGATGGCTTCGCGCCAGAGGCCCTTGCGGGCGTAGAGGCGGCCCTTGAGCAGCATGGCCTCGTTGGCGGGGATGCCGGGGATGTCCCGGAGGGAGCGGGTCTGGAGGATGAACTTGTCGAGGGCGGAGTGGGCGGCCTGGAACTGGCTGTCGGCCGCGGCCGGAGCGCCGCACAGGCGTTCGACGGCGTCGAAGAGGGCCGGGCGGGGCATTTTGACTTCCACGATATCGCCGACGGCGATGCCGACCTGCGGGGTGCGGGAGCCGTCGGCGGACTTGCGTTCGACCCAGAGGATGTCCTTGTCGCGTTTGTAGAGCGAGGCCTCGAAGGTGGCTTGTTTCGTGACGACGGGGTAGGGGCCGAGCTGGGCGGCTGCGGGTTGGGCCGCCAGAACAGCGAGAAGAAGCCAGCCGGCGGGGCGGGGGAAGCGGCGGGGAACAAGAGATTCAATATTCAATATCCAATATCCAATATTCAATATCCAATGTCCAAATGAAGAGGATGCGGAGGAATGCCGAGCTTCTGACTCCTGACTCCTGACTGCTGACTGCTGACTTCTGATCATGACGCGCCTCCGGAGAGGGCGGCGATGCGCTGGCGGGCGTGGGCGGCGCCGGCGGTGCCGGGGGAGAATTCGCTGTCGAGGAATTCGCGGTAGGTGTTGAGGGCGGCCTGCTTGTCGCCGAGCTGTTCAAAGCAGGCGCCCGAGCGCAGATAGGCCTGGATGACGGCTTTCCGGTAGGCGCCGTAGAGGACGTAGACGCGCTGGTAGTAGGCGATGGCCTGGGCGAATTCCTGCTGGGCCTCCATGCAGGCGGCGATGCCGAGGAGGGCTTCGGGCTTGAGGCGGCGCGGCGCGGCGCGGTTGGCGAGGATGGCGTTGTAGTCGCTGATGGCTTCGCCGTAGCGGCCGACGCCGTGGAGGGCTTCGGCGCGGAGGAAGGTGGCTTCGAGGACGAACTGGATTTCGGCGGCGTTGTCGAGGACGGAGTTGGCGTAGGCGAGGGCGACGGGGTAGTCCTTGGCGTCGATGGCCTGCTGGGCGAGGAGGGTCTGGGCTTCGGCGACCTGCCGGCTGTCGGGGTATTTTTCGAGAAGCAGTTCGAGGTGGGGGACGCCGTTTTCGGGCATGCCGTTCTGGATCCAGGAGCGGCCGAGCCAGACGAGGGTTTCGGGGCCGAGGTATTCGGCCTTGAAGCGTCCGGCGAAGACGGCGAGGAAGCGGGCCTGCTGGTCTTCGGGGAGGAACTGGGCCTCGGCCCAGGCGAGGCGGGCGGCAAGGGTGAGACGCTGGTCGGAGAGGGCCTTGTTGTAGCGGGTGCGCAGTTCGCGGGAATAGTCGTCGGAGCCGCGCGGATACATGGTGGCGAGGTCGGCGAGCATGAGGTCGAAGCCTTCCCAGGCGGGGGTGTTGCCGTGGCGCTCGATCATCTGCCAGTAGAGGGCGCGGGCCTGGTCGGGCCGGCCGATCTGGCGGAGGGCCCAGCCGGCATGGTAGGCGGCGTCGATGATGTTGCCGTCGTTGGGCATGTCCTTGATGTACTGGACGTAGTCGGCGGACATGGCGCGGTAGTCGTCTTCTTCGGCGAGGGCCTTGTGGACGCGGGCGATCTGGGTGAGGGCCATGTAGTAGAAGGGGCCGGCGGCGGGGGTCATGGCGAGGTGGTAGGCCTCCTTGGCGGCGTCGAACTCGCCGAGGACGGCGAGGGCGTCGCCGCGCATGATGGCGGCCTCGTGGCGGAAATAATGGGTGGGGTTCTGCTCGAGCCAGGCGGCGATGTCGGCGGCGGTGCGCTCGTAGTCTTCGAGGGCGTAGCGGCAGCAGGCGGCGCGGTAGGTGGCCTCGGGGGCGTACACGCTCATGGGATTCTTGCGGGCGTACTCGTCGAAGTAGGGCAGGGCTTCCTCGTACTTGCCGTCGTAGTAGAGGCTGATGGGCATCCAGTACTGCACGTCGGGGACGAGGATGTGGCTGGGATAGGCCTGCAGCCAGCTCTTGAAGCGCCGGACGGCCTCTTCGAACCGCTCCTGCATGGCGACAGAAAGGGCCAGATAGAATTCGATGCGGGCCTTCTGGACATGCTCCGGGAAGCGGGCGACGAGCTTGCGCATCTCGATCTCCGCGTCCTCAAACTGCTCGGAATTGATGAAGGCTTCGGCGCGGAGGAAGGCGACGGTCGGAACGTTGGGCCACTGGCCTTCGTAGACGCCGACTTCTTCTTCGTCCTCGATCCAGGCGGGGACGTATCCCGGTTCGGTGGTGTCTTCTTCCGGTTCGATGTCGAACATGCCTTCGACGGTGTCGGTCTGGTCCCGGTCTTTCTTGCCCTTCTTGGCCCAGCCGCCGAGGCGCTTGGCCTTGGCGCGGCGCTCGAGCTGGCGGAGCTTGGCGAACTTCTGGTCCATGGTGGTGCCGTCGGGGAGGACGGTGGAAGCGCCGTACACGCGGGCGAGTCCGTTGGCCACCAGCAGTTCGGCGAGGTCGTCCTTGCCGACCTGCACCACGCCGAAGTAGCGCTTCTGGCCGCTGCCCATGGCATCTTCCCACCGGGTCCAGACGGTGAACTTCTCGCCGGAGAGGGTGCGGCGGGTGAAGACCTTGCCCTTGTTGCCCAGAGGGATGACCTGGGTGGGGGAGATATTGAAATAGTCGGCCTGGTCGGCGTTGCGGTCTTCGTGGGTCTTGTCGGTTTCCGGAGTGTCCACGTAATAGAGACGGATGACGATGTCCTTGCCCCCGTGGCGGACATGGAAGCTGTCGCCGTCCATGTAGCCGTCGCCCAGCACGGCGTCTTCGAGCTTTTCCCAGCGGCCGGAGACGGCCGAAGCGGGGGAGGCGAAGCCCAGCAGGGCGGCGAGGGAGATCAATATCCAATATCCAATATCCAATGTCCAACAGCCAAGGGATCCGCCGGCCCGACGGTATGGGATTCGTTCCTGAACCCTGGGCCCTGAATCCTGAATCCTGCCGGGCATGCTCATTCCCATTTCCCCTCGGCGTCGTAGGTGGCGAGATAATGGTCGGCCTCGATCAGGAGATCCTCGAAGCGGCGCAGGCGGGAGACGGCGAGAATAAGGTCGAAATGGCCGGCTTCGCGGACTTTTTCGTCGGTGGCGATGGCGACGACGCGGGTAAAGGCGACGCGGGCTTCCCAGTAGCGATCGGTGTTGAAGAAACAGCGTCCGATGCGGTGATAGAGGTTGGCGTCATAGTCGGGGAGACCTTCGAGCTTGGCGGCCATTTCGCGGGCCTGGGCGAGTTCGGAGGCGATTCGGCGTTCCTCCTGGAAGCGCGAGCGGATGTCGCGGGTGGAGGGCCGGGCGTTCTGGATGGCGGCGAGGCGGGCTTCGAGGGTGGCGAGGTGGTTCTGCTGGTGGCGAAGCAGGGCGACGCGGGGCTTGACGCGCCGGTAGGCCTTGAGCGCCAGTTCGTACTCGGTGTCGTCGAACATGAAGTCGCCGATTTCGAAGGCGAGAAAATTGCAGTAGGTGATGACGGACCAGGTGCGCGGATGCTTTTCGATTTCCTCGAGAACGCCGATGGCGTCGGCGGCCTTGCCGTCGTCGAAGAGGGCGCGGGCGCGGAAGGCGCCGGCCTGGCCCCAGAGCAGGCTGTCGGGATACAGCTGCATGAAGTCCTGGAAGGCGGCGGCGGCCAGGGCGCTCTGCTCCTGGATCAGGCGGCAGATGGCGATCTGGTACAGCGCGTCTTCGGAGAAGGCCGAGCGCGGATAGGTGGAGCGGAGCTTCTGGTAGGCGGCGATGGCCAGTTCGTATTCCTCGAGCTGATGCTGAGCCGACCCGATGCGGAACAGGGCTTCGTCGGCGAATTTGGATTCGGGGAACTGGGCGATGTATTCGTCAAAGGCCTTGATGGCGTCCGCGTGCCGTTCCAGGTTGTAGAGCGCGCAGGCGCGAGCGTACATGGCCAGGTCAATCTGCGTCTGCAGTTCCGGCTCCTTGCCGAACACCTTGACGAGTTCTTCGAGGAATTCCACGGAATTGGCGAAGTCGCCGGCGATGAACCGGCTCATGCCGCTTTGGTACAAGGCCTGCGGGGAATCGTCGGGTGCTTCTTCCTGCGCGGCGGCGGGGAGGAGACAGGCCAGAAGCAGGGCCATGACCGGAAGCCAGCATCTGCCGAAGCAACGGGACCGACTGCGGAGTCTGTTTCCTAATCGAATCATGACAGGCCGCATCCTACCCGACAGGACGGAAAAGACCACCCTTTTTTTGCGCCGGGCGCGAAACGGTTTCCCGGACGGGCGGGGCAGGTTCAGGCCGCGGGACAGCTATCCCGACCGCTTGGAGAGTCGGGACGGATTCGGGGTGGGATCGGAGCAGTCAAAGCGGTGCCGCGGCCGTTGGCAGTTCAAAGGGAACAGCCGGAACAGCACCTCGGTGGCTCATCCCGGCTGTGGATTCGAACAGCCGGTTCACGCCAAGGCGCGAAGGGAGATTTCCGGAGGGGCAAGCTCCGTCTTGCCCGGTTTGTGGATCGGCTTTGGAGTGCGGCGGCAAGACGCCGCTTTGGGACCTCGACATGTCGAGGCCCGGAAAGCGCGGTCATGTCCGCGCAGTCCAAAGGGAGCAGCCGGGG
>JAXGNL010000026.1:0-39525 GCA_040768005.1 Kiritimatiellia bacterium
AAGCGGCGTCCCTCCACAGGCGGGCAGGCGCGCTGCGCTTCCCGCCGCACTCCAAAGCTGATTTCCCGGCTCACCCGGAGGGTTCGCCCTACCTGCTCCCCATTCGTGTGATTCGTGTGACCACGCCTGCCGCGTGGCAGGTTCGTAGTTCCGGCTGCCCCTCTGTGCCCCTCTGTGTTCTCTGTGGTGAAGAGGCTGTTTGATCCCGGCTCACCCGGAGGGTTCGCCCTACCTTCACGATCCCTTTCGCGCTTTTCGTGTGTTTCGTAGTTGTGGCTGTTCGCTTGGCGGACTTGGCGTCTTGGCGTGAGAGCGGCTGTTCGATCCCGGCGGTCTCCGCCCCTGTTTTACAGCATTCCGGGATTGGCAGGGCTGCAACCCGCGTGGTAGGGTGTTGCCGGAACAGAGAAACGAGGTGGATCATGCCCAGCACGGCGGAAATCATACACGAAGCGGCCTCCCTCCCCGTTGAGGAACGGGCGGTTGTCGTGGACTCCCTGCTTCAGTCGCTGAATCCGTCAGATCCTGAAATGGACCGGCAGTGGGCCCTTGCGGCCCGGCAGCGGCTTGAGGGGCTCCGTTCCGGCCGGGTCAACCCGATTCCCGGCACCGAGGTGTTTGCCCGTCTCCAACGGCAATTTGCCCCGTGACCTTTTCCTTCCACCCGGAAGCGGAGGAAGATTTGGTCCAGGCGGTGGCCTATTATGAGGATTGTGCTCCGGGTCTGGGCCTTGATTTCTCGCGCGAAGTGTATGCCACTATTCAAAACGCGGTGGCCTACCCGATACTGTGGCCTGCCATCGAGCCGGACATCCGCCGTTGCCTGGTGCGTCGATTCCCGTTTGGCGTTTTGTACAGCGTGGAACCTGACGCCATCTTCATTCTTGCCGTGATGCATCTTCATCGAGCCCCCGGCTGCTGGAAACACCGGCTCAAAACCCCCTGGAAATAAGCCGGTTCCTCCCCGTCTTTTGCGACTTCGTCGTTCGGCTGCTCCGATCCACAACCGGGATGAACCACAGAGGGCCACAGAGGTTCACAGAGAAACAGCCCAAGGAGAAGGTGTGAACAGCCGGGATGAACCACAGAGGGCCACAGAGGTTCACAGAGAAACAGCCCAGGGAGAAGGGGTGAACAGCCGGGATGAACCACAGAGGGCCACAGAGGTTCACAGAGAAACAGCCCAAGGAGAAGGTGAACAGCCGGGATGAACCACAGAGGGCCGCAGAGTCTCACAGAGAAAATTCATGGGGGGCTTCGCCCGGGGAAAGGATCGGAGAAGGCTGTACACCCCATCGATGCCGGCTGTTCCTCTGTGCCCCTCTGTGGCTTTGTGAGAGTAAATCCGGGATCCATGTTCTCACAGAGGCACAGAGATACAGAGGAAGGATCAGGAATGGCACGCGTACCTGCGGCATTTTTGATAGCAACAAAGAACTTTGCTGCTATTCCGTTGACCCCAGTTCAATCCCGCCGGCTGGTGGTCAAACCACCGTTGAAACAGCCCGATTGTGCCATGCCTGCGCCATGCGAGTGAACCGTTATCGCAGAATCCCCTCCCCCCGTCAAAACCTTCATCGCAAGACCTGGCCGTCGGGCATATCTGCGATTGGGTGCAATCCTGGAACGGGAGGGGCTACTTGTCCGCCTGTGGCGGAACCTCTGTGTTGCCCGCCTTGGGTAGCAGCGATCCTGCCAGAAACCGGGCTGTCAATGGCCTTGAAAAAATCCCCAAAAATGGCCGTTGAAATTCCCCACCCTGGGGGTTGCCAAAACAGCCCCAAAGATGGCCGTACAAAATCCCCAGGCTCATGGCCGCGGGATTTCCCTACCCCAACGGGTAGTGGTCATGGTCGGCGTTCACCTCCCTTCGAAGGATGGGGTTTGGTCTCTACGCTGAAGCCCAGCGCCTGCTGGCGATCCTTCAGGCGGTAGGAGGCCCCCCGGATGTTGAAGATGGTGGCGTGATGCAGAAGGCGATCGAGGATGGCGCTGGCAACCGCGGCATCGCCACCGAACACTTCGGCCCACTGGGCGAAGCCCTTGTTGGTCGTTACGATGGTCGAGAGCCGCTCGTAGCGCCGGGCGATCAGCTGGAACAGCAAGGTGGCCTGCTGGCGTTCGTAGGGCAGATAGCCGAGTTCGTCGATGATGAGCAGTTTGCACTTGGTAAGGGCCAGGAACTGCTTGTCGAGCGAGTCGTCGGCCAGGGAGGCGACGAGTCGGCGAGCCAGCTCCAGTCCGCTGGTGCAGTAGACGGACAGCCCGGCCAGGCAGGCTTTCATTCCCAAGGCCACCGCCAGATGCGTTTTGCCGACGCCCGGCGGGCCCAGGAGCACGACGTTGCGGCCTTCGGCGACGAAGTTCAGCGTGGCCAATTCCTCGACCTGCCGTTGGTCGATCGAGGGCTGGAAGCCGAACTCGAACTGTTCGAGCGTCTTTTGGAAGGGCAAATGGGCGAGTTTGAGCCGCATCTGGGTGCCCCGATCCCGGCGTTGCACCAATTCGGCGTCGAGCACCTGGCAGAGGAACTCGGAATAACCGGTTTGACGCTCGGCGGATTCGTCGCACAGGTGGTCGACGGCTTGCTCGGCGTGCTTGAGTTTGAGCTCCAGCAGCTGCTCATGGACGCGTTGGCGGGTCAGAAGGTTGTCCATGTTCAGGCCTCCTGGGCAATGGAGCCAATGGTTTCATAGTCGCGCAGATTGCGTTGATGCACCTGCCCCTCGTCAAACCGCGCCATCAGGTTGTTCAACACCTCGCCGATGGGGATGGCCTCGCCGTCCTGGCACATGCGCCGTTGCATCTTGCGGCACAGGTTCTCGATGGTGCGGGCATCGAACGCCTGATATTCAACGGCGCGTTCCAGCGCCTTCAAGAACAAGTCGGAGTCGTATTTGAACAGGGCTTCGCGCAGGTGCCCGACGTGCCACGGCAGCAGGCGGGTCTGGGTCTGGACCAGCCCGTCGATGAAGCGGGCGGCAACAGGGCCGAGTTCGCGCAACTCGCGCAACTTCAATTGCAGCGGGGTCAGCGGCGTCTTGGGGACCATCCCTTCCAGATGCTTGGGATCCATGATCCGATGGTGCCGGCCTTGGCAGATGCGATGCCGGGCAATGGGCTCGGTGTTGTGGTAGATCGCCAGTTCCGTGGAAGAGACTTCCACCCGCAGATGGCGGCGGCCCGCATGCCGGGCGGGCACGCTGTAGAAGTTGCCGCCATAGGAGATCACGCAGTCGCGCGTGGCGGTGCGATAGACCGTCTCCAAGGTGTGATAAGCCTTGGCCGGCAAGGCATGCAGGCGGGCCCGTTCCCCCTTGAAACGGTCAACGGGCCGCTCATGGGTGGTGCCGTGGATGCGCACGTGGGCGATGTGGTCCAGCCAATGGCGGGCCTGCCGGTTGAGCTCGTCGAGCCCGTCAAATGAACGCCCCAGGAAGAAGTTGCTGCGGATGTACGGGAAGGGCCGCTCCACCTTGCCCTTGGTCTTGGGCCGGTACGGTCGGCAGGCCCGCGGGACGAACCCATAATAGGCGGCAAAGTCCGCAAAGGTCGGCTGCCATTCCACCGTGCCATCCACATGGCTGAGAACCGCGGTTTTGAGGTTGTCGTACAGCAGCTCTTCCGGCACGCCGCCAAAGTACTCGAAGGCGTGGACATGGCAGGCCAGGAAGCTGGCCAGATTGCGGCCGAAGGTGAACTCGATGTATTGGTATCGGCTGTAGCCCAGTACCATCGAGAAGCAGGAGAGCGCCTTGCGGACGCCATCCACCTTCAGGTGCCCGAAGGCCGCCCAGTCCACCTGGGCCTGGTGCCCCGGTTGCGTCTCGAAGCGCACCTCGGCCTGCCGGTGGCGCTCCTCGCGCAACGGAGCCACGAACCTCTTCACCAAGTTGTAGCTGCCGGCGTACCCCTGGGCCTGGATGTCCTGAAACAAGCGTTGCACGGTGAAGTCCGCTACCTCCAGCCGGCCCCGCACATACTCCTTGTACGGATCCAACAGCGACGGCAGCGATGCTTTGCGCTCCATTGCGGGGGTGTCGGGTTCGGCCAACACCTTGCGAACGGTTTTGCGATCCATCCCCGTTTGCCGGGCGATCGCCGAGATCGTCATTCCTTGTCCATGTAAATTGCGAATCATAGTCTTCTCCATCTTCTTGAGCATTCCCTGGCCCTCCACATTGCTTGTGGCGGCGTACAGCCACACGGCCATATCCGCGCCACCGGAGAGCACATCCCGTCCTGCGACGGGTTGTCCAGCGACTACCGGTGGGGGTGGGGATTTCCGACGGCCATTCCCCTGGGGAATTTTCGACGGCCACAAAAGTGGGGAATTTTCGGAACCTCTCAGGTGGGGAATTCTCATGGCCAGAATCTGGGGAGTTTTGCACGGCCAATGACACGGGCAGGCAGGACGGAGCCTGCCCCTCCAGAAAACCTCCCATTGGGACGCAAATCCAGTTGGTATGTGCACCCAATCGCAGATGCGCCCGCAGCCGCCCGCCCTCCGCCCCCCAAAAAACAATTCGAACGCCCGAACACCGCGCCGTCCGCCTCCCGAAAACCGTCTTCTCGCCCAGAAAGACACCGCTCAAAGCAAAGCCCCCCCCCTCCGGCACAACATCAGTTTATAGATAAGCGGAATCGAGGGGTCCCTGGATGGTCGCTCATACGGGGGTTGTCTTGGGCAAGTTGCCTGACTTGGCGCGGATCATAGCCAGCACGCCGATGAATTTCTCGAGATTCACCGCGGTGTCTTTGACCACCTTGATCCATTCCTGAATGTGGGAAGAGAAAATGGTGAAGCTTTTGAGTTCCGCATAACCAAGCGTCCGCTTCTGGTATGCCAGCCTCGTATCCGCGAATTCTTCGGCGGTAAGCATTCTGCCTAGAAAATCCGCGTTTGGGGTGTCATCTGTTACCGCCGCAGAAAGAAGAACGAGAAAGTCATATCCAGGAAATCCGGCTTGGATGGCATCCACCAACGCCTTGACATCGTGACTGCTTTTGACGAGGCGGCGCCCCTTTGAATCCTTGCCGCCAAGCAATTGGAATCGTCGGCCGATTCGCTTAAGCGATATTTCAAGCGACTGATAGAGTAGATGGACAAGAACGGGAACGGTTCCATAATGAGTGTTCAAGACATTCGGATCGCCGGCAACCAGCCGTTCCGCGCAAAGTGCATACGCAAAAGCAACTTCTTGAAGGGGGTAGTCTGCTTTTGGGCAACTGGTCATGGCAAATCAAGAATGCATTTAGGCGGTGAGTTCGGCGACTAGCGCAGAGAGAAGCTTATCCCCGGCCGCGCGGGAGGCGGCCATCTGCGCTTCCAACTCGTCCACCAACGACATCAGTTCATTCACCTTCGCCACGATCCGGTGCTGCTCGGCGAGGGGGGGGAGAGGCATGACAAAGCTTTGCAAGAATGCTGTCTTCAGTTTGCATGTCCCGTGCGATGAGTGCTCAATTGAATCAAGAATAATCGGCTCAAAGGCGCAAAGAGCCGTGAGAAGGTAGTCCTTGGTTTTTGGCTCGAATGGCACTAGTGCCTTCATGTCCTGATTGATCGTGACTGCACTCATTGTTAGCGCGACTGGAAAAGCTCGGGCTAAAATCATTCCGCGAACAACCATGAGCAGACTCCCGGGAGGAATGAGTTTGACGGACGAACCTTCGACTGCTGCAGGCGAAATGTGGTCCTGAGCGTCAGAAATGTGCAGTACCTTCATGTCCTTTGGGCTTACCCATGGAAGAGTACCCTTCCAGAATTCGGGGTGTGATTTTGATGGAGTACCGCCGCCACGCCATTCACCCAACTTGCCTAAAGGCACGCGAAGCCAGCATGCGGGGAACTCGTCATTATCTGATTCAACTCTCTCCTCTGCGAGTGTAGGAAACGAATCTTTTACTGGTTCATCGTTGGGGTCTTGGGGGACGAGTTTGCCTTGGACGGCGAGGGTGAGGATGGACTTGCGGAGGTCGGCGGGGGTGATGTCGAAGGATTTGTGGAAGATGAGGTTAAGGTTGGCCGGGGTGGGCGCGTCGGCGAAGCGGGCGAGCGAGGCGCGGGCGAGCGCGTCCATTTTTTCCTCCCGCTCCTGCTGCTGCGCCTCCAGCCGATCGCACAACGCCATCAACTCGTCCACCTTCGCCACAATCCGCTTCTGCTCGGCGAGGGGTGGGAGGGGAAGCGAAATGGACTCGAGCTTCCCTTTAGTAATGTGTTGCAGACCAACAGCGCCGTGTGCTCTGGAAATCATCTCGTCCAGCCTGGCATTGACCGCCAGGCGCAGGTATTCTTTTATGAAGACATTTTCTGCCAATTCGCAGCGAAAGATGTGCTGATTCAGGATCGCGCGCCCTCGCTTCCAGATGAAGGCTCCAAAGGAAGTGCCCGGCGTACCGGACCAACTTATCAGGAAGTCACCGGAATCGATGTAGAATTTAGGGTCGATTTCGCCGTCGAACCGATTGAACGGCGCTTCTTCATTGTTGAGATTCTGGATGCGAACGATGGGTGTTCCTTTCGGAGTCCAATTCACCGGCTTAAACGCCGTGCCATTCACCAAGTTCATCGCATTGCCAACTGCAACCCAGCCCCAATTTGACGGGACATCAAATGGCGCGTCGTCGATTGGCGACAAGAACTCGCGCCGGTTCTTAAAAGAAAACGTACGCGCCCTCGTCTTTTGCTCTGTGCAGGTCTCCGCAACGTTTTGTTCAGAGAGTCTTCCGCGAACGGACCACAACAGCACTAGTTCCCGCATTTTCGTGACGGCGTCGGGCGCGTCGGCGAACAGGTCGAACTTCTCGAAGAAGGTTTGGAGGTTCATGGGGCGAGTTCGGCTTCCAGAACTTCGATGCTGGGGAGGCTGGAGGCGAATTCCTTGGGGAGGGCGCGGGCGAGTTCGTAGTCGGCGACGCCGATGGGCTTGTGGAGATCGCGCAGGGCGTATTCGGCGAAGACGCGGTCCTTGGTCTGGCAAAGGATCATGCCGATGGTGGGGGCGTCGTGCTCGTGACGCAGGAGGTCGTCCACGGCGGAGCAGTAGAAATTCATCTTGCCGGCATACTCGGGCTTGAATTCGCCCTTTTTGAGGTCCACGACGACGAAGCAGCGCAGTTTGAGGTGATAGAAGAGGAGGTCGAGGTAAAACTCGCGGTCGTGGATGTCCAGTCGGTACTGGCGGCCGACGAACGCGAAGCCCTGGCCGAGTTCGATCAGGAACTTTTGGACGTGGGCAAGGAGGCCGGTTTCGAGTTCCCGCTCGTGGAAGGGCTCTTCCAGGGTCAGGAAGTCAAACAGGTACGGGTCTTTCAAGAGCCCTTGGGCGATGGCGGCATGGGCCTCGGGAAGCGTGGCGGCGAAATTGGTGACGGCGGTCCCCTGCCGTTCGTGGGCGCGGTTTTTGATTTGAGCAGCCAGCGCGTCGCGGCTCCAGCCCTGTTCGAGGGCTTGGCGGGCGTACCAGAGGCGGGTGGGGAGGTCTTTCAGTTTCTCGATGAGAACAACATGGTGCGCCCAGGAAATCGCCACAAGCCATTGCCATTTCGGTGTGTTGGCGCCATCGTCCGGCGATTGCGCCACGGCTCGTGGCATAATTGTAACATTTTGTATTCCAGCGTGTTCCACAAGATCGGCGTCTTGCTGGCCTAATTTTGCCACGGACTGTGGCAAAATTGGGTACTCGCGGAAAAAGGCGATCATTCTTCCGATATTCCGCTCCGAAAACCCCTTCTGTTCCGGCAGTTCGTTCTTCAGATCAGCGGCCAGCCGTGGGATGACGCCGGCGCCCCAGCCTTCCTGTTTCTGGCGGGCGGAGATCATGCGACCGATGTCCCAGTACATCAGGATCATCTCGGCGTTGGCGGAAAGGGCGGCGCGATGCTGGGCCTGGCGGACGCGGCGTTTGATGTCGCCGAGCAGATCGCGGTAGAGGGTCAGTTCCTGCGGTTTCATCGCGTCAGCGCTTCCTTGAGCTGGGCTTTCAGCTTGGCGCGAGTCTCGGCGATTTGGGCGAGGAGCTTTTCGTATTCGGGCAGGAGGTGGTCCACGTCGCCGGGGCCTTCGTCGGGATTGTGGGGGTTTTTGAGGTCGAGGTTGTAGTTTCCGGCCTTGATCTGCTCGATGGGAACGCGCCAGGCGAATTCGTTTTCGACGCGGGATTTGAAGCCGTCCGCCTCACTTCCCCACCACGCCCGCTCCGGCTCGAATTCCTCGATGCGGATGGGTTTGCCTTTGTTGTAGCTCTTGGCGCCGGGCGGGTACGGGTGTTCGTAGTACCAGACATGCTCGGTTTTGGGTCCCTTGGTGAAGAAGAGGAGGTTGGTGCGGATGCCGGTATAGGGATTGAAGACGCCGTTGGGCAGGCGGACGATGGTGTGGAGGTTGCAGTCGGACAGGAGGGCTTCCTTGATGCGGGTCTTTACTCCCTCGCCGAAGAGGGTGCCGTCGGGCAAGACGAGTCCGGCGCGGCCACCGGGCTTGAGGATCTTCATCAGGAGCACGAGAAACAGATCGGCGGTTTCGCGGGTGCGGAACTCGGAGGGGAAATTGGACTCGATGCCGTCCTCCTCCATGCCGCCGAAGGGCGGATTGGTGACGACGACGTCGACGCGCTCCTTCGGCCCCCAGTCGCGCAAGGGTCGGGCGAGCGTGTTGTCGTGGCGGACGTTGGAAGGCACATCAATGCCGTGCAGGAGCAAATTGGTCATGCACAAGACATGCGGCAAGTGCTTCTTTTCGATGCCGGAGAAGCATTCCTGAATGGCGCGTTCGTCGGCCTCGGTCTTGGCCTGTTTGCGCAAGTGTTCGATGGCGCAGACGAGGAAGCCGCCGGTGCCGCAGGCAGGATCGAGAACACTTTCGCCGAGGCGCGGGTTGACCTGCTCAACGATGAACTGGGTCACGGCGCGCGGGGTGTAGAATTCCCCGGCGTTGCCTGCAGATTGAAGGTCCTTGAGGAGCTTTTCGTAGATGTCGCCAAACATATGGCGGTCATCCGAGGCGTTGAAATCGATGCCGTTGATCTTGTTGATGACCTGCCTCATGAGAGTGCCGTTCTTCATGAAGTTGTGGGCATCCGTGAAGGTGGTGCGGATGAGGGTGTGCATCCGATCGCCGCCGCCGAGGGCTTTGAGCTTGGGCAGGAGGGTGTTGTTGACGAAATCGAGCAGCGCGTCGCCAGTGATGCCCTCTTCGTCCTTGGCCCAGGCGGTCCAGCGGAGGTGTTCGGGGAGCGGCGATTTATAGCGGTCGCGCAGGAGTGCCATTTCCCGCTCGCGGTCATCGAAGATTTTCAGGAAGAACATCCAGCCGAGCTGTTCGAGGCGCTGGGCGTCGCCATAGGTTCCGGCGTCCTTGCGCATGATGTCCTGGATGGATTTGACGACGTTGGAAACATTGGGCATGGGCTAGGCGACTTTCTCGTAAATCACGATTTCAATTTCACGGACGGCGGCGAGGTATTGATCGCGCCCGCCAAATAGTTTGATGATTTCCACGGGCGTGCCGAAGGCGCGGAGCGGGTCTACTTTCAGGATTTCCAGCGATTCGACGCTGGAAATGCCGCTATCGGCATATTTCTGGAGCAGGGCTTCAAGCACGGCGCGCGCTTTGTCGCCGTATTTTCCGAAAATGTTGCGTTTCTTCACGCGGTCGGCCCGTTCCCGACGAGTCAGCGGAGGCTGGTCAAAGGCGATATGGCAGACGAGGTCGAAGGGGTCATAGTCGCGGCCGACCTGCTCGGCGAGTTCATCAAGGAATACGCCCTGGGCGGCAAGCGCTTCGATGATGGCCTGCTTTCGTTCGGCGGAGTTCCACGTGGCCAGGAAGGCATCGAGCGTGGCGTAGTTCTTCCGGACGGCTTTGCGGGTGTAGTCGGTCAGGGATTCCGTAATGAGCTTGCCGTATTCATCCAGGTACTGGACACGCTCCATCACCACGCTGACGGGGACATTGTCCACAAAGTAGCGGGTGCGCGGCGCGGGGCCTTCACCGCCGGGACCGCTATCGGGTGGCAGCGGGGTTTCGGGCGGTTCGCCGCCCGGCGTCGGTTCCGTCGGTGGTTCGTCCGGGGGGATGGGCGGTTCGTCAGGGCCGGGCTCATAAATCTGGACGGGGTCGCCGTCGAAATTCGGATCGGCGAACAACGCGGTGGCCCGGCGGAAATCCATGATGGTGAAGAAGAACTTGTTGTAGTCCTCGTTGATGCGGGTGCCGCGCCCGATGATCTGCTTGAACTCGGTCATGGAATTGATAATCCGGTCCAGCACAATCAGGTGGCATGTCTGGGCATCCACGCCCGTGCTCATGAGCCGGGAGGTGCAGGCCACAACCGGATAGGTGGACTCCGGATCAATGAAGTTGTCGAGCTGGGCCTTGCCCTCGTCGTTATCGCCGGTGATGCGCATGACGTACTTGGCGTTGGCGGCGGCAAGGTCGGGGTTGGCATTGACCATGGCTTGGCGCATTCGTTCCGCGTGGTCGATGTTCTCGCAGAAGATAATGGTCTTGGCGAAGCGGTTGGTGGCACGCAGAAAATCAGTGACCTTGGAGGCGACCACCGCCGTGCGCTTTTCGAGGATGAGGTCTCGATCGTAGTCGCGGTCGTTGTATTCACGGTCTTCGATGACCTGTCCATACTTGTCGGTCTGGCCGTCTTCGGGGCGCCAGCCATCCAGGTCCTTGTCGAGGCCGATACGCACGACCTTGTAGGGGGCGAGAAATCCGTCGGCGATACCCTGGCGGAGTGAATACGTATAGATGGGCTCGCCGAAGTATTCGATATTGGAAACGTCGCGGGTTTCTTTGGGGGTGGCGGTAAGGCCAATTTGTGTTGCCGTCTTGAAGTATTCCAAGATTTGCCGCCAGCGGGCATCGTCCGCCGCACTGCCGCGGTGACACTCGTCCACGATGACAAGGTCGAAAAAATCAGGAGAGAACTGCTTGTAGATGTTCTGTTCCTCCTCGGTGCCGGTGACGGACTGGTAGAGGCTCAGGTAAATTTCAAACGATTTATCCACCGTGCGGTTCGTGATCTTCGTCATGGCCTGGCCGAACGGCTTGAAATCGTTGGTCTTGGTCTGGTCGGCGAGAATGTTCCGGTCCACGAGGAAAAGAATGCGTTTTTTGACACCGGCCTTCCACAGGCGCCAGATGATTTGGAAGGCCGTGTAGGTCTTCCCCGTTCCGGTGGCCATTACCAGCAATACCCGGTTTTCGCCCTTGGCAATAGAATCCACCGCCCGGTTGATGGCGATGTTCTGGTAATAGCGCGGGGCCTTGCCTGAACCGTCGTCAAAATAGTCCTGGGTGTTGACCTGCTGCTGATCCGCGTTCCAGCTTTTGGCCTTGCAGTAGCGCGCCCATAACTCCTGGGGTGAGGGAAACTGGTCGAGCGGAATTTCCCGCGTGACTGTACCACAAGTGACGGTTCGGTCATGTTCCAGAAAGGCGTCTCCATTGGAGCTGTAGGCGAACGGAATGTCGAGGATTTCGGCATACTCAAGCGCCTGCGGCATACCGTCGCCGAGAGTATGATTGTTATCCTTGGCCTCAATAACCGCGATGGGAAGATTTGGCCTATAGTACAGCAGATAATCGGCCTTTTGGGCTTCACCGCGCTTAACGGTCTTTCCCCGAACGATGACCCGGCCTTTTGTGAAATATCTTTCCTCGGCAATCTGGGTCATCCTGTCCCATTTATCGCCATTCGGACCGATGATCGCAGGCGTTATGAACTTGGTGCGGATATCCGCTTCTGTTAGGGCTTTTTTGTTCATTCGCGCGGTTTTACCATTGGTTACTCAAAGCGATAGCTTGAACTTTATCGCCGAGCAAGAGATAGAACAAGAGTAAAGCCGCGCGCGCCCCCACCCGAAGCCCGCAGGGCGTGTTCCGTCGCCAAAGGCTATGGAGTGGAGCACAGAATGGGGTCAGCCCGTGAATTGCAGCATGTTGGCTCCCGGCCCTTGGGAATCCCGCCGGTTTTCCGGATTTTCCACGCCATGGAAAAAGTCCACTATCATCCCATAAGGGCAAAACGGGAGCGTGAAAACGCCTGATTTGCTGGTGTTTTCGCGTGGGTGTTCGGGGTTGTGATTTGGGAGCGGTTTGTTTTCGGCGAGGTTTCCTAGGCGTTGGCGGGGGTGCTGTCCCACAGGAGTTCAGGGGAACCCCGGGAAGTAGGCCTGTTCGGGCCGTGCGCGCCAGCGCGGTGGCGAAGATGCTGTCCCATAGAGCCGGAGCAGTTCGTGCAGGTCCTTCTCATCCCACAAGCAGGCGCGCAGGAGGGCGAAAAGGCGGAAGAAGGAGTGGGTCCACTGGCTCCGGTAGTGGAGGAAGCGCAGCAGCAGGTGAACCAGCAGCCCGCACCAGATCTGCCACTTGATGGCGTGTTCGCTGTTGCCAAGGAAGTCGGAGAGCTGGAGGGTCTGTTTGATCTCCTTGAAGAAGACCTCGACGTCCCACCGGCAGCGGTAGAGTTCGGCCACGGTCCAGGCGCTCCAGTCCAGCTGGTTGGTCAGGAACACCATCTCTCGGTCCTTCCCGTCGATCTCGACGATGGCGCGAATGCGACGCATCGGCTCAGGATGTCTCTCCGCCGTTTGGGGCCGGGCCAAGACAACGAGTTCGTCGGCGAGGATGCGCGGATTGTCCGTGGTGTGCAAGGAACGTGCCGTCCGGAAAGCGGTGTCACGGCGCGCCCGCACCACCCAGACAACGCCCCTTGCGCTCAGTTCTCGAAAGTGGCGGAAGTCGGAATAGGCCTTGTCTGCCACCATGATCGAACCGTCCTGCAGGGGGGTTGCAGAGGAACCGGGCCTGGCGGTTGTCGTGATGGCAGGCTTCTTCCACGCAGATCTCCTGGGGCAAGTGGTTCTGCAGGTTCAGCGACAGGTGGCATTTGACGGCTGCCTTCTTCCGGCGGTGCTTGGCCCACGGCATGCAGTTGGCGACCAGCGCAATGGTCGTGGAGTCCATGGCGAAGATCGGCTTCTTCAGCCGGCGCAAGAACCCCTCGCGTGGGCGACCCATGACGAACGGATTCGCCCGCCGGGAGCACTCGCCGCGGAGCTTCCAATACAGCTCCGCCGCCATCGCGCTGTCCCGAACGGCGTTGGCATGCGAGAAGGTATTGCGGCAAGGAGGCGTCGCCTCCCGGATACGCCACACCTTCCCCGCATGCTCGCCCATCGCATCGCAGACGTCGTTGAGCCCGAACGCATGCGACAAGTGCGCATACATCAGGCCTACCACGTGGCTCCACGGACTGAACGTCCGGCTTTTCCTGTCCACCCCGTGCTCCCGCGCCAGGTTCGGCACCAGCAAGGGCGGAATGAGGTTGCAAATCTGATTCAGAACAGTGTAAGGCGACTTCTTGGCTGGTTTGTGGGACTTTTTCATCCTTTGCCGAGTGGCAAAGAGCAGGACTTCAAACCAGCCTTTTTTTTATCCCCATCCGATTCCTGTGGGATGGCTGTGGAAAAAGTTTTCGCCGGTTTTCCACGCCATGGAAAAATGCCTGTCCCGCCTTCGCCAAGGCTACGGCGGGCAGGCTCGGTGTCCCTGCCCGCCCCTCTCTCTGTGCCCCTCAGTGCTCTCTGTGGTGAAATCTCTCTGCCTGTTAAGAGGTAAAGGGGCCAGCGCTGCTCGGGATGGTGGACGCTTCGGAGGATGTAGACGATCCACATAGCAGTGGGTGGCTTGAATCCTGTCCCCCGTCGTTAAAACTTTTTTTGGGGGGCAGGGGCCACCAGTGGACTCGAACCAGTGATCTTCCCGACGCGGCGTCGGGACGCTCTAAGGCGAAGGAAACAGCGCGCGGATCCGGGCCGGGTTCTTCCATGCCTTCAATTGCTTTTCCCGGCGGACGGCTTCTGCGCGGGTCGGCCTCGTTTCATAATACGGCATGAACCAGGGGCCGTGATGGCGCGTGGACCGGGTTTTGCCTCGATGGTGTTCGTGGAATCGGCGAATCAGGTGGTCGGTGGAACCGATGTACAGCCGGCCGGATGTTTCGCTTTCCAGGACGTACACGAAATACATGGGCTCACTTCTGATCTTCGGGGCGGCTTGCCACCCGTAGCTCTGAACGAAGTGAAGAGCGAAGGGTGGCGGGCGTTACCGGACTCGAACCAGTGACCTTCCCGACGCGGCGTCGGGACGCTCTGGCCACCGAGGCAACCGCGAAGGGTGGTGGGCGTTACTGGACTCGAACCAGTGACCTCGTGCATGTGAGGCACGGGTTCTTCCATGCCTTCAATTGCTTTTCCCGGCGGACGGCTTCTGCGCGGTCGGCCTCGTTTCATAATACGGCATGAACCAGGGGCCGTGATGGCGCGTGGACCGGGTTTTGCCTTCGCTGGTGTTCGTGGAATCGGCGAATCAGGTGGTCGGTGGAACCGATGTACAGTCGGGCCGGATGTTTCGCTTTCCAGGACGTACACGAAATACATGGGCTCACTTCGATCTTCGGGGCGGCTTGCCACCCGTAGCTCTGAACGAAGTGAAGAGCGAAGGGTGGCGGGCGTTACCGGACTCGAACCAGTGACCTTCCCGACGCGGCGTCGGGACGCTCTGGCCACCGAGGCAACCGCGAAGGGTGGTGGGCGTTACTGGACTCGAACCAGTGACCTCGTGCATGTGAGGCACGCGCTCTAACCAACTGAGCTAAACGCCCTTCGCTATTCAAATTTTCGCATCAACTCGACGGGGCTTGGCCCGCGACCTTCCCGACGCGACGCAGCCTGGGACGCCTTAACCAACTGAGCTAAACGCCCTTCGCTATTCAAATTTTTCAACATCAACTCGACGGGGCTTGGCCCGGTGACCTTCCCGACGCGACGTCGGGACGCTCTAACCATCCGAGCTAAACGCCCTTCGCTATTCAAATTTCAACATCAACTCGACGGGGCTTGGCCCGGTGACCTTCCCGACGGAACATCGTCGGGACGCTCTAACCAACTGAGCTAAACGCCCTTCGCTATTCAAATTTTCAACATCAACTCGACGGGCTTCGGGCCCGGCGACCTTTCCCGACGCGTCGGGACGCTCTTAACCAATCCGAGCTAAACGCCCTTCGCTATTCAAATTTTCAACATCAACTCGACGGGGCTTGGCCCGGTGACCTTCCCGACGCGACGTACCGGGACGCTCTAACCACAACTGAGCTAAACGCCCTTCGCTATTCAAATTTTCAACATCAACTCGACGGGCTTGGCCTCGTGACCTCTCCCGACGCGACGTCGGGACGCTCTAACCAATCCGAGCCAAACGCCTCTTCGCTATTCAAATTTTCAACATCAACCTGACGGGGCTTGGCCCGGTGACCTTCCCGACGCGGCGTCGGGACGCTCTAACCAACTGAGCTAAACGCCCTTCGCTATTCAAATTTTCAACATCAACTCGACGGGGCTTGGCCCAGTGACCTTCCCGACGCGGCGTCGGGACGCTCTAACCAACTGAGCTAAACGCCCGCTTTGAAACAGCGTCGAGGAGAATACGGCCTGAAGCGGAAATGTCAAGCCGGGGCCGCCCCGGATCTGCGCAATCCGCCGAAAGCCAACTCCGCCCGGACGGACGCGTTACGGCACGTCCACCACCGTCCGATACACCACCATCCGGCCGTTTTGGGGCCATTCCCGGCCAGGCCGGATGCCGATGGCACGGGCCGCCATGTCCAGGTAGGGTTCCGGCTGCACCCAGATGAACGGCTCTTCCGGCGGCCCTTTCACGCCCGTGCCCCCGATCACCGGCCAGCCCGTGTCGTCGAAGTCCGCCGCGGCCCAGTCGCCGGCGGGATCGAAAGCGTATTTCCAGACGGAGGGGTCGGTTCCCGCGAACCAGTCGCCCTTGCGCAGGGCCAGCAGCACCCAGTCGGGGTAGCGCTGCCGGGGCGCCTGGATCGCCAGCACATGGCGTCCCGGCGGCAGGTCGAGCAGCGCCGCTTCCAGCCGCTCCGGATGCCCGCCCTGCATCACTTCCCGGCCATCCATGAACAGCCGGGCCGGCATGTTGGCATAGAACACCCCCAGCGCCATCCCCTCTTCGCGGTGGCGCCGGATCCGCTCGGCCGCCGCCCGCACGTCGGGATCGGCATCCGCCGCGAAACGGGCCAGCGGGTCCGCCCCCCCCAGCCGCTCGTCGTAGAGCGCCAGGCGGAATTCCAGCATCCGCCGCACGGCGGGCGGATACTGCGCGCCGTGGCGCCGCAGCCGCGCCGCCAGCTCGTCGCGCGCCCCCTGCCAGTCCCCGAACCGCTCGTGGTTCCATACCGCCGTCATGACCACGCCCGGATCCAGCCGCCGGTCCTGCGGCGCCGCCCGGTCTTCCGACCGCAGCCGCATCGTGTCCGCCGTCTGCGGCGCATCCAGATACGCCCAGCCCACGCTCTCGAAATACGCCTGGCTCGCCTGCTCCGGCCCGCGCTCGAATTCCATGTCCAGCGATTCGCGGAACACCGACGGATCCATCGCGTGCACCCGGTACTGCACCGTCCGGAACGGCTCCTTCACGAACAGCCCGTGGGTCGGCCCCGCCATGATATTCTGGTAATACCACCCGCCGTTGAAATAGTCCTCCAGCCCCGTCCCCAGCCAGCCCGGCGTCTTTTCCCGGTCTTTGCGGATGCGTTCATCCCCCTCCAGCGCCCAGTACGTCCCGTCCAGCGTCACCACCGACAGCAGGCAGCCCACGTATTTTCCCCGGCCCTGCACGTTCAGGATGGCGTGCGCCTGCCCTCTTTCCTTCGGCGTCGTGCGCCGCCAGTTGGCATGAAAATAGCCCAGCCGGCCGATCGGCGACGTCTCCCGCTTCTCCACCCATGCCCGGATCGTCACCGGCACCGCCGGAATCCGGCCCGCCGTCAGCCGGATCTCCGCCGAGTCCGCAAACGGCATCGGAAACGCGCAGAACAGCGCGTCGCCTTCCATGCCGAAGTACAGCGACCGCGCCCGGACCCGCCGCCACGGCACCCCGCACAAATCCCCCAGCGGCGCCTTCACGCTTTCGTTCGTCGCCCCGTCATAGCGGATGGCCACCTGCCAGTCGCGCAGCACCGCGTCGCGCCGGTCTTCCGGTATCGCCTCCCACTGCGGTTCGAACTCGATCCGGCGGATCACCCCCGGGCCCTCGATCCGCATCCCCTGCTTCCAGTCCGTCAGCACCGTTTCCACCCGGTCGCCCGCTTCCGGCAGGCGGTTGGCCGCCCACACCGCCTGCACCCGGTCGAGGGCCGCCGCATCCCGCTCCGGCAGCGGCCAGGCAAAGCTCTCCAAGGGCGTGCCCCGCGGCAGCGACGATTCCGACACCTGATAGTAGAGCTTCCGCGGGGAACCGCTCAGGTCCGGCACCCCTTCTTCGCATTCGATCCGCAGGCGCTCGGCGTACGGCATCGGCACGAACGAATACCAGCAGTAGTTGTTGTACTCCGCCAGCGGCGCCCGGAACGGCGCCATCGTCCCCCCGAACAGTTCCTTGATGTCTCCCTCGAACCGCGGCGTTTCTTCGCCGTCGAAATAGAAGCGGAACCGGTGGGGCTCGCCGTCTTTCGCCCCCGTGAACCACACCCGCGAGACGTAGCCCGGCCCCTTCAGGTCCGCCAGCACCTTCCAGCCCGGCGTGTCGCTGTCGCGCAGGAACGTCCCGTAATCCTCGTTGGCCCCCGTGCGGTCGTACGACGTATGGATTCGCGTGTCTTCCTGGTCCAGCCGCGCCAGCCACAGCGGATCCGCCAGCCGCTCCGCCAGCGACGCCACCGTCACCGGCTCCCCGCGGGGCGTCCCGCCGCAGCCCGCCGCCAGCCCCAGCGCCCCCGCCAGACCCGCCTTGCCCATCCATTGCCAAATATGCTTCATTTCCACCTCGCAACTCCCTACTATGGCGAAACAGTCCGAACAAATGAACCCTTTTCCGGCAGATCCTCATTCCGTCTCCACCCCCAGGAACCTCCCACCGGAAGTCCATGCCGGGGGACTTATCGTTGGACATCGCACCTCTTGGCCATGTACCCTTTCATCCTCTCTCTGTTGCATTTTCAGGTAGGCCATCTGTGGATGATCTGGCCGGCATGCCGGACGACATGCCGTCAACCATGAAGCAAACCCATCATGTGTAAACGAATTCTGGTCACCGGCAGCACGGGCTTTCTCGGGCATCACATCATGCCCCGCCTGCGCGAGGCCTTTCCCGAGGCTGATCTGATTGGACTGGGCCGCCGCGACTTCGATCTGCTTGAACCCGGCGCTCCCGCCGCGATGCTTCGCCAAATCCGCCCGGATTGCATCGTCCACCTCGCAGCCAAATCCGGAGGCATTCTATCCAACAGGATGTACCCCGCTGATTATTTTTATGAAAACCTGGCCATGAATCTCCATGTCTTCCACGAATCATGGAAGGCCGGCCTGAAGAAGCTGATCACGTTCATGGGCGGCTGCTCCTATCCCGCCAAGGCACGGTCTCCCATCGGCGAAGACCAGATGTGGGACGGCTATCCCCAGATGGAAAGCGCCGGGTACTCGGTCGCCAAAAAAATGCTCCTCACGCAATCCTGGGCCTATCGCGTCCAGCATGGCTTCAATTCCATCGTATTGATTCCGGGCAATGTCTACGGCGAATGGGACAACTTCAATCTCGAAGAGGCCCATGTCATCCCCGCGCTTGTCCGAAAATATATCGAAGCGAAAGAACGGGGCGATCAAACCATTACCGCCTTCGGCTCGGGCCGCCCCACCCGCGATTTCGTCTATGCCGGGGATGTCGCCGCCGCCGTCCCCTGGTTTATCCGCCATTACGACTCCAGCGAACCCGTCAACATCTCGGCCGGACGACGGATTTCAATTCGTGAACTGGCTGAAACCGTCAGGAAAACCACCGGGTTTTCCGGCGACATCGTCTGGGACGCCGCCCAGCCCGATGGACAGATGGACAAAATCTTCGACGCGTCCCGCCTGCATGCGCTGGGGCTTTCCTGCAACACATCCTTGGAAGAAGGCCTCCGCCGCACCGTCCAGTGGTTCCGGAAGGCCCGCCAGGAAGGAACCGTCCGGCTCTAGCTTGAAAACCTGCCTCGTCATCGGTGCCCGCGGATTCATCGGCTCGGCTATCGCCGCCGAAGCGGCAGCGCGCGGCTATCGGCTGACGGCCCTGGATGTGGACAACTACGCGAAGCATCGAGGGACAAACGCCGACCTGCTGATCAATGCCGCCGGCAATTCCCGCAAATACATCGACGATCAAGACCCCGTGCGTGGCTACGATCTGTCCGTCACCTCGGTCATGAACGTACTCCACGATTTCCACTTCACCCGGTTTGTCCAGCTCTCCTCGGGAGCGGTCTATCCCAACGAAGGAGATCCGCATCGCAATGCCGAAGACACTCCGCTGACGCCCGCCGGAATGTCCCGTTACGGCTTCCACAAATGGCTGGCCGAACAGCTCGTTCTCCACTATGCCCCCCACCACCTCATTCTGCGCCTGGGCGGATTCGTCGGCCCCCGCCTGGTCAAAAACGCCGTCTGCGACCTGCTGTCCGGCAACCCGCTCCATGTCCACCCCGATTCAGAGTTCCAGCTCATGGACACCCGTGACCTGGCGCGGGCCGTGTTCGAGTTGTGCGAACGCTCACCGGTTCCCGCTTCTCCCCTCAATCTTTCGTCCCGCGGAACGGCCTCCGTTCGCCATATCGCGGAATGGGCCGGCGTCAATCTGCCTCCGGACGCCTTTCAACGCCCCCTCGTCCGGGCCGAGTTGAACGTCGGGCAAGCCGCTCGCCTTCTGCCCCTGCCCGACACCTCTCAAACCCTCCGCACCTTCATTCAGGAGGTCCGGACCGGAGCGTTGCCCCTGCCATGATCATCTCCCGAACCCCATTTCGCATCAGTTTCTTCGGCGGCGGCACGGATTTCCCGGACTTCTTCCGCCAAGGGGGCGGTGCTGTCCTCGCCGCCACCATCGACAAATACTGCTATCTGTCCATTCATCGTCTGGCACCTCTCTTCAACCACCGGTTCCGGGCCAGTTATTCCCAAACGGAATCCGTGCTGCATCCCTCCGAGTTCCGGCACCCGCTGATTCGCGAAACTCTCCTCCTGCTCAATCAGCAGGACGGCATCGAAATCGCCCATACGGCCGATCTGCCGGGACGAACCGGCCTGGGAACCTCGTCGTCCTTCACCGTCGGCCTTCTCCATGCGCTTCAGGCCTTTCACGGCCGCCGTTGCACACCGGAGGAACTGGCCCGGCAGGCCATCACCGTGGAACGCTCGCGCGTGGGCGATGCCGGAGGCTGGCAGGATCAATACGAAGCCGCCTACGGCGGCTTTCACCGCTACGATTTCAACCCGGATGACACCGTGCGCGTGGGCGATCCCGCCATCTCCGATACCCGGCTGCACGAACTCGAAGATCACTTGATGCTCTTTTATCTGGGGGCCGAACGTTCTGCGGATTCCATATTGCGAGCCCAGGAACAACGCACCCGCACCAATGAATCCACCCTGCGGTCAATGCGTCAAATGGTGGACCACGCCGAAGCCATCCTGGCCGGAACGGGGCCCCTCGGCGAATTCGGCGACCTGCTGCATGAATCCTGGCAGCTCAAGAAAAGCCTTTCCGTCGGCATCAGCACCCCCCAGATCGACCTGGCCTACGCCACCGCCCGTGCCGCCGGGGCGCGCGGCGGCAAACTGCTCGGCGCCGGCGGACGCGGCTTTCTCTGCCTTTGCACCGAACCGGACCGGCAACCCTCCGTGCGGTCCGCCCTCCGTGATCTCGCCGAAGTCCGCTTTCGCTTCAGTTCCAAAGGCAGTCGCATTATTTTCACCGATCATGAGTGATCGCCCGAAAATCGGGCTATGGTTCCGCTATGGCCCCGCGGATCACAGCGAGCTCTTCCATGCCATGCCTCCGATCGTGGCCGCTCTTGCCCGGCATGCCGAAGTGCATTATTACGGCATGCGCACATCCACTCCTGTCCCTGACGCTATCCGCGACCATGCCGTCCTGCATGACCTCCCCTTTCGCGTGGACCGTACCCGAACCCGCGACAAACTTCTCAAAACCGCGTTATGGATGCTCTGCCTGCCGATCGTCGCGCTGGATTGCCGCCGCCGCGGCATTCGCGCCGTGTATATCGATGAAACCATTCCTCTCTCGGCGCTCTTGGCCCGCGTATTCTTCGGTCGCCGGATTGCCATAACCGTTGCCGACTTTTTTACCGATATCTACTTCAAGGGACCCCTCCACTGGCTGGGCCGCCTGCTGCGCTCTCTCGATCTTTGGAGCTGGAAACACCTGCCCCTCATTTTCACCCGCGCCGGCGCCACCCGTGCGTTTCTTGCACGGCACGGCCTCGATCCCTCACGCATCCACCCCGTCTATGACCCCTGCGATTTCTCCCTCTACCACCCGTTTTTACCCGAACAGCGGGAAGCGGCCCGGCGCCGGTTCAACTACGGCCCTGAAGACATGGTCCTTGTCCATCATGGCATCCTCCACCCCAACAAGGGCAATGACCTGATCATTCGAGCCCTTGCGGATCTCCGCACGGATTTCCCTCGCCTGCGTTATTTGCTTGTCGGTGATGGCCCGGAAATGGCTTCCCTCCGCCGCCTGGTTCGGACACTGCATATGGAGGACGTCTGCACCCTGACCGGCTGGCTGCCGACCCCGCATGACGTCTGCCTTGCCCTGAATGCCGGCGATATCGGCCTCGTGATGCGCACCGGTGCTGAATCAGATGACTTTCATATGACCGGCGCCCTCGTCCACGCCATGGCCTGCGGCCTGCCCATTCTGGCGGCCCGTCTCGGCGGCGTATCCGAAGTCGTTGTTGAAAACCGAAACGGCCTCCTCTTCAACCCAACGGACATGGAGGAATTCCAGCTTCAGTTGGGCCGACTGATTCGCGACCCCGCACGACGTGCCCGCTGCGGCCGCACCGCTGCCGAAGATGCCCGATTCTATTTCGACGTGCAGCGCATCACCAACAGCACCGTCCAGCCGCTCCTGCAACTGGCAGGAATCCATTCAATGGGCTGACCCCGGGGTCAGCCCTTAAATGTTAAATCTGCATCCTTCAGTCCGTCACGGCGCCGAACGAGGCGCTGCCGACCTGGCGGGCGTACTTGGCCAGCACGCCGCGGGTCTCTTTCGGCCGGGGCCGCTTCCATGCCGCCCGGCGCTTCTTCCACTCCGCGGCCGGCACGTCCACGTCCAGCCGGCGCGTTTCCGCGTCAATCCGGATCCGGTCGCCGTTTTTCACCCAGGCGATCGGTCCGCCGACGGCCGCCTCGGGCGAGAGGTGTCCCACCACGAATCCGTGGCTGCCCCCGGAAAACCGTCCGTCGGTGATCAGCGCCACATCCTTCCCGAGTCCCCGCCCCATGATGGCCGACGTGGGCGACAGCATTTCCCGCATGCCCGGGCCGCCCCGCGGCCCCTCGTTGCGGATGACCACCACGTGCCCTTTCTTCACGCGCCCCTTCAGGATCGCCGCCAGCGCGGTTTCCTCGGACTCGAACACGATGGCGCGCCCTTCGAACCGGACGCCTTCGTGACCCGTGATCTTCGCCACCGCCCCCTCGGGCGCCAGGTTGCCGCGCAGAATCACCAGATGACCCGTCGGCTTGACGGGGGCCGACAGGGGACGGATGATCGCCTGCTTCGCGGGGTACGGCCGGACATTCCGCAGGTTTTCCTTCAGGGTCCGGCCCGTCACCGTCAGCAGTCCGCCGTCCATCAGGCCTTCTTCGATCAGGCATTTCATCAGCGGCGCCGTGCCGCCAATGGCCACCAGATCCGACATCACATGCCGTCCGAACGGCTTCAAGTCCGCCAGCACGGGCGTGCGCGCCCCCACCCGCGTAAAGTCGTCCAGGTCCAGCCGGACGTTCGCCGCGCGGGCGATGGCCAGCAGGTGCAGGACGGAATTGGTGGAGCCGCCCATCGCCATCACCAGGGCGATGGCGTTCAGGAACGCCTCGCGCACCAGGATGTCGGACGGCCGGATGCCGCGCCGGATCAGCTCCGTCACCGCCCGGCCCGCCTCCCGGCAGTCGCGCACCTTGGCGGCCGACACGGCGTTCTGCGCGCCGCTGTTCGGCAGGCTCATGCCCAGCGCCTCGATCGCCGACGCCATCGTGTTGGCCGTGTACATGCCCCCGCACGACCCCGCCCCGGGAATCGCGCAGGCCTCGATCTCCCGGAGTTCCTTTCCCGTGATTTCCCCGCGGGCCTGCCGGCCCACCGCCTCGAACACGCTGACGATATCCACCTTCTTCCCGTGGTGGCAGCCGGGCTTGACCGTCCCGCCGTAAACGAACACCGCCGGCCGGTTCAGCCGCGCCATGGCGATCAGGCAACCGGGCATGTTCTTGTCGCACCCGCCGATCGCCACCAGCCCGTCGAAGCCTTCGCAGGCCGTCACCGCCTCGATCGAATCGGCGATGATCTCGCGCGACACCAGCGAATAGCGCATGCCGGCCGTCCCCATCGAGACCGCATCCGAAATGGTGATGGTGTTGAAGATCACCGGCTTGGCGCCCGCCGCCGCCACGCCTTCCGCCGCGCGCCGCGCCAGGCGGTCAATGTGCAGGTTGCAGGGCGTGACCTGGCTCCAGGTGGACGCCACCCCGACCTGCGACTTCCGGAAGTCCTCCCGCGTGAATCCCACGGCGTGCAGCATCGCCCGGCTGGCCGCCCGTTCCGTCCCGTCCGTCACCGCCTGCGACCAGTTCCGGTGCAGCGATCCCTTCTTGCGTGTGGTCATGATCCGTCCTTCCGTCTCGGCTGGACAGACAGCCTACCCCGGCTGACCCCGTCGCGCAACCGCCCCCCTTTTCCCTTCCTGTCTTCCCGGGGTTCCTCTTTTCCTGCTTCGCTTCGGCCTTCGGGTTGTTGGCTGGTGGCGGTTCCGGCTGTCCCCTGCCCTCTGCCCTCTGTCCTCTGCCCTCTGCCCTCTGCCCTCTGACCTCGGACTTACGCCCTCCCCCCTACTCCGCGGCATCCGCCTCGTCGCGCGGCGTCAGGCGGCGCTTGAGCGCCTCGGCAAAACCCTCGGCCAGGCTGTACATCACCGGCACCAGCACCAGCGTCAGCACCGTCGCCATCGCCAGGCCGAAAATCACGGCAATGGCCATCGGTTTCCACATCGCGCTGGTTTCGGTGCCGGCGGCGAGCGAGGGCGGCCACGTGTGAATGTCGAGGCTGTAGCCCAGCGCCATCGGCAGCAGGCCCAGGATCGTCGTGGTCGCCGTCAGCAGCACCGGCCGCAGGCGCAGCCGCCCCGCCGCCACCACCGCCTCGGCGATGCCCAGCCCGTCCGCCTGCCGCTGGCGGATGCAGTCGATCAGCACGATGGCGTTGTTGACCACGATCCCCGCCAGGCTGATCAGCCCCACCCCGGTCATCACCACGCCGAAGCGCATGTGGTTCAGCAGCAGCCCCCACATCACCCCGATCATCGACAGGAGGATCGAAAAGACAATGATCACCGGCAGCACCGCCGAATTGAACTGGACCACCAGGATCACGAAGATCAGGCCCGCGGCGACCGCGAACGCCTTCATCAGGAAGATCCCCGACTCGCGCATTTCCTCGGTGTCGCCGGTGTATTCGATGGCGTAGCCGCGCGGCAGCGGAACGGGGGCCACTCGCTTCTGCACGTCCGCGAGAATCTTGTCCACCCCGCGCCCCTGGTTGTTGCCGGTGAGGGTCACCACGCGCTTCTGGCCCTTGCGCCGGATCGCCCCGCGCCCGCCGGTGTATTCCAGGCTCCCCAGCGACGACAGCGGCACCGCGCTGCCGGCGGGCGTCGGAATGAATACCTGGTCGAGCAGATTCATCGTCTGGCGCTGCGCCAGCGGCAGGCGCAGCGTGATGTCGTACTCGTCCTCGTCGGCGCGGAACCGGCTGCTTTCGATGCCGTAGATCGCCATGCGCAGGAAGTTGCCGATCTCGGCCGTGTCGAGCCCCAGCAGGGCCGCGCGGTGCCGGTCCACGTGGAACCGGATCTCCGGCAGCGCCTTTTCCATGTCGCTCTGCAGGTCCACCAGGCCGGGCACGGTTTCGATGGCGCGCTGCACGTCCGAAGCCGTCTGCTCCAGCACGTCGAAGTCGTCGCCGGAGATTTCGATGGAAACCGGCTCGCCGGTCGGCGGACCGCCTTCCTCGACCTTGACCTTGACCTCGGCGCCGGGAATCACGCCGATGTCGTCGCGGATGGCGTCCACCACCTGCAGGGACGGGGTCTGCCGGTCGGCGGGTTCGAGAAATTCAATATAGATGCTGCCCTGGTGCGTGGCCGACGCCCCGCCGTAGATCATGCCGCTGCTCTGCGCGCCGACCGTCGTCAGAAAGAATTTCACGTCGGGATACCCGGCCAGCTTCCGCTCGATGTCCTGCAGCGCCACGTCGGTGCGCCCGATGCTCGTTCCCTGCGGAAACTGGATGTCCACGGTGGCGTTGCGCGGATCCGTCTCCGGGAACAGCTCGATGCCCAGATCCCGCCACGCATAGATCTGCACCGTCAGGACCAGGAAGGCAAAGCCCGTCAGCAGCACCGGCAGACGGTGGCGCAGCGCGGCGCGCAGCACCCGCTCGTAGGCGGCCACGAACCAATGCGTCGTCTCCCGGGCATCCCGGGGCCGCGCCTGGATGAACACCGAGCAGATCGCCGGATTGATCACCATCGCCACGAACAGCGACGCGGTCAGCACCACGATCAGCGTGCGCGGCAGGAAGCCCATGAACTGCCCCATGACATCCGGCCAGAACGTCAGCGGCCAGAACGCCACCAGCGTCGTCAGCGTGGACGTGATGACCGGCCAGGCCACCTCGCCCGCGCCGCGCCGCGCCGCCTCCTTGCGCGTCAGCCCTTCGGTCCGCAGCCGGTAGATGTTCTCCACGATCACGATGGCGTTGTCCACCAGCATGCCGACGGCCAGTACCAGGCTGAACAGCACGATCATGTTCAGCGTCGTCCCGCGCACCGCCATCAGCGTGAACGCCGTCAGCATCGAGAACGGAATCGCCAGCCCCACGAACACCGCGTTGCGCAGCCCCAGGAACACCAGCAGCACGGCCACCACCAGCAGAAAGCCCGTCGCCACGTTGCTTTCCAGCTCCCGGATCATCATGTCGATGTAATACGACATGTCCATGACTTCGGTCAGCTTCACGTCCGGCGGCAGGCCCGCCTCCGCCAGCACCTGCTCGACCTGCGCAATCAGCCGCACCGCATTGATCCCCGCCCGCTTCTTCAGGCTCACCGATACGCACGGCGCGCCGTTCAGCCGCGAAATCGAGTCCAGATCCTTGAACGTGTCCGAAATCGTCGCAATGTCGGTCAGATAGACCGGCCGGCCGCCGCGCTCGGCCAGCAGGATTTCGCGCAACTCGGGCACCCGCTGGAATTCCCCCGGAATGCGCACCTGGAACTTGTCGCCGGCCACCTCGATGTTGCCGGCCGACACCGTCACGTTTTCCTGCGCGATGCGGCCCATCACCAGACCCAGCGGAATCCGGTAGGCGATCATCCGCGGCAGGTCGATCTCCACCCGGATCTCCCGCTCCCGGATGCCGGCCAGATCCGCGCTCTGGATCCCCGGCAGCCGCTCCAGGCGGTCCTTCAGGTCCTCCGCCAGGATCTTCAGCCGGTCGAGATCGGTGGAGCCCGACAGCGCGAAGATGTAGACCGGCACGTCCGAACTGAAGTTGAAGGCGTCCACCACCGGCTCGTCCAGGTCCGGCGGCAGGTCCGGCTTCGCCAGGTCCACCTTGTCCTTCACCCGCCGCTTCGCCTGCTCGATGTCCTCCCCCGCCATGAATTCCACCACCAGGCTGGCGATGTTTTCGGCCGACGTGGAGCGGATTTCCTTCACGCCCTCGACGTCGTTGAGCTGCTTCTCGATCTGGACGGTGACCAGCTTCTCCATTTCCTCCGGCGCGGTCCCTTCGTACACGGCCGTCACGTACACCTGGGGAATGGTGATGTCAGGCGTCCCCTCCCGCGGCAGGCTGACGTAGCTGACCGCGCCGGCCAGCACCAGCACGGCGATGAACACAAACACCGCCGTGCGGAACTTGATGGCGTAGTTGGACAGAATCATGGGGTCATTCGTCTCCGGCGGGCGCCTCCGGCAGGCGGTCCACGACCGTCACCGCCATGCCGTCCTGCAGCCCGCGGTGGCCCTCGACCACCACGCGGTCGCCGGCGGACACGCCGCCGTCCAGCACGGCTTCGTGCCCCAGCATGGCGCCGATCAGCACCCGGCGCCGCACCGCGCGGCCGCCCTCCTCGACAAAGACATAGTGCTCGCCCTTGCGCGGCACCACCGCCGCCAGCGGCACCACCGCGGCCCCTTCGCGCAGCCGCCGCTGCACCGACACCTGGGCAATCATCCCGGCCATCAGAACGCCGTCCGGATTGTCCGCCTCCAGCTCCACGGCAAACGAATTGCTGTCGCGGGCCGCCTGGCTCGACACGAACGACACCCGCCCCGAAAATTCCCGGCCGGGAATCGCCGCCAGCGTGAACGGCTTCTCCTGCCCGGGCTCCACGGCCCGGATGTCCTGTTCCGGCACGTCAAAGGCCACCTTCACCCGGTCCAGCCGCACCAGACGAACCACCGCCTGCCCCTCGTTGGCGTAGTCGCCCTCTTCGACAAAGCGGTCCACGATCACCCCGTCGAAGGGCGCGCGGACTTCGCACTGGCCCAGGATGACCTGCGCCTCCTCCAGCGCGATCTCCGCCGCCTCCTGGCGGCGCAGGATGCCCTCGAAATCGCTGGTGGACACCGCCCCCGTCTTCTCCAGTTCCCTCCATCGGGCCAGGTCCTTCGCGGCATCGCGGGCTTCGATCTCCGCCCGCCGCCGCGCCGCGTCCCAGAGGCGGCCGTCCACCCGCAGCAACGCCTGCCCCTTTTTCACGGCATCGCCCTTGCGGACCCGCCGCTCCACCACCCGCCCCGCGCGTTCAACGGCCAGCAGCGCCTCCTGCGCCGGTTCGATCCGCGCCGGCAGTTCGATGACATCCGGAATCGTCCGGGGCTCCACCGTCAGCACCCGCACCGGCACCGGCCGCTCCGCGTCGTCCGCGGATTCCTCCTCCGGCCGGGGAAGAAGCGCCAGCACGACGATCAGCACGACCACCAGCCCGAGCCCTCCCCACGCCAGCAGCGCCCCCTTCCGGCGGCGAACCCATTGAACTCCTCTCATGGCGTCTCTCCCCTCTCAAATACTTCGCCGCTGGCCTGCCGCAGGCGGGCCAGGGCATTCATGTGGTCATGCAGCGCCTGCAGCCGCGTCAGCCGCGCGGTCGCCAGCGCCAGGTTGGCATCCGTAAAATCCAGATAGGTCGCCAGGCCGTTCTCGTACCGCGCGCGGGCGATCTCCAGGCCTTTTTCCGCCAGCTCGACGGTTTCGGCGCTGGCCGCCACCGTCTCGGCGGCCTCCCGCATGTCCAGATAATGCGTCTGGATCTCCAGCGCGATCTGCCGCTCGGTTTCCTCGAGGAGTTCGCGGGCCTTGGCCAGTTCCAGCCGTTTTTCCGACACCCGGTTGCGTCGCAGCAGACCGTCGAACAGATCCCACTCCACGGCCACGCCCGCATTCCAGCCCCAGTCCCATTCGTCGCGCGAGGACCCGCTCTGCGGATTCTCCCCCCGGTACCCCGCAAAGGCCCGGACCTGCGGCAGCCCCCCGCCCTGTTCCGCGCGGATGTCCGCCTCGCGCATGCCCAGCAGGCCGCCCAGTTCGATCAGCTCCGGACGCCGCTCCCGCCCCAGCGCCTGCCATTCCTCCAGGGCGCGCTCTTCCGGCTCGAACACCAGCTCGCCGTCCACGTCAACGTCCTCGGACTCGATCCGCACCAGGTTGCGGAAGGCCACCCGCGCCAGTTCCGCCTGCTTGCGCGCCTGAATCAGTTTCGGCCGTTCGTTCGCCAGCCGCACCCGGGCCGTCAGCACATCGAACTCCGGCGCCGTCTGCCGGCGGTAGCGCGCCTCGGTCTGCTCCAGCAGGTCTTCGAGCTGCGCCACCGACGCCTCCTGCACCCGCACCTGTTCGTCCGCCAGCAGAATGCCGTGGAACGCCGTCCGGATGTCGCGCACCAGGTCGTTCTCCACCTGCTGCACCGAGGCCCTCGCCACGTCGAGATACAGCCGTGCCGCCTTCAGCGCCGCCCCGACCGATCCGCCGGAATACAGCAGCTGGCTGGCCTCCACCCCCGCCGCGTAGGTGTCCTCCCGCCCCATCTCGAAGCGGTCGCCGTCGAACTCAAAGGCCTCCACCTCGTCCAGGCGCGTGTAGCGGCCCGTGGCTTTCAGCTGCGGCAGCAGCTGCGCCCGCACCTGGCCGATCCGTTTCCCCGCAATGGCCTCGTCGCGCCGCGCATTGCGCGCCGCCGTCGCCTGCTCCAGGCCCATCTCGATGCTGTCCGTCAAGGTCAGCACCGGCCGGTCCGGCCGGGATTCTCCGCGGCCGATCGCCGCAACAAAGGCCGTCAGCAACGCGACGGCCGGCATGGAATGACGCAGGTTCATGAAATGGAAGCCGGTCGGCCTGATTCCGGCCGGGAAGGCGAAACTAAACCATAACCCGCGTGCGCGTTCCAACAATCTAATTGTCAGGATTCGGTTATTTTTTTAACACATGAGGCCCCTGCAGATGGCAGGTGGTTCGTGGTTCGTGGCTGGCGGGTAGCGGGTTGGGACTGTTCCGCCTCCCCCCTGTCCTCTGCCCTCCGTCCTCCGTCCTCTGGCCTCTGTCCTCTGCCCTCGGCCCTCCGTCCTCTATCCCCTGCTCCCTCGGACCTCCGACCTCGGGCCTCCGACCTCGGATCTCTCGCCTCTCCGATTCGCTTCCTGCTTTCCTGGGTTTCCTGTTTTCCTGCTTCTCTGTCTCCTGTCCTCTCCATCGGACCTCGGACACCGGACTCCGACCTCCGACCCCTCCCCGCCCCCCCCCTACTTCATCAGCCCGTTGAGCTGATCAAACGGATTGAACAGCGTACTCGGCGCGGGCGGCTCCAACGACGACCCGCCCCCCGCCCCCGCCATCCCCTGCTTCCAGCTTCAGATCGTGACAGTACAGGCACAGCAGCTCCCAGTTGCTGCCGTCGGGCGGATTGTTGTCGTGGTTGTGATCCTTGTGATGAACCGTCAGCTCTTTGAGCCGCGCCCCCTTGAACTCCCGCCCGCAGCTCGCGCAGACGTGCGGGAACAGCTTCAGCGCCCGTTCGCGATACCCCTGGGCCCGCGCCGCCGTCTCGCGGTGCAGTTCGTCCAGCACCCGCTTGCGCTCCGCCTCCGACAGCGGCGCCCTGGCCTTGATCCGCCGAAATCCCGGTTCCATTACCCTGCCCTCCATCTGCGGTATGGGCCCTGCAGGACTTGAACCTGCGACCAAGAGATTATGAGTCTCCCGCTCTGACCAACTGAGCTAAGGGCCCGGATCTCGGCTGTGCATCCTGCCGTCCCCCCCCCGCAAACTCAAGCCTTTCCATGGGCCCGCCCGGGGCCCGCCCGCCCGGTTTGTTTCTTCCGCCGGGACGATTCCGCCCTTGACGGCGGCGGGCAAACCCCTATGATGCCCGCTCGTTTGTTACAAGAAGTAGGTACTCCCATGAAAACTGCCCTTTTGGAAAAAATCGAACAGAGCCAGCTCAAGGAAAAGGCTCCGGACTTCCGCGTCGGCGACTCCGTGCGCGTGCATGTGAAGATCAAGGAAGGCGACAAGGAACGCGTCCAGGTCTACTCCGGGACGGTCATCGCCCGCGACGGCGGCGGCTCCAACGAAACCTTCACCGTGCGGCGCGTGTCCTTCGGCGAAGGCGTCGAGCGCGTGTTCCCCGTCCATTCGCCCTTCGTGGTCAAGGTCGAGGTCGAGCGCAGCGGCAAGACCCGCCGCGCCAAGCTCTACTACCTGCGCGGCCGCACCAGCAAGCAGAGCCGCCTGAAAGAGCGCGTCTGATCCGGAGACCGGACGGCTTGCTCCGCCACGAGCAGGATGCCTGGGCGCAGGGCGCCCGGCGGATCGCCGGCGTGGATGAAGCCGGACGCGGCCCCCTCGCCGGTCCCGTCGTCGCCGCCGCGGTGGTCTTTCGACGCGAATTCCTCGAAGCGGAAGCCGGCCGAACTCTCCAGGGCCTCACCGATTCCAAAAAGCTCCCGGCCAGACGCCGGGAGTTTTTTCATGCCCTGCTGACGGCCAGTCCGGATGCGGACGTGGGCATCGGATCCGCATCCGTCGAGGAAATCGATGCGCTGAACATTCTCCGCGCCACCCACCTGGCCATGGCACGCGCCATCGGACAGCTGGCCCGCCCCCCCGATCTCGCGCTGGTGGACGGCCTGCCCGTGAAAGGCCTGCCCGTGCCGCACCGGGCCATCGTCGGCGGCGATGCCGCCAGCCTGTCCATCGCCGCCGCCAGCGTCATCGCCAAGGTGACCCGCGACCGCTGGCTGACGGACCTGGCCGCGCGGTATCCCGAATACGGGTTCGAGCGCCACAAGGGCTATGGCACCCGGGCCCATCTCGACGCCCTGCAGCGCTTCGGCCCCTGCCCGGCCCACCGCCGATCCTTTGCGCCGGTCGCCCAGCGCGTGCTGGAGTTCGGGCCGTGATCGGTTCCTGGCTGCGCGCCCTTTTCCGGAACCCCCGGCGGGACCGGCCCGAAGCCCACCGCGCCGGCGCCTGGGGAGAAGAGACCGCGGCGCGCTGGCTGGAACGCAAGGGCTACCGCATCCTGGGACGCAATGTCCGCTTCGGCTCGCGCTGCGAGCTGGATCTCGTGGCGCGTTCGCCCGCGCCGGATGCGCTGGTGTTCGTCGAAGTCAAAACGCGCCGCAGCGAACGCTTCGGCCGGCCCGCCGCCGCCGTGGACCGCGCCAAGCGCCGCGCCCTCGGCCGCGCCGCCCACCAGTATCTCCGGCGCCTCAAGGTGCGCCCGCCGCGCATCCGGTTCGATGTCGTGGAAGTCGTCGGCTCCCCCGGCGGAGAACCGCCCGTGGTCCGTCACATTGAGAATGCCTTTTCGCCCGGTCCCGGGTATCGTGTGCCGTAACCCCATGACAGCTGTCCACGTCATCCGGATCGCCGCCGCCGGCCTGGCCGGCGGGCTCCTGGCCGCCGGCCCCGCCCGGGCCTTTACCGGCGGCGAGTGGGAACTCGACTACGAGTATATCGCCGAGTCCGGCCAGCGGCTGTTCGAACAGGTGGCCCCCCCCTCGGTCCGGGAACAGTTCCGCTTCTATACGGCGGATGAACTCCGCTCCACGTTCGGCCCCATCGAGAACGCCCTGGCCGGCGGCAGCCTCGATGCCCTGTCCGACCTCCAGCCCCGGGCGCGCCAGACCCTCGACACCCTGCGCGCCAACCCCGAGACCCAGGCCTATGCGGACTGGCTGCAAGCCCGCATGGACTTCTTTGAAATGGCCGCCGAGGTGGAACGGGCCATCCCGTCGCCCGCGCCCGCACCGGCTCCGCCGCGCCCCCCCCTGATTCCCCATCCCGCGCCGACGCCGCCCGCGCCCGCCCCCCTGCCGCCGCACCCGACCCTGCCCACCCCCCCCTTGATCCCCCACCCGACCGAACCGGAACCCGCCCCGGCCCCCGCCCCGGCCCCGGCCCCCGCCAAGAACGCGCCGCAGGTCGAACAGGCCCGCAACCGCTACGTGGAAAACCGCGAGGTCTGGATCCGCAAGCTGTCCGGCCGGCCGGCCCCCGCCCGCGCCGCCGCCCTGCTGCCGGGCCTCAAGCGCGTCTTCCGGGAGGAAGGCATCCCCCCTCCGCTCGTCTGGCAGGCCGAGGCCGAATCCACCTTCAATCCCGCCGCCCGCAGCCCGGCCGGCGCCGTCGGCCTCTACCAGTTCATGCCCGCCACCGCCCGCGAGTACGGCCTGCGCCTCTCCCCCGCCGACGAACGGCTCGACGCCATGAAAAACGCCCGCGCCGCCGCCCGTTACCTGAAATATCTCCACGGGCGCTTCGGCAACTGGCCGCTGGCCCTGGCCGCCTACAACTGCGGCCAGGGACGGGTCGCCAAGGCCCTCGCCGCCTCCGGTGGCAGGACCTTCGACGATATCCACGACCGCCTCCCCGCCGAAACCCGCATGTACGTCCCCAAAATCGCCGCCCTCCTCCACCGCCGCGAAAACGCGGACATGGACCGCCTGTAAGGACCGGGGGGGGGGGGGACGCGGAACAGGCCTTTTCCTCTATTGCACACCCGCCCGGCTTTGATAGCATGCCGGTCGTTTGAAAGAACCAACCCGATTCGAAGGAACCCCTATGAACGCCACCCAAATGCTCCAGTCCATCCGCAAGCTGAACGCCAGCCTTTACGGCAAGGACTTTCTGCTGACGTGGGACAAGTCGCTCCCCGAACTCAAGCTCATCCTCCAGACCGCCGAGCTGATGAAGCATCTCTATGAACAGAACATCTCGCTGCGCGTGTTCGACACCGGCCTGGCCATCTCCAACTTCCGCGACAATTCCACCCGCACGCGCTTCTCCTTCGCCTCCGCCAGCAACCTGCTCGGCCTCGCCGTCCAGGATCTCGACGAAGGCAAGTCGCAGATCGCCCACGGCGAAACCGTCCGCGAAACCGCCAACATGATTTCGTTCCTCACGCAGATCATCGGCATCCGCGACGACATGTACCTCGGCGCCGGCCACACCTACATGCTCGAAGTCGCCGAAGCGCTCGAGGACGGCTTCAACCAGGGCGTCCTGGCCCAGCGGCCCGGCATCGTCAACCTGCAGTGCGACATCGACCACCCCACCCAGTCCATGGCGGACCTGTGCTGGCTCAAGGAACACTTCGGCTCGCTCGACGCGCTGCGCGGCAAGAAAATCGCCATGACCTGGGCCTACAGTCCGTCCTACGGCAAGCCCCTCTCCGTGCCCCAGGGCATCATCGGCCTGATGACCCGCTTCGGCATGGATGTCACCCTCGCCCATCCGCCGGGATACGACCTGATCCCCGACGTGGTGGATCTCGCCGGCCGCCAGGCCCGCGAAACCGGCGGCTCGTTCCGGCAGGTCACTTCGATGGAAGAAGCCTTTGAAGGCGCCGACATCGTCTATCCCAAGTCCTGGGCTCCCTATCAGGTCATGCAGAAGCGCACGGATCTGCTGCGCGCCAAGGACCAGGACGGCCTGAAGGAGCTGGAGAAGCAGTGCCTCGCCCACAACGCCGAATACAAGAACTGGGAATGCGACGAGGCCAAGATGAAGCGCACGAAGGGCGGCGAAGCCCTCTACATGCACTGCCTGCCCGCCGACATCACCGATGTCTCCTGCAAGGCCGGCGAAGTCTCCGCCAGCGTCTTCGAGAAGTACCGCATCCCCACCTACAAGGAAGCCGGCTACAAGCCCTTCGTCATCGCCGCCATGATGCTCACCAACCGCATGGAAGATGTCACCGGCACCCTGGGCGAACTGATGGGCTATCCCATGGAACGCGTCCTCGACGTCTCCGCCCTGCCCCCGGTCTCCGGCGCGAAAAAGGCCAAAAAGCCTGCCAAGAAAGCCAAAAAGCCCGCCGCCAAAAAGACGGCAAAAAAAGCTCCGGCGAAGAAAGCCGTGAAAAAAGCGGCGGTGAAAAAGGCGCCGAAGAAAGCCGCGGCCCGGAAACCCGCCAAGAAAAAAGCCAGGAAGGCCAAGCGGTAATCATTCCGCGCCGCCCCCGGCATCCGCGCCGCCCGCCGACGGGCGGCGCTTTTTTTGCATCCCGCCCCTCCTGCGGCCCGCAGGCGAGGCGGCGGCTGGACAAGTGATTTCGACTCCGGCGCTGCGCGCCTTCGCTCCATATGACAGGGCAGGGGCTGGGGCATGACCGCAGGGGGCCGTCATCCCGAGCCTGTCGAGGAATCTGGGCTTGATCCCGCAGGCTGACTGTCGGGATGGGGCCGAGATGTCTCGACTTCGCTCGACATGACCGGAGGGGGGCTGCGCATGCTTGCGCAGCTTAAACTGATCTTGAATGCGTGTACTTCTTGTTCGACCTGATTCACCCGCGGCACAAGACCGTGGGGGGCGCAAAGGCCGGTTTCGTCACCCGCATAAGCCATGCGCCATAATCGCAGAGGCGCCCCCCCCCGCGCCTGCCGGAAAAAGACAAAAACACCCCCCCAAAAACCGCTTGACGCCGCCTGGTACCATGTGAGACAAGGTACATGGTTGAACAGGGTACCGGACCGCCGCCCCCCGGGCGGGGGCGGAGCGGGCCGGAAACGGAACGGAGCCGGAGATGACGAGCCAGAACACGTCCTACATCGCGCAATGGATGGCGCAGATGCGGCGCGGCTGGCTCGAGACCTGCCTGCTCAACGTGCTGGCCGGCGAGGAACTCCACGGCTACGGGCTCATGCTCCGGCTGCAGGACATCCCCGGCCTCGGCATCTCCGAGGGCAGCCTCTACCCCCTGCTTTCCCGCCTGCGCCTGCAGGGGCTCCTGGCCGTCCGGCGCATCGAAGAATCCCCCGACGGCCCCGCCCGCAAAATCTACGGCCTCACCCCGCGCGGCCGCCAGATCCTCGCCCTGATGAACGATCGCTTTGAGGTAATGAAGCGCCAGCACCAGACGGCCAAGAAAAGGAGCACGCCATGATCCCCTGGAATCCGGAAGCCCTGGAGCTGTTCAACCGCCACGGCGAAAATCACCGCGGCGCCCTGCTGGCACTGGGCGCCGATCCCGACGAGGTGTTTTCCGACTGGAAGGCGCTGATCGAGTCCCGCGCCGCCGCCGCGGGCGAACGCGAGGTGGAACCCGGGCGCGTGGAAACCGAACTGATTCCGCTGCTGAAATCGTCCCAGGCGTGTCCGGCCCCGGACGCCCCGCCGGCCGTCCCCCCCTCCCCGCCCCGCGACCCTTCGCCCCGCGCGCCTTCCACCCTGCAGAAATGGTTCGGCCGCAGCACCGCGGTCATGCTCTGGATCCTGGGGGTGTTCCTCCCGCTGGGCGTCCTGGTCTTTGAACTCCTGGCGGGGGTCTGCGCGGAAATCCTGTTTGATCCGATTCCCACCTGGGGCCACGCGCTGCTGATCGCCCTCGTGCCCGCCGCCAACGCCCTGGCCCTGGCCATGGGCTCCCGGGAACGGGTGAGGGCGGCGGGAACTCTTTTCCGCTGGATCTGCCGCTTGAACGGCATGGCCATCGGCATTGCCGCTTTCTATGCCCTGCAGTTCATCCTCGTGACGCCGTTCGCCGTCATGGCCATCATCTATTTCGGCATCGGGTTCATCCCCCTCTCGCCGCTGCTGGCTTTCATCTCCGCGCTGGCCATCCGCTCCCGCCTCCGCCGGGCCCGCTTTCTGACGGAGGCCCCGCCGCCGGCCGCCTGGTGGCGGACGGCCCTCCCCGCCTTTCTGCTGCTGTTCCTGCTGGCCGTGCCGCGCCTCGTCGTGCCCCGCTATGCGCCGCAGGTCAGCGACCCCGATCCCGCCGTCCGCGCCCGGGCCACCGCCGTCCTGCGCGTCCTGGGCAGCCGGGACGTCCTGCTGCGCCGGTGCTATCGCACGCAGGAACCCATGGACTTTTTTACGCTCGTGCTCGGCGGTTCCTTCCGCGGCGGCCGCCCGGCCTCCCGCGCCGACGCCCAGACCGCCTTTTACCGCGTCACCGGCACGCCCTATTCCGCCGTGCCGCCTCCGCGCCTCAAAGGACTGCGGGGGCAGGACCTGATTGATTCGGACTGGTGGGATCCGGCTCTCGGCGGCGATCAGGTCGCCGCGCGCATCAAAGGGCTGACGCTCTCCCAGTCGCGCCTCGACGGGCGCATCGACTCCGCCTCGGGCACCGCCTATCTGGAATGGACCCTGGAGTTCCATAACGCCTCGCCCGCCGAACGCGAAGCCCGCGCCCTGATCGAACTGCCGCCCGGCGGGGCGGTCTCGCGCGTCACCCTGTGGATCAACGGCGAACCGTGCGAAGCCGCCTTCGGCGGCCGCTCCCAGACCCGCCAGGCCTATCAGCAGGTGGCCGTGCGCCAGCGCCGCGATCCGGTCCTCGTCACCACCGCCGGCCCCGACCGCATTCTGATGCAGTGCTTCCCCGTCCCGGTGGACGGGTCCATGAAAACCCGCATCGGCATCACCGTTCCCCTGCTCGTGCCCGACGCGCAGAAAGCCGAAGCCGCCCTGCGCCTGCCCCGCTTCGTCGAACAGAACTTCAGCGCCGCGCCGGAAGTACAGACGTCCGTCTGGCTGGAAAGCGATCAGCCCCCCCTGGAGGTGAAAGGCGGAACGAACGGCTTCCTGGTGCTGAACGGCAGCCCCTATTCCATCCGCGGCAAGGCGCCCGCCGACTCAGCCGCCTCCGCGCCCTTCCTGCTGCTGCCGCTGGCCAGTCCACCCCCGCGCGTTCTTTCCCGCGATGCCCGCCTCGGCGCGAACGAAGCCATCCTCCAGACGCTGGATCTCCCCGAAGACCCGGCCGGATTTCCCGATGCCCTGGCCATCGTCATCGACGGCTCGGCGCGCATGGATGCGCACCATGCGCACATGACCAAGTGCCTCTTTGATTTTCTTCCTCCGGAAACCCGGGTCCGCACCTGGATCGCCTATGACGCCCCTAAAACCGTGGACGGCAAACCGCCCTTCCACATCCGCTATGCGGGCGGGTGCGACAACGGTCCGGCCCTGGTCCAGGCCGCCGAGTGGGCGGCCGAAAACGGCAATGCCCCCATCCTGTGGCTCCACGCCGCCCAACCCCTCGACTCGCCGGAACTGGAAGCCCTGCGCCAGATCGCCGACTTCTCCCGCGGCCGCCTCGTCATCCATTCCCACCAGTACGGCCCCGGGGCCAACCGCATCGCCGAGCAGCTGGCCGACCTTCGCCTGATCCGCCCCCTCCCCGTCCTCGACGACCGGCCGATGGAAATCATCAACCTCCTCCAGAACAGGTCCGGCCGCTGGCACCGCGAAAAACTCGCCGGCGACGCCATCCCCGGGGATGTGCCCGAAGGCTCGTCGCATGTGGCCCGCCTCTGGGCCGCCGGAGAAATCGCGCGGCTCTCGAATCCCTGCCGCAAGACCGGCCGCGACGAAGCCGTGGCGCTGGCGCGGACCTGGCAGCTGGTCACGCCGGTCTCCGGCGCCGTCGTGCTGGAAACCGCCGCCCAGTACAAGGCCCACGGACTCGAACCGGCGGATCCCTCCACCACCCCCGGCATCGTTCCGGAACCCGGAACCCTCGGCCTGCTGCTGATCGGCGCGCCCCTGCTGCTGGCCGCCCGCCGGCGCCAAGGAGGAACAAACGGGGCACGCTCCGGCGACCGCCGGCAGACGGTCTGATTCCCCGTAATGCTCGTCCCGCAGGCGCCAACTCCCCCCTTCCCGGCGGCGGGCCTTTGCGCTATCCTGCCTCCATGCTGACGCTGTTGAGAGTGAAAAATCTCGCGCTGGTCGAGGATGCCTCGGTGACGTTCCAGCCGGGACTGAACATCATCACCGGCGAGACCGGCGCGGGCAAATCCATCCTGATCGGCGCGCTCTATCTGCTGCTCGGCGAACGCGCCGACACCTCCGCCGTCCGCGCCGGCGAAACGCAATGCCTGGTCGAAGCCACCTTCCGGCTGGACGATCCCCGCGCCGTCCAGGAGATCCTGGCGGATTCCGGCCTGGACCCGTGCGAGGACGGGCTCCTGATCCTGCGCCGCATCGTCAAGGCGGCCGGAGGCGGCCAGGCCTTTGTCAATGACGCGCCGGCGACCCTGCCGCTTCTCAAACGGATCGGCGCGCTGCTGGTGGACCTGCACGGCCCCCATGACCACCAGTCCCTGTTCCAGCCCGCCTGCCAGCTCGATATTCTCGATGCCTACGCCAAATCAAGCCGGGAACGCGCCGCCTATGCCCGGGCCCATGCCCGCTGGCAGGCCCTCCTCGCCCGGCGCGAAGAGCTCTCCGGCGACATCGGCGATCTGGATGCCCAGATCGACCTGCTGACCTACCGCGTCAAGGATATCGAAGACGCCGCGCCCGTCGAAGGCGAAGAAGAACAGGTCCGCGCCGAACAGCAGACCGCCGGACACGCCCAGCGCATCCTCGAGCTCGGCCAGATCGTCGTGCAGGCCGCGACCGAGGACGATGCCTCGGCGCTGGCCGCGCTGTCGCCCGCCCTCAAGGCGCTCGACGAGCTGGCCCGGCTGATGCCCGCCGCCCGGGACTGGCCCGGCGAACTGCGCGCCCAGGCCGACGGCATCGCTTCGCTGTCCGCCGCCATCCAGCGGGAACTGGCGGACATCGATGCCGACCCCGTCCGCCTGGAATGGCTCGATCAGCGCCTGGCCGCCTACGACCGGCTCAAGCGCAAGTACGGCGGAAGTCTCGAGGGGATCCTGGACACCCTGGAAACCTCGAAAGCCCGCCTGAAGGATCTGCAGACCCGCGACCGGCAGAAAGCCGAAGTGGAAAAGGACATCGCCGCAGCGGAACGGGAGTTGCAGACCCTCGGCCGCGCGCTGCGCAAGCGGCGCGAAAGCGCCGCGGAGAAACTGGCGCCGGCCATCACCGCCGAACTC
>JAXGNL010000027.1:0-39449 GCA_040768005.1 Kiritimatiellia bacterium
ACGGGAGCAGATCGTCTTCTCCGATGCGAGGGTGACCGCGGTACTGCGGGAGGGATCGGGCCCATTCCCGCGCGGCATCCGGATCGTTCATGCGGACGGCGATGACCATGCCGAGCAGGTCGAGATCGCGCCGGATCAGATCGTGCGGCGAAATCGCGTCTGCGGCCCGGCGGGCCTGGCGGGCGGCTTCCGGAAGGCGGTTCATCTGGTTCAGCGCCATGGCGAGGGTGAAGTGGTATTTACCGGCTGAACTGCCGGGGGAAAGCAACGTCACAGACTGGAGATATTCGACCGCTTCGCCGGGGCGGCCCATGGAGGCCAGGATGTCGGCCAGCAGGATTTTCTGCATGTCGCTGCCGGTGGGGGATGCCGCGGCGCGCCGCATAAGGGCTTCCGCCTCCGGCAGGCGGCCTTGCTGCTGGAGGTGCCTGGCGCGGTTGGTCAGCCCGAACGCATGATCGGGGGAATAACGGAGCAAATGATCAAACAGGTGGTTGGAATCGCGCCAGACAGGGAGTTGTTGACGGGTCAGGGCGGCCGCGGCCAGCAGCAGGGCGGCGGCGGCGGCGAGCCGGATGCCGCGTCCCCGCGTCCGGCGGGCGGGCCACAGGGGCAGGAGCATGAGGGACAGGCCGAGGGCGGGCAGATACGTGAAACGGTCCGCCAGGCTTTGGACGCCGAACCGGATGATGCCGCTGGTGGGGACCATGACGCCCAGAAACCACAGCCAGCCGACCAGCGGGGCCAGGGAACGCCGGCGGGAGTCCCATGCCAGCAGGGTCAGAGCCGACAGGAGCAGGACCGCCGCCAAAACGCCAACGAAATGGACCGGCAGCCCGGGGTAGAGGATCGTCAGACGAAGAGGCAGAACGGTTTTCAGAAGATAGAAAACATAATGGAGCGGCATTCCGAGAAGGCGGACCCCAAGGGAGAGGTGAGCCAGGCTGGTGCTCTGAGCGTGAGCGAAAACGGCCAGGGCGGAGGAAACGGCGATCAGCATCCAGAAGAAGGCTTTTTCCGCCACCAGGCGGGGCAGCGTGCGGGCGAACTCCGGGCGGGACAGGGGAAGCCGGCGCAGCGGCCAGATATCGAGGAGCAACAGGACCGCCGGCGTTGTGACCAGCATGGGCTTGACGGTCAGGCCGGCCGCCAGGAAGAAAAGCGAGGCGGCGGTCCAGGTCCGGCGGCGCAGGGGGGGGGGGAGGGGTATCCGAGGCGGACGGCGCGCGCCAGGCGAGGTCATAGGCCAGCAGGCAGAGGAGAAAAAAGAAGCCGCTGAGGACATCCTTGCGGGCGGAGACCCAGGCGACGCTTTCGACGCGCAGGGGGTGCCACGCCCAGATCGCGGCGGCGAAAAAGGCGCGCCACGGCTTGCGCGTCCATCGCAGGAACAGAATAAACGCGAGCAGGGCATTGGCGGTGTGCAGCAGGATGTTGGTGAGGTGGTTGCCCCAGTGGGTGGGGCCGAACAGCTCGATATCCAGCATGTAGGACAGCCATAGGCCCGGAGCCCACATGGACTCGTATATGGAGGTGAAGGCCCCTTGGATGGCCGGCCAGGTCAGACCGTTATGGATCATCTGGTTTTCGGCAATGTAGGCGGTGTCGTCCAGATTGACGAACCCGTATCGGATGGCAGGCCAGAACAGGAGAAAGGTCAGTCCGGCCAGCAGGAGGCCGGGCAGCAGGCCCGGTCTTCGGATTCCCAGCCGTTCCAGCAGAGGGGAGAACATGCCGTTTACGTACCCGAAAATGCGGCCGGAGGGAAGGGGAAAAGGCGGTGCAGGAGTCGGTTTCTCAGCGGGAAAACCGGCATTCGCGGAAAACCTGACTCATGTAGGCGCCGCCCCAGCGGAAGGGTTGCAATTTACGCTTGCCGCCGATGCGGGCGGGTTCGTCTTCGGGAATCTCGCCGATCTTCATGCCGTGCCGGGCGGCGCGGATGGACAACAGCGGCTCGATGCCGAGGATGGTGCCGAACCATTTTTCGGGGGCGTAGCTTTCTTCCTTGTCGAGATCCAGTTCGTAGAAGAGCCTGGTGCGGTAAGCCCGGTACATCACCATGGCGTCGGTGTAGGGACGGCTCCAGGCGTGGCCGTGGCAGAGGTTGATGGCATGCGTGAAGAGCCAGTTGCCGAAGGCGGTCATGAGGTCATCGTCGTCGCTTCTGGCCGGCGGCAGATAGCGGGAGGCAATGACCATATCGTAGCCTTCCTTCATTTTCTCGATCAGGAGGGGGATGGCGCGCGGAGGTGAGTTGCCGTCGGGGCTGAAGGTGACGACCCAGTCGCCGCGAACAAGGGGAAATCCTTCGATAAAGGCGTGGCGCAGGCCCTTTTTTTGCTGGATCACGACCTCGCAGCCTTGCTCGCGGGCATAGTCCGCCGTGCCGTCGGTCGAGCCGTCCACGACGAGAATCTGATCCACCCACGACCGGTCGATCTGAGGCAGAATGACGCGCATGGCATCGAGTTCGTTCAGGGTGGGGATGAAGAGGGTGGTGGTGGGCATGTAAGGGCTCTAAACTGGTGGATGGATCAATACAAAATCAATTTAACGTGGAAGCTTGAATAAAAGAAAGGGGTTTTTGCCGGCTGCCGGGAGGCCGGCGGGGGAGGGACGGCGGTATTTCATTGCGGGCGGGGGCGGGTGTGGCAGAATGCGCGGGCATGAAATGGACGTCTTCCAGCCGGGAGGAGTGGGTGGCGGCGGGGTGTGCCGCGGCGGCGGGGGGGCTGTGGGCCGCGGTGTTTCCGCCGCTGGAATGGACGTGGGCGGCGTGGGGGGCGCTGGCGCCGTTGTGGGTCATGGCGCGCCGGGCGGCGAGCGACCGGCAGGCGCTCCGGCTGGGGGGGGCGGCGGGATTTCTGCACTGGCTGCTGGCGATCCGCTGGCTGACGCATGTGACGGTGGGCGGGTGGATCGTGCTGGCGGCCTGGTGCGCGCTCTTTGTGTTGCCGCCGGTCTGGCTGGCCCGGCGCTGGCGGGGCGGGGGCCTGGGGTTTGCCGCCGCGCTGGCCGTGGTCTGGTGCGGATGCGAATTTGTCCGCGGCCGGTTCGGCTGGGGGGGATTTCCCTGGAACCCGCTGGGCGTGGGGCTTACGCCGTGGCTGCCGGCGATCCAGTTGGCGGAGTTCGGCGGGGTCTGGCTGGTGTCGGGGCTGGCGGTTTTTGCCAGCGGCCTGCTGGCGTGGGCGGTGGCGGAGCGGCGGGGCTGGCGGGGGCTGGCCGCGGGGGCGATGGCGGTGGCGGCGGTGCTGGGCTGGGGGGCGTGGCGGGCGGCTTCTCTCGACGCTGCCGGCCGCGCGGCGCGGGCGGGCTCCGGGCGCGGGATTCGCGTGGCGCTGGTGCAGACGGCAATCCCGCAGGATGAGAAGTGGGTGCAGTCCAAGATCGAGATGATTTATTCCCGCCTGACGGAGCTGACGCGGCAGGCGCAGGCGGATGCCCGGACGGAACTGGTGATCTGGCCGGAGACGGCGCTGCCGGACGACGTGCGCAGCAGCGTGCCGAGCTATGCGCTGGTCTGGAGCCTGGTGACGAACGGGCCGCCGATCCTGGCGGGTTCGCTGGATGCCGCCGAGGGGGACGACGGGCGGCCGCTGTACTACAACAGCGTGTTTCTGTTTGACGAGCAGGGGCGCATCGCGGGCGAGTATGCCAAGCGGCATCTGGTGATTCTCGGGGAATTCGTGCCGTTCGAGCGCTGGATTCCGCCCGGGTGGGCGCGGGCGTTGGGCCTGCCGCTGAGCATCACGCCGGGGCAGACCGGGGCGGTGTTCCGTGTTGGGCGGGGGCGGGTGCCGCTGGCGCCGCTGATCTGCTTCGAGGACATCCTGCCGGATCTGGCGCGGGCGGATGTGCGGGCCGGGGCGCGGATGCTGGTGAACGTGACGAATGACGCGTGGTTCGACGAGGTCATGGCCCCGAACCAGCATCTGCGCAACGCGGTGCTGCGGGCGGTGGAGAACCGCGTGCCGCTGGTGCGCGCGGCCAACACGGGGATTTCCTGCGTCGTGGCGCCGTCGGGCCGCGTGGGGCCGAGGCTGGCCGAGGCGGACGGGCGCACCTGGATGCCCGGGGTGCTGTGGGCGGATGTCGCGGCGCCGCCGGACGGGATGGCCTTGACCTTTTACAGCCGATATGGAGATATGTACGGCATTGCCTGCGCCGCGGCCGCGGCCTTGTGGCTGGCGCGGGGGCTGTGGAACCGGCGGAAACGGCCGGGAATCCTGTAGCAGGAACACAGGAAAAACAGGAACACAGGACCCGGTACAGGCCGGTTTTTCAGACAGGATGAACAGGATTTACGGGAACAAACAACGGCGGCAGAGGATGGCTTCATGCTGACCTCTGACCTCTGTTGGGGAACGATCACATGATAGACGAGCTTTCATCGCGACTCGCGACACTGAAAGAGAACCTCGCAGGAATGAGAGGTTATCTTTGACGTCGCGGGCAAACAACGGATCATCGAAGAACTGACGCAGCAGATGTCGGTCCCGGGATTCTGGGACGATGCCGGGGCGGCGCGTGGGCTGATCGACCGCAAGAACGCGCTGGAGGCGGTGGTCGAGCCGTTCGGGAAGCTGGCGGCGGGGGTGGAGGACGCGGAGGTGATGGCGGGCCTGCTGGAGGCCGAAGGCCACACGGCCGGGGAGCATCCCGACGTGGCCGAACTGGCCCGGCAGGTGACGGCGCTGGAAAAGCAGGTCGAGCATTTTGAACTGCAATCGCTGATGGTGGGGCCGTTTGATGCGAACAACGCTTATCTGACGCTGCACGCGGGGGCCGGGGGAACGGAATCGTGCGACTGGGCGGCGATGCTGCTGCGGATGTACGACCGCTATTGCCAGAAACAGGGATTCTCGGTTTCCACCATGGATTACCAGCCCGGCGAGGAAGCCGGGGTGAAGAGCGTCACCCTGATGGTGTCCGGTCCCTGGGCGTACGGCTTTTTGAAGGCCGAGCGCGGGGTGCACCGCCTGGTGCGCATCAGTCCCTTCGATTCCGCCAAGCGCCGTCACACGTCGTTTGCTTCGCTGGACGTGGTGGCGGAGATTTCCGACGACGTTGAAGTGGAGATTGACGAGAAAGACCTGCGGGTGGACACGTTCCGGTCGGGCGGGGCGGGCGGGCAGCACGTCAACAAGACCGACAGCGCCATCCGGATCACGCACCTGCCCAGCGGGATCGTGGTGGCCTGCCAGGCCGAGCGCAGCCAGCATTCCAACCGCGACAAGGCCATGAAGGTGCTGCGCGCCAAGCTCTACGAGCTGGAGCAGGACAAGAAGCGCCGCGAGATGGAGAAGTTCTACGGCGACAAGGGCGAGATCGCCTGGGGGCATCAGATCCGCTCGTATGTGCTGCAGCCCTATACGATGGTGAAGGATCACCGCACCGAGACCGAAACCGGCCAGGTGGATGCCGTTCTCGACGGCGACCTGGACGGGTTCATCGAGGCCTGGCTGAAGCAGAACCGCGGCAGCGGCGGGGCCGCCGAGCGGTAACCGACGGGGGCGGACGGAGGAGGGGGGGGCGCCTTGAGTCCGGAGATTCGAAGTCCGAGGTCTGAACGACCGGCACGCAACGACCAACGAACAACCCAACAGCCGAACAGCCAGCTACGGATTGCACGGATTGTACGGATTCGGATTGGGGAAACGGCAGGTAGGGCGGTATCGCCGAGACCGCCGGGATCGGACAGGGGGGCTTAAGTCCGGGAGACAAGAGACTATTCAATATTCAACAGAGCAATTATCCATGTTCAAGGGTAAGCCGGGCAGCCGGAGCTGGGGGTTTTGTGGGTGAATCAGGAAAGAGGGGGGCGGGGACAGAGGCCGCGCTCAGCGAGCGCAGCTACAGGGGGACACATCTGCGATCAGGTACAATCCTGAAACTGGAGGGGCAACCTCCGTGTTGCCTGCCTTGGAAGCGGCGATTCTGCCCAAAACGGGCAGGACAGAGCCTGCCCCTCCAGAAAACCCTATTGGATGCAAATCCAGACGGGAATTTGCACCGAATCACAGATGCGCCCGCAAACACGGGGGGTGGCGAGGTCGGAGGTTGATTGCGGGGGAGGGGTCGGGTTAGGATGTGGCCGCTATGAGCGAATCCAAGAAGATCACGATCGTGGTGCCGTTCCTGAACGAGAAAGACAACCTGCCGGTGCTGCTGGAGCGGGTGCGGGGGGTGTTTGCCGCCCGGGCGGAGGACTGGGAGCTGCTGCTGGTGGACGACGGTTCGACGGACGGCTCGGCGGAATGGGCGGTGGAGCAGGCCCGGACGGACCGCCATGTGCGGGTGGTGAGGCTGTCGCGGAATTTCGGGCATCAGCTGGCGATCACGGCGGGGCTGGACCGGGCGGACGGCGACGCGGTGGTGGTGATGGATGCGGATTTGCAGGATCCGCCGGAGACGATCGGCCCCATGATCGACCAGTGGCGCGCAGGCGCCGAGGTGGTCTATGCGGTTCGCCGCAGCCGCGCGGGCGAGGGCTGGATGAAGAAATTCCTGGCGGCGGGTTTTTACCGGGTGTTCCGGCGGCTGGCGAAAGTGGACGTGCCGATGGATGCGGGGGATTTCCGGCTGGTGGACCGCTGCGTGGTGGACGCGCTGAAGGAGATGCGCGAGCTGCACCGGTTCATGCGGGGCCTGACGTGCTGGGTGGGGTTCCGGCAGGGGGCGGTGGAATACGACCGGGCGGCGCGCTACGCGGGGGAGACAAAGTATCCGGTATGGAAGAGCGTGCGGCTGGCGTTTGATGCGATCACGTCGTTTTCGGCGTCGCCGCTGCGGTGGATCGCGGTGCTGGGGGTGGGGGTGTGCCTGGTGGCGGTGCTGTGGGTGCTGTATGTCATGGTGCAGGCGATGGTGAATCCGGGCAGCATGGAGCGCGGCTGGGCCTCCATCATCGCCGTGATGGTGTTCCTGGGCGGCGTGCAGCTGGTGGGGCTGGGGATGCTGGGGCAGTACGTCAGCCGGATCTTCGAGGAAGGCAAGCGCCGCCCGCTGTATCTGGTGCGCGAGGACACGAAGACCGGCGGGGCCTGATCCGCATGGCGCCGGACGATCCCATCCTGGTGTCGGTGGTGGTGCCGGTGTACAACGGGGCGCACTGCCTGCCTCGGTGCATCGAGAGCCTGCAGCGGCAGACGCATCCGCGGGTGGAGATTCTGGTGGTGGATGACGGGTCGACCGACGGCACTCCCGATCTGGTGAAGCCGCCGGTGCGGGTGCTTTCGAGCGGCGGTCGAAAGGGGGCGGGGGCGGCGCGGAACGTCGGGGCGCGGGCCGCGGCGGGCGAAGTGCTGTTTTTCACCGACGCCGATGTGGTGGCGCCGCCGGACTGGATTGAGAAAGCGCTGAAGGCGCGGGCGGAGAAGGGCGTGCCGTGCGGCGGGGGGGGGTACGCGGGGCCGGTGAAGGAGATCTTCATCCAGCAGTTTGCGCACGAAGAGCTGGTGTGGCGGCGGCGGCATCATCACGGATTCGTGGAGACGCTGGTGTCGAACAATCTCTGGTGCGAGCGCGAGCTGTTTCTGGCCAAGGGCGGCTTTCCGGAGGCCTACCAGGCGGCGAGCAGCGAGGACATGGAATTTTCCTGGGCCGTATCGCGGGACCATCGGCTGTGGTGGGACGCCGACAACGGGGTGTTTCATGATTTTGCGGATACGATGAGGAAATATCTGAAGCAGCAGATCCGGTTTGCCAGAGACGCGGTGCCGATGCTGATGGGGAACCGGGGGCTGCGGGGCGGTGGGAAAACCCATCACGGCAGGCAGTTATATGTCGAAATCGCCTTCACGGGGCTTGGAATCGTGTGTTTTCCGCTGTTTTTGGGCGTTTTGGGGGCAAATCTGGGATTTTTGAGGCAAATTTCGCAAAAAAGAGGCCCAAAATTCGCCGCAAAGGCCTTGGGAGCGGCCTTTTTGCGAAATTTTTCGATTTTATGGGGGGTTGCGGTAGGTTTTTGGGAGTTTGCAGGGCGTAAATGAATATTGCTGTTGAAAATGATGTCAAAATAGACGATATTTAAATCAGCAAACGGGAACGTAAACATTATGCCCAGCATCCATGCCATTTCGGATTTGAGGAACTACACGACGGTGTTGCGGCAAGTGGGCCGAGGCCATCCGGTTTTCTTGACGAAAAACGGTCGCGGGCGATTCGTGTTGCAAGACATCGCGGATTACGAAGAACGGCAGGCGGTGCGCCGGTTCGGCCCCTATGAAAAGGGCTCCGTGACGCTCGCTGGGGTATTTGGCTGTCTCCACCGGCCCGGTCAACCGAAGCTGAGTGTCGCGGAAATGGATGAGGCCATCGGACGGGCCGTTTGCGAAGGGCAAGGGTCCTACAAGGCCAAAAAGGTCCGGAAGAAACCGTCGCCGTGATCGTCGTCGATACCAATGTCCTCGTTCGCCTGCTGGTTCGCGACGAGCCGGTGCAGAGCGCGTTGGCCAAGGCGCTGTTCGCGGACGGGCCGGTTTGGTTGTCCGCGACGGTATTGCTGGAAACGGCGTGGGTTTTACGGAAGGGATATCGGTTGGCGTGGCCCGAGATCGTTGATGCTCTCCGCCAGGTGTGCGCGTTGGGAAACGTCGTGGTGGAAGACGAGCATCGTTTTCATGACGCCCTCGATTGGGCGGAAAACGGCTTGGATTTTGCCGATGCCTTCCATCTGGCCCGGGCGCAGGACGTGGAATCGTTCTACACCTTCGACCAGGCCTTTGCGCGCCGAAGCCGCGGGCTGGGCGTCGTTCCGGTGCGGATTGCAGAACCCAGTGGAACATAACATGCGCGTTGCCCTGATCAGTCCGCCGTTTTTGCCGAATTTCTGCCGGAGCCAGCGATGGCCGGTGGTGAACCGTACGCGGGCGATGCGGTATCCCGACTGGCTGGCGTATGCGGCGGGCGTGGCGATGCAGGCGGGGTTCGAGGTCCAGCTGCGGGATTTCATCGCGGAGGAAGCGGACCTGGCGGACGTGGCGAAGTGGTGCGGCGAATGGAAGCCGGGCCTGCTGGTCCTGGATGCGACGACGCCGTCGATCTACAACGACATCGAATGCGCGCGGCTGTGCCAGTTGGCGAGTCCGGACACGCACGTGGCGATGGTGGGGCCGCACGTGAGCGTGGTTCCGCGCGAGACGCTGCTGGAAGCGGCGGGGGCGGTGGATTCGATTGCGCGCGGGGAATACGACTTCACGGTGCGCGACCTGGCGGCGGCGCTGGCGGGCGGCGCGGGGCCGGAGTCGGTGGAGGGGCTCAGCTTCCGGACGGCGGCGGGGGAGATCGTGGAGAACCGGGCGCGGGCGCCGATCGAGAATCTCGACGAAATTCCCGTGCCCCCGTGGCATTTCCTGGACGTGAAGAAATACCGCAACAACACGTATCTCTATCCGTATCTGGACCAGATCAGCGGGCGGGGGTGCCCGAACCGGTGCACGTTCTGCCAGTGGCCGCAGGTGATGCACGGACGGCGCTACCGCTACTGCTCGCCGGAGCGCGTGGTGCGGGAAATGGTCGAGGATTTCGAGCGGTATCCGATCCGGGAAATCTTTTTCGAGGACGACACGCTGACGACGGACCGCGCGCGGCTGCGGCGGATCTGCGAGCTGATCCTGGAACAGAAGCGGCGGATGGCGTGGTCGTGCAATTCGCGGGTGGACTGGGCGGATCTGGATCTGATGAAGCTGATGAAGGAGGCGGGGTGCCGGATGCTGCTGATCGGGCCGGAGAGCGGCGACCAGCAGATCCTGAACAACGTGCGCAAGGGCATCCGGGTGGAGCAGACGCGCGAATTCGTGGCAACGGCGCGCAAAGCGAAACTCAACACCCACTCGTGCTGGGTGATCGGCCTGCCGGGCGAGACGCGCGAGAGCATGGAGCGGACGCGGCGGTTCGTGAAGGAAGTGGACACCGACACGATCCAGGCGTCGGCGGTGATGCCGCAGGTGGGGACGGAGCTCTATGCGCTGGCGAAGGAAAAGGGCTATCTGCGGATGAAAAACTGGGCCGACTACGCCATGCAGGGCGAGCAGACGGCGGTGATGGAATATCCCGACCTGTCGCAGGCGGAAATGAACGCGGGCGTGAACCGGCTGCTGAAGGAGTTTTACTTCCAGCCGCATGTGATGTGGCGCCTGCTGCGGCAGTCGTGGCGCCGCCCGTCGCTGCTGTCGAGCTACTGGACCGGCTTCGTCATGCTGCTGAAATATCTGCGCAAGGGGGCGGGGATCGTCGAGAAGAAGTAGGGAAGCGTGAGCTATACGGGAATGCACCAGCGGTGCCGGCTTCACGATTATCGCGCGCCCTGTTTTTATCTGATCACCCTGGCGACGGAACCGCGCCGAAGCTGCTTGGGGCGCCTGGAAGGCGAGAAAATCCGGTTGTCGCCGCTGGGCGAAATGATGAGGCAGAGCTGGTTCCGTTCGGCGGAGATCTATCCCGGGGTGGAACCGGGCATTTGTGCCGTGATGCCCGACCATTTTCACGGGCTGCTGCGGGTGAAGGAGCGGCTGGCCAAACCGATGGGGCAGGTGGTGCGCGGGTTCAAGGCGAGCACCACGTTTTTGTGGCGGAGGGATTTCGGCGGCGCAAGGGATGCGCCGCAACGGGACGAGGCGGGTTCTGTTGCGGCGCATCCTTTGCGCCGTTCTGTCCCTGCCACGCTTTGGCAAAAAGGCTTTCAAGACACGATTCTCCTGCGCCGGGGGCAATTGGAACGGATGCGGAACTACATCCTGGACAATCCACGGCGGCTGGCCATGCGGCGAGCGCATCCCGACCTGTTCACACAGGTGTCGCAATTGACGCATGGGTGCGCCGGCATCGGCAACCGGTTTCTGCTGGGACGCCCGGTGCGGCGGCATGTCCAGGTGTCGCGCTCCATTTCGCCGGAAGCACTGGCGGATAAACAGGCCGAGCTTCTCTATGCGGCCGCGCACGGCGCGGTGCTGGTGTCGCCGTGCATCAGTCCGGGCGAAAAGCAGATTGCCCGGGCGGCGTTGGCGGCGGATCTTCCGCTGATCGTGCTGCTGGAAAACGGATTCGCGCCATTTTACAAGCCCGCCGGTAAGCAGTTCGAGGCCTGCGCCGCCGGGCGGCTCCTGATGCTGGCCCCATGGCCGCATCACGACGACAAAAGGACTATCACCCGCGAGCAATGTCTTGCGCTGAACCGGCTGGCGCAGGAGATTTGTGCTGATTCCTTCAGTTGATTCCAGGAGACAGGACTATGAAGCGGTGGATTTCGTTGATTTGCGCTGGAGTCGCGTGGAGTTGGGCGGCACAAGCCGGCGCGGAATCGCTCTCTGAGGGGTTGCTTCTGCATTATCCGTTCGACGCCGATGGGGGCCATCTGGTTGCGGACGCCAGCGGGAACGGCCGCGCGGGGCGGGTTTGCGGGGCGCAATGGGTGGCCGACGGGGTGCGCGGTGGGGCGTATCGCTTCGATTCCAATGAACAGTGCATCCAGGCCGACGATGCGGGGCTGCCGGCCGGCGACGCGCCGCGGACCATGGCGCTGTGGGTCCGGTTGCACGCGCGCAAGGCGGAGCCGCTGACCGGGCTGCTGTACTACGGGCTGCGGCAGCGCAACCAGATGTCCGGGATCGGAGTGGATTGGCGGGTGGGCCGGGCGAACCTCTATTTCACCCAGTGCGGCGGTGTGGCGTTGAGCGACTGGAAGATGGAGCAGGCCGGCCGCTGGCATCACCTGGCGTATGTCTATGAAGGCTATGGTCGGCATCATTTTTATGTGGATGGAGCCCCCACGGACGGCATGAGCGAGCTCTGGGGCCCCTTGCAGACCCGCTTGTCCGGGAAACTCGTCGTGGGCGGGCCGCCGGAGGAGATGAGTTCCTTCGCGCGCGATCTGGATGACATCCGCATTTACGGGCGGGCGCTGGAGGCGTCGGAAATCGCGGAACTGGCCCGGCCGCCGGCACAGGAGGCGGTCGCGGAGGCCGCCGCCGGTCTGGACGAGCCGGCCGTGCCGGCCTGGACCGCCTCGGCCGCGCCGCTGACGTTTGTGCTGCACCGGTTGTCCATGGATCCGGCGGTCTCGGGCGGCGCCGTGCTGGAATGGGCCAGCGTGCCGGGGGATGTGTACGATGTGTATTGGACCGACGATTTGACCCGGGGGTTTACCTGCCTGGCCTCCAATCTGGTGGCTGCCGAGACCGCGATGGCGGTCACCAACCGGATGGAAGGCGCGTCCAAAGTCTTCTATGCCGTGAAGTGGCGGGGATCTCGGTAGGGACAGAGAACCGGAGAACAGAGGGCAGCCGACAGCGGGTGGGGCGGGGGGGACGACGGTTCAGGATCGGCCGGCGGCTGTGCGCAGCGCCTCCACGCAGTCCTGAAGCAGGCCGAAGACGCGGAGGGCGTCGGACCACGCGATGCGTTCGGGAGACTGGCGGGTTTCGCAGGCGGCGACGAACCGGCGCATGACTTCGCCGACCCCGAAATCGAGGCGGCCGGCCAGATGGCGGGCGCCGGAACCGATGAATCCGGCCCAGGTGCCCGCGGTGGCGAAGGCCAGGGTCCGGAAGTGATCGGCGGCGCGGTGTTCGCGGTCGTCGGGAAGGCGCACCAGGATGTCGCGGAACAGGTCGTTGACGAGAAGCCCTTTCGTTCCGACAAGCGTGGCGTGCCATTCGCAGACGGGGGATTCGAAGTTGAGGGAGAACTCCACGGGCACGGCGCCGCCTTCGAGGCGGATGGAGGCCAGGGCGGGGGTGGCATTGCCTTTGGGGGACGGGAAGACCTCGGCGCTGCGGACGCGCAGGCCGGAAACCAGGCTGTCGCTTTGATAGAGGAAATGGGAGAGTTCGTCGTAGAGCAGTCCGAAGGGCAGATTTTCATACCAGTCGGGCAGGTGGCGGCGGGGGCTGTTAAGCAGGCGGATCTGGATGGCGGAGAGCGGGCCGATCGCCCCGTCGGCCAGCAGGCGGCGGGCGCGAATGGACGACCGGCTGAAGAGGGTGTTGTGCATGACACAGGCCATAACGCCCTTGGCCTGCACGCGGCGGTCGAGGTCCTCTGCTTCCGCGCGGGTCAGCGCGAGGGGTTTTTCAATCAGGACATCCTTGCCGAGATCGAGGCAGGCGGCCATCCAGCCGTGGTGATGGCGGGGAGGGGGGCTGATGCAGACGGCGGAGGCTTCCGCGAGCCAGGGAATGTCTGCGGCGGAAGACGCCGTGGAGACATGGGGAATGCCGAATCTGGCGGCGACGGACCGCGCCCGGGATTCATTGGGATCGACGATGCCGACCACCTCGGCGTGGGGCAGGCGGCGGAGGGCGGGCAGGTGACGGGCCTCGCAGACCCATCCCGCACCGATCATGGCGATTTTGACGGTCATGGGGGTCAGCCGATCAGTTTGACCTTGGCGGGGTCGAGCATGCCGTGCCGGAGGAACCAGTCGATTTCGTCGCGCAGGGCATCCTTGAGCGGCCGCGGGGCGTAGCCGAGCTGATCCTTGGCCTTCTGGTTGGAGTAGTAGAGATTGCACCAGGCGCGTTTGGCGGTGGACACGCGGATGAAGGGATCCCGGCCGGTGAGGTGGAAGAGGGCCTGGCAGGCGTAGGCGAGGGGAAACACGGCGAGCAACGGCAGCTTGAGCCGGGGCGGGGGCACGCCGGTTAGCTCGCGCAGCAGGGCGAAATACTCGGACAGCAGCAGATTGTCGTCGCCGCAGAGCAGATAGCGCTGGCCGGGTTCGCCTTGTTCCAGGGCGAGGAGATGGCCGGCGGCGACGGAGCGGACATCCACGTAGTTGTGGCGGGTGTCGAAGTAGCCGGGGAGGGCGCGGTTGAGGTAATCGAGGATGAGCTTGCCGGTATAGGTGGGTTTGGCGTCGCCGGGGCCGACGGCGGCGGCGGGCTGCGCGATCAGGACGGGAATGTCCTCCTGTGCGAACAGCTCGAGGGCGGTTTTTTCGCCGAGATACTTGGAGCGTTCGTAGTCGGTGGAGGCGTTCCAGAGGTTGAAGGGGGTGTCTTCGTTGTTCCGTTTGCCGCGTCCGGCGCAGCCGAGCGCGGCGGTGCTGCCGGTGTGGACGATGCGCCGGACGCCGGCGTTCTTCGCGGCGCGCAGGATGAGCTTCGTGCCTTCCACGTTGCTGGTGAAAATGTTCTCGCGCTGGGCGGACGATGGGGTGTTGACACCGGCGACGTGCAGCAGGGCGTCGGCGCCTTCCAGAAAGGGGGCCAGGTCGGCCTGGTTGCGGACATCGCCGCGGTACACCTGCGCGCCGAGATCGCGCAGTTCGGGGCGGAGGTCGCGGCGCAGCAGCAGGCGGAGCGCATATCCCTTTTCGGCGGCCTGGAGGGCGACGTGGGAGCCGATGAACCCGTTGGCACCGGTGATGCACAGAGTTTTCATGGCTTGAATATGGCCGGGGAATGCCCTTAACTCAAGTCTCATTCAAGGGTGGAATCAGCCGCAATGACGAAATAATGGAGAATCTGGGCGGGGCTGGCGCTGGTGCTGGTGCTGGCCGGCGCCGTGCGCTTTCATGACTTGTCGCGGTCGGCGGTGCGCAGCGACGAGATCAATTTCCTGAACTACGTGGCGATGGATCAGTCGCTGGCGGAACTGTGGAAAAGTCCGCCCTGGTTCAACCAGATCCCGCTGGCGGATTCGGTGCCGATTCTCTGGGCGCGCCTGACGGGGCAGGCCGCCGGCGAGGCGGTGATCCGCCAGCCGTTCGCGCTGCTGGGGTGGCTGACGGTGGCCTTCTGCACGGCGTGGATGATGCGGCGCCGGGGCCCGGGCGCGGGGCTGCTGCTGGGGGTATGGATGGCGCTGCTGCCGTACCATGTCTATCACAGCCGCGAGGCCTATTATTATGTCCTCGTGATGGCGTTTGCCTCCGGCATGACCTTGCGGGGGGCGGACTTCATGGTGCGGCTGCGGGCGGGGGAGGAGCTGAAAGCCCGGCAGTATGCGGAGTGGGCGGCGTGGACCCTGCTGGCATGCCTGAGTCACATGTCGGTCTGGGTGGTGGCGGCCGTGGCGTGGCTGCTGCTGGGCACGGCGGGCTGGCGGGGACTGGCGGGCGTTGCGCGCCGACGCCATGCCGTCGCGATGGGGCTGGTGACGGCGGCGCTGAGCGCGGGCATGATCCGCTGGGTGCTGCGGGCGCTGCATGAAATGCGACGGGCGGCCGCGGATCCGTCGGCCCACATCGGGTCGGCTTTCGATTGGGTGGGGCCGCGGGTGCTGCCGTTTTTCGCGGGAGGGGCGAACGGGGCCGGTCTGGCCATGCTGGCCGCCGTTGCGGCGGCATTCGCCTGGCTGCTGTGGCGGCGGCGGAGCCGGTTGTTCCGGGAGGATCCCCTGCATGGAGCCCTGGCTGCGCTGGCGTTTTTCGGCTTGGCGGGATCCTATGCCTACATCTTTGCCGCGGGCGGGGGCGACAAGGCCAAGCTGACGTATTTTGCGGCCAGTCTGCCGGTTTTCCTGGCCTGGGCCTCGCTGACGCTCCACCGGGCGCTTGGCCTGACGGGTGAACGGCGGGGGCTGGCGCTGGATGCCGCGGCGGCGGCGGTGCTGGCGGCGGTGCTGGCGGTGCCGGCGTGGCAGGTGGTGCGCCTGGGCGGAAAATCCACCGATTACCGGGCGGTGCGCGCGTGGCTGGACGGGCAACTGTCGCCCGGCGACGCGGCCATCGTGGACCGCTGGTACGAGCCGTGGAACGAGATGCGGATCTATGCGCCGTCCAATGTCTTCGTGACCTTCACCGTGCCGGACGAACCCTATGATAATTATGTGGGCCAGGACTGGCGGGGCGTCACCCGCCGCGTCATCGAAGGCAACGGCGCGCAGGCGTTCATCCGGCTGACCCGCAACCACGAACAGCGCATGGGGTTGTGGACGTGGCCGGAGACCTGGTTCCGGCACCGGGCGGTGGTGACGAATACGGCTGGCGCCTGGCTGCGGGATACGGGATTCGCCCCGATGGAGGAATTCTACACCGAGCGAAACCGGGTGGAGACGGAAATCTTCTACGACACGCACGAGGACATCGCGGAGAAGGCCCGGAGGTCGGGGCGGGAGGCCATCGGGTTTTTCGGCCGCGGATGGAGGCTGTATAAACCCTGGCAGCAGGGGGATTTTGCGGACTACCGCGTGTTGGAGGACGAGGCGGAGATGGAGGTGTGGAACCTGGGGCCGGCTCCGGCCCGGATCCGGGCCGAGGTGACCGCGGCGGCCATGGGCGGCGCCCAGTCCGTTCAGGCGGGCGGAGGCCCGCTCCGGACGTTCCCGGCCGGGCAGTTGACCACCCAGACCTTCGATCTGGATCTGCCGCCGGGCGCCCAAACCGTGTTGTGGCGCCGCCGCGGCCCCGACGGCGCGGTGCTGGTACGGGAGATCCGTTTCCGGCCTGCGCCGTAGATCGGGGGTCTTTTTGATTGCACGGGCGGGGGCGGGCCGGTATCGTACCGCCATTCTTGGAACAGGGAGTTGTGCACATGACCAAAACAGTGAAATGCATGTTGGCGGCCGGGCTGGCCTTGGCGTTCGCGGCGGGCGTCTCGGGGGCGGCGGATGATGATTTGTTCAAGCGCGCCCCGCTGTTCGGGTCCGTGGGCCTGAACTGGCTGCAGCTCGAAGGCGACGTGGAGGCGGAATCGGGCCTGGGAATTCACGGCAAGCTGGGCTACAGCCTCAATTCCTGGTGGGATGTCGAGGGCGGCCTGTACTTCATGCCGGCGCTGGGCGCGGCGGAGATGGATGACCCGGCGGATGAACTCGACGGCGACACCACGGCGGTGCGGCTGAGCCTGGACGTGCTCCTGCACCTGCGGAACCAGGCCAACCGCCGGATCGATCCGTTCCTCAAGGCCGGACCGTCGGTCACCTTTTTCGGCGACGACATGGAAAACGGCCAGACCCAGCTCGGCGTCTCGGCGGGCGGCGGCCTGTTTTACCATTTCAACGATTCCTGGGCGCTGCGCACCGATGCCTCCATCGGGGTGCAGGGCAAGAATTCCGAAGTGGTCGGCCTGTTCGAGGTGGGCCTGAGCTACCGGTTCGGCGCCGAGAAATACGTGGCGCCGGAATTTCTGGTCGGCGCGGGCGCGGGCGACGTGGACAGCGACGGCGACGGCCTGTTCGACAAGGACGAGGCGGCGCTGGGCACCGATCCGTACAACCCGGACACCGACGGCGACGGCCTGTCGGACGGCGACGAAGTCTTCAAGTTCAAGACCGATCCGCTGAATCCGGACAGCGATTTCGACGGGTTGTCGGACGGCGCGGAAGTCCTGGTGCACAGCACCGACGCGCTGAATCCGGACACGGATGCCGGCGGGGTGACCGACGGCCACGAAGTGATCGAAGACGGCACGGATCCGCTGGATCCCGCCGATGACCTGCAGAAGTACACCCTGCTGATCGAGTTCGACTACGACAAGTCCTTCATCCGCCCGCAGTACTTCCAGGATCTGGAGCCGGTGGTCAAGGTGCTCAAGCGCGATCCGCAGGCCACGGTGCGCGTGGAAGGCCACGCCGACAAGCGGGCGCGGTCGTCGCGGACCTACAACCAGAAGCTCAGCGAGCGCCGCGCCAAGGCCGTGGCGGACTATCTCATCGAACAGAGCGGCATTGCCGCGGACCAGGTGACGTCGGTGGGCTACGGCTTCGACCGTCCGGTGGCTCCGAATGACACCGAAGAGAACATGCAGCGCAACCGCCGGACCGACATCTACATCAAGAAGGGCGGCGAATAGCCGGCTTTCATGCAGGAAGACGCGCTCTCCCTGCCCTCCAGCGCCACGACCGTGGAGCTGGAGGGCAAACTCATTCACATCGTGGGCACCGCCCACGTCTCCGCGAAGAGCGTGCAGGACGTGCGCGACACCGTGGCGGCGGTCCGGCCGGACACCATTGCGATCGAGCTGTGCGAACCCCGCTATCAGGGGATGGTGAAGAAATCCGCCTGGCGCGAAACCAATCTGTTCCGGGTGGTGAAGGAGGGGAAGGCGACCTTCCTGCTGGCGCAGCTGGCCATGCAGTCGTTCTACCGGCGGCTGGGCAAGCAGCTCGAAGTGGAACCCGGCGCGGAAATGATGGCGGGGGCGGCCTGCGCCGAGGAGACCGGCGCGCGCCTGGAACTGATCGACCGCCGGATCGACATCACCCTGAAGCGCGTCTGGCGGCATCTGGGGTTGTGGCAGCGGATCAAGCTGTTCGGCACGATGGCCGGCGCGCTGTTTGCGTCCGGGGAAATCGGCGGCGAAGACATCGAGGCGCTGAAGCAGCAGGATCAGCTCGAGGCGATGATGGGGGAAATGGGCAAGGCCTTTCCGGAAATCAAGAAGCGGCTGATTGACGAACGCGACGTGTATCTGGCGCAGAAGCTGCGGGCGGCGCCGGGCGGGCGGATCGTGGCGGTGGTCGGCGCGGGACACGTGCCGGGCATGCTGAAGGCGATCCGGGAAGAGGCTCCCCTGGCGGAACTGGAGAGCCTCCCGCCGCCGTCGCGCTGGTCCAAAATCTGGCCGTGGCTGATTCCGGCGGCCGTGGTGGCGCTGATTGCGTGGGGCTTCTGGCGGGGGGGCATGGAGCGGGGTATTGATTCCATTGCGATCTGGGTCGGGGTGAACGGGGTGCTGTCCGCCCTGGGGGCGGCGCTGGTGCTGGCGCATCCGCTGGCCGTGCTGGCGGCCTTTGTCGCGGCGCCCATCACCAGTCTGAATCCGACGATTGCGGCGGGCTGGGTGGCGGGGCTGGTGCAGGCCTGGGCCCGCCCGCCGTCCGTGGGGGATTTCGAGGCCCTGCCCGAAGCAATGGAAACCCTCAAGGGCTTTTTCCTGAATCCGGTGGTGCGCATTCTGCTTGTGGTGGTGTTCGCCAACCTCGGCAGCAGCCTTGGCACGTTCGTCGCCATCCCCTGGATCGCCTCGCGCTGAACCGGCGTCAGCCCCGGGCCGGGCGGTGCCCAGGAAAGGTATTGTTGATTCATCCCAAGGCCGTCGGGACGGATTTTATAGTTATTGCAATATGTATACATATGGCAATAACTATAAAAAGCGAAGCGGATGCCTGCGCGGGGGCGGGTTCGTCCGGATCCTCCGGAATCGGGGCGCGGGTCAGGCAAAGAAGTCGCGCAGCCGGGGCGGGCGGGGCAGGGCGCGGAGGGCGCGGATGATGCCGTGGTCGGCCTTGGAGAACGGATACTCATCGAACTGCCCGGGGGTGACCCAGGCATGGCCGGCGCACTCGATGTGGCGGGGACGGCCCTTGCGGATCCGGGCGAAGTGGGCATGCAGGTCGATCGTGAAATGCGAATAGGCATGGGGGACGGTGACGAGGTGGGGGCCGACTTCGATCTCGATGCCCATTTCCTCGCGCAGTTCGCGGGCGATGCACTGGGGCATGGTTTCGCCCTCGGCACGCTTGCCGCCTGGAAATTCCCACAGGCCGGCCAGCATCCCTTTTTCGGGACAGCGCTGGGCGATCAGGATCTGGTTTTTCGGGTTGAGGATGACGGCGGCGCCGACGATTTTGTGGGGCACTTTCATTTTCTTCTTCCTTTTGGGAAAGGCGGCGGGGGCGCCGGTTGACCGGGCGCGGCAGACGGTGCGCAGGGGGCAGGCCGGGCAGGCCGGATTGCGCGGGGTGCAGACGAGGGCGCCCAGTTCCATCCAGGCCTCGTTGGCGGCGGCGGCCTGATCCGCCGGCAGAAGGGCATCGGCCAGTTGCTGGAGTTTACGGCGGGTGGCGGGCAGCGTGATGTCGTCGGTCAGGGCCCGCAGCCGCGACAGGACGCGGATGACATTGCCGTCGAGGACGGCGAGGGGTTTTCCAAATGCGAACGAGGCGATGGCGGCGGTGGTGTAGGGTCCCAGGCCGGGGAGCGCCGCCAGCGCGTCGGGATCGGCGGGGAGTTGACCGCCATGCTCGCGGACGAGGCGTTCGGCCATCTTGTGAATCTGGCGTGCGCGGGTGTAGTAGCCGAGGCCTTCCCACAGCTTCAGCACATCCTGGAGGGGGGCGTCGGCGAGCGCGGCGGGGTTTGGAAACCGTTTCAGGAACCGCCGGAAGTAGGGGATGACGGTGTCCACGCGGGTCTGCTGGAGCATGATTTCGGAGATCCACACGGCGTAGGGATCGCGCGGTTCGGCGCGCCAGGGCAGGTCGCGGGCATGGCGCGCGAACCACGGCAGAAGGCGCCGGCGGACGGCGGTGCGCAGAGGCTTCAGGTCGGATGGGGCGACGACGGGCATGGGGAGCATTCAACCGCGCAGGAATTGTTCCATGGCGGTCAATCCCTCCGGCGTGCCCATGTCGAGCAGGGGGGGCGGACAGGGGAGGGCCGCCAGGCGGCGTTGTGCGGCGAGCGACGGAAAGATCTCCGTCTCCAGCGAGACGGGCTGGCCGGCGGGAAGGGCGGCGATGATGTCGCGGGGCAGGAGGTAGATTCCGGCGTTGACGAACCCGCCCGCGCGGTCGGCTTTTTCGCGGAAGGCGGTGATGAAGCCGTCGGCATCGAACTCCACGGTCCCGTAGCGGCCGGCTTCTTCGATCGGGGCGATGAATAGTTTTCCACACTGTGGAAAATAATTTTCCACGGCATGGAAAAACCCGTCCGGATTTTCCACAGCGTGGAAGATTTGTTTCCATAGCGTGGAAAAACCGTCCGAACATTTTCCATAGCGTGGAAAAATCCCGCTGAAGCGGGACAGGCTTGTTTTCCATGGCGTGGAAAAGTCGAGGGAGGGGGCGAGGGAGTCGCCGTTGAGGACGAGGACGGGGTCGGAGGCGAGCTGCGGTTTGATGAATCCGAGGGCGCCGCCGGTGCCGAGGGTTCGGGTTCGCGGGAGAGGGTGATGCGGAGGGCATCGGGGCGGGCGGCCAGATGGGCTTCGATCACGTCGGCCATGTGGCCGGCGGCGAGCAGGACGTCGGCGATGCCGTTGGCCTTGAGCCAGTCGAGCTGCCGTTCGAGAAAGGGCTTCCCGCCGACCGGGACCAGGCATTTGGGGCGGCCGGGAAACCGCGCGGCGATGCGGGTGCCCTTGCCCCCGAGCAGAATGACGGCTTGCGGGATCACAGATCGGCCGGATGCCGGTGAAGTGTCCTTTGAGAGATGGCCTCGATGGCGATGGGCCGGACGGGAAGGTGGAATCCGACACGGCCAGCACGACCGGTCGGCGTCAGCACGAGATGTCTGGAAGGCGAGCCGGGGCCTTGAGGCGGCGCCTTCGGATCGGCCAGGGCGGAGGCGAGGATTCGTTCGGCACCGGCCGGATGCCGAATCGGACCTGGCGTTGTGAGCAGGAGAAATAGGCGTTGTCGGGATCACCAGCAGCAGGTAGAGGCGCGATAGCTTTTGCGCGGCGGGATCCGCCCAGGCCGCACCGGTAACGCATAGTTCGCCACTGGGCCCGGCGCGTCAGGATTTTGGGAACTCGCTGGGAGACATAACATCCGGGGGCCCAGACGGGACGGCTTGCCAGCCGAAGGGCCATCGCGCCGCCGGTGAAACTTCGCGGGGCGCAGGCGGCTGCGCGTGCCGGTCCGTCCGTTCTGGCCGCAGGAATTCGGGGCCGGCCGCCTGGTCGCGCAGGCCCTGGCGTGCAAACGGATGCCGTGCAGATCGGACCCTCAGAGGATATCCCGGCAACCGGCAGGCTGCGCCAGCGGGAAACGGCGGCGATGCGGGTCGTCAGGCGGGAAAGCGGGATCAGATGCCGGAACCCCGTTGTGCCAGACAAACTCCTGTCAGTAAGGCGGGGCGTTGCCGGCATCGAGGTCTCGGCCTTCAATCAGACTGGCTGGCGCCCAATTCGCTTTTCAGCCGGGGAAACATCTGGCAAGCTGAAACCGATCGGAGGTTCAGATGAAGCAGTGGATGGTCGGCCTGTTGATGCTTGGATTGGCGGGGGGAATGGCCAGGGGGGAGGGGGCCGGAGGCGAAGCGGAGGCGAGGATTTCGCTGTCCACGAAAGACGGGTCCAGTCTGGTCGGCACGCCGCTGGCCAGAGGAGTGCGGGTGGAGACCTCCTTTGGCCGGTCCGCCATTCCTTACCGCTTGATGACACGGGCCCGGCTGGACGTGACGGAGGGCGGCATGGTCATTGAATTCCGGAACCAGGACCGGCTGACCGGAACCTGCCTGGAAAAATGGATCGGGGTCAACACGGCGTTCGGCGTCCAGAAGGTGCCCCTGGATTTCATTCGTGAAATCCGGGTGCTTTCCCCGGTGCGGGCGGACGGGTTGCTGGCGTACTATCCGTTTGACGGCGATGCCGACGGGAAGGTGCGCGATGCGAGCGGGAACGGGCGGAACGGGCGGGCGCTGGGTGCGGTGTTCGTGCCGGACGGCAAGCGCGGCGGGGCGTTCCGGGTGGGGCGCCGCACGGGGTATCTCGAGGTTCCCCACGATGCCGCCTGGAATTTCGGGGACAAGCCGTTCACGATCGCGCTGTGGGTGAAGCTGGAGAGCCTGCCGCCGGGCGACCAGATGATCATGGCGCACGACACGGGCGGCGGGGCAAGGAACAAGTGGCTGTTATGGTTTGACCAAGGGCGGCTTTGCTTCCACGTGAATACCGATGAAGGGATCAGCCATTCCATCGGCCGGTCATCGTGGAGGCCGCGGCTGGGATACTGGCATCATGTGGCCTTGACCCGGAATGGCGATGAATTCCGACTGTTCGCAGACGGCAGATGCATTGCCGAGGATCGGCATGAGCCGCCGCTCCCGAGTACGGATGCCCCGCTCACGATCGGACAGGGCGAGGGGATGTTTGTGGAAGGGGTGCTAGACGAAGTCCGGCTATACGGGTGCGCATTGTCCGAAGAAGAGATCCGGGGGATGGTCCAGGCGTCTCCCGAGGGGGAACCGGGCGAACCCTGACGCGTTTGACACGCAGGGGGTAGATCGGAACCGGACCCAGGCCTATTTGAGGGTCTGGCGGATGTCGGCGGCGATCTGTTCCGGGGACAAGCCGTAGGTATCGTGGATGATTTCGCGGCCGCCGTAGGCGTAGGAGTACACGCCGGGGTTGCCCATGCCGAAGCGGCGGACGGGCCGGGAGATGCCGCGGTCGGCGAGGATTTCGAGGATGGCGGAACCCATGCCGCCGGGGAGAAAATGTTCCTCGAGGGTGAAGACGGCGGGGGCCTGGGAGAGGCGGGCGGCGAGGGCGTCGCCGTCGCAGAGGAGCTGGAAGAGGTCGATGACGCCGAGATCGATGCCGTCCTTCTGGAGGAGGTCGGCGACGTTCAGGGCCTTGTGGACCATGTAGCCGGTGGCGACGAGGGTGGCCTGCTTGCCGGGGCGCAGGTCGGCGAAGCCGGCCTGGAAGTCGAGCTTGGATCCGGCGTGGATGTCGGGCAGGACCTGGCGGTCGAGGCGGACATAGTTGGCGTTGGGCCAGGCGCAGGACTGCTCGGCGACGGCGGCGGCCAGGGCGGCGTCGGAGGTGGAATGGATGGTGATGTTGGGGAAGGCGCGCATGAGAGCGATGTCTTCGAGGAGGTGGTGGGTGGGGCCGGAGTCTTCGTAGGAGAAGCCGGCGCCGACGCCGACGATGGTGATGGGGATGTTCATGATGGCGTTGTTGACGCGCACCAGTTCGATCGGCCGCATGACGGCGAAGGGGGCGATGGCGTAGAAGAACGGGCGCTTGCCTTCGCGGGCGAGGCCGGAGGCGACGAGGATGCCGTTCTGCTCGGCGATGCCGACGTTGATGAATTGTCCGGGCAGGTCGCGCCGGATCTGGTCGAGGGCGGGGGCGCCCATGTCGGCGGAAACGATGACGACGCGGCGGTCGTTGCGGGCGATTTCGTAGATCTTGTTCCAGAAGGAATCGCGCTGGCTGATGGGATTAGGCATGGGGGGCATTCCTTTCGAGTTCGGCACGGGCCTGCTTGGCTTCGTCCCCGGCCGGGGCGGCGCCGTGCCAGAGGGGGACGCAGGACATGAAGTCGATGCCGGCGCCCTTGGTGGTGTCGGCGATGATGATGGTGGGGTTGGGGCGGCGGCGGGAGCGCAGGCCCTGGAAGGCGTTCAGCAGCGCGGGCACGGACTGGCCTTCGACGCGGATGACGTTCCATCCGAAGGCCTCCCACTTCTTGTCGAGGGGTTCGAGGCTTAGGAAGTTCTCAGTGAAGTCGAGGACGCACTGGTAGTTGCGGTCGAGGATGGCGACGAGATTGTTGAGGCGGTTGTGGGCGGCGAACATGGCGGTTTCCCAGATGGAGCCTTCCTGGTTTTCGCCGTCGCCGAGGAGGGTGAAGACCATGTGGTGCTTGAGATCCATCTTGGCGGCGAGGGCGAGGCCGGCGGCGAAGCCGAAGCCCTGGCCGAGGGAGCCGCAGGTGATTTCGGCGCCGGGGACGCTCTTCTGGAGGTGGACGCCGAAGGGGCCGTCCTTCTGGGCGAAGGAGGCGAGATCCTTGGGGTCGAAGAAGCCGGCGTCGGCGAGGACGGCGTAGAGCATGGGGGAGGCCTGGCCCTTGGAGAGGATGAAGCGGTCGCGGTCGGGCCAGTCGGGGCGTTTGGGGTCGTAGCGCAGAATGCCGCCGTGGAACAGGACGCTCATGATTTCGGCGCAGGACATGGAGGAGGTGACGTGCCCGGTCTTGGCCTTGATGCAGGACTCGAGGACGAGCTTGCGGAGGCGGTGGGCTTTTTGCTCGAGGAATGGGATGTCGTTCATGGGCTACCTGTTTCTGTGAGTCGGCGTTTGAGGGGAATGGATATCATCTTATCGAGGTGCTCGCAAGTTTTCGGACCGAAGAGGGTCCGGACGCGTTCGCGGTAGGCGGGGTGGTTGAAATAGGTCTGGAAGGCATTGTCGCGGAAGGTCTGGACCTGGGCGGGGGTGAGATGGTCGGTGGGGAGGGGTTGGGTCCAGTACGAGTGCTGGGAGAAGGCCTCCCAGCGGTCGGGGACGAGGCCGGCGGCCTTGGCGCGTCGGTAGAGGTCGGAACCGGGGTAGGCCATGACGGTGTAGAAGTTGGCGAATTCGCAGTTGAGTTCGAGGGCGAGATCGAGGGTCTGCTGCATGGTTTCGAGGGTGTCGTGGGGCAGGCCGAACATGTAGTTGCCGATGATGTAGATGCCGGCATTCTGGATGGCGCGGATGGTGGAGACGACATCGCGGCGGATGTTCTTGTTCACATCGGCGCGGACTTCGGCGTTGCCGGATTCGATGCCGGGGCAGATCCACTGGACGCCGACTTTTTTGAGGCGCGGGAGGAGGTCGTCGAAGATGGTGTCGATGCGGGCGTAGACCCAGATGTTGAGGTCGTAGCCGCGTTCTTCGAGGAGTTCGCAGAAGCGGGTGACGCGGGCACGGTTGAGCATGAAGAGCTCGTCGGCGAAGCGGAAGTTGCGGACGCCGTGCTGCCGGACGAGTTCATCGATCCAGCCGATGACGGTTTCCATGGACCAGTTCTTGATGCCGGGCTTGCCGAAGATGGTGTGGATGCAGCAGTAGTCGCAGTTGTGGGGACAGTTGAGGGAGGTGTAGAGCGAGACGTAGGGGCGGCGGACATCGAGGAAGGCGGGGTCGCGGCTCTGCTCGAAATACTGGAAGCACTGCCAGTTGTGGGCGCGGTAGTTGTCGAGGGGGGGGAGCAGATCCCAGGCGTAGCCCGGCAGTTCGGTGTCGAGGTTCTCGATGGGGCGCGGGGGGGCGGCGCGGACGGCGCCCTCGGGGGTGCGGCGCCAGAGGCCGGGGATGGAGGCGAGGTTGTCCTGGCCGTCGAGATGATCGAGAAGGCCGAGGAGGGTGTAGAGGCCTTCGCCTTCGACAAGGAAATCGGCGGCTTCCTCGGCGAGGGTCTGCTCGGGCAGGGCGGAGGGGTGGGTGCCGCCGATGGCGACGGGGATGTCCGGGTAGGCGGCCTTGAGGTCCTGGAGGAGCGGCCGGACGACGGGCATGGTCTGGGTGGAGGCGGAGGGGTGGTGGCCGTAGACCATGACGACAACGAGGCGGGGCTTTTCCGCCAGGAGGCGGTCGCGGGTGGCGTCGTCCCAGCCCTGGATGTTCATGTCGTGGATCTGGACGGAGCGGCCCTGGCGGCGGATGGATTCGGCGAGAAGGCAGGCCCAGACGGGGACATCGAGGGCGGTAAATTCAATGGCGAGATCCTGGTAGATGGCCTTCTGATTGCCGGGGTTGATGAACAGGATGTCGAGAGCCATGATCCGCCTTGGTATCGTTGTGAGTAATCGAACGCTGGAATCTACCCGATCAACAGGGTCGGGGCAAGTTCATTGACGGGAATGAAGGAACGCGGCGTAGGTTTGGCGCAGGCCGTCGGGGAAGGGGGTTTGAGGCTGCCAGCCGAGGGCGCGCAGGGGGGAGGCGTCGAGGCGCTTGAGGGGGGCGCCGTCGGGCCGGGAGGGGTCGAACAGCAGCTCGCCGTCGTAGCCGACGACAGCCTTGACGGCCTGTGCCACTTCGGCGATGGAGAGGTCGGCATCGGGTCCGATGTGGATGGGGCCGCGGGCGGGGTCGTAGCGTTCGGCGAGGAACAGGCAGGCGTCGGCGAGATCGCGGGAGAAGAGGAAATCGCGGCGGGGGGTTCCGGTACCCCAGACCGTGACGGAGGGGAGATGCTGTTTTTTGGCCTCGTGCATGCGGAGCATGAGGCCGGTGGCGACGTGGGCGCGGGAGGGGTCGAAGTGGTCTTCGGGGCCGTAGAGGGTGGCGGGGAGGGCGGCGAAAAAGCCGAGGCCGGATTCCTGCCGGATGGCTTCGCATGCGGCGATTCCGGCGAGCTTGGCGGCGGCGTAGGCGGCGTTGGTGGGTTCGAGGGGACCGGTCATGAGGCTTTCGACGCGCAGGGGCTGGGCGGCGTCGCGGGGATGGCAGCAGGAGCTGGCGAGGTAGAGAAGGCGGGGAATGTGCAGGCGGGCGGCGGCACAGATCACGTTCAGCACGACGCGGAGGTTGGATTCGAGCAGGCGGGCGGGGTGGGCCTGGTTGAGGGCGATGCCGCCGGATTCGCCGGCGGCGACGAAGACGACGTCGGGGCGGGTCTGAGCGAGGGAGCGCTGGACGGCGGCGGCATCCGCCCAGTCGGCGGTGTCGGCTGCGGACAGGGGGGTGACCTCGAGGCCGCGGCGGGAGGCTTCGGCCAGCAGGGCGGCACCGGCGAGGGTTTCGGTGCCGGCAATCCAAATCCGGGCGCTGGTCAAGTTCATGGGGCATAGGGTAGCATGGGGGCCGAAATGAGCAAATCGAAACCCAGGGTGGTCTATCTGCACCGGTATCCGCCGGAGATCGAGGCGTTTCAATGGCCGGCGCTGCGGGAGCTGGCGAAGGCGCTGGCGCCGGCCTATGAGCTGGTCTATGTGAGCATGGGGCCGTCGGGGGGGCGGCGAAACGAAGAACTGCGCCGGGACATGCGGGTGATCGAACTGCCGTTCAGCGTGGATCAGACCGATGGCCGGGACAAGTGGTTCAAGACGCTGCGCTGGTATGCGCACACGGGCCGGACGCTGGCGTGCATCCAGGAGCTGGCGCCGGCGGTGGTGATCTGCAAGGAAGCGCTGCCGTTCCTTCCGGGGCGCGTGGCGGCGCTGGGATTCCCGACGATCATCGAGACGAGCGACTGGTGGTGGTCCATTTTGCTGGGGCATCGGGGATGGGGACGGAAGGTGGCGGAACGGTTGGAGCGGCGCGAAGTGCGGAGCTGGAACCGCCCGACCGTGAAGGCGACCGTCAGCACCCGGGCGGAAGGCCGGCTGCTGGAGGCCAAGGGGCTGGAGGCATCGCGCGTGGTGGTGATCAATGCGCCGCAGAATCCGGGGGTGTTCCGTCCGCTGGAGCCGCGGCCGTCCAAGGAAGAACTGGGACTTGATCCTGCTCAAAAGCATTTTGCCATTTTCGGGATCATTCGCGGCGGAAAGGGGTATGATCAGCTGCTGGACTGGTGGCGGACGGCGGTGGCCCGGCATCCGGACTGGCGGCTGGTGGTGATTGGCGGGGCGGGGGGCGAGGCCTGGTGCCGGCGGCAGATTGCGAAGCGCGGGCTGGGACAAGTCGTGCACATGACGGGATGGCTGCCGACCAAGCAGGAAGTCAACCGCTGGCTGAATGCGATGGATGCGGTGCTGGTGCACCGGCGCAATTCGCCGGACAACCAGGGCATCATTCCCAGCGCGCTTTACAACGGGCTTTCGACGGGGCGTCCGGTGGCGGCGTCGGGGCTGCCGGGCATTGCGGAAATCGTGAGAGACGGGACGGACGGTTTTCTTTTCACGCCTGATGACGGGGCGTCCTTTGTGGCGGCGCTGGAGCGGGTGGTGGCGGATCCGGATGCGGCGGCCTCTATCGGGCGGGCGGGAAACCTCCGCGCGGCGGAATGCTTCGATTCCGGCCGGGCGGCCCGGGCGCACCGGGATCTGGTGGAGGCCATGAGCGCGGATTCGGAGTCATGAGGTGGTCGACGGAGTGCCCGGGACCGGCGGGATGGGCTTGCGCAGACGGCGGAGGGCGGCTAGGGTTCGGGGCGTTTGCGTTGAACCGAACGGACGAAATGAAACCGGCAGGAAGCCGATAGACCGATCACATGCCTGACCTCGTACAAGCACTGGCCGCCGCTGTCATGGGGGTGGTGGAGGGATTCACGGAGTACCTGCCGGTTTCGTCCACCGGGCATCTGGAACTGGCGAAGGACTGGATGGGACGTTCCTTTCACGAGAGCTTCACGGTGGTGATTCAGGCGGGGGCGATGCTGGCGGTGCTGGTGGAATACGGACGCCGTTTTCTGCGGCTGGCGGATTTCAAGGCCCGGGAGGGGTTTGCCGGCCGGAACGGCTGGCTGTGGCTGTTCCTGACCACGCTGCCGGCGGCAGTGCTGGGACTGCTGTTTCATTCGGCGATCAAGGAGCGGTTGTTTGCGCCGATGCCTATAGCCGTTGCGCTGTGCGCGGGGGGCGTCTTGATGATCGTGCTGGAGCGGTTGCTGCCGTCGCACGACGAAGGGGGCGTGGATGCGGTGGGCTGGAAACGGGCGCTGGGGATCGGCCTGTTCCAATGCGTGGCGATGGTGCCGGGCACGTCGCGTTCGATGGCCACGATCCTGGGCGGCCGGTTGATGGGGCTGGGGCGGAAGACGGCGGCAGAGTATTCGTTTTTCGCGGCGGTGCCGGTGCTGCTGCTGGCCGGGGGCTATGACCTGATGAAGGGCTGGGGTACGCTCCAGCGGTCGGACCTGGCGCCGTATGCGATCGGGCTGGCGGTTTCATTTTTCGTGGCGCGGGTGGCCATCCGGTTTCTGATGCGGGTGATTTCCCGCCACACGCTGGAAGGGTTCGGTTGGTACCGGATTGCCTTGAGCGCCGTTGTGTGGTGGACGCTGGTTCGGTAGGGGGTGGGGAAAGAGGGGGGGGAGGGTTCGGGGTGCGGGGTTCAGGAGGGAAAGGGATCAGCGTTCAGGAAATGAGCTCATAGGGGCCAGGCCCCAGAGCAGGCCGCAGAGCAGGTCGGCGCCGGAGCTGTGGCCGAAGGCGCAGACGGCCCGGACGCGGGCTGGCGAGGGGGCTTGCAGAAGACGCTGAACAGCGATATGGACGCGGCCTTCCGCGGACAGATTCAAGAAGGCATTGGCAACGGGGTTGCTGCCGAGGGCGTGGGGCAGCATTGCGCGCGCCAGCGCCGGCCGGCGCAGCAGGCGGCCGGCCAGCATGAGGCCGCAGAGAAAATCATCGCCGGCCGGCGTGAGACCCTCGCCGCAGCCGCGGAGCAGGCGGACGCCGGCGGCAAGCTGTTCGCTGGAAATATGGAGCAGTCCGCGCCGGATGCGTTGATCGCGAGCAGTTTGCCGGGGAGGAAGCGTGCCGGGAGAGGTCATCAGGGACACGAGGCTGTCGGGGGGGGCGAAACGGGGGAGGGCGGCCTGGAGTGTTGTCATCAACCGGGCGCGGGCGGTGCGGTCCAGGCGCGGCAGGGAGGAGTTAAACCGCGGGGCCGTTGGCCAGGGGGGGAGGCGGAATGCATCGCCGGGCAGAAAGCGGTCGGGACGGCTCACGACGATGTTCAAGGGGCCGGGGCCGATGGAGCGGTCCACGATGAAGAGCAGGCGGCCGTCGCGACCGGCCAGCAGGAGACTGCGGCGGTAGCGCGTCAGAACCGAGTAGGCGCCCGCCCGGATGCGGTCGCCCATGGAAAGTGCCTTCATGGCGCCACTATAGCGGGATGCGGCCGCCGGCGGAACCGGAAATGGATTGCGCCCGGGGGGCAAACCTTCTACAACCCCCGCGAAATGGATCCAGTTTTTCCAGCGCAGGCGGCGGCCTGGTGTCGCGGCCAATGGCATCCCGCCCCGCCATCCCATCCGGTAGGCGGATTGTGCGTGGACAGCCGGGCGGCCGGACCGGGTTGCCTGTTCTTTGCCTTGAAAGGCGAGCGGACGGATGGCCACGATTTTCTGGGGGCCGTGGCCGCGGCGGGGGGCTGCGCGGTGGTGCGCGAATCGGTTCCCGTTGGCCGGCTGCCGTCGGCGGGGTGCTTTTTGCGGGTGGACGACCCGCGGGCGGCGCTGGGGCGGTTTGCGGCGGGCTACCGGGCGCAGATGCCGGCGCGCCTTGCGGGGGTGACCGGCAGCGTGGGCAAGACGACGGTCAAGGAACTGGCGGCGGACATGCTGTCGGGCGCGGGCAAAACCGCGCGGACGTCCGGCAACTTCAACAACGAGGTGGGCCTGCCGCTGAGCCTGGCGGCGCTGGATCGCGACTGCGCGTTCGGCGTGTTCGAGGCGGGCATCAGCCATCCGGGCGAGATGGCGCCGCTGCGGGACATCCTGATGCCGGACATGGCGGTGATGACCGGCCTGGCCGAAGTGCACATTGAATTCTTTGATTCGGTGCGTGCGATCGCCGAAGAAAAGGCGGCGCTGCTGGAGAAACTGCCGGCGGACGGGTTTGCCGTGCTGGACCGGGAGGATGAGTTTTTTCCGCTTCTGAAGGCGCACTGCTCCGCGCCGGTGGTGACGTGTTCGCTGAAGCGGCGCGAGGCGGACTATGCGGGGGATGCGCAGGCGCCGGGGCGGCTGTGGGTCTGCGAACGCGCCACGGGCGAGACGGCCGATCTGTCCCTGCCGCCGCCGGGCGGCTACATGGCCGAGAACGTCCTGCGCGCCGCGGCACTGGCGCGGAAATGCGGGGTGTCCTGGACGCAGATCGAGGCGGCGCTGCGGCGATTCCGTCCGGTGGGCATGCGCTGGGCCGTGGAGACCGTGCGCGGCTGGACGGCCATCAATGATGCGTACAACGCGAACCCCCGGAGCATGCAGGCGGCGCTGTCGGCTTTTGCGGGCTGGCCGGCGGCGGGCCGGAAATTTCTGGTGCTGGGGCCGATGCTGGAACTGGGGCTTCGCCGGGCGGAAGCCCACGAGGCGCTGGGGCGGCATGCCGCGGCCGGGCAATGGGAGGGAATTGTCGTGGTGCCGCAGAGCGGCGGGACGCCGGACGAGGCGGCCCTCGCGCTCCGGGACGGACTGCAGGCGGCCGGCTGGCCGGGGGCCCGCCGGCATGCCGCGGCGAATGCCGGCGACGCCGCGGCGTGGCTGAATGCGCGGCTGCGGCCGGGGGATGCCGTGTTGCTGAAGGCCTCCCGCGGGGTGCATATTGAAGATGTCCTGAGTGCCTTGAAGAAGGAGGGCTAGACCCATGCTGTATTACCTGTCGCTGTGGACCGATTGGATTTCCGCGCTGAACGTATTCCGCTACGTGACGTTTCGCGCCTTCATGGGGGCGGGCACGTCGTTTCTGCTGTCGCTGCTGCTGGGGCGCTGGATGATCGGGCGCCTGCGGGCGCTGAAGATCGGGCAGGTGGTGCGGCAGGAGCAGGATGTGGAGGACGCGCTCCAGCATCACGGGCGCAAGGCGGGCACGCCGACGATGGGCGGAGTGCTGATCCTGTTCACCACGCTGGTGTCGACGGTACTGTGGTGCCACACCACGAATCCGCAGGTCTGGATCGTGACGGCGACCATGCTGTTCATGGGCGCGGTGGGGTTCGCGGATGACTGGCTCAAGCTGAAACGGGGGAGTTCGGACGGCCTGAAGGAGCGGCACAAGCTGCTGCTGCAGGGCGCGTGGGTCGTGGCGGCGTTCATTGCGATCGAGGCGGTGCCGGGCACCCGGGCCTATGCGCGCCAGCTGATGGTGCCGTTCTTCAAGGCGCCGGTGGTGGCGGATCTGACGGTCCCTGGCGCGGCGGTGTTCATGTTCCTGGTACTGGTGGGTACGACCAACGCGGTCAACCTGACCGATGGACTGGACGGGCTGGCGGCGGGCTGCATGGGAACGGTTTCGGCGGCGTACCTGGCACTGGCCTACGTGGCGGGCAACGTCATCATGGCCAGCTACCTGCAGGTGCCGTCGGTCAGCGGTGCGCACGAACTGGCCGTGTTCTGCGGCTGCCTGATGGGGGCGGTTCTCGGATTCCTGTGGTGGAACGCCTATCCGGCCAAGGTGTTCATGGGCGACACGGGCAGCCTGGCCCTGGGGGGCACCATCGCCATGGTGGCCATCCTCATCAAGCAGGAGCTGACGCTGCTGATCGTGGGCCTGGTATTCGCCGGGGAGGCGGGCAGCGTCCTGATCCAGCGGGGGGCGTGCAAGTGGCACCGCTGGCGTACCGGTGAAGGCCTGCCTCCGCAACGCCGCCCGTTCCGCATGACGCCGATCCACCATCACTTCGAGATCATTTCCAAGGAACGGGCGCGGGCCGAAGGGCGGTCGCCGGATGCCGCGGAGAATTCGGTGGTGATCCGGTTCTGGATCGTATCCATTGTGTGCGCGCTGCTGGGGCTGGCGACGCTGAAGCTGCGCTGAAGCGGAATCCATGAGGCGGTATTCCCAGGCACTGATTTGCGGTCTCGGGGCGAGCGGCGCGGCCGCCGCCCGCCTGTTGCGGGCGGAAGGGGTGCCGGTGCGGGCGGTGGATCAGCGCGACACGCCGGAAACGCGTGCCCAGGGGGATGAACTGGCCGCGCTGGGCTGCGAAGTGGAACGGGGTGCGGCGGAGGTCCCGCCGGGGAATTTCGATATGGCGGTGGTCAGTCCGGGGTGGCCCGCGGACGGGCCGTTTCTGGCCGGGCTGCGGGCGCGGGGCATTCCGCTGGTCTCCGAACTGGAACTGGGCTGGAGCCGGTTTCGCGGCCGCACACTGGCGGTGACGGGCAGCAACGGAAAAAGCAGCGTGGTGAAGGCGCTGGCGGATGCGTTCCGCCTGGCGGGTCTTGCCGCGGTGCCCTGCGGCAACTACGGTCTTCCTGTCTGCCGGGCGGTGATGGACCACCCGGCCGCCGACTGGCTGGTGATCGAAGTCAGTTCGTTCCAGCTGGAAACCTGCGCGGACTTCCGCCCCGATGTCGGGCTGCTGCTGAACGTCCTGCCGAATCATCTGGACCGGCATGGAACGATGGAGACCTATGCCCGCCTCAAGGCGCGTCTGTTTTCGTGCCAGCGGGCCGGGGATGCGGCCCTGGCACCCGTCGAATGGATTGAACGCTTCCGGGAGTGGTCGGGCGGGCAGGGGACGTGGCGGTCCTTTGGTTCCGAGCCGCAGGGGGATTGCGTATATGCGCCCGGTCGGATCACGTGCGGAGGGGAGAGCATTTCCCTTGCGGGCTCGCCATTCGACAATGCGGTGATGGGGCCCAACGCCTCCGGTCTGATCGGGGCGGGGCGAGCTGCGGGGCTGGCTCCGGAAATCCTTCGCCGGGCCCTGGCGGAATTCATGCCGCTTCCGCATCGCGCCTGTCCGGCGGGGGAATACGGGGGCGTGCTCTATGTGGACGATTCCAAGGCCACCAATCTGGCGGCCTTGATGGCGTCCATCCGGATGCAGCGCCGGCCGGTCTGGCTGATTGCCGGGGGGCGGCCCAAGGAGACGGATTTTGCGGCGGCCGATCCGGTTCTGCGCGAGCGCGTCCGGGGCGTTTTCCTGATCGGGGAAGCGGCGCCGGTCCTGGCGGCTGCCTGGGGCCGGGCCGTGTCCTGCCGGGATTGCGGCACGCTGGATCGCGCCGTGGCGGAGGCCCGCGCGGCCGCGAAGCCCGGCGACTGCATCCTGCTGGCGCCGGCCTGCACCAGCTACGACCAGTTCCGCTCCTATGCGGAACGGGGCGAGGCGTTCCGGCGCTGCGCCGCCGGGGAGAAATCCGCGGATGGAAAAACCTGAAGGAAAAGGATTGAATTCCGCCGCCCATCGGCCCCATAATAAATAGATAGTGGATTGAAAAGATTTTTGAGCCAAGAAGCGAAGGAGCCAAACATGAGGGTATCGATTGTAGCTGGGTTGATTGTGGCGGTGCACGTGGCGGTGATTGGATCGGTGGTCATGACGCAGGGCTGCACCACGACCCAGCGCGACGCCGGCCGGACCGAGCCCCTGCCGGTGGAGCCCGCCCCGGTTCCGGTTCTGCCGCCGTCCGCCGCCGTGGTCGTGCCGGAAGCCGTGCCGCCGGTGGCCTTCCCCGAGATCCAGCCTCCGGTCCGGCCCGAACCGGTCAAGCCCGGCGTGGCCGCCGAAAATCTGTATGTGGTCAAGGCCGGCGATTCGCTCTCCAAAATCGCCGTCCGGCACGGCGTGAATTTCCGCGAGCTGGCCGAACTGAATCAGATCACCGATCCCAACAAGATCCGCATCGGCCAGAAGCTGATTCTGCCGGACTATGCCAAGCCTTCGCAGTCGCAGCCCGCCGCGAAGCCGGCGGCCTCCGCCAAGCCCAAGGCCGCCGCCGGCGAGGGCGGAACCTATGAAGTCAAGGCCGGCGACTCGCTGTCGAAGATCGCGGTGGCCCACAAGGTCGCCCTGAAGGATCTGGCCGCGGCGAACCAGATCACCGATTACAACAAGATCCGCATCGGCCAGAAGCTGGTGATTCCGGGTGCCGCAAAGGCGGAGGCCCCGAAGGCGGAGGCGCCGAAGCCCGAAGCCCCGAAGGCGGAAGCCGCGGAGCCGGAGGCTGCCGAAGCGGCAGCACCGGCCGCCGTTGAAGCTGCGCCGGTTCCGGCGCCCGCTCCTGAAGCGGCGGCTCCGGAAACGTCGGACGCCGACCAGGCGGACATGCTGGAATACACCGTGCAGGACGGCGACACGGTGGACAGCATCGCGCGCCTGTTCGTGGTGCGCCAGGACGAGATCCGCCGCGTCAACAACCTGGCCCCCGGCCAGGAAGTGTCGCCCGCCCAGCGCATCCGGATTCCGCCGGCTTCTTCGCTGTAACGTTGCGGCCCTCCGGGGCAGGTTGACGACGCGCCCGGCCCGAATGGACCGGGCGCGTGGCATGAAAGGGGCGACGCGATGCGGGCCAGTGCGGTGTTGATCTTGGTGGTGGGCATCCTGTGCCTGTTTGGCCTGGTCATGCTCTACAGCACCAGCGGGCCCCAGGGCGAAAAACTGTTCGGCGATCCCGATTATTTCACCCAGCGCCAGATTCTCTGGCTGCTGGCGGGGCTGGCGGCGGGGACGGTCGGGTCGAGGGTGGATTACCGGCGCTGGCTGAAGCTGTCCTGGCCCCTGCTGGGCGCGACGCTGGTTCTGCTGGCCCTGGTGTATGTGCCCGGCATCGGCCTGAACATCAAGGGCAGTCATCGCTGGATCCGGTTGCCCATGGGCCTGACGTTCCAGCCGTCCGAGATCGCGAAATTCGTGGCCATCGTCATGTTGTCGGCCTGGTACGGGACCAAGCGGCGCGAGCGGACGGGATTCAAGGGCGGGCTGCTGTATCCGGCGCTGCTCCTCGGGTTCATGCTGGGCCTGATCGTGATGGAGACCGATTTCGGCGCCACCATTCTGATCGGCGCCACCGGCGGGCTGATGATGTTCGTGGCGGGCGCGCCGGCCCTCTATCTGGCGGGTGCGGCACTGGCGGGGGGGGCGGGACTGGCCTGGATGATTTCCCAGAACCGCCAGCGCATGAGCCGCATCATGGCCTTCCTGGATCCGGAAAAATACGCGCAGGACGAGGCCTTCCAGCTGCTGAATGCGCTGTATGCCTTCGTGGCGGGAGGCGCCTGGGGCGTGGGGCTCGGTCAAAGCCTCCAGAAACAGCATTATCTGCCCGAAGCCCACACGGATTTCATCTTCGCCATCATCGGCGAAGAACTGGGGATCCTGGCTTCGCTCGGGGTGGTCGGGCTGTTTGTGGTGTTTCTGCTCTGCGGGCTGCGCATCAGCGGGCGCGCGCCGGATGCGGGCGGACGGCTGATGGCGTTCGGCATCACGGTGCTGATCAGTCTTCAGGCCGCGCTGAACATCGGGGTGGTGACCGGTCGCCTGCCGACCAAGGGGCTGCCGCTGCCGTTCATCAGCTTCGGCGGAACCAGCCTGGTGGTGCTGCTGTTCATGGTGGGCGTGCTGCTGAATATTGCCCGCCAGGGATCCGGTCGTCCATCCGCGCGAAGGCGGACCTAGGCTATTCGTCTGTATCCGGTAGGCCTTCCGCCCAACTCCTTGTTTCTGCGCACGCTTTTACCGTTTATACATATTGCAATAACTATAGTATTCGCCATGCGGGCACAGGATCTGGCCCGGGCACATGAAGTCCGGTTGCCTGTCTGATGCAGACGGCCCGTCCGGGCCTGGGGGAATCGGGGCAAACGCGCCTTGCATCGGCCCGTTTCCGCCCGTATAGTCCAGCGATATTTCCAAAGAGGAGTTTGCAATGGCGACAGTACGCAGGAAGAAGATCGATGCCGTGGTGAAGGATTTGTCCCTGGCCCCCTACGGCCGCAAGGAGATCGAGCTGGCCGAGCATGAGATGCCCGGGCTGATGGCGGTCCGCGCGGAATACGCCAAGACCCAGCCGCTGAAAGGCGCGCGGATCGCCGGCTCCATCCATATGACCATCCAGACGGCGGTGCTGGTCGAGACCCTGCAGGCGCTGGGCGCGCGCGTCCGCTGGGCCAGCTGCAACATTTTCTCCACGCAGGACCACGCGGCGGCCGCGCTGGCCGTCAAGGGCACACCGGTCTTCGCCGTCAAGGGCGAGACCCTCAAGGAATACTGGGAATATACCGACCGCGTCCTTGACTGGGGCAAGGAGTCGCCGAACATGATCCTCGACGACGGCGGCGATGCCACGTTGTTCGTGCATCTCGGGGTCAAGGCGGCGCGGGAAGGGCTGAAGGTCCTGGACGGTCCCTACGGCAGCGAGGAAGAAGAAATCCTCAAGGCGCAGGTTCGCAAAGCGGTGAAGAAAAGCCCGGAGCGCTTCCTGAAGATGGCCAAGTCCATCCGGGGCGTGACCGAAGAGACGACGACGGGCGTGCACCGCCTCTACCAGATGGCTGCGCGCAAGGAACTGCTCTTCCCGGCGTTCAACGTCAACGATTCCGTGACGAAGTCCAAGTTCGACAATGTGTATGGCTGCCGCCACTCGCTGGTGGACGGCCTTATGCGGGCCACGGACGTGATGATCTCCGGCAAGGTGGCCGTGGTGGCGGGCTACGGCGACGTCGGCAAGGGGTCCTGCCAGTCCCTGCGCGGCCAGTGCGCGCGCGTGATTGTGACAGAGATCGATCCGATCTGTGCGCTGCAGGCGGCGATGGACGGCTACGAGGTCATGACAATGGACGAGGCCTGCACGCAGGGGGACATCTTCGTCACCACGACCGGCTGCTGCGATGTCATCACCGCCAGGCACATGGTGAAAATGAAGAACCTGGCGATCGTCTGCAACATCGGCCATTTCGACAGCGAGATCCAGACCGCGGCGATGCGCAAGTACCGCTGGGAAGAAGTCAAACCCCAGGTGCACCGCATCTGGACCGGCAAGAACAAGTCCATCCTGATGCTGGCCGAAGGCCGCCTGGTCAATCTGGGCTGCGCCACCGGCCACCCGAGCTTTGTGATGAGCAACAGCTTTTCCAACCAGACCCTGGCGCAGATCGAGTTGTTCACGAAGTCGGAGAAGTATCCCGTGGGCGTCTATACCCTGCCCAAGAAGCTTGATGAGAAGGTCGCCCGTCTCCATTTGGGGAATCTGGGGGTCAAACTCGACCGGCTCAGCCGCAAGCAGGCCGCCTATCTCGGCGTTCCGGTCGAAGGCCCCTACAAGCCCGAGCATTACCGGTATTGATTCGCGGGCGCCGGAAGGCCGAACGGATTCCCGGAGGGCCGACCTCCGTGTCGGCCGTGAATTGAATGAAAACCGCTCTCCAAGGCCTGTTTCCTGAAGAGCTGCAATTCCTCTGCAAGGAAATCGGCCAGCCCGCTTTCCGCGGACGCCAGCTCTGGCAGTGGCTGCAGGTGCGCCATGCGGACGACTGGGATCAGATGGGCAATCTGCCCCGGGCCCTGAAGCAGGCGCTGGCGGACACCCATACGCCCGGTCCGGCCCGGCTCCGGAAGGAATCCGGCGATCCGGGCGGCGCGCGCAAATGGCTGATCGGGCTCGATGACGGGGAGAGCATCGAGACCGTGCTGATTCCCGCAGGCGACCGCCGCACGGTATGCGTATCCACCCAGGTGGGCTGTCGCATGGGGTGCGCGTTTTGCGCCAGCGCCAAGGGGGGCTATGCCCGCAATCTCTCGGCGGGGGAGATTGTCGCGCAGGTCCAGGCCGTGGCCGCCGTGCTCGGCAGGCGGCCGGACAACGTCGTGTACATGGGCATGGGCGAGCCGTTCGACAACTACGACGCCGTGCTCAAGTCCATCCGCATCCTGAACCATCCCGACGGACTGAACATCGGCGCGCGGCGCATCACGATCAGCACCAGCGGCGTCATTCCCGGCATCCGGCGGCTGGCGGAGGAGGGATTGCAGGTCGAGCTGTCCGTGTCGCTGCACGCGGCGAATCCGGAGCTGCGCCGGCGGCTCATGCCGGTCGAAAACAAATATCCGATGGACGGACTCCTGGAAGCCTGCGCCGACTACACCGCGCGGACCAAGCGGCATATCACGTTTGAGTACACGCTGATCCGGGGCGTGAACGATGCCCGGGAGGATGCGGAGGAACTGGCCGGGCGCCTGCGTCGGTTTCCCTGCCGGGTCAATCTGATCCCGTTGAGTCCGGTGGAGGAGTTCGAAGGCGCGGCGCCTCCGCGATCGGCCATGGAGGCGTTTTTGCGCGTGCTGGAAACGCGCGGCGTGGAAGGCACCCTGCGCGATTCCAAGGGGAAGAACGTGGATGCCGCCTGCGGCCAGCTCCGCCGGCGGGCTCATCACACCTGATCCGGATGCGGCCGAAGCCAAGCGGGCTGTGACAGGGGGGGAAAGACCGGGGGCTTGGTGGTTCCGGCGGATTCCCGATCGGCGGGAGACTTGACACACCAGGTGTACTAGTGCAAATAGTACACCATGCTTCCGTTCTCGATAACCTTTCAACCGGGCGTTCCCGTAACCCGGCAAATCGTCTTCGCGGTGAAAAAAGCTGTCGTCACCGGTCACCTTGTTCCCGGGGATCGGTTTCCCTCCATCCGCCAATTGAGCCAGGAATTGCGGATCAACCCC
>JAXGNL010000028.1:0-37482 GCA_040768005.1 Kiritimatiellia bacterium
GTCCTGCTTGAAGGCGTCCCGTTTGCCGGGGGGATACAGGTCGAAGAAATGCCGGGAGCCGACGAGCGATTCCGGGGCGATGCCCAGGACGGCTTCGACGGCGGGGCTGACATAGGAAAAGCGGCCCTGGGAATCGATTTCCCAATGCAGGGTGCGGCTTTGGACGGCGAGTTCCTCGTAGCGCTGTTCGCTGCGGGCGAGTTCGGCCTGGCGCGCCTGCAGGCGGCGGCGGCTCCGGAGGAGGTGGAGGGCGCCGAGCGCCATCAGGATGACGAGGGCGGCGAGGGAGGCGGGCAGGGCGGCGTGGACGGCGACTTCGCGGAGCCACCGGCGGGCCGGAATGTCCACGCCGAGCAGGATAGGGCGGGATTCCGGTGCCGGGCGGGGCAGATGGACGAGGGCGCTGACCCAGATTCCCCACGGATCCCGGGACGGTCCTTCGACCCGGTCTTCTTCGGAGTCCAGGACCGCGCGGAGGGTGGGCGAGGCTTCGGCATACACCTGTCCGGGGGGGGAGAGATTGGGCGAGTCGTCCGGTTCGCTGTCCACCAGGAAGATGACGGCGCCGTCGGGGCGCCGGGTCATGAGATACAGGAATCGGTACTGGGGATTGGCGGAGCGGATGGCGGCGAGCTGGTGTTTGACCCAGGTGTAGTGGCGGTTGTCGAGGTCGGCGGCCGTGCCTTTCAGCACCCAGGCGCGGTGGGGATTGATGGCCATGGCGGCGACGCGGGCCTGCTGCAGCAGCTCGAGGCGCAGGGCCCGGTCGGCGCGGAAACCGGCCACCAGGGCGGCGGCGGCGATGAGCGCGGCGACGGCGGCGGCCGGCAGGAGGCGGCGGGGAGTGAGGAAGCGGCGGAGGTTCACGGAGCCGGCTCCGCGCTGGGATAGGGGGGCGGCTGGCCGAGGCGGGCGGCCAGGGCGTTGAGGTCGCGCTTGAGGTCGGCGATGCGCTCCTCGCGGCCGAGGGTGACGGTTTGCCAGCGGCGCAGTTCGTCGAGCTGCCGGGCCATGCGCTGTTCGTCCTCCTTGCGGTCGGTGATGTCGTGAAGGGTGCCGATGATGCCGGTGACGGCGCCGCGGGAGTCCCGGATGGCGGCTTTGTGGAACACGACCTCGCGCCAATCGCCCGCGGCGTTTTGGAGCCGGGATTCATAGGTCTGTTCGCCGGGATTTTCCAGCAGGGCGACATCCCGGGCGTGATAGGCCGCGGCCAGGTCGGCGGGGAGGATGTCGAAGACGGTGTGACCGGCGAGTTCCTCCGGGGTTTTGCCCAGGAAGGCGGCAAAGGCCTGGTTGAAGACCCGGTAGCGGCCTTCGCGGTCCTTGTAGAACACGGGCACGGGGATGGCATCCATCAGGCGGCGGTGGAAGGCTTCACTTTCGCGCCGGGCTTCCTCGGCCTGCTTGAGATCGTCAATGTCCAGCAGCACGCCGTTCCAGATGATGGCGCCGTCGGGGAGCTGGCGCGGATTGGCGGAGCCGCGCAGCCATTTGGGGCGGCCGTCGGGGCGGAGGATGCGGAATTCCAGGCTCCAGGGCTCCTGGGTGTGTTCGGCGACGGTCATGGTGTGGTGGAACAAGGCGCGGTCGCCGACGTGCATGGAATCAAAGACCAGGGCGGAATAGGTGTCGTTGCCGAGGGCGCGTTCGAACAGGGCTTCGCAGCCGGCGCTCATGAAGGTGACCTCGAAGGAGCCGGTGCGGGTGGCCTGGAGCTGGAAAATGACGCCGGGGATGTTGGCGGCGATGTCCTGGAAGCGTTCCGTGCTGATGCGCAGGCGGTCTTCGGCGCGTTTGCGTTCGGTGATGTTGCGGGCGTTGATGACCACGCCGTGGATGGCCGGATCGTTCAGGAAGCTCTGGCCGGTGATTTCCACGTCCACCCAGTCGCCGGTCTTGTGGCGCTGGCGGCACTGGACCCGGCAGACCTGGTCGGGAGAGGCGATGGCCCGCTGGAGTTCCGTCCGCACCCGGTCGAGGTCGTCGGGATGGATCAGGTCCGTCATGGACTTCCCGATGATTTCCTCGGGCCGGTATCCGCTGATGGCTTCTTCGGCGTCGCTGACATACCGCAGGATGCCGTCGGCTTCGACGATGCCGATGATGTCGGCGGAATTCTTCACCAGGCGACGGAACCGGTTTTCGCTGGCGCGGAGGGCTTCTTCGGTTTGCCTGCGTTCGGTGATGTCCTGGTTGACGCCGTAGGTCTTGACGGTGCGGCCCTGGTCGTCCTTGACGATGAAGAAGCGAACGGCGATGAAGCCGGGCTGGCCGTCGGCGAAGAGGATGCGGTGTTCGAACTGGCGGCTGTAGGCGGGATCGGAGGTTTCGACGGCCCGGCGGATTTCCTCCCCGACGTTGTCCATATCGTCGGGATGGACGAAGCGGCGGGCGTACTCCCTGGACGGCATGCAGTAGCCGCCGACGGCTTCCGCGGTGGTGCGGAAGATGCGGTAGAAGTTGTCGTTGAAGGTGAAGCGGTCGCGGTCCACGTCGTACTCCCAGTGGCCGGCGCGGGCCATGGCGAGGGCGTCGGAGAGCTGGGCTTCGCTGCGGCGGACGGCCTGTTCCGCGCGCTTGCCGGCGGTGATGTCGCGGATGAAGGCGCCGATGCCGGTGCGCCCGCCGGGGAGGGGAACGGGAAACTTGACGGTCTGAAAGGTGTTGTCGCCGACGGATTCTTCGCTGGTGACGGGGGCGTTCCGGGCCAGGGCCTGGCGGTCGCTGGCGCGGCATTTTTCCGCGGTTTCGCGGGGCATCAGGTCGAAATCCGTCCGGCCGAGAATGTCCGCTTCGCCGCGGCCGAGGAAAGCATTGTTGGCGGGGTTGCTGATCCGGTAGCGGAACGCGTCATCCTTGAGGAAGACCAGGTCGGAGGTGGCCTGGAGGAAGGTGCGGTATCGGGCCTCGCTGTGGCGGACGGCTTCCTCGGCTTCCTGCCGCGCGGTGATGTCGCTGTCGGCCCCGCGGTAGCCGGCCAGGGCGCCGTCGGCGTCGAGGATCGGCACGCCGGTGGTTTCCAGAATGACCCGGCGGCCGTCCTTGCGCAGGACGGGATTGATTTTCTTGCGGAAGCCCTCCTTGCGCTCCGCGCGTTCGGCGGCGGCCCGGCGGATGTCCTCGCGCACTTCCGGGGCGAACAGGTCCAGGAAATGCATCCGGCCGACGAGTTCTTCGGGGGTGTAGCCGAGGATCTGTTCCACGACGGGATTGGAATAGGTATAGACGCCGTGGGCGTCCATTTCCCAGATCCATTCCCCGGCGGTTTCGGCGATCTGGCGGAACCGTTCCTCGCTTTCGCGCAGGGTTTGCTCCGCGCGCTTGCGCTCGCTGATGTCGCGGTCGGTGCCGATGAATCCGACGGGGCGTCCGTCGGCGTCGCGCACCACGGAGATGCAGGTGGACGTCCAGAAGGTGCGTCCGGAGCGGTGCCGCTGGATGTGCTCGCCCTGCCAGCCGCCCCGCGTCAGCACCTCCCGGCGGAAGTCGGATTCATCGGGGGGCGGGACAGCGCCGGCAAATTCGCGGTAGGGGCGGCCGAGGACCTCGCCGGCGGTGTATCCGTAGAGTTCCTCGGCTCCGGGCCCCCAGTAGAGGATGCGCCCGTCCATGTCCGTGGCAACGATGGATTCGCTGACCGCGTCCATGAGGCGGGCTTGCAGGCGCAGCTCGTCCTGGGTTCGGGTTTGTTCCTTCAGCGCCTGGCGCAGTTGATATTGGCGGTAGCCTGTTTCCGAGATGAGGCGGGCGAGGCGGGAGAAGCAGGCCAGGATGCGGCGGGCCTTTTCCCGGTTCCAGCGCGGCACACGCGCCAGCGCCGCCAGGTAGTCCTTTTCGTCAAAGCCGCAGCGCCGGGCCTGTTTCCGGAACGCCTCCTCATCCGCGGGTTCGTCGTCGAAGAGCACCTGCCCCATGAAGAGGTGGCCCAGGCGCTGCCCGTCGATGACGATGGGCGCGGCCATGTCCCAGAGCCCGTTCTGGCAGCGGTAGATGCCGGGGGTGTCCGGTTCGGAGCCGGCGGCCAGCACGGTGTCGCTTTCGAGGCAATGCCGGCGGGTTTTGGGGTGTACGCGGTGGAAGCGGGTGCAGATGTCCTGCCAGCCGGCCTTGACCAGGACATGGCCCTCGATATCCACAATGGCCACGCCGATGTCTTCGAGGCCGTGAAAGTCTTCCAGCAGCCCCTGCATGGCCGGGATGTCCAGCAGTTCGCCCAGCGCGGGGATCCGCTCCGGATGCTTCGCCGGTTTGACCGGGCTGTTCGGAACGTTGGTCATGGCGTGAGATTGAACGGAAGAGGGCGCCGCAACGCCCGGCCTCCTTTACTGGCAAAGATTAGCGCACGATTCCCGGACGGGGTCAAGGGAATCCGCCGGCCATTGACGGGGCCGGATATTCCGGATTTTCCACGGCATGGAAAACTTTATTCCACGGTGTGGAAAAGGACGGTGACAGATGGTACCGATATGCCACAATGGAAGGCGGCATGGAAGCGGCGGTGGACATCCGGGACGGTCGGGAAGAGCTGGCGGGAGCGCTGGCGGAGCGGGTGCGGGCGGCGGCGGAGGAGGCCGTGGCCGGGCGCGGGCGCTTTTGCCTGGCGATTCCGGGCGGATCCGTTCTGTCGCTGCTGGCGGAAGGGCTGGCGCTGGCGGGCGGGGCGGACGCGCGGGACTGGGAGCTGTTCTGGACCGACGAGCGCGCGGTGCCGGCGGATGATCCCGGCAGCAATGAACGCGCCGCGCGGGAGGCGCTGCTGCCCCGGCTGCGGATTTCCCCCGGCCGGATTCATCCCATGGAAGGCGGCCGGGGAGCCGAGGAAGGCGCGCGGGCCTATGAAGCCGAGCTGGCGCGGGTCTTCGGTCCGGGCGCGGACGGGTGGCCGCGGTTTGATCTGGTGCTGCTGGGGGTTGGCGAAGACGGCCATGTGGCGTCGCTGTGTCCCGGGCATCCGGCGCTGCAGGAAACCCGGTGCCGGGCGGCGGCCGTGCACCACGCCCCCAAGCCCCCGCCGGACCGCATTACCCTGACGCTGCCGGTATTGAATCACGCCCGCCGGATCATCGTGGTCGCGGCGGGAGAGGCCAAGGCGTCCGTCGTCGCGCGCGTTCTCGCCGGCGGCGGGAGTGCGACAGCGCTGCCGGCGGCCCGGCTGCGGCCCGCCGGCGGAGACCTGGTCTGGATGCTGGACGGCGCGGCGGCCGCGGACCTGGCCGCGAAGGAGACCCCATGAACCCCGAGACCCCCAACGCGCCCCGCCACCAGCATCGTCATTTTCGGCGCCTCCGGAGACCTGACCCGCCGCAAGCTGATCCCCGCGCTGCTTCACAACCGCAAGAAGGGGCGGTTGTGGGACAAGACCCGGATTGTCGGCGTGGCCCGGCGCGACTGGACCGACGAGATGTTCCGCGAGCGCCTGCTCGACGGCGTGAAGTCGTTCGGCGGGCGCTTCGACGAGGCCGCCTGGCAGGAGTTCATCCGGCGCGTGTGGTATGTGCGCGGGGATCTCGAAAAGCCGGAGGATTACGCGGAGGTGGACCGGCGGCTGCGCGGGATCGAAGGCGGCCCCGCCAACCGCCTGTACTACCTGGCGACGGCCCCGGAGCTCTACGGGCCGGCCTGCGACAGCCTCGCCGCCGCCGGCATGAACGCCGAAACCGAAGGCTGGCGGCGGATCATCATCGAAAAGCCCTTCGGCCGCGACCTGGCGTCGGCCGTGGCCCTGAACCACCGGGTCAACGCGGCGTTCCGCGAACACCAGGTCTATCGCATTGACCACTATCTGGGGAAGGAAACCGCCCAGAACATCCTGTTTCTGCGGTTTGCCAACACGCTGTTCGAGCCGGTCTGGAACCGGCGCTATGTCTCCAACGTGCAGATCACCGTGGCCGAAGACGTGGACATCGGCAGCCGCGGCGGCTACTACGACACCGCCGGCGTCCTGCGCGACATGTTCCAGAACCACCTGCTGCAGCTGCTGTCGCTGGTGGCGATGGAGCCTCCCGCCTCGCTGGATGCCAACGCGGTGCGCAACGAAAAAGCCAAGGTGCTCGGCAACATCCGGCCCGTCCGGCTCGAGGACACCGTGCGCGCCCAGTACGACGGCTACCGGCAGGCGGAGCGCGTCGCGCCGGATTCGCAGACGCCGACCTACGCCGCCCTCAAGCTGTACATTGACAACTGGCGCTGGAAGGGCGTGCCGTTCTACCTGCGTTCGGGCAAGGCGCTGGCGGCGCGCACCAGTTCCATCATCGTGGAGTTCCAGGCGCCGCCGGATGTCATGTTCGGCCTCGGCCGCAACCAGGGCTTCACCCCCAACATGCTGTCCATCTGCATCCAGCCCGAGGAAGGCGTCCACCTGCGCTTCGAGACCAAGGTGCCCGACACCGTCGCCGAATCGCGCTCGGCCAACATGGATTTCCGCTATCGCGAGGCGTTCCCGGACATTCTCCTGCCCGACGCCTACGAACGGCTGCTGCTGGATGCGCTGAAGGGCGATGCCTCGCTGTTCGCCCGCAACGACGGCATCGAAATCGCCTGGGGCCTGCTTGATCCGGTGCTGACCGGCTGGGAGCAGCGTTCCGACGCCTCGCCCCTGCACACCTATGCCCCGAAGAGCTGGGGGCCGGCCGCGGCGGATGACCTGCTCGCCCGCGCCGGCCACGTCTGGCGTCTCGGCTGCGGCGAGGAAGGGTGCTTGATATGATGAGATCCAACCAGCCCGGCTCGGCAGGGACGCCTCGGCCTACCTCAACCCACGCCCCGCTGGTAGGGCGAACCCTCCGGGTGAGCCTCGGCTGTCCGGTCGTTGTCGCCGGCCTCGCTGAGGCCGGGGCTGCCAAGCCAATCTGCTTCGTTGCCTCCCCCGCAGGGGCTCGGCTTGCTGAGCCCGCCATGATCCCGGTCCGACCAAGGCCGGCCCCTACGATTCAAGACCTCGAAAGGACTCTAAAATGAAATCGCACGCGGATATCGGCGTCGTGGGTCTTGCCGTCATGGGCGAGAACCTGATTCTCAACATGGAAAGCCGCGGATTCACGGTGGCGTGCTTTAACCGCACCGTCGCGAAGGTGGACGCGTTTCTCGGCGGCCGCGGCCGGGGGAAAAAGCTGATCGGCTGCCGCAGCCTGAAGGAACTGGCGGATGCGCTGTCGCGTCCGCGCAGGATCCTGATGATGGTGCGCGCGGGGCGGCCGGTGGACGATCTGATCGGGGAGCTGGCGCCGCTGCTGGAGCCGGGCGACATTCTGATGGACGGCGGCAACAGCCACTATCCCGACACCATCCGGCGGTGCCGGGAGGCGGCGGAGCGCGGGCTGCTCTACGTGGGCGCCGGGGTGTCCGGCGGCGAAGAGGGGGCGCTGAAGGGCCCGTCCATCATGCCCGGCGGGCATGCGGACGCCTGGCCGCACATCCAGCCGATCTTCCAGGCCATCGCCGCCCGGGTGGACGACGGCACGCCCTGCTGCGACTGGATCGGGCCCGATGGATCGGGTCACTTCGTCAAGATGGTCCACAACGGCATTGAATACGGCGACATGCAGCTCATCGCCGAGGCCTACCATCTGATGGCGGCCGGCCTGGGCATGGCGCCGGCGGAGATGGCGGAGGTGTTCCGTACATGGAACAAGGGCCCGCTGGATTCCTATCTGATCGAAATCACGGCCGACATTCTCGCCAAGACCGACGACGAGACCGGGCGGCCGATGGTGGATGTGATTCTCGATGCGGCGGGGCAGAAGGGGACGGGCAAATGGACGTCGCAGGCCGGGCTCGATCTCGGCGTCGGCATTCCCCAGATCGCCGAAGCCGTGTTTGCCCGCTGCCTGTCGGCGATCAAGGACGAGCGCGTGGCGGCCGGCGGCGTGCTGGCGGGGCCGCAGGGCGGGCTGGCGGCGGACCGCGCGGCCTTCCTGGCCGACCTCGAACAGGCGGTGTATGCGGCCAAGATCTGCTCCTATGCGCAGGGCTTCCAGCTCCTGCGCGCGGCGTCGGCGGAGCATGGATGGGACCTGGATTTCGGCAGCATCGCCCTGCTGTGGCGCGGCGGCTGCATCATCCGGGCGCGGTTTCTCGGCCGGATCAAGGAGGCCTTCGGCACGGAGCCGGGGCTGGCCAATCTGCTGCTGGCGCCGTACTTCCGCGACCGGCTGGCGGCGGCGCAGGACGCCTGGCGGCGCGTGGTCAAGGGCGGCGTGGATGCCGGCGTGCCGCTGCCGGCCATCGCCACGGCCCTGAGCTATTACGATGCCTACCGCAGCGCGCGCCTGCCGGCCAACCTGCTGCAGGCGCAGCGCGACTACTTCGGGGCCCACACCTACGAGCGCGTGGACAGGCCCCGCGGCCAATTCTTCCACACCAACTGGACCGGCGAAGGCGGCGCCACCGCCTCCACGACCTACGTCGTGTGAATTGGGATCTCAGGGGGAGAGAGGTCAGAGGTCAGAGGACAGGGGGACCCTTTTAGACAGGATGACAGGATGGGCAGGACGGACAGGACGGGAAATCCGGGGGATCGAATCCTGTAAATCCTGTCTAATGGTTTTGGGCAGCCGGGGAGCAACTGCGAATCAAACGCTTGTCCGCCCGTGGCGGAAATCACACGAATTGTAAACGAGGGGATTTCTGGAGGGGCAGCCTCCGTGCTGCCCGGGATCGGACAGCCGGGGAGCCACTGCGAAACACGCGCTTGTCCGTGGCGGAAAAGCACGAATAGGGGGGGAGAACGAACAGCCAGTTTTGACAGGATGACAGGATGGACAGGATGACAGGATGGGAAACCCGGGGGGAATGTGATCCCTTTTCAAGAGGAAACGGAGCGGTAGAGGGGGAGGAATCGAAATTGACCCCTGTCGGGTCCCCCGCCTACGATTCCATCCAACACGTTCCACGAATATGCCGATTCAATGCAACAGACGGAAGGCCTTCCTGGCCCTTGTCCTGCTGGTGCCTGCACCCAGCATCGGCGCGTTGTGCGGGATGGTGCTGTTTCCGGATTCCCTGCCGGGCGTTCTGCTGTTCAGCTTGAGCAAGGTGTGGCTGTTCGGATTCCCGCTGGTGTGGACCCTGCGGGTTGACCGGGCACCGCTCCGTTTTTCCCCCATGCGGCGCGGCGGATTGCCCATGGGGATTCTTTCGGGGCTGGCGCTGTCCGGGGTGATCCTGGCGGCCTATTTCCTGATGGGGGATGGGTTCATTGACCGGGAAATGATGTCCGGAAAGCTAGAGACCATCGGCCTGGGATCGCCAGCCGTCTTTTGGATCGGCGCGGCGTACTGGATTCTGGTGAATTCCGTTCTGGAGGAGTACGTGTGGCGATGGTTTTGCGTCAAACAGTGCGTAACCTTGATGCAACCGGTTTGGGCGGTGATGGGTTCGGCGTTGTTTTTCACGCTGCATCACATCGTGGCCATGCGGGTCTATCTGGGAACGCCGGCCGTCGTAGCGTGCGCGTTCGGCGTGTTTCTCGGCGGGGCCATCTGGTCCGCCATGTACATCCAGTACCGATCGATCTGGCCGGGATACGTGAGTCATGCCCTTGTTGATCTGTGTATCTTTGCGATCGCGGCATCGATCTTGTTCTGACCAGGTTGATGGAGACGCGGAGGGGAGAGCTTCACTACGAAATACTCGAATGACACGAAAAGGGGATCGCGAGGAAAGAGCCGGAACCGGGCCGGGAAACATCAAATCATAAGGCCGACCCCTTTTTCTCTCCTGTTCTGCCCCGATCACTTGTTCAAAAAATCACTTGCCTCGTAGAAGGCACTCTGGAACGCCTTATTCGACCTTTTTTCAATCTGGCATGAATTCTTTGGCGACTACGAATCCGTTACTGAATCTCACTACACCCCAGTCTGAATTGAAGGCCCCATCATTACTGTGGCGATAGGTTATGGAATCCCTAATCACCATTTCTCCGGATGTAGAATTGGACGTTGCCATTGTGATGCCGGATGCGACATCGATAAGTTGCCCTGTTGGTGCGGCCGCTCCCGGCATTACAGGCCAGCCAGTTCCCGTCATATATCGACCCATAATTTCATCTACCTGATCAACGGTCATGCCAATCTGTACCTTTTCAAGATCGCGCAGGAAGGGTTTGCGTGTGTTCCACGGGACGAAATAGAGGATGACCAGACAAACTATCAGCCCCACATAGATTCCATACTTAATGCGTGTCGGATGGCGAAAGAGAAAGGGGGCCAGTACTCCCGTCAAAAACATGCCGTAGACCGTGTACATGGTTGCAGACGGAGGAAGTGCGATGCCGATTTCCAGTAGTGTGGCAATAGCTACAGCAAGTATGGCCACAGCTGCCACGGCCAGTACAGATGGATGTGCATTTATCATTCTATGGTCGAACGTCAGCGTTCTGGGGACTCGCCACTTGTGGCGAGTACCCAGCACCCCATTGGACTCATTTATCTTTTCCAATTAGAAACGTGGTGAACCAGCGGTCTCGCTTTATTAAGGCAAGGCCGAAGAGAGCTACAACTAGGTTGGCGGGGATTCGGGACAGATACATAATGGACATTAACCGTTGGCCCATGGAATCCGATTTATTCTTTTTATCAAATTCCTTCTTCATTTCGGTGGGAATAGAGTCGGCATAAGTGGTTGTTACCTGTTTTGACTGGTAGTAGGAATGCCCGCTCCGAAGGAGATTAAGTGACGCGGTAAGGCATCCGTAAATCAGTACGACCAAGCCGATGATTTTAAGGGACGCGGCAATGTATTCTCTTTGTGTCATTATATTTCTCTATGTCCAACGTCACGGGTCAGGGACCCGACACCTTGTGGCGGCACCGACCTGGATGGTTGGGATTCGCTTATTCATGTGTTTTGATTTGTACATTTCTTCTGTATGGGCCCTTACTTTCATCGTGTCCTATGCCGGGAGGATAAATGCTGTGAGCAGAATAATAACGCCGATAATCATTGATGTAAGAGGAAGAAGAATTCCTGACTTGCATCGCTTGGGGGATAGTATTGAGATCAGTCCGAAAATACTTGCTAGAAGTGAAAAGAAACCACAAAACAGGACTAATATTGCTGCGGGAATCAGCAGGTATACTGGCCAGTTGTTCTGATATTTGGCTGCGATAAATGCCATCGGGAAACCGATAATCCCGGTGCCGATTGTGCCCCACAACAATATGATGTTAGCCAATCTCATATTTTATCGATCCCAACATATTATTATGCGTCAACGCATAGCAAGGGCGTGGGCACATGGTATTCCTGTTTCCCGTCAACATGGGTGTTGCAATGCAGGCGGTTGTGGGGTGGAAATGAAGCATAGCAAGACAGGGGCGGGGCCGTGATATGCGTCAAGGCGGGCAACGTCTGTCATGGGCATGGCTTTGGGCCTAATGGCTTTTGAATGCCCCGCATGGCTGTGGAAAGGAAAAGGGGTCACCCATGAAATGATGTTCTTTGTTATTCCAACGTCAGCTTTCATTGGAGGTGGGCCGATATCACGGCGGAAAAATAGCAGATGAGAAGGGCGGTTGTCGAGAACGCGAGCATTAAAATGCGCTAAAATCGTGAAAATGGCCTACAAATGGGCAAAACGGGCAAAAAAGGGCGAAAAAGGGCGAAAAATAGTAAAAATGGCCCAAAACAGCAAAAAATAGGCAAAATGGCTGAACCGGGGGAAGAGGACCTTTTAGACAGGAGGACAGGATGGGCAGGACGGACAGGACGGGAAATCCGGGGGATCGAATCCTGTGAATCCTGTCTAATGGTTTTGGGGCAGCCGGGGAGCAACTGCGAATCAAACGCTTGTCCGCCCGTGGCGGAAAACACACGAATAGGGGGGACGAACAGCCAGTTTTGACAGGATGACAGGATTTACAGGATGGGCAGGATGGGAAACCCGGGGGGGAGGGGGGGGCTGTCAGGCGGGCGGGGTCATGGAGGGGGGGAGGCGGACGGCGACCACGCGTCCGGTGGCGCAGACGGTGCCGGCGGCGGAGACGGTTTCGGAGACGACGACTTTGCGGTCGGTGATTTCCTCGATGCGGCCGCGGATTTCGAGGGGGACGCCGAGGGGGGTGGGGCGGCGGTAGTCCACGTGCAGCGAGGCGGTGACAAAGCGCATGGGGGGCTCCGAGCCGAGGGGGCGGCTTTCGCGGCGGCAGGCGGCGGCCGCCGCGGAGGCGGTGCCGTGGCAGTCCACGAGAGAGGCGATCAGGCCGCCATAGACGAAACCGGGGACGGCGATGTGATAGGCGGCGGGCTGGAAGACCGCGACGGTCTCGTCGCCGTCCCAGCGGCTTTTCAGCTTCAGGCCGCGGTCGTTGAGCCGTCCGCAGCCGTAGCAGTGGCTGAGGTCGTCGGGATAGGCGTCCTGGAAGGCGGGAGTGCCGGCGGAGGGATCCTGGGTCATGGTTTTCGGGATGCGGATGGGGTTACGGGGCGGGCAGGACGGGGGCGGGAACGGACGGGGCGTTGGGGACGGACCAGTGGCGGGCTTCGGCGTAGCGGGCCATGAGGGGCGAGACGGCGGCCAGCGCGCCCCAGGCCACGGCGCCGGCGACCACGGCGCTGACGGCGCCGACCTTGAACCACTGCCAGAAGGAAATGTGGACGTGCCCGTGTTTTTCAAGGAGGCCGAGGGCGACGATGTTGGCGGTGCTGCCGATCAGCGTGATGTTGCCGCCGAAGCAGGCGCCGAACAGCATGGCCCACCACAGGGGCATGCCGAAGAGGCTTTCGGACAGGGCCCGGACCACCGGGGAGAAAGCGGCGACAAAGACCACGTTGTCCACGAAGGCGGAGCCGATGCCGGTGGTGCCGATGATGATGGGGACCAGCGAGCGGGGGTCGGGGCCGAAGGCGGTGGTGAATCCGCGGGCCATTTTCTGGGTGAGGCCGACGTGTTCGAGGGTGCCCGCGACGGCGAACAGCAACATGAAGAACAGCAGGGTCCACCAGTCCACTTCCTGTTCGATGTAGAAGCGGGCGCGCTTGTGGCGCCAGATCATGACGCCGCCGGCGCAGGCCAGGGGGGCGATGAGCAGGGCGCTGTTGGTGTCGAGCCCCAGCAGGTGCTCGACCTGGTGGTGGGAGGCGATGATGAGAAAGGTGACGGTCAGCAGGATGACGCCCTGGCGGTGGGGCACGTCGATGGCGGGCGCGAGGCTGAGGTTCCGGCTGAGACGGTCGGCGAGGCGTTCGTCGAACAGATCTAGTTCGCGGCGGAACCACAGGAGGGTGACGCCGAGGGTGGCGGCGAGGGCCAGCAGCATGACGGGGAAGGCCCAGAGGATGAAGTCCTGGAAGGTGAGGCCGGCCTGGGTGCCGATGTAGATGCCGACGGGGTTGCCCATCATGGTGCCGGCGCTGCCGACGTTGGTGCACAGCACGCAGGTGATCAGATAGGGGGCGGGATTGAGCTTGAGCCGCTCGCTGACCTGGAAGACCAGGGCGCTGATGAAGATGATGGAGGTGACTTCGTCCACCAGGCAGGCGAGGAGGGCGGAGGCGACGGCGGTGACGGCGATGAACTTGCGGCCGGTAATCCGGGGCATGGCCACGATGGACTGGACGACCCAGGTGAAGAAGCCGGTGTCGCGCAGGGCGCCGACCACGACCATCATGCCGGCGAGGAACAGGATGACGGGCAGGGAGGTGGCTTCGACGAGGGTGGGCAGGTCGAGGGAGCGCGTCAGGATCAGCACCGCCACGCCGAGGAAGGCGATGGACAGCCGCAGGTTCCAGAACAGCAGGGTGCCGAGAATCGTGGAGAGAAACACGCTGGCGGCGACGGCCTGGGGAACGGTGAAACCGATGCCGCGGCCCGCGAAGCCGGCGGCAAGGGCCAGCAGCGCCAGCAGGGAGGCCCGCCGGGCCAGCGCGCCCGTGCTCATTCCATTGGCGGCCGATTCCGAGTGCATGGCGGGTTCCGGGCGGCTCCCCTCAGGCCCAGAAGAGCTTGGAGATGAAACTGCGCAGATTGACGACGCCGAGCAGGTGCCGGTTCTCCATCACCAGGATTTGCCGGGTCTTGTCCATCAGGAACATCTTGGCGAGCTGGATGGCGGGCACGTCGGCCGCCACCTTGACGTATTCCTCCCGCATGAAGTCCGCGAGTTTCATGTCGCGTTCCTTGCGCAGGAGGTCGGCGAGGGGCTCGAACTGGATGATGGGGGTCAGGTCGTCCATCCAGAGCAGGTGTTCGGGCAGGCTGAGGCGCAGCAGGTCTTCGGGGGCGACCACGCCCCGGACGTCGCCCTGTTCATCCACCACGGGAATATCGTAGAGGGGGCGGCTGCACAGGGTGTCGATGACCGTGCCGAGCGGCGCGCTTTCCAGGAGCGTGACGGGATTGGGGTCCATGACGTGCATGGCGCTCAGGAAGGGGGGGAACACGTCCTTGCCGCGGGAGAGCATGGCGCAGAGTTCGTCGGGCGAGGTGCAGCCGGCGATCAGCCGGGCGTCCTGGAGGGCGGCGAGTTTCTTGGAGAGGCCGGCGAGGAACTGCAGATAGGCGTCGGGATCGTTCCGGGGCGTCAGGATCAGGAAAACGGCATGGACGAGATGGTCGGGGTCGCCGTTGAAGGCGATGCCGGGCACCGAGGTGCCGACGGCCAGCAGCAGGCGGGGCAGGCCGTCCAGACGCAGGTGGGGAACGGCGATGCCCGGATGCACGACCGTCGGCGCCAGTTCTTCGCGGGCCACGAGGTCCCGGAGCATGATCTGCGGATCGAGGCCGGGGGTGTCTTTCTCCAGCAGGCGGATCAGTTCCGCGAGGGCTTCGTCCCGGGTGCGGACCTGGAGATTGCAGGCCATGGTTTCCGGGCGGAAGACATCCGCAAAGCCGGCTTTGGGTGCCGTGGACATGCTTTTTTTCTAGCAGTCCCCCGGCACCGTGTCAAACGCAGGGAGACAGGGCAAACGCATCAAAGCACTCCGAAATCTGCATCGGACCGAACAGTCCTCTAACGCAAGAGACGCAATTGACGCAAAAGATGCGCAAACGCCGGAGGGTGAAATCGGCCCTGGCGTCCATTTTGTGGAAGTGGAGGATTGGTTTTCTGGAAAGCGCCAAGAGAAAAAATCAGTTCGATTGTATTTCAGCTGAAAGGGTTCGGCGTTTGCGCTCCTCTCGCGCCGCTTGCGCCCTTTGCGTTGAATGGATCGGAAGATGTAGATGCGTTGGCCCTGTGCAGGGAGAGGCTTGGCACGGCCGTGATAAGGGCGGACCTGATTTGGAGTGCGGCGGCGGGCAAGCATGTCGCGGCCCGGGAAAGCGCGGTCATGCCCGCGCACTCCACAAGGGCCAGTCAATGGCACCCAGGCGTTCCAACCGCCCCCTGGCCGCTGGCGATTCCGCCGGGGCGCGGATGACGGAATGAATCAGGTGTCGGGGGATTCGGGAGCGATCAGATTGCCGGGGTTGAGGAGGAACCCGGGGTCGAGGAGGCGCTTGAGGTCGCGCATGCGGCGGAGGGCGTCGTCGCCGGCCATTTGGCGGAAGAGGTCGCGTTTGAGTTTGCCGATGCCGTGTTCGGCGGAGATGCTGCCGCCCCAGGCGATGATCCGGGCGGCCCATTTGGCGTAGAGCGCGCGGCCGGCATCGTAGTCGGCGGGATCCCGGGGCAGAATGTTGACGTGGAGGTGGTTGGCGCCGATGTGGCCGAAGATCAGGTGTTCGAGGCCGGACGCGGCGAGATCGGCTTCGTAGAGGGCCAGAACGTCGGCGAGGCGGTCGTCGGGGACGGACATGTCGGTGCCGAGCTTGACGAGACCGGGGTGGATCCGGCGGCGCTCGTCGAGGACGGAGTTGACGAGTTCGGGAGCGGCATGGCGGAAGAGCTTCAGCTTGTCCATGTCGCGGGGGTTGTCGGCAAGGAGCACGGCGTCGGGGTCGGCGCCGAAATCGGGCAGGCGCTCGGCGGCGGCGAGTACCGCGGTTTCGGCGGCGGCTTCGTCGGGGGCATGCCATTCGGCGTAGACGCAGGCGGCGCCGGGGGGCAGGTCCGGCACGGCGATGCCGCGGGTGGCGAGCCCTTCCGCATGCGCGCGCAGGAAGTCGAGGCACCGGGAATCGAAGTATTCGATTGCTGCCAAACGCGCGGAAGGTTGCAGGTCGGAGGTTGCAGGTGATCCTGGCCTCTGGCCTCTGACCTCTGGCTTCTGTTCTGCCCGCAGGGCATCCACAAAGCCGACGACTGCCGCCGTGTCGGGGAGAAAGGCCATGAGGCCCCAGACGGCGCCGGGGGCGGGGAGGAGGCGCAGGGTGGCCTCGGTGACAACGCCGAGGGTGCCTTCGGCGCCGATGAAGAGGTCGAGAAGGTCCATGCCGGGTTCGACATAGTAGCCGGCGGCGTTCTTTACATGGGGGCGGGGCAGCGGGGGGAGCTCCGCGGAGAGCGAACCGAGCCGCACCTGAAGGCCGTCGGCCCGGTCGCGCCCGCGGTGCAGCTCGAGGAGTTCGCCGGAGGCGGTGGCGACGCGCAGGCCGAGGATGTGGTTGCGGGTGGGGCCGTGGAGGAACGACAGCGCGCCGGAGGCGTTGCAGGAGATCATGCCGCCGATGCTGGCGGTGGATTCGGTGGGATCGGGGGCGAAGAAGCGTCCGGCGGGGACCGCGGCGCGGATGGCGTCGAGGGTGGCGCCGGGCTGGACGACCAGCGTGTCGCCGTCGGGGCGGATGGCGGTCATGTTGGACAGATTCAGGACGAAGCCGCCTTCGGGAACGGCGCCGCCGGTCACGCCGGTGCGGGCGCCCTGGACGGTGACGGGCAGCTGAAGCCGGCGGGCCTCGGCGAGGGCGTCCGTCACGTCGGCTTCGGTGCGGGGGAAGGCGATGCGGTCCGCGGCGCCCGTGCGGCGGGATTCATCGCGCAGGTAGTCGTCGGGAGCGGGCTGGAGCGTTTCGATCATGCGGGTCAATATAGCTTGCCTTGGCCGTCGGCGCACGGATAAAGTGTTCGGTTTATATACAAGGAGAAAAGCATGACCAATCGGATGGTTAAGGTGAAGTTCGCGCACGGGCCCGAACAGGACGTGGAAGTCGGGATGGCGCTGAGCCGGATCATGGCGGATTATCCGGCCGTGATGGAGGGGATCGACTACCCGGCGCTGGGGGCGCTGGTGAACAACGAATTCGTGTCGGTGGAATACCGGATCGAAACGGACAGCACGGTGAAGATCCTGGGCTACCGGGATTCATACGGGCAGCGGGTGTATCGGCACACGATCGCCTTTTTGCTGGCGAAGGTGGCCCACGAGCTGTACCCCGGCAGCGATTTCGCCGTGGAGCACTCGCTGTCGAAGGGGCTCTATTGCAGCTTCCGCGTCGGCGAGGCCCAGGGCGTCACGAAGGAGCAGCTGGCGGCCCTGGACGCGGCCCTGCGCAAGCTGCTGGACGAGAAGGCGCCGATCGACCGGATCAAGATCACGTTCGACGAGGCGATTGCGCACTTCGAGGCGGCGGGGGCGACGGACAAGCTGAACCTGCTGCGCTTCAAGAACAGCTCGAAGGTCAGCGTGTACCAGTGCGGCGGTTTCATGGACCTGGCGAACCAGCCGCTGGCGAACAACGCGGCGGCGCTGGTCAACTACCGGCTGATCCCCTACGAGCAGGGATTCGTGATCATGGGGCCGGACCGGATGGACCTGTCCACGTTCCCGCCGTTCGAGCCCGCGCACTACATCTACGACGTGTTCAAGGGCCACAAGGACTGGGGCCGCATCGTGCGGGTGCGCACGGTGGGCGACCTGAACGAGCGCATTGCCAAGAAGAAGATCGACGACTTCATTGACGTGAACGAGGCGTACCAGGAGAAGCGCATCGCGCTGCTCGCGGAGCAGATCGCCCAGCGCAAGGGCCAGCTGAAGTGGATCCTGATCGCCGGGCCGTCGTCGTCGGGCAAGACGACGTTCTCCAAGCGGCTGTCGCTGCAGCTGAAGGCCAGCGGCATGAACGCGAAGCCGATCTCGCTGGACAACTACTTCGTGGAACGCGGCAAGACCCCGCTGGACGAGAACGGCGAGGTGGACTACGAGCACCTCGAGGCCCTGAACCTGGAGCTGATTGACGAGCAGCTGACGGCGCTGGACGCCGGGAAGCGGGTGGAACTGCCCTACTACAACTTCCACACGGGCCAGCGGGAGTTCCGCGGCGAATTCATGCACATCGGCCCCGACGACGTGATCGTGCTGGAAGGCATCCACGGGCTGAATCCGCGCCTGACGGCCAGTGTGCCCGTCGAGCACAAGTTCAAGATCTACATCAGCGCGCTGACGCAGCTGAACATCGACAGCAACAACCGGATTTCGACGACGGACAACCGCCTGATCCGGCGCATGGTGCGGGACAACAACTTCCGCAGCCATCCGGCGATCAAGACGCTGCAGATGTGGCCCAAGGTGCGGCGCGGCGAGAAGACCTGGATCTTCCCGTTCCAGAAAGAGGCCGACGTGGCGTTCAACTCCGCGCTGGACTACGAGCTGGCGGTGCTGCGCCCCTACGCGGAACCCCTGCTGGCGGAGATCAAGCCGTCCATGCCGGAATACGCCGAGGCCGTGCGCATCCAGCAGTTCCTGTCGAACTTCCTGGTGATTCCGACCGACCGCGTGCCGCCGACCAGCGTGATCCGCGAGTTCATCGGCCAGAGCTTCTTCCAGTACTAGCCGATCCGGTTCCGTCCGGCCGGCCCGGCGCGGCGCGGTGGAGCCGGCTCCTTTTCCTCCCCGCCCCGCCTCCGGGGGCCGATTATAGTTATTGCAATATGTATACATATTGCAATAACTATACAGGGGCGGGAAGGGGCGGGCACCGGAGGCTGGCTTCGGGATGCGTCTCCGGAGGCAGAGAGGGCGGGCGAGCGAGAGTCGGGCGCATCTGCGATTGGGTGCAAGCTCGGGTCATATTGAGCGAAAGCGCGCAGCGCCGGAGTCGAAATATCTCGGCCTGATCCCAACGGCGGGCCGGTGGGACCGAGCTCGAGATCCCTCGACACGCTCGGGATGACAGCCGCTGGTGGCCATGACTTGTTTCTGGATTGCGGGTACCTAATCGCAGATGCGCCGGCGGGAGCCGGCGGATTGCGCGGAGAATGGACAAGGGCGGGCGGATGGGGGATAGTGGGCGGCGTATGAGCAAGGAAATTCCAGCACAGCGCATCGTGGCGATCGTGGGGCGGCCGAACGTGGGCAAGTCGGCGCTGTTCAACCGGCTGGTGCGGCGCCGGCTGGCGATCGTGCATGCCGAGGAAGGGGTGACCCGCGACCGGCTGGCGGCGCCGGCCGAATGGCTGGGGCAGCGGTTCGAGGTGGTGGACACGGGGGGGCTGGCGCTGATGGACCGCGCGAAGACGGGCGACGACATCGCCCGGGCGACGGCGGACCAGGTGAAGGTGGCGATGGAAGATGCCGCGGCGGTGATCCTGGTGACGGACCTGAAGGCGGGCCTGCAGCCGCTGGACATTGAAGTGGCGCGGCTGCTGCGCAAGGCCGGGCGTCCGGCGGTGGTGGCGGCGAACAAGGCCGACCTGCCGGAATGGGACGAACGGACGGAGGAATTCGCCGCGCTGGGATACCCCGTGGTGCCGGTATCCGCCGCGCACAACCGCGGGGCCGAGGCGCTGATGGAGGCCGTGCTGCCGCACCTGCCGCCGGATACGGGCGAGGCCGAGCCGCCGCGCCTGAAGGTGGCGGTGGTGGGGCGGCCCAACGCGGGCAAGTCGTCCTACATCAACCGGCTGGCGGGCAAGGAGCGGGTGATCGTCTCGGAGGTGCCCGGCACGACGCGCGACACGATCTCGGTGCCGTTCACGCTGACGACGCCGGACGGCCGCGAACGGCATTACATGCTGGTGGACACGGCGGGGATGCGCAAGCAGGGGCGCGTGCATGAATCGGTCGAGAAGTTCAGCCTGTTCCGCGCGGAGTCCGGCATCGCGGAGGCGGACATCGTGGTGCTGATGCTGGACGCGGAGGAGGGGCCCTCGACGCAGGAAAAGAAGGTGGCGGCGCTGATCCGCAAGCACCGCAAGGCGTGCGTCGTGCTGGTGAACAAGTGGGACCTGGCCAAAGGCACGGGCGTCAAGGCGGCGGACTACGAGGAGCAGATGCGCCGGGAGCTGTTTTTCCTGGGGGACATCCCGATCCTGTTTGTGTCGGCGCTCAGCGGCCACCAGATCCGGCGCAGCTTCGAGGTGATCGCGACGGTGGCGGAACGCCTGGAGACGGCCATGCCGACGGGGGTGCTGAACCGGGTGATCCGCGATGCGTTCGAGCGGTCGCAGCCGCCGTTTGCGCGCGGCCGCCAGCTCAAGTTCTACTACGCCACGCAGACGGGGACGAATCCGCCGCGCGTCACCCTGTTCGTCAACAACCCGAAGCTCAGCAACCCGTCGCACCAGACCTATCTGGAGGCGCGGTTGCGCGAGGCATTCGACCTCGCCGGCGTGCCCCTGGTCCTGCGCTACCGGTCGAGCCACGGCGAGCCGAAGGCGGAGGCGCGGTGAACCCGTTTTCCGGATTTTCCACGGTGTGGAAAATAGGTTTCCATGGCGTGGAAAAGTCCGCGAAAATTTTTCCATGGCGTGGAAAATCCGGAAGGGGGCACCGGTGCGCCGGCTGAAACCCATCTGGAGACCGGGGCCGGCGGCGCCGGGGGGCTACCGGGAGGTGTGGCGGGTGGCGGCGCCGATCATCGTTTCGATGGCGTCGTTCACGCTGATGCAGTTTTGCGACCGGGTGTTCCTGGCGCGGCACGGGTCGGTCTCGCTGCGGGCGTCGCTGCCGGCGGGGATGCTGGCGCTGACGCTGACGATGTTTTTCCAGACGCTGGCGGGGTATGCGGGGACGTTCGTGGCGCAGTACCACGGGGCGGGGCGGAAGCGCGAATGCGGCGCGGCGACGGCGCAGGGCATCTGGCTGGGACTGCTGACGTGGCCCCTGGGACTGGCGCTGATTCCGGCGGGATTTTGGTTGCTGTCCGCGGCGGGGCATCCGGCCGACATGCTGGCGGCGGAGAAAATCTACCTGGCGATCCTGATGGCGGGGTGCGGGTTCTGGTCGCTGACGCATGCGGTGTCGGGGTTTTTCTCGGGGCGGGGCGACACGCGCACGCCGATGCGGGCGAGTTTGGCGGCGAACCTGGCGAACATCGGGCTGGATTACGTGCTGATTTTCGGCAAGTGGGGATTTCCGGCGTGGGGGATCGCAGGGGCGGCGGTGGCGACGGTGGTGTCGTCGGCGCTGGGCCTGGGGCTGCTGCTGTACTGGTACGGGCGGCCGGCGCTGCGGGCGGAGTACGGGACGGGCGGGATGCCGCGCCTGGACTGGCGGCGGATGCGGCCGCTGCTGCGCTTCGGGACGCCGGCGGCGCTGAATGCGGTGCAGGATGTCGGGGCGTTTGCGTTTTTCGTGGTGCTGCTGGGGCGGCTGCCGGCGGCGGACATGGCGGCGAGCAACATCGCGTTCAGCATCAACAACATCGCCTTCATGCCGCTGCTGGGAATGGGGATGGCCGCGACGATCGTGGTCGGGCAGCACCAGGGGGCGCGCGATTCCGCGACGGCGGAACGGGCGGGCTGGACGGCGATGAAACTGGCGTGGGGCTACATGGGGGTGGTGGCGCTGACGTTCCTGTTTCTGCCGAAGATGTATTTTGCGCTGTTCACGGGCGAGGGGGCGGGGATGGTGACGATGGCCGACGTGATGGCGAAGGGGCGCTGGCTGCTGGTGCTGATGGCGCTGTGGGGCATGCTGGACGCGATCAACCTGGTGGTGGGCGGAGCGCTGCGCGGGGCGGGGGATACGCGGTTTGCGCTGCTCTACACCGTGGCGGTGACGTGGCTGGTGTGGATTCCGGGCGAACTGGTGCTGATGCTGGGGTTCCGGGCCGGGCTGATGCCGGCGTGGGGCTGGATGACGGTGTTTGTCTTCCTGCTGGCGGGCGGACTGGGGCAGCGGTTCCGGCGCGGCCGGTGGAAAACCATCGAGATGATCCAGCGCGAGGCGCCGGCGGCATTGTAGTGCCGTTTTCATCATGCCATAGCCGCTCCATGCCCCCCCGACGGGGTACCTCCACCGGCGGGCGGGCAGTCGGGGGCTCCAACGACATGGATCCAGGGGCTGTTTGGAGCCGGGACAGCCAGCTACGGATGGCACGGATTTCACGGATTTCGGATCGGTTTGGAGTGCGCGATTGCCATTCCCGTCCTGCCGGCATTGGTCGCCGGCTTGATCTGACCCGGGGGGGATGGCGGAACGTCACCCGGCGGGTTCGCCCGGCCTTGTCCGGGGCGAAGAGTCAGGTCGGGCCACCGGCGGAAACCGAGACGGCGGGGCGGGGCTCGGGCAGGGGATAGGTTCCGGGGTCGGCGGGCGGGGGGTAGAGGCGCTGCCAGGCGCTGTACAGATCGAACAGGATGGCTTTTTCCTTTTCGGTCCACCGGGCGGCATAGCGGGCGGCGTGCTCGCGGCTGATCCACCATTCGGGATTGCGCGCGACGGCGTTGTTGAAGATGTCCAGCGCGGCGGTCTTCTGTCCGTCGGCCCAGTAGGCGAGGGCGAGGTGGTAGTCTTCCGTGCAGGGGACGGCCGGATCCAGTTCGCTCATCGTTTCCCACTGGCGGGCGGCTTCGGCATAGTCGCCGAGATTCAGCAGGGCCCAGCCGTAGCTCCAGCGGAGGTTGGCGGCGTCGGGGGCCAGGCGGATGGCCTTGTCGAAATCGCGGCGGCTGGCCTGGGCGTCGCCCCGCATGGCGAGGAGGAAGCCCCGCCAATGGAGCGCGTTGATGTTGGCGGGATTCTTTTCCAGCGCGCGGGTATGGCGCTCGATCTTGGAGAGAGAGGGGGACAGGGGGGGCGCGGCGGGTGCGGGTTCGAGTCGGCGCTGCTGCCGCCGTTCGGCGCCGGCCGGTGCCTCCGGCGGGGCCGCGGCGGACCGGCCGGACAGATCCAGCTCGTAGCAGGCAATGTCGTTGGGCCCGAGGACCAGCATTTCGATGCCGCCCTCCGCGCCCGGGCGGAACAGCCACTTGCCGCCGCGCCAGCCCGGCGAATGCTCGACAATCGGGGTGCGGTCGGCATTCAGGATTTGAAAACCGTTCCACGACAGCTGAACCAGCACGTCGCGGCCGTCGCCGGCGGGCAGGGCGCAAATGGAGCGCGTGCCGGAAGAGGAATCTTCCTTGCGGCTCCACAGGACATTCCCGTCGGCGGACAGGCCGATCGTCTCCGTGCCGATGCCGCGCATGCTGGTGCTGTTCGAGGTCCGGCTCAGAATCTTGTAGAGGGTGCGGTGGCCGACCAGAACGCCGCCGGGGCCGTCTTGCAGAAAGACGAATTCAAAGTCATTGTGTTCGGGGGCGTCGTCGGATGGGTCTGCCTGGTCGGGCAACGGGATGGAGTGCAGCCGGACGCCGTCGCTGGCGCGGTGCACATGGGCGGTTTCATCGGAGACGAAAACGAAATGACGCAGCGGAATCTGCCACTCAGTGCGTCCGTGGCCCATGAAAACCGGCCTGCCGTCGGCGGGCTGTTTCCATTTCAGCCGGAAAAACCGCGCATCGGGTTCGGCGGGCGGAACGCGGCGGCTGGAGCCGCCGCCGAAGGAAGAGCCGGAGCGGCCGCTGAGGGCGCGCAGGAGATCGAACACCGATGACCCGCCGGCGGGAGTTGCCGGGAGGGGTTTCCAGTCGCGGCGGGGGGCCCGGGCCAGCTCGTCGACGGAGAAACGCTGAATGAAGGGGAGGTAGGGGGGACCGGACCGGACGTTGCCGCCGAGGATGAAGACATGGTCGCCCAGGCGGGCGGCGGCGGCGTGGCGGGCGGGCTTGTAGCCGACCTGGATCCGTGCCCACGTTTCCGCCTTGAAGTCATAGACGACGGAACGGTCCAGCTCGTCGTAGTCGCCGAAGAGGTAGAGCGCGTCGTCCGCGACGACGCCCTGGAAGGCGCTGGCCTTGACGGGCAGGTCGGGCAGCGCGCGCCAGGCGTCCGTGTCCGGGTCATAGACCTGGAAATCCGTCATGGCCAGGGTGCCGTCGAATCCCCCGGGGGCGTAGAGGAGGCCGTCGCGGGCAAATACGTGTCCTTCGCGCGCGACGGGCAGGTCGGCGCCGCGGCTCCAGGTTTCGGTTTTGAAGTCGTAGGTCTGGACGGCGGACGAACGCCGGCCGGAGGCTTCGGCGCCGCCGACGACCACGAGGCGGTCGCCGAGGACGGCGGCGCCGGGGCGGCAGACGGGAATAGGCAGGTCGGGCAGGCGGCGGATGCTGCCCGTTTGCGGATCCAACTCCTCGAACACGGCGCTGGCGGGTGCCACGGGCGTGCCGCCCCCGTCGAGGCGCAACCCGCCGGCGACGTAGATTTTTCCGCTGCGGGCGGCGGCGACATGATAGCGGCGGGGGGCTATCGCCCAGGGGAGGATGTCCGTGGCCTCGGCGTTTTCTTCCAGGCGTTCGACGGTGCCGATCAGGCCGCCGTCCGAATGCCCGCCGAGGACATAGACGGCGCCGCCCGATTCGACGGCGGGCATGCCGAAGCGTTCGGTCTGGAGACGAAGGGCGGATTCGTGGGCCTGGAACGCCGTCGGGACGGCGGCCGGGGGCCGGGGCTGTGCGGGGGAGACGGTGGATGCGCCTCCCAACGCTTCTTCCAGAGACATGGGGTGGCCGATCCAGGCGATCCGGCCTTCCCGGACCAGAAATGCGGATGGAATGCCCCGGCGCCCGGCGGCTTTCATCCAGCCTTCCGCCATGGACCCTTGATCGGTGTCGAGGGCGACGACGTAGTCCATCCGGTCGCCCATGTCCTCGACGAAGCGCGTGACCTTGGCGGAAACATCGTCCCCGCGCTCCCAGATGTTCACGCCGATGAACGTCACATTGGTGAAGCGGCGGGCCAGTTCGGTCAGATGGGGGATCGAGGACCGGCAGGGCGGGCACCAGGTCGCCCAGAATTCGACCACGTAGGTTTGATCCGGGGCCAGGGTCTCGATGGGACCGCCCTTGACCCATTCGGACACCTTCAGTTCGGGGGCGGTATCGCCGACCGACAGTTCGGCGGCGGAGGTGGTGACGGCAGTCAGGGAGAGAGCCAGCAGGGCAGAGAAGAGAAATCGGTTCATGGCGGGCCTCCTGGGTTGGCAACGCGGGAAACAAGTTCCGACGCCGAAAGCGATTTAAACGCCGCGACAGATCGTTGACAAGTTCAAACCCGGCCCCGGGTGCGCGGCGAACATCTGGATTCGACCGTCCCGCAGCCGGTCCGCAACAGGATCCCGCCTTCTGCTCCGTCCGATGCCGGCAAGGACTATGGTTGTTATAACAAGCATAGTATGGTTTTTATAACAACCATAATGGTCCTTGGTGAGATTCCAGCCCGGGGGGGCTTTTCCGGGCGCCCCGGCGATTGGGTGCAGGTTCGGGTCATATTGAGCGAAGGCGCGTAGCGCCGGAGTCGAAATCACTTGTCCCGCCGCCGCGGGATCTGGGCACAATCCCGATGGCCAACCTGCGGGACTAGGCTGAGATCCCTCGACCCTCCACGGGCGGGCAGGCAAGGCTCGGGATGACAGCCATACAGGACCACAAGGCCTTTTTTGAATCGGCATGCGCCGAATCGCAGATGCACCCCCGCGTGACCCGCCCTTTCCCACCCGCGATTTGATTCCGCCTTTACCGCAGGGGGGTTCTGTGGGAGGATGCGCGAAAGTCGGCGCCGGGTTTGTCCGGGCCGGCGACATGAGGAGTTTGCGCATGAAGCCCATTCTGTCCGAAGCGGAAATCAATGCCTTGATTTACGGCATGCATGGCGCGCCGTTTTCGCTGCTGGGCATGCACGAGACGGGCAAGAAGCGGCCGGGGACGGTGGCGCGGGTGTTCCGGCCCTATGCGACGAAGGCGGAGCTGGTGCGGACGGCGGACGGGAAAGCCTTCGAGATGCCGCGGATTCACGCCGACGGCCTGTATGAGCTGTTTTTTCCGAACGAGAAGCCGTTTGCCTACCGCCTGCGGCTGACGTGGTTCGACGGCACGGCGGCCGAGCTGGAGGACCCGTACCGGTTCCCGCTGCAGCTGACGGACCTGGACATGTACCTGCTGGGGGAGGGAACCAACTACCGGGCGTACAGCAAGATGGGGGCGCATCCGCGGACGGTGGACGGCGTGGACGGGGTGCATTTCGCGGTGTGGGCGCCGAACGCCATCCGGGTGAGCGTGGTGGGATGGTTCAACAACTGGGACGGGCGCATCCATCCGATGCAGCAGCGGGGCAGCACCGGCCTGTGGGAGCTGTTCGTGCCGCACCTGAAGCCCGGGGACCTCTACAAGTTCGAGGTCAAGGGCCACCATGATTTCCTGGCGCAGAAGGCGGACCCCTACGCCTTTGCGTCGGAGCTGCGGCCGCGGTCGGCCTCGATGGTCTGGGACATCGGAGCCTACGAGTGGCAGGACGCGGAATGGGTGGCGTCGCGGGACCGGAAGCACTGGCTGGAAGAGCCGATCAGCGTCTATGAGGTGCATCTGAGTTCGTGGCGGCGCGATCCGGACGAAGACAACCGGATGCTGACGTACCGGGAGCTGGCGGACACGCTGATTCCGTACGTGAAGAAGATGGGCTACACGCACATCGAGGCGCTGCCGGTCAGCGAGCATCCGTTCGACGGCTCGTGGGGCTACCAGACGATCGGGTACTATTCGCCGACGTCGCGGTTCGGCACGCCGGACGACTTCAAGTATTTCGTGGACCGCTGCCACCAGGAGGGCATCGGGGTGATCGTGGACTGGGTGCCGGCGCACTTTCCGAAGGACGGCCACGGGCTGGCCTATTTCGACGGGACGCACCTGTACGAGCACGACGATCCGCGGCTGGGCGAACACAAGGACTGGGGCACCTACATCTTCAACTACGGCCGCAACGAGGTGCGCGCGTTCCTGCTGTCGAACGCCCTGTTCCTGGCGGACGTGTATCACATTGACGGCCTGCGGGTGGACGCCGTGGCGTCCATGCTGTACCTCGACTACTCGCGCAACGAGGGCGAGTGGATTCCCAACAAGTTCGGCGGCCGCGAGAATCTCGAGGCGGTGGACTTCCTCAAGAAGTTCAACGAGATCATCCACGCGGAGCATCCCGGCATCCTGACGTTTGCGGAGGAGTCCACGGCGTGGCCGATGGTGTCGCGCCCGGTGTATCTCGGCGGGCTGGGATTCGACCTGAAGTGGAACATGGGCTGGATGCACGACACGCTCGACTACATGCACAAGGACCCCGTGTTCCGGAAGTACCACCACCACCAGATGACGTTCTCGATGATCTATGCGTTCAACGAGAACTTCATCCTGCCGTTCTCGCACGACGAGGTGGTGCACGGAAAGGGCGCGATGCTCTCGAAGATGCCCGGCGACATGTGGCAGCAGTTCGCGAACCTGCGCCTGCTGTGGGCCTACATGTATGCGCATCCGGGCAAGAAGCTGACGTTCATGGGGATGGAATTCGGCCAGTGGCGCGAGTGGCAGCACAACGAAAGCCTGGACTGGCACCTGCTGCAGTACGATTCGCACGCCGGTCTCCAGCGCCTGGCGCGGGACCTGAACGAAATGCTCAAGGGGTTCGGCTGCCTGCACCAGATTGATTTCTCGTGGGAGGGGTTCGAGTGGATCGACCTGAACGACTGGGAGAACAGCATGCTGATCACCCTGCGCAAGGGGAAGGAACCGGACGACCTGCTGGTGTGCGGGTTCAACTTCACGCCGGTGCCCCGGCAGGGCTACCGCCTGGGCGTGCCGCGCCCGGGCGTGTACGAGGAGGTGCTGAACACCGACGCGGCGATCTACGGCGGCAGCGGCGTGGGCAATCCGCGCTTCATTGCGTCCGAGCCGGTTTCGTGGCAGGGCCGCGACCACTCCATTCCCGTGGTGATGCCTCCGCTGGGAGGCGTTTACTTCCGTTACCGCCCCGACATGCAGGGGCCTGTCTGAGGCGCGGGCCGCCTCGACCTCTTCGAGCAAGGAACACGAACATGAAGAAAATCGCGCAGAGTTTCAAATGGCTGCTGGTGGCGGCCGTGCTGGCCGTCAATCTGGCGGTCGGCGCGCGCCTGCATACGCAGGAGGCCGCCGCCGCCGAGGCGCAGGCCGACCAGGATTCGCCCTATCCGATGTACGAGCTGTTCTCGAAGGTGGTCGAGCAGGTTCGCACCCATTACGTGGAGGCCGACCAGAGCACGTACGAGGAACTGGTGGAGGGCGCGCTGAAGGGCATGCTGCAGTCACTGGATCCCCACAGCCAGTTCATGGACAAGGAGGCCTTCAAGGCCATGCGCGAGGAGACCGCCGGGCAGTTCGGCGGCCTGGGCATCACCATCGGCATCAAGGACACGATGCTGACGGTGATCGCGCCGATGGAGGGCACGCCCGCGTTCCGCGCCGGCCTGCTGTCCGGGGACAAGATCATGGAGATCGACGGCGACGCCACGGAAGGCATTTCGCTCGAAGACGCGGTCAAGAAGCTGCGCGGCGAGCCCGGGACCAAAGTCGTGATCAAGGTGTTCCGCCCCAAGATCCAGCTGATGAAGGAATTCGAGCTGGAGCGGGCGGTGATCAATGTCCCCAGCATCAAGGACGCGCGCGTGCTGGACGGCGGCATCGGCTACGTCCGGATGCTTCAGTTCGGCGAGAGCACGGCCGACGACCTGCAGGAGGCGCTGGACACGCTCGAGGAACAGGGCGTGAAGGCCCTGGTGCTGGACCTGCGCAGCAATCCGGGCGGGCTGCTGACGGCGGCGGTTGAAGTGGCGCAGAAGTTCCTGCGGCGGGGCGACCTGGTGGTGTTCACGCGCGGCCGCGACAACCGGATGGAGCGCTCCTACCGCGCCCGGGCCCGCGACACGTTTCCCCGCGTGCCGATGGCGGTGCTGATCAACGGGTTCAGCGCCAGCGCGTCGGAGATCGTGGCCGGGGCCCTGCAGGACAACCGGCGCGCCATTCTGGTCGGCGAAAAGAGTTTCGGCAAGGGGTCGGTCCAGAGCGTGCTGCCGCAGGACGGCGGCACGGCCATCCGGCTGACGACCGCCAAGTACTACACGCCCAGCGAGCGGGTCATTCACGACAACGGCATCGAGCCGGACATCGTGGTGCCGATGTCCGCCGAGAACTGGCGCAACATCCTGCTGGCCCGCAACAAGGCCGAGGAAAAGAACGGCGACGGCACGGAGCTGCCGTCCGACGAGGGCTGGGTGGACGAAGAAGGCGCCGAGATTCCCGCGCTGCCGGCGCTGCCGGCGGAAGAGGTGGATCTGGACAACGTGACGGATCCGCAGCTCGAGCGGGCGGCGGACATGCTGCGCGGCATTCTGGTTTATCAGAAGCGGTAGCGTTCCGCGCGGCGGCATGATTCTGCTGGGCATCGAATCCTCCTGCGACGAGACCGCGGCGGCGGTGGTGCGCGACGGCTGCGAGGTGCTGTCCTCGGTCGTGCACAGCCAGATCGCGAGCCACCGGCCCTACGGCGGGGTGGTGCCGGAAATCGCCTCGCGCGAGCACGTCGGCGCGTTTCCCGTGGTGGCGGCCGAAGCGGTGGCGCAGGCGGGCATCGAGTGGGCGGACCTGGACGCCATTGCGGTGACGCACGGGCCCGGGCTGGTCAGTTCGCTGCTGATCGGGCTGTCGGGAGCGCGCGCGCTGGGGCAGGTGCTGGGCAAGCCGGTCTGGGGCGTCAACCACATCGAGGCGCACCTGGCCGGCATGTTCCTGGATCCGGCGGCGCCGGACCCGGCCGACGCCTGCCCGCTGCTGGCGCTGATGGTGTCGGGGGGGCATTCCTGCCTGGTGGAAATGGACCGCGTGGGCGGCTACCGGATGCTCGGGCAGACGCTGGATGACGCCGCCGGCGAATGCCTCGACAAGGGCGCCAACCTGCTCGGACTGGGCTATCCGGGCGGGCCGGCCATCGAGCGCGCGGCGCAGGGCGGCGATCCCGCCTATGTCCATTTTCCCCGCGGGCTCGAGCACGCGAAAAACCGCACCACCGGCAACGGGCTGGCCATCGAGATGTGCCTGAGTTTCAGCGGGCTGAAAACCTCCCTGCTCTACCACCTGAAAAACCATCCGGACGACCGGGAGCGGCATCCGGCCGATCTGGCGGCGTCCTATCAGGAAGCGGTGATGGATTCGCTGGCGATGCGGGCGGACCGCGCGCTGGCGGCGACGGGGGCGCGCACCCTGGCCTGCGTGGGAGGCGTTGCGAAGAACGCGGTGCTGCGCGGCAAGCTGGAAGAACTGGCGCGGCGGCATTCCGCCGCCCTGCTGCTGACGCCGCTGGCCTACTGCACCGACAACGCCGCGATGGTCGCCGCCGCCGCCGGATTGCGCGCCCTGGCCGGCCTGGACAATCCGCCCGCCGTCGAAGCCGACCCCAGCCTGCCGCTGGTGGAGGAATAGAACCTCAACGCAAGAGACGCAAAGGGCGCAAGGGCTCGCAAGCGCCGGAAAGGACCGGGATCATTTCCCGTTTGCGCTTCTTTTGCGTCGCTTGCGCCTTTTGCGTTAGTTGGTTTTCGGCTTGGCGGGTTCCCACTCGACGGGGTGGCCGTCGATTTCCCAGCGGGCGAGGGTGCCGCGGACGGTGCCGAAGCGGGTTTCGACATCGGCGAACAGGACGACGGGCCGATGGGCGGCGACCCAGACGGCGCGGGGCTTGTTGCGTTTGAAGAGAACGGGGGATTTGGAGACGGCCTCGACGGGGATGGCGTTCATCCGGCCCCAGGGGGTGCGGAGGCGGCGCGGCTCGCCCACCCGGATCTCCAGCGCATGCAGGGCGTCATCCATGACGAGCTGGTAGTCGCCGGCGGCGGACCATTTTCCGTCCGAGGCGGCGTCGCGCAGATCGAAGAAGAACGACACGAAATCGCGGGCGCCGGCGGGCACCTCGAACGCGTGGACGGTATTGCTGACGGCATTGGTCCAGACGGCCCTTCCGGCGTCGGGCCAGAGCGTCAGGGTGTCGTCCTGCACGAAATTCTTTTCGCCCATCCGCTTGGCGACGGTGTGGCGCGGGCCGTCCGGGGTGGATTCGATCCGGCATTCCACGGTGTTGTCCACCGGATAGACCAGGGCGATCCAGGGCCGGTTCCGGATGCGGATCGAGCGGACGAGCGCGCCGTCGCCGCCGGTTTCGCTGCGGACGCTCATGGTGCCGACCGATACGCCGATCCAGGTGATGTCGTATTCCATGAGTTCGCCGTCTCCTGCGCGGGCCGGGGTGGCCTGCGCCAGGAGAAGCGCGCCCAGCAGCGGCAGGATGGCGTGGCGGAAGTTCATCGGGCGGGAACCATCATGCCGCAGGCTTCCGCGGCTTGCAAGCGCGGGAGGGATGTGCGAAGCTGTCCGCCACTACGGGAGACGACCATGCGACGATATGCAATTGGATTGGCGGTGTGGGCGGCGGCCATGGGCGGGGTGCGGGCGGAGACCGTGCTGGACCGGGTGCTCAAGCCCTATGAGGCCATTCAAACCCTGAGTTGCGAAATCCGCCGCGACACGCCCCTGCCGGACGGCCAGACCCTGCGGATGCTCAGCCGCGTGTACTTCCAGCGCCCCGACCGGCTCCACGTGGAAAACTTCAGCCCGGTCGGGTAATTTTTGTCATTGGCGCAAATGAAAAATTCAGGGCATTGAATCCAATGCCCTGAAAGTTTGTAACCCGCGCGCGACCGGCTATTGCAACAGGTGAGTTGCACGAATAGCGAAATGCTCCGCAACCTGCGTGATGGTGCCGGGGTCGGCGGCGAACCTGCTGGACGTGCTGGAGGGCGCCTCGAGACCCTGCTCGAGCCTACGGAGGAGTTTCCCGTGCGCGCCGGCTACGACAACGGGCATTCCTAGCGGTGCTGAGCCTGACGGCGAGGGTGGCTGGCGCGGTTCGAGATGTCTTCCTGCCGGCCCTGACGGACGCAGGCGCGCACGGTTTTTCCGCCTTCCGGGAAATCCTGCCGGGATATGGATCGCCTGCCTCCAGCAGTCGCGCGTCATGATGCAGGGGGCCGAGCGCACGGAGACGACCCGGGTGGACCATCCGGTGGTGAATGAAGAGCTTCCGCGTCGTTGTCGGACGGCGCGGCGTTTTTCGCCGGGTGAGTTTTGTGGACGATTTTGTACAAAATGGCGGAAGCGATGCAAAGTGATTGACACGGGCGGGGGCCAGGAGTGATAATTCGGGAAAAAGGAAGAACTAAATCAACCCTCCGGCGACAACATGAAGAAACTGGTTGCATGCTTGATGATTGTGATGATGGTGCTGTTGGCGGTGGCTCCGGTGGCCACGGCGCACGCCGGATCCGGCCGCGGCGGGTTCATGGGCTTCATCGCGGGCTGCTGCTTCGGCCTGCGCGCGGGCGCGGCCTACAATGGCAAGGAGATCCACTGGCGCGAGTGGTGCATGCTGATCCCTACGTGAACATCGTGTTCGCGGCGGAACGGCATTGACGGCGCCAACGGCATGACCAGCGGCGACCTGCCGCGAAGTACGGCGCGACCTACTACTAGGCCGGTGTCCGTTCTGCGGACAGTTCTGCGAACGATTCCGGGCCTTGTGCCCGGAATCTTTTTTTTGGCGCTGGCGGGTGCCGCGTCGGGGGACGGCACCGCGCTGGCGCTGGGCGGGGAGCTGCTGGCGGAGGGCCGGTGCCGCGGCGCGCGCGGAGGGGCTGCGGGCGCTGGCGGAGGCGGAGCATCCGGCCGACGCGGCGCGGGCGCGCCTGCTGGCGGCCCGGGCGGCCCGGGGGCGGGGGGCGATGACGCGGGGGCGCGGGCCGAATTCGAGGCGATCTCGGCGCGACGACGCGGCGCCGCCGGACACCCGCAGCGCGGCGGCCTGGGAAGCCGGCCGGGCGGCGCTGGAGGCCGGCGACCGCGACGCGGCGTTTTCCGCGCTGCAATACGCCTTCCTGAATGCCCGGGAACCGCCGCTGTTCTGGCGCTCGGGGTGTTCGCTGTATTTTCTGCTGAAGCGCGACAAGCCGCGGCGGCGCGCGGAGCCGGCGCTGTGGCAGGCGCTGCTGAGCTGCCGCGACGCCTGGCCGTCGGCGGTCTGGCTGGAATGCCGGCCGGGAGGGCGCCGGGGCGCCTCGTGGGCCTCGCTGCCCGGCCGCGGAATCGTGACATTCTATCGCACCGCCATCGGCCCGGCCATCGGCTCGCGCTGCGACCTCGAACCGAGCTGCTCGGAGTATTTCCTGCAGGCCAGCCGCGCGCACGGCCTGCTGGGCATTCCCATCATGGCCGACCGCTTCGTGCGCGAGCCGTCCGTGGTGTCCGCCAAAGAAAAACCCGTCGTCATGCCGTCCGGCCGCATCCGCTACGCCGATCCGCTGTCCGACCATGATGTCTGGATGAAAGGAAAACCATGACAGGTTCAACAGTTCAGGGTTCACGGTTCAGCGGTTCACAGTTCAGGGGTTGGCGAGGATTTTCCACGGCATGGAAAAAAACCATCCGGATTTTCCACGGTATGGAAAAAAACCATCGGGATTTTCCACGGTGTGGAAAAGGTTTTTCCACAGTGTGGAAAACGGCGGCGGGGCTGGCGGTAGTCTGTGCCGCGGGTTCGGCCGGGGCGGAAGAGCCGGCGCGGCTGGCGCTGACGCTGTCGGCGGAGGGGCGGCGGGAGGCGGCGGCGATCGAGTTCCGGCGGCTGGCGATGTCGGCGGAAGACGCGGCGGCGGCGGGCGGCTGGTACTGGGTGGGCGGCGAACGAATACGCGCAGGCGGGGCGGATCGAGTGGTCGGACCGGATGCTGGACCGGGCGGAGGACGCGGCGCCGGGGACGGCGGGGGCGCCGGTGGCGTGGCGGCGGGCGGAGAACGCGCTGCAGGCGGGGGATTTTTCCGCGGCGGCGTTTCACTTCGACAGCCTGCGCCTGCAGGCGGACGGGGACAGGGATGCGGAGGCTTCGCGGCGCGGGGGCGGCGGCGGCGCATCTGCGCGAAGGGGACGCGGCGGCGGCGCGCCGGGCGCTGGAGCAGGCGCCCGGCGGGGCGGGGCCGGCGCGGGAGGCGCTGGACCGCTATGCGGCGGGCCGCGGCAAGAAGCCGTGGGTCGGCGGCGTGCTGGGGCTGGTGCCGGGACTGGGCTATGTCTATTCGGGCGAATACGCCAACGCGGCGCGGTCGCTGATCCTCAACAGCCTGTTCATCTGGGGCATGGTCGAGGCGGCGGAGGAAGACCTGTGGGGGGTGTTCGCCGTGGTGACGTTCGGGGAACTGACGCGGGTACACCGGCAGCATCTACGGGGCGTGGATGCGGCCCACCGGCACAACGCGCGGCGGCTGGACGACGCCGTGTCGACATCCGCGGCGCGGGGAGACCCGCGCGGGCCCCCGCGCCCCTGCCGAGGGTGGCGCTGCGGTGCGAGTTTTGATGGGTGGTGGGTGGTGGGGGGTGGGTGGGCGGACCACAGACCACAGACCACAGACCACAGACTACGGACCACGGACCTCGGACTTCGGACCACGGACCACGGACCTCGGACCTCCGACCTCGGACTTCGGGCACCGCGGGCAGAGCCCGCCGGCAGGTAAACCGTTTCGAGTTGGGGAAATTCGGGTATTTCGGGGCGGGGGGGCACTTGACAAACTCGGGGCGATAGGCGAGACTGCCGCCAATTTGCCACGCCGCAGGTGCGTGGCCTCCTTTTAAAAACAACCGGGCCCGTCAGGGCCCTCAAACGGAGAAGAACATGGCGAAGAAGAAGTATGTCTATTTTTACGGCTTCGGGAAGGAAAACACCGAAGGCGACGCCTCGATGAAGGCGATTCTGGGCGGGAAGGGCGCGAATCTGGCCGAGATGGCGAACGCGAACCTGCCGGTGCCGCCGGGCTTCACGATTTCGACCGAGGCGTGCGCGTACTATGCCTCGCACAGCGGGAAGTATCCCGAGGGGATGCTCGAGCAGCTCAAGGCGCAGTTGAAGAAGCTCGAGACGAAGATGAAGAAGAAGCTGGGCGATCCGAAGAACCCGCTGCTGGTGTCGGTGCGCTCGGGCGCGGCGATTTCGATGCCGGGCATGATGGACACGGTCCTGAACCTGGGGCTGAACGACAAGTCGGTGCTGGGGTTCATCGAGAGCACGGGCAACGCGCGGACGGGCTGGGACTGCTACCGGCGGTTCATTGACATGTTCGGCGACGTGGTGATGGGCCCGACGACCGGGCTGGAGCACCACGACTTCGAAGTGGCGATGACGGAGCTGAAGAAGAAGTACGGCGCGAAGGAAGACACCGATCTGTCGGCCGAGCAGCTCAAGGAGCTGTGCGAGGTGTACAAGAAGGTGTACCAGAAGAAGGTGAAGAAGCCCTTCCCGCAGGATCCGCTGGAGCAGCTGCTGGCGTCGGTGAACGCGGTATTCGGCAGCTGGAACAGCGAGCGCGCGGAGAAGTACCGGACGATCAACAAGGTGACGGGGCTGCTGGGCACGGCGGTGAACGTCTGCACGATGGTGTTCGGCAACATGGGCGACGAGTCCGGCACGGGCGTGGCGTTCACGCGCGACGGCGCGACGGGCGACGAAGAGCCGATGGGCGAATACCTGATCAACGCGCAGGGCGAAGACGTGGTGGCGGGCATCCGCACGCCGAAGCATCTGAACGAGATGCCCAGGGAGAAGAGCCCGATCTGGAAGAAGGCGCACGCGCAGCTGCGCTCGATCATGAAGAAGCTCGAAGAGCACTACAAGTACCCGCAGGACGTGGAATTCACGGTCGAGCAGGGGACGCTGTGGATGCTGCAGACGCGCAACGCCAAGCGCACCGGCCTGGCCGGCGTGCGCTGGGCGGTGGAAATGGCGACGGGCAGGGACTTCTTCACGGGCAAGGCCCAGAAGAAGATCCTGAAGCCCGACGAGGCGCTGGCGACGCTGTCGGGCGGCGATCTGGAGCAGCTGCTGTTCCCGATCTTCGACGTGGCGGCCGAGAAGAAGGCCGAGCCCCTGACGAAGGGCCTGCCGGCCGGACCGGGCGCGGGCGTGGGCAAGATCGTGTTCGAAGCCTCGACGGCCGAGAAGATGATCAAGGCCAACCCGTCCGAGAAGGTCATCCTGGTGCGTCACGAGACGAGCCCCGAAGACGTCGGCGGCATGTGGGCGGCGCAGGGCATCCTGACCAGCACCGGCGGCATGACGTCGCACGCGGCGGTCGTGGCGCGCGGCTGGGGCAAGTGCTGCATCGCCGGGGCCGGCGAGCTGGTGATTGACTACCAGGCGCGGACGATTTCGGCCAACGGCAAGACGCTGAAGGAAGGCGACTGGATCAGCCTGAACGGCTCGACCGGCGTGGTGTACATCGGGCAGCTGCCGACCGAGGCCAGCCCGGTGGTCAGCGGCGTGGTCGGCGGCAAGAAGGCGGCGCAGAAGCACCCCATCTACCAGATGTACAAGCAGGTCAGCGACTGGGCGGACAAGTACCGCAAGATCGCGGTGCGCACGAACGCCGACAGCCCGAAGGACGCGCTGGCGGCCCGGGCGTTCGGCGCGCAGGGCATCGGCCTGTGCCGGACCGAGCACATGTTCTTCGAGGGCGAGCGCATCTGGGCCGTCCGCGAGTTCATCCTGGCGGAGACCGAGAAGGCGCGCGAGAAGGCGCTGGCGAAGCTGCTGCCGCTGCAGCGCGGCGACTTCGAAGGCATCTTCAAGGCGATGGACGGGTTCGGCGTGACGATCCGCCTGATTGATCCGCCGCTGCACGAGTTCGTGCCGCAGGATGCGGCGGGCCAGGCCGAGATGGCCAAGCGCATCGGCACCACGGCCGACGCGGTGGCGGCGCGGGTCAAGAAGCTGCACGAGATGAACCCCATGCTGGGGCATCGCGGCTGCCGGCTCTCGATCACCTATCCCGAGCTGTGCGTGATGCAGACGCGGGCGATCATCGAGGCGGCCTGCAACGTCGCCAAGACCGGCCGCAAGGTCCTGCCCGAGATCATGGTGCCGCTGGTCGGCTCCAAGGCCGAGCTGGACTACTGCGCCGAGGTGATCCGCACGACCGCGGACGCCGTGATCAAGGCCAAGAAGGCCAAGGTCAAGTATCTCGTCGGCACGATGATCGAGATTCCGCGCGCGGCGCTGACGGCCGACGCGATTGCGGAGAGCGCCGAGTTCTTCAGCTTCGGGACCAACGACCTGACGCAGATGACGTTCGGCTTCAGCCGCGACGACATCGGTTCGTTCCTGCCGGACTACCTCGAGAAGAAGGTCCTGCCGGTGGATCCGTTCCTGACGCTGGACACCGGTGGCGTGGGCCAGCTGGTGGAGATGGGCGTCAAGAAGGGACGCACCACCCGTCCGGATCTCAAGTGCGGCATCTGCGGCGAACACGGCGGCGACCCCGCCTCCGTCAAGTTCTGCTGCAAGGCCGGCTTGAACTACGTGAGCTGCTCGCCGTACCGCGTGCCGATCGCCCGGCTCGCCGCCGCGCAGGCGGCCCTGGGCAAGTAGGCCGCCCGCGGGCCTGTCCCCCG
>JAXGNL010000029.1:0-35129 GCA_040768005.1 Kiritimatiellia bacterium
CGCGCGCCGGCAAGAAAGGAAGTTTGTCATGGCACCTGTATTCATTCTGCTGGGCATCGTCGCCCTTCTCGTCCTCTGGTTCGTGGCGATCTACAACAGCCTCGTCCACCTGCGCAATTACGTGGACAACGCCTGGGCGCAGATCGACGTGCAGCTCAAGCGGCGGCACGACCTGGTTCCCAACCTGATCGAAACCGTCAAGGGCTACATGACCCACGAGCGCGACACGCTCGAAGCCATCACCAAGGCCCGCACCGCCGCCATGGGCGCCCAGGGCCCCGCCGAAGCCGGCCCCGCCGAAACCGCCCTCTCCGGCGCCCTGCGCGGGCTCATGGTCAACGTCGAACGCTACCCCGACCTCAAGGCCTCTCAGAACTTCCTCGCCCTGCAGGAGGAACTGTCCTCCACCGAGAACAAAATCTCCTTCGCGCGCCAGGCCTACAACGACAGCGTCACGCGCTACAACACCCGCATCCAGACCATCCCCGCCAACCTCGTCGCCGGACCCGCCGGCTTCACGCCGCGCGAACTCTTCGAACTCACCGACGAAGCCGAACGCGCCGTCCCCAAGGTCTCGTTTGCTTGATCGCCCATCCTGACCTCTGACCTCTGATCCATGAGCGCTCTGATGTGGGAAGCCGTCGCCGCCAACAAGCGGCGCTCGGCCTGGCTGATTTTCATCCTGGCCCTGCTGCTGGCGGGCATGGGCGGCGCCCTGGGGCTGCTGTTCGGCGGCGCGCCCGAAACCGCCGCCTACGGCGTGTTCATCGGCCTCGTGGTCTGGGGCGTCATGCTGCTGATCAATATGATGGGCGGCGAATCCGTGCTGCTGGCCTCCGCCAGCGCGCGCGAGGTCTCGCACGAGGACGCCCCGCAGCTCTACAACATCGTCGAGGAAATGCGCCTCGCCGCCGCGCTGCCCGCGATGCCCCGGGTCTTCATCATCGAAACGCCCGTGCCCAACGCGTTCGCCGTCGGCCTGAAACCCGAACGCGCCTGCGTCGCCGTCACCCGCGGCCTGCTCGAACGCCTGAACCGCGACGAGCTGCAAGGCGTGATCGCCCACGAACTCGGGCACGTCTCCAACCGCGACACGCTGTTCATGACGCTCGCCGGCGTCACGCTCGGCGCCATCGTCCTGCTGGCCGATTTCGGCATCCGCACCCTGCTCTGGGGCGGCGGCCGCCGGCGCTCCTCCGGCAACCGCAACGGCGGCGCCGCCATGGCCGTCGTGATGGTGGTCGCCATCGCCCTCGCCATCCTCGCCCCGATCCTCGCCCGCCTGCTCTACTTCGCCTGCTCCCGCCAGCGCGAATACCTCGCCGACGCCTCCGCCGCGCAGTTCACCCGCTACCCCGCCGGGCTCGCCAACGCCCTGCGCAAAATCGCCATGCAGCAGGACCCCAAGAAAATCCCCGTCAACCGCGTCGTCGCCCCCATGTACGCCGTCAATCCCCTCGCGGCCGCCGGCTCTGCTTCCCTGTTCGGCACCCACCCGCCCACCGAAGAGCGCATCCGCCGCCTGATGGAGATGCAGGGCGCCGCCCCCGAAGTTCCCCCGACCGCTTGATCGGCTGCCCGCCGGGGCGGGCGGCTGTTTGGAGCCGGGACGACCCCGTCCCGGTCTGTTTGGATTTGTTTGGAGCCGGGACAGCCTGTCCGCCGCAACCTGGGTGGAGGCGGAACCCCGTCCCGGTCGGATTCTGCACCTGCAGAATACATGTATATGCTCTACTTTTCTTTTGCACTCGCCCCAATCCTGGGGTATCCAATCCGCCATGGACAATAACGCTTTACCGGAACGGGTGTTCGGGATGTCTCCGGAACGGGGACGCTGGGGATTTCTGCTGCTGGGCATGCTGGTCAACCTCTGCCTCGGAGCGGTTTATGCCTACAGCGTGTTTAAAGAGCCTCTGCGCGAATCGCTCGGTCTGACGGCCACACAGGGCAATCTTCCGTTCATGGCCTTTATCGCGGTCTTTTCGGTCGGCACGGCGTTCTCCGGCCGGTTTCTCGACCGGCACGGACCGCGCGCCGTGATGATGAGCGGCAGCGTGCTGGTGGGCATCGGCTGGATGCTGGCGCGGTTTTCCGGCGGACTGGGCGGGCTGCTGCTGACCTACAGCCTGCTGGGCGGGATCGGCGTCGGCATCGTGTATGGCGGTCCCGTGGCCGTGGCGGCCCGCTGGTTTCCCGATAAAAAAGGACTGGCCGTCGGTCTGGCCCTGGCGGGCTTCGGCATGTCCGCCCTGATCACGGCTCCCATCGCCCGGCACCTGATTGCGCTGCCGTCGGTCGGGGTGCTGAACACCTTCGGGCTCATGGGCGCGGCGTTCGGGATTCTGGGCGTGGCCCTGTCGGCGCCCATGCGCTTTCCGCCGCCCGGCTGGAACCCGGCCGGCTGGACGCCGCCCGCCACGGGGCCCCGGGCCGTTCACCGGGCCTTCTCCCGCCGCGACATGCTGGCCACCCGCGCGTTCTGGGCCCTGGCGGTTTGCTATACCCTCGGCACCACCGCCGGCCTGATGGCCATCGGCATCTCGGCCCCGGCGGGCCGCGAACTCATCGGTCTCGACCCCGCCGCGGCCGCCCTGCTGGTTTCGGTGTTCGCCGTGTTCAACGGCGCCGGCCGCCCCCTGTTCGGCTGGCTGGCCGACCGGATCGCGCCGCGCCGCGCCGCCGTGCTGTCGTTTGCGGTCATCGGCCTGGCCTCCGTCGGCATGCTCCGTGCCGGACCCGGCGACACCGCGCTCTATGCCGTCTGCTTCAGCGGATTCTGGCTGTGCCTGGGCGGGTGGCTGGCCATCGCCCCCGCCGCCACCGCCGCCTATTTCGGCATGCCGGGCTATGCCCGGAAATACGGCCTGGTGTTTCTGGCCTACGGGCTCGGCGCCATCCTGGGCGGAATCCTCTCGGGCCTGGCGAAAGATCTCTTCGGCGGCTACCGCGCCGTCTTTGCGCCCACCGCCGCCCTGGCCGTGCTGGGCGCGGCCGTCGCCGGCGCCTTCCTCAAGCCCCCCGCCGACTGAACGCCGGACCCGTTCCGGATTTTCCACGCCATGGAAAACTTTCCGCCCCGTTTTCCACGCCATGGAAAACTGTTTCGCGGTTTTTCCACGTCATGGAAAACTTTTTTCCACACTGTGGAAAATCCGGAAAACCGCCGGCGCGCAAGCGCCCGGGCCGGCGTCACGGCCCGGCCCGGGGGCGCCATTCCCCTCTGCCGCCGGACGGGACGTCATAGAAAATCCCCCGCCGGAATCGACGGGGGATGTGCGGGTCAAGAAACCGCGACGCCTATTCCGGCAGCCAGCCGATGCGGATGATCCGGCGGACGGAGGCATCGCCCAGGATCGTCACGACGCCGGTGCCGGCATCCACGGTGTAGTCGGTATCCAACACCAGCGCCTGCCAATCCCAGCCTTGCTCCGCGTTCGGCAGGCAATCGGCGCCGTACACCGTGCCCAGGTCGTACCCGTCGGGAATCTCGAACGAGAAATCGCCCGAGCCCGGGATAAAGGTAATTTCTCCGATCGGCGCATCCGGATTGATGGAGAACGTCACGCCGAAGTCCGCTGTCGCGCCGGAAAGCGCATCGGTGGCGGTCAGGGTTGTGGTGCCGAATGCCACGCCCGTGGCGAGGAAGGTAATGGCGGTTTCCCCTTCGCCGAACGTCGCCGTGGCCGGAACCGTCGCGACGCCTTCGTCGGAACTGCCCATCGCGATTTCGTCGCCCACGGCCCCGGTCCGGGTCAGGGTGTACTGCACTTCGCCCAGCCCATAGACCTGCCACGGCCCGTCGATGCCCAGCGACGGCGCCACCGGATACACGTTGTATTCCGCCCAGGCGCCCGTGTCTTCGTTGCTGGCCACGATCTTCGCGGCGCCGCTGGTCACGCTCACGACCGTCGCGGTGAAGGTCAGGGTGTCGATGCCCGGTTCAAACGCAGCGGCGGCCGGCACGGTCACGGCGGCCTCGTTGTCGCTCGAGAGCACGATGGTGTCGGTCACGTCCCCCGAACGCGTCAGTTCGAATTCGTAGCCGCCCGGCACGGCGGGATCCCACGTGCCGCCTGTGAAGGCCAGACTCGTGGGCTCCTCGCCGGCAATCTGCAGGTCGTTCATGAACATCGCGTAGTTGACGTTGTCGCCCGGATCGCAGACATACCCGCCGCAGTACATCGAAACGCCCGTGGCGGCCTCGCCATGCACGATGTTGGTGACATAGGCCAGGTTGACCGCGCCTTCGGCTGAACGGGTCAGATACAGCTGGATGCCGCCGGCCTGCTGGGTGATTTCCACTTCCACCACGGCACCGGGCGAATAGTTGGTGGAAATCGTCTGGCCGTTGACCTTGAAGGTGTTGCCGGGGGAGACATCAATCAGGTTGGCGAACTGCCCGCCCGCGGAAAGAGATCCACGCCGCGGCCGCCGCCGTCCCAGTTGTAGGTGAACGTGAAGCTCAGCACGTCCCCGGACTGCAGCGCGGCAAACGGCCTCTCGCCGTTGCACCAGCCCCCAGCCCCGTCGCCCATGAAACGGAACGAATAGCCGTTGGTCGAATTCCAGATCGCCGCCCCCGCCGGCCGTCGAATCGCCCAGCGCTGCCGAGGCACCCACAGATTCCATGCGCCGAACCCGGTGCCTTCGTTTGCACCGTTCGTGAAGGTTGCCGGGGTGTAGTTGCCGGCGTCGTCCTGCCGCCAGGACGCCGGAGATCACCACGGTGACGCTGAAGACGGCAGGCTCTACATCGTCATTGTCGGTAGTGAGGGTCACCTCACCGGGCGCCACGCCGGTCGCCGCAAAGTACAGAACGTTTCCGTTGATGTCGAAGTCCACGGTGTCGGGAACAGTCAGCCGGTTGGTATCGGAACTGGTCAGGCTGACAGGGTGCCGATGCCGTGGCGGTATTGCGCCGCAGCGTGTAGTACATCGTCCCGCCGGTCCAGACCGTGGCCGGGCCTTCGATGGTGATGGCCGGCTCGGAGACGGTCACGTCAAAGGTGGCCTGGGCCGCGGCGTTGCTTGCCAGGATCGTGGCACCCCGTAGGCCATGGACGTGGCGGTAGAGGTGATCTCGGTCCCGCCGGAAGCAAAGGCCGCCGCGGGCGGCACAGCCAGCACCGACGGATCGCTGCTGGTCGGTGACGTTGTCCCCCACCGCGCCGGTGCGCGTCGGTGTACTGCACCGGCTGCGGCACAATGAACACCTCCCACGGCCCGCCAATGGACAGCGTCGGTGCCACGGGGGTGATCACGTAATCCGTCCAAACCCCGGTTGCCGCGTTGCTGGCCACCACCGTCGCCGGGCCGCTGGTCACGCTCGCCTTGACCGTCACAAGAAAGGCCACTTGGTTGGACCCCTCTTCGAACGTGGCGCCGCCGGGCAGAACCACCACCACCTCGGGATTGCTGCTGGTCAGGATAATCTCATTCCCAACCGCCCCGGTGCGCTCAGGAGGAACAAACTCGTACGGCCCCGGCAGGGCGGATCCACGTACCGGAAAGCGATTCCAACCCGATCGATCCGCTCAAAAATCTGAAGATCGTTCATGAAAATCGCATAATTGACATTGTCCCCTGGATCGCAGGTGTAGCCACCGCAGTACATCGATACGCCGGTTGCCGGTTCCGGGTTGAGAATGTTGGTCGTGTAATTCAGGTTCTCTGTGCCGTTGGTTGTCCGCGTGATATGGAGTTGGATGCCATCCGCCAGCTGGGTGATTTCAACATTCACGACGGCGCCGGGTGAATATTCCGTGGAAATCGTTTGGCCATTGACCTTGAAAGTGTCCCCGGGGGAGACGTCGATCAAGTTGGCGAACTTCCCCGTCGCACAGTACATGTCAACGCCACGCCCCCGCCATTCCAGTTATAGGTAAAGGTGAAGCTCAGGATGTCGTCTTCCTGCAAGGCCTCAAACTGCCGTTCGCCATTGCGCAGTTGCCGGCCCCATCACCGCGGAAGCGAAACGAATATCCATTCGCGGAGTTCGAATCCCCGCGCCGCCGCCCGCCGTGGGGTCCCAAGTCGGCCGGCACATTCCACAGATTCAGGCATTGAAGCCAAACCCTTCGTTGGCCCCGTTGATAAAAGTTGCCGGGGTATAGTTGCCCGCTTCGTCATAGGCTGTCACACTGCCCTGCCCCCAGGCCGCACCCGCCAGCGCCCAGGATCCGATCAACCATCCGCACAGTACCTTGATTTTCATGCTTGCTCCTTGTCCGTTGCCACATCGTGACGCTAATCTTTACTTTATGCCATAACCTGAGGGTCAACGCAATCCTAAAAAAGAAAAAGCGGCAATAGAAAACGGTTAACCTTGCTTGCCTGGCCACTTGGAGAGCGACGCCAGCTCCTTTTGCCGCCGGGCGGCGGCCCACGTTCATGCCGGGGTATCGTGCCATGTCCCCCCGCGCCGAATCAATCCCCTTATCGTAAGATTTTCGTTATGTATTACGGTTTATCCCCCCTCCCCCGCCCCGGTCCCGCGCCCAAGGTCCAGCCAGCAAAAACGGCATCCGTTGCCGGATGCCGTTTCGCGCCAGATCATCTGGAAGACGGACTACTTGGCGTCCTTCTTGTCTTTCTTATCCTTCTTGGCGGGTTTTTCCTTCTTGGCGGGTTTTTCTTTTTTAGCGGCCTTGGCCGGCTTTTCCGCCTTGGGGGCTTCTTCGGCCTTTTCCTTTTTGGCCTTGGGGGCCTTGGGAACAAAGTCCACCCACTCGAGAATGCACATCTCGCTGCTGTCGCTCATGCGCTTGCCGAGCTTCACCACGCGGGTGTAGCCGCCGGCGCGGTCTTTCATGGCGGGGGCCACGGCGGCGAACAGCTCGGCCACGGCCTTGGGCTGCTTGAGCAGCGACAGGGCGTGGCGGCGCGCCGCCAGGGTCTGCTTCTTGCCGATGGTGACCATCTTGTCGGCCATGCGCTTGGCGGCGCGGGCCTTGGGCAGGGTGGTCGTGATGCGCTTGGCGAGGATGAGGTTGCTGACCAGGCTGGCAAACAGCGCCTCGCGCTGCGCCGAGGTCCGGCCGAGTTTGACGGTGTTCTTGCGGTGACGCATGGGAATACTCCTGTGACAGTTACTCTTCGGTCTCGGCCGGCTTCAGCAGGTCGGCGTCGAAGGTCATGCCCAGCGACAGGCCCAGTTCGACGAGCTTCTGCTTGATTTCGTTGAGAGACTTCTTGCCGAAGTTGCGGTACTTGAGCATCTCGGCCTCGGACTTCTGCGCCAGCTCGCCGACGGTGGTGATGTTGGCGTTGTTGAGGCAGTTGGCGGCGCGGACGCTCAGCTCGATCTCGTTCACGCTGATGGCCAGTTTCTTGGCCAGCTCCTCGCGGGCGGGATCCACGCTCTTCTCGCTCTCCTGGAACTCCACGATGTCCTTGTCGTAGTTGACGAAGACGTCGAGATGGTGGCGCAGGATCGCCGCGGACAGCGTCAGGGCCTCGTCGGGATTGATGCGCCCGTCGGTCCAGATTTCCAGCACGAGCTTGTCGTAGTCGGTGCGGCGGCCCACGCGGGTGTTGTCCACCGAGTACTTGACGCGGCGCACGGGCGAGAACAGCGAGTCAATCGGGATCAGGCCGATTTCCTGGTCGGCCTTCTTGTTCCACTCGGCGGGGCAGTAGCCGCGGCCGATCTTGACCTCGACTTCCGCATCGAAGACGCCGTCGGCGTCCAGCGTGCAGATGTGCTGGTCGGGATTGAGCACCTCGACGGCGGCATCGGTCTGGATGTCGGCGGCCGTGACGTCGCCGGGACCCTTGACCTTGATGCGCAGCATCTTGGGCTGGCGGGTGTAGAGCTTGAACAGGATGTTCTTGAGGTTCAGGACGATGTCCGTCACGTCCTCGACGCAGCCCTTGAGGTGGCAGAACTCGTGCTCGGCGCCCTGGATGCGGACCGAGGCGATGGCCGCGCCCTCGAGGGACGACAGCAGGACGCGGCGCAGGGAGTTGCCGATGGTCCGTCCGTAGCCGGCCTCGAACGGCTCGGCGGTGAAGACGGCATAGGTGGGGGTCGCCGAAGCCTCGTCCTTGACGACGAACTTGGGCATTTCGAACCGGTTGAGACGGTCGTTCATGGTGTTCTCCTTCCAGTCCCGGGCGTTAACCGGAACGTATGGCGGGGGTTGGGGGTTGTGGGGGGCTACTTCGAATACAGTTCGACAATCAGCTGTTCGTTGACCACCGGCGCGATTTCCTCGCGGGTGGGCACGTGGTCGAGCACGGCCTTGAATTCGGCCTTGTCCACGTTCAGCCAGGAGGGCCATCCGCGGCTCTCGGCGGCATCCAGGTGGGCCTTGGAGAAATCGCGGCTGCGCTTGGCATCGCGCGCCTGGACCTCTTCGCCGGGCTTGACCTTGTAGGAGGGGATGTTCACCTTGACGCCGTTGACGCGGACATGGCCGTGGCGGACAAACTGGCGGGCGGCGCGGCGCGAAGGCGCCAGGCCCATGCGGTACACGATGTTGTCCAGACGCAGTTCCAGGGCCTGCAGCAGGATTTCGCCGGTGACGCCGCGGCTGCGCAGCGCGCGCTGGAAGAACAGCCGGAACTGGCCTTCCCGCATGCCGTACATGTTGCGCAGGCGCTGCTTCTCCTGCAGCTGGAGGCCGTAGTCCTTCATCCGGGGCCGGCGCCGGGTGGCCGGGCCGGGAGGCGGATGCCCCTGCTCGATCGGGCACTTGGCCATGTAGCAGCGGTCGCCCTTCAGAAAAAGCTTCATTCCCACCCGGCGGCAGCGCTTGCAGGCCGGTCCAATGTATCTGCCCATGTTCGGTTCCTCTTTCTTGATATCGGTTAGACGCGGCGGCGCTTGCGGGCGCGGCACCCGTTGTGGGGCACCGGCGTGATGTCACGGATGGCGCTGATCGACAGCCCGGCGGCCTGGACGGCGCGGATCGCGGACTCGCGGCCGGACCCGGGGCCCTGCACCAGGATCTCGACTTCGTTGAGACCGTGCCCGAGGGCGACCTTGCAGGCCTCCTGGGCGACGATCGTGCCGGCATAGGCCGTGCTCTTGCGCGACCCCTTGAAACCGCAGCGGCCGCCGCTGCTCCACGAGATCACGTTGCCGCGCGGATCGCTGATGCTGACGGTGGTGTTGTTGAAGGACGCCAGGATGTGCACGACGCCCACGGGAATGTTCTTGGAGCCCTTGACGCGGCGGCGCACGGTCTTGGTCTCGCCCTCGGCGCCTTCCGCGGAAGCGGAAGCGGCCGCGGCGGGGGCTTCAGGGGCGGCGGCGGGCGCCGGCGGCGCCTTCACTTCATCTTTGATTTCTTCGGCCATGAATGAATCCTCTTACTTGGCGGACTTGACGGCGGAGCGGGCTTCCTTGCCGCGGACGGCGCCGACCGTCTTGCGCGGGCCCTTGCGGGTGCGGGCGTTGGTGCTGGTGCGCTGCCCGCGGACGGGCAGCCCCTTGCGGTGGCGGATGCCGCGGTAGCAGTTGACGGCGATCAGGCGGCGGATGTTGCCGCTGACTTCGCGGCGCAGATCGCCTTCGACCACGTAGTCTTCCTGAAGCATCTTCGACAGCGCGGTGATTTCCTCGCCGCTCAGATCGTCGGCCTTCTTGGCCGGATCGATCTTCAGCTTGGCCACCACTTCCCGCGCACGGGCGGGGCCGACGCCGTAAATGTACCGCAGCGCGTACTCGACGCGCTTCTTGCCGGGTATGTCAACGCCTATCACTCTGGGCATGGTTCCTCTTCTCCTTCTCAGCCTTGGCGCTGCTTGTGGCGCAAATCGGTGCAGATGACCCGCACCACTCCCTTGCGACGCACAATCTTGCAGCGCTCGCAAATCCGTTTGACCGATGTCCGTACCTTCATGTCTCGCCTCTGTCTTCCATCCATTCCACAATCTCGCCGCGCGACATGTCGAACGGCGACATGGCCACGCGTATCCGCGCTCCCGGAGGACACAACCTCCCGGACGCGGACGCTTTCTCCCGCGGAACGAAAGCCGTAAATTCATGTCCGTTGCCCAGTCGGGCACGGAAAACGCGTGTGTCTAGCACAGTTGCCACGACCGCGTCCAGCAGAATTATTTCGCTTCCGCGCACGTGAGGATCTCCGCCGGCCCGTCCGGCACGATCAGGACCGTGTGCTCGACGTGGGCCGAACGCTCCCGGTCCAGGGTGCGCACCGTCCAGCCGTTGGCCAGGGTTTCCACCTCGTGCGTGCCCCGGTTGACCATCGGCTCGATCGCCAGCGTCATGCCGGGCCGCAGCACCGGCCCCTTGCCGGGGGTCCCGAAGTTGGGCACCTGCGGATCCTCGTGGAGCTTTCGCCCCACCCCGTGCCCGCAGAAATCCCGCACGACGGAAAACCCGGCGGCCTCCGCCACCGACTGCACCGCGTGGCCGATGTCGCCCAGGCGGTTTCCCGCGCGGGCGGCGTCCATCGCCGCGGCCAGGCCCTCCTCGGCAATCCGGCACAGCCGCTCGCTCCCGGCGTCCACCGCGCCGACCCGGACGGTCGCCGCGTTGTCGCCGATGAATCCCTCGGCGGCCACGCCGACATCCAGCTTGACCAGGTCGCCGGCGTTGATGACCCGCGGTCCCGGAATGCCGTGCACCACCTCGTCGTTGAGGGAGATGCACGCCTGTCCCGGAAATCCTCCATATCCAAAGAACGCACTGCGGACGCCCCGTTCCCGGAGCCAGTCCCGGGCGTAGTCGTCCAGCTCGCCGGTGGTCGTCCCGGGGCGCACCCGGGCGGCCATCGCGGCCAGCAGCTCGGCGGACAGCCGGCATGCCACGCGCATGTGCCGGAGATCCGCCGGGGTTTTGATCGGAATCATCGTCCCGAACCGGCTCAGGCCAGTTTGGACAGCAGCTCCGCCGTCGCGTCCCGGGGGGTCGTGCCGGCGTTGATGCGGACCAAAACGCCTTTCGTTTCGTAAAAATCAATCAGGCTGGCGGTCTGGCGCTGATACACCTCCAGCCGGTTCAGAACGGTTTCCTCGCTGTCGTCGGGGCGCTGGTAGAGCGGCCCGCCGCACTGGTCGCACACGCCTTCGACCTTCGACGGAATGTTGGTGACGTGATAGACCGCGCCGCAGCTCTTGCAGATGCGCCGGCCGCTGAGACGGCTGACGATCACCGGCGTGGGCACCTCCAGCAGGAACACCTGGTTCACCCGCCCGTTCAGCTCCGCCAGGGTCTCGTCCAGGCCCCGCGCCTGCTCCAGCGTGCGCGGAAATCCGTCGAACATGTAGCGGTCGGACGGCCGGCCCTGCGCCAGGCGCTCGCGCACGATCCGCAGGATGACCTCGTCCGGCACCAGCTCGCCCTTGTCCATGAAGGCCTTGGCCTCCAGCCCCGTGGACGTGCCGGCCTTGATCGCCGCGCGCAGCATGTCGCCGGTGGAGACGTGGATGAAATCCGTGGCGGCGCGGACGCCTTCGGCCAGCGTTCCCTTCCCCGCGCCCGGCGCGCCCAGCAGAATGATGGTGTTCATGCGATCGGCTCCCTTCCCCGGCGGCTCAGCGGCGGCCGCGCAAATGACCCTTGCGGAGAAATCCGTCGTAGTGACGGGTCACCAGGTGCGATTCCACCTGGCGCATCGTGTCGAGCATCACGCCCACGATGATCAGCAGGCTGGTCCCGCCGAAGAACTGCGCCACCATGGGCGGAATCCGGAACTGGCTGGACAGGATCATCGGCAGCACGGCGATGCCCGTCAGGAACACCGCCCCCGCCAGCGTGATGCGCGTCATCACCCGGTCCAGGAACTCGGCGGTGGGCTTGCCCGGGCGGATGCCGGGGACGTAGCCGCCGTACTTCTTCAGGTCGTCGGCGATCTGCACCGGATGGAACTGCGTCGCCACCCAGAAATAGGAGAAGAACAGGATCATCAGCGAATACAGCGTCATGTACAGCGGCCCGTAGTCGCGCAGGTACACCTCCGCGAAGGTCTTGACGGCCGGCAGGGGCACCATCATCAGCAGGCGCTGGGGGAACATCAGGATGGCCTGGGCGAAAATGATCGGCATGACGCCCGAATAGTTCACGCGCAGGGGCATGTACGTGCTCTGCCCGCCGTAGGTCTTGCGGCCGACCACCCGCTTGGCGTACTGCACCGGAATCTTCCGCTGCGCCTGGGTGACCGCCACCACCGCGCCGATCACCAGGAACACCAGCACCAGCATCGTCACCAGCGTGAAGACATTGGCCGAACCCTCGCGGAACATGCTGATCGCCTGGTTGATGGCTCCCGGCAGGCGCGACACGATGCTGATCGTGATGATCAGCGAGATGCCGTTGCCGATGCCCCGCGCCGTGATCTGCTCGCCCAGCCACATCAGCATCATCGTGCCGGTGGTCATCGTCAGGATCGTCAGCAGGATGAACGGCCAGCGCGCCATCGTGACGATGACCTCGCCCTCCATCGCCTGCAGGCCCATCGTCGCCGGATTCAGCAGCAGCGCCGCCATGGCGTAGCCCTGCACGATGCACAGCGCCACCGTCAGATAGCGCCCGTACTGGATGATCTGCTGGCGGCCGGCGTCGCCTTCGCGCGCCAGCTTCTCCAGCGAGGGAATCACCGCCGTCAGCAGCTGCAGGATGATCGAGGCGCTGATGCTGGGCATGATGCCCAGCGCGCCGATCGCCGCCTGCGTCAGCGCGCCGCCGCTGAACAGGTCCAGCATCCCCATGAAGCCGATGTTGCCGGTCCCCTGCACCATCCGGTCCACGATCGCCTGCAGCGTCGCCGCGTCCACGCCCGGCGTCGGGATGACCGCGATGAGCCGGCAGACGAAGATCAGCGCCACCGTGAACAGGATGCGCTGGCGCAGCTCGGGGATTTTCAGGCTGTTGGTGAAAGCGGAAAGCATGGGAACGCCTTTCGGTTGGAGCCGGTCAGGTCAGGACTTCGCAGGTGCCCCCCGCCTGCTCGATCTTGGCCCGGGCCGCCGCGCTGAACGCATGGGCCTTGACGGTGCGCGCTTCGGTCAGCTCGCCGCCGGCCAGGATCTTGACGGGGCTCTTGCCGTCCACCCGCCCGGCCTTCTTCAGGGCCTCGGGGGTGATGTCGCCGGCGAGGGTCTTGGCCAGCTCGCCGATGTTCAGCGCGTCGTAGGCCACGCGGTTGGGGCTGGTGAAGCCCCGCTTGGGCACGCGCCGGATCAGCGGCATCTGCCCGCCTTCGAACAGGGGCTTGTGCTTGTGGCCCGTGCGGCTCATCTGGCCCTTGTTGCCCTTGCCGGACGTCCGGCCCTTGCCCGAGGATTCGCCCCGGCCCACGCGCATCCGGCGCTTCTTCGCGCCGGGGGTGTTCTTCAACGAATGCAAATTCATGGTCTGCCTCTCCTTCGACTAGCGGCGCAGCGCCTCGGTCTCCTCGCGGGACCGCAGCTGCATCAGGCCGTCCATCGTGGCCTTGACGACGTTCAGCGCGCTGGCGGACCCCAGCGACTTGGCCAGCACGTCCCGGACGCCGGCCAGATCCAGCACGGCCCGGGCCCCGCCGCCCGCGATCACGCCCGTTCCCTTGGAGGCGGGCTTGAGCATCACGCGCGACGCCCCGCAGCGGCCGATCACCTCGTGCGGAATCGTACGGTCCTTCATCGTCACCTTGATCATCCCGCGGCGCGCCATTTCGGTCGCCTTGCGGATGGCGTCGGCGTTCTCGCGCGCCTTGCCCAGCGCGTAGCCGACCTGGCCTTCGCGGTCGCCCACCACCACCAGCGCGGAAAAGCTGAAGCGGCGGCCGCCCTTGACGACCTTGGCGCAGCGGTTGACTTCCACCACCCGCTCCATCGCCTCGCCCGGGCTCTTCATCGTGTCGTTTCTCTTGAATTCTGGTTTCATCCGGTTCCCTCTGGTTGGTCGGCCTAGAACTTCAGTCCGGCTTCGCGGGCGGCGTCGGCCAGGGCCTTCAGGCGGCCGCCGTAGGCGAATCCGCCGCGGTCGAACACCACCTCGGCGATGCCCCTGGCCTTGGCGGCCTCGGCGGCCTCCCGGCCCAGCGCCTGGGCCGTTTCGGCGTTGAGCTTGGCGCCTTTGAGGGCGCCCGCCAGCGTCGAAACCGCCGCCAGGGTCTTGGCCGCGGCGTCGTCGATGAACTGCACGTAGAAGTGCTGGTTGGACACAAACACGCTCATGCGCGGACGTTCCGCCGTTCCCTGCACCTTCTGGCGCAGGCGGCGATGGCGCCGCTCCCGATATTGTTTCTGGGTTTTCGTCTTCATCGCTACGCCACCGTCTTGCCCGCTTTCCGGCGCACGCGTTCGTCCTTGTAGCGGACGCCCTTGCCCTTGTAGGGCTCCGGCGGCCGGAAGGAGCGGATGCGCGCGCTCACTTGTCCCACCAACTGCTTGTCAATCCCGCTGACCTTGATCTGCGTGCCGTCCACCACCTCGACGGTGACGCCATCGGGCACGGTGTAGTCCACCGGGTGCGAGTACCCCACGTTCAGGGTCAGCTGACGGCCGGACAGCGAGGCCTTGAACCCCACGCCCTGGATCTCCAGGTCGCGGCGGTAGCCCGTCGTCACGCCTTCGGCCATGTTGCCCAGCAGCGCGCGGGTCGTCCCGTGGTCCGCCCGGCTCTGCTTGTCGTCGCCCCGGCGCGTCACCGTCAGCACGCCGCCGTCGAGCGTCACCTCGACCGTCGCGGGCACCTTCAGCGACAATTCGCCCTTGGGGCCCTGAAGGATCACCGCCCCGTCTTCCACCCGGGCGGTCACGCCCGCGGGCAGGGGCATCGGTTGTTTGCCAATTCTGGACATGTTCGTCGCCTCCGTTTACCAGACCTGGCAGAGCACTTCGCCGCCCACGCGGGCCGCGCGGGCCTCGCGGTCGGTCATCAGGCCCCGGCTCGTGCTCAGCACGGCGGTGCCCAGGCCGCCCCGCACGCGCGGGATCGCCGTGGCGGCCACATAGCGGCGCAGGCCCGGCTTGCTCACGCGCTGGAGCTGCTGGATGATGGGTTGTTCGTTGTAGTCGTACTTCAGCACCACCCGCAGGATCTTCTTCCCGTCTTCGGTGGCTTCGGCCACGTCCGCGACGTAGCCTTCCTTTTTCAGGAGCCGGGCAATCTCGGCCTTCAGGCGCGAGTGGCCCATTTCCACGGCCGGCAGACCGGCCTTGCAGGCGTTGCGGATCCGCGTCAGCATGTCCGCGATGGGGTCAGAGCAGCTCATCGTTTTCCTCCGTCCTACCAGCTGGCCTTGACGACACCGGGGATTTTGCCCTCGGACGCCAGTTCGCGGAAGCAAATGCGGCACAGTTGGAACTTCCGAATATAGGCGCGGGAGCGCCCGCACCGGCGGCAGCGCCGGTAGTTGCGCACGGCGAACTTCGGTTCGCGCGACGCCTTCACCATCCAGGATATCTTAGCCAAGGTTCTTCCTCCCTCTTCAATACACGTTATGCGGCGGCGAAGGGCACGCCCAGCAGCTTCAGCAGCTCCTTGGCGTCCGCATCGGTCTTCGCGGTGGTCACGATCGTAATGTCCATTCCCTGGATGCGCTTGACCTTGTCGGCCTCGATCTCCGGGAACAGCGTCTGCTCCTTCAGTCCGAGGCTGTAGTTGCCCCGGCCGTCGAAGGATTTGCCCGACACGCCGCGGAAGTCGCGAAGACGCGGCAGGGTCGCGTGGATCAGGCGCTCGAGGAACTCGTACATCCGCTCGCCGCGCAGCGTGACCTTCGCTCCGATGGCCATGCCCTCGCGCAGCTTGAAGTTCGAGATGCTCTTCGTCGCCTTCGTGATGGCCGGGCGCTGCCCGGTGATCTTGGCGAGGTCCTCCGCGGCCTGCTTGAGCATGTCGCGATCCACCTGGGCGTTCACCCCGATGTTGACCACCACCTTCGACAGGCGCGGAATGTCCATCGCGGAGGGAAACCTCCCCGTGGCCTTCAGGGCCTTCACCACTTCGGTCTTGTACTTGTCTCTCAGCATTGACATGGCATCCTCCCCCTTATTCCTTCTCGGCCTTCTTCGCCGGGGTCACCACCGCCAGGTTCGAGGCCGCCATCGGCGCCTCCCGCTCGACGATGCCGCCGTTGGGGTTGTCCTGCGACTTGCGCAGGTGCTTCTTCACGAAACGGAATCCCTCCACCAGCGCCCGGTTCGTCTCCGGGTACACCTTCAGGACCTTGCCGGTCTTCTTGCCGTCCGCGTCCGCGCCCGAAATCGCCTTGACGATGTCGCCGCGGCGGATGTGCATCTTGAGCTTGGCCATTACAGCACCTCCGGAGCCAGGGAAATCACCTTCATGTAGTTCAATTCGCGCAGTTCGCGGGCCACAGGCCCGAAAATGCGGCTGCCGCGCGGGTTTTTCTGGTCGTCAATCAGCACCACCGCGTTGTGGTCGAACGACAGCGTCGAGCCGTCGGGGCGCCGGATCGGCGCGGCCGTCCGGACGATCAGCGCCTTTTGCACTTCGCCCTTCTTGACCATCCCGCCGGGCTGCGCCTCGCGGATCGACACCTTGATGATGTCGCCGATGCGCGCCGTGGTCTTGCCCTGGCCCAGCACCTTGATGCACTTGACCAGCCGGGCGCCGGTGTTGTCCGCCACCGGAATCTCGGATTCCATCTGGATCATGAAGGCACCTCGCTCCCCGCGGCCTTCGCGACGATCTCCACCAGGCGCCAGCGCTTGGTCTTGCTCATCGGCCGCGTCTCGGCGATCCGGACCCGGTCGCCCGTCTTCGCCTCGTTCTTCTCGTCGTGCGCCACGTACTTCTTGTGGCGGCGGATCACCTTGCCGTACAGCGGATGGGCCATGCGGCGTTCCGCCTGCACCACCACCGTCTTGTCCATCGCGTCGCTCACCACGACGCCCGTGCGCTCCTTGCGCGAATGTCTCGCTTCTGTCGCCATGTTTCCCTACCTCGCGGCCTTCGCCGTGTTCATTACCGTCTTGATGCGCGCGATGTCGCGCCGGACCGTCCGCAGGCGGTCGGGCTTCTCCAGCTGGCCGGCGGCCTGCTGGATGCGCAGGTTGAACAGTTCCTTCTCGGCCTCGGCCAGCTTCTGCGCCTGCTCCTCGGCCGTCCAATCGCGGACTTCTTTCGCCTTCATTGCTCGTTCTCCTCGCGCCTACAGGGTGACGCCGCGGCGCACGAACACCGTGCGGATCGGCAGCTTGGTCGCCGCCAGCCGCAGGCACTCGATCGCCGTCGGCTCGGGCACGCCGTCCATCTCGAAGAGGATCCGGCCCGGCCGCACCACGGCCACCCAGCCTTCCACCGCGCCCTTGCCCTTGCCCATGCGCACTTCCAGCGGCTTCTTCGAATAGGACTTGTCGGGAAAGATGCGGATCCACAGCTTGCCCTTGCGCTTCATCTCGCGGTTCATCGCCACGCGGCAGGCTTCGATCTGGATGTTGGTGATCCAGCAGCGCTCCATCGCGCGCAGGCCGTATTCGCCGAACGCCAGCGTGTTGCCGGACATCGAATTGCCCTTGCGCGACCCGCGCTGGCTCTGGCGGTACTTCACCCGTTTAGGCATGAGGGGCATAGCTACGCTCCTTCCTCGGCGCCGTCGCGCCCGCTTCGGGATTCTGGCAGATCCAGCACTTCACGCCGATCTTGCCGGCCATGGTGTTGGCTTCCGCAAACCCGTACTGCACGTCCGCCCGCAGCGTCTGCAGCGGCACCTTGCCGACCATGTAATGCTCCACCCGGGCCAGTTCCGCGCCGCCGAGACGGCCGCAGGCCTGCACCCGGATGCCCAGGGCGCCCATGTCCATCGCCAGCTGCAGCGCGCGCTTCATCGCCCGCCGGAACGCCACCCGGCGCTCCAGCTGCAGCGCGATGTTCTCCGCCACCAGCTGCGCCGTCGCGTCCGGATTGCGCACTTCCTTGATCTCGACGTAGATCTCCTTGCCGGTCTTCACGCTCAGCTCCTCGCGGAGCTTGTCGATGCCCTCGCCCTTGCGCCCGATCACCACGCCCGGCCGGGCCGTGTAAACCGTCACGCGGGCGCGCTGCGCGTACCGCTCGATGATGATGTCCGCCACGGCCGCGTCCTTCAGCTTCGCGCGCACCATCTCCCGGATCACGATGTCCTCGTTCAGCAGGTCGCCGAACTCCTTCTTCTCCGCGTACCAGCGGCTCTTCCACTGCTTGTGGACCGCCGTGCGGAACCCGATCGGATTGACTTTCTGGCCCAACTTGCGCCTCCTCTTTCCGGCTCTCGCCCGTCTACTTCTTGCGCGACGGCTTCTCGTCCGTCAGCGTCACGCGGATATGGCTGGTCTTCTTGCGGATGGGCGAAGCCGATCCGCGCGCCCGCGGCCAGTACCGCGGAATCGTCGGCCCGTTCTCCACCACCGCCTGCGAGACCCACAGCCGGTCCGCCGACAGCTCCGCGTTGTTCTCCGCATTGGCGATCGCCGATTTCAGCGTCTTGCCGATGCACACCGCCGCCTTGCGCTTGTTCACCTCGACCACCTGCAGCGCCTCGCCCGCGCGCTTGCCCTGAATGGCCCGCGCCAGGTCCCGCGCCTTGGTCGGCGACATCCGCACGTATTTCGATACTGCTTTGATTTCCATGTTTCTGTTCCTCAGGGACCGTCCGGCCGGATCAGCACCGCCCGGTCCCCTGTTTGGGGGTGGTCGCCGCGCGCCGTCTCCTCGACCGCCGCACCCGCGACCCTCTCTCTCACATCCACGACCCGGATCAGCGCCACCTTCCGCCGGTCCCGCAGAACCGTCAGCGGCAGGCCGTAGCGCACACCCTGCCGGGCGCCCTGGTCGATCACCACCAGGCCCAGTTCCGGATTCGCATCCACGATCCGGGCCTCGATCGGCGCATCCGCCGGCCGCTCCGCCGTCCCGCCGGCCGCCTGCGCCCGCCGGACCTCGTCGCGGTCCAGCGCCGCCTGCGCTTCCGCCAGGGCTTCGCTCAGCCGCCGGATCCGCTCCGCGCGCTCCTCCAGGTCCCGGCGCAGTCCGGCGATTTCCTTCGCCATCCGCGTCGTCACCAGGCGGGACTCGCTCGTCACCAGCTCCAGCAATTCGTCGTGGGAACCATCCGCCGCGCCGCCCACGGCCGCTGCTGCCGGCCCGTCCACGCGGATGGGGTCTGACTCCTCATTCCTCGCGGACTGCACCGACTTCTCGGCCGTCTCCGCCTCGTCTCGGCGCACGGGCTCCGGCCCGTCCGCCTCCATCAGGCGGGCCGGCGCGGACGCCGGCTCCGTCGTCAAAGAACTCTCTTCCGCTGGCTGCGCGCCGAACCACCAGCCCGCCGCCACGGCGGCTCCCAGTGCTGCAACAGCCCCCAGGGGCCGCAACCTGCGCCGGAAACCCAAACTCATCCAAAAATCTACTTCAGCGCCACGGTCTTGTCCGTCGCGGCGCCGTGCCGGCGGAACGTCCGGGTGGGCGCAAACTCGCCCAGGCGGTGCCCCACCATGTTTTCCGTCACGAACACGCTGGTGAATACCTTGCCGTTGTGCACCGTGAAGGTATGCCCCACGAATTCCGGCAGGATCATGCTGCGGCGCGACCAGGTCTTGACCGGCCGCTTCGCCCCGCTGGCGTTCAGCGCTTCCACCTTCTTCAGCAGGTGGTCCTCCACATACGGACCCTTCTTGATTGAACGCGTCATGGTGTTACTTCTTTCTGCGCTTCACAATGAACTTGCTCGACGGCTTGCGCCCGCTGCGCGTGCGCTTGCCCTTCGTCAACTGGCCCCACGGCGTCACCGGGTGCCCGCCGCCCGAGCTGCGGCCTTCGCCGCCGCCCATCGGGTGGTCCACCGGGTTCATCGCCACGCCGCGCACCGTCGGACGGATGCCCTTCCAGCGCTTGCGCCCGGCCTTGCCCAGCGAGATGCCCTCGTGCTCCAGGTTCCCCACCTGTCCGATCGTCGCGTAGCACGACACGCTCACCTTGCGGATCTCGCCCGAGGGCAGCTTGATCTGCGCGTAATCGTCGTCGCGCGCCGCAATCCGCGCCAGCATCCCGGCGCTGCGGACCAGCTTCGCTCCGCCGCCCGGCACCAGCTCGATCGCATGGACCGCCATCCCCGGCGGAATCGCGCCCAGCGGCAGCGCGTTGCCGTCTTCCGGCTCCACCTTCGGCCCGGCCACGACCGTCGCGCCCGGCTTCAACCCGTTCGGGGCCAGAATGTAGCGCTTCTCGCCGTCGGCATAGGCCAGCAGCGCCAGCCGCGCCGAGCGGTTCGGATCGTACTCGATCGCCTGCACGGTCGCCGGAATCCCCAGCTTGTCATACCGGCGGAAATCCACCGCCCGCAGGAACTTCTTGTGCCCGCCGCCGCGGTGACGGACCGTGATCCGCCCGTGCGCATTGCGACCGGCCTTGCTCTTCTTGATCTTCCGCAGCTTGCGCTCGGGACGTTTCTTGGAAACGCCCTCGAAATCCGACAGCGTCGTGAAACGCAGGCTGGCCGACCTCGGCTTGTATGATTTCAGTCCCATGTTCAGACCTCGCTATGCCATCTCGATGGACTGGCCGTCCTGCAGCGTCACTACCGCGCGCTTCCACGTCGGCGTCCGCCCGTAGGAAGCCGTCCGCAGGCGCTTGGCCTTGCCCGGACGCGTCATGGTGTTGACGTCCTTGACCTTCACGCCGAACTGCTGTTCCACCGCACGGCGGATTTCCAGCTTGTTCGCGCCCCGGTCCACTTCAAAGATGTACTGGTTGGCCCCTTCCTTCAGGCGGGTGCCCTTCTCCGTCACCAGCAGCCGCTTGACGATCATCCGGTTCATGACTCCACCCCTTCCGACAGGCGCGCCTGCAGGGCCTCCAGGCCCGCCGCGTCCGTGACAATCACCGGATAGCGCACGATCTGGTAGGTGTGCGCCTGCGCCGCCGTCGTCGCTTCCACCTTCGCGCGGTTGCGCGCCGCCAGATGCAGATTCCGGCTCGGGGCCGCGGTCACCAGCAGCGCCGCGCGTCCGCCCGCCACCTGCTTCAGCAGCGGCGCCAGGGCCTTCGTCCGGGGCTCGATCTCGCCCAGTCCCTCGGCCACCACCACCGCGCCCGCCGCGATCTTCTCGCTCAGCGCGCGGCGGAACGCCAGGGCCGCCACCTTCTTGTTCACCTTCTTGGAATAATCCCGCGGATGCGGGCCGAACACCACGCCGCCGCCGCGCAGGATGGGCGAGCGGCTCGAGCCCTGCCGGGCCCGCCCCGTCCCCTTCTGCTTGAACGGCTTGCGTCCGCCGCCGCGCACGTCCGCCCGCGTCTTGGTGGAGGCCGTCCCCGCGCGGATCCCCGCCCGGTACGCCGTCACCACGTCCAGCACGGCCTGCGCGCCGCGCTTGCGCTCCAGCCGCTCGTCGGCGACTTCCTTCTCGCCGGCGGCCTCGCCGCTCATCTTGTATACATTCACCTTGCTCATGACGCCTACGCCTTCTTGATCGCTTTCCTGACCAGGACAATGCCGCCGTTCGGACCCGGCACCGCGCCTTCCAGCAGCAGCGCGTTCTCCTCCGCCAGCACCTTCACCACCCGCAGGTTCTGGGTCGTGATGTCCACGGACCCCATCTGCCCCGGCAGCTTCTTGTTCTTGAACACCCGTGCCGGCCATTCGCGGTTGCCGATCGATCCCGGCCGGCGCGTCCAGCCGCCGCCGTGGCTCGCCCGGCCGCCGCGCATCCGGTAGCGGCGAATGACGCCCTGGAAGCCGCGGCCCTTGGTGTGGCCCAGCACATCCACGTACTTCACGCCCTCGAACACCTGCGCCGTTACCACGTCGCCGGCCTTCGCCTCCTCGCCGTCCGCCAGCCGCACTTCGCGCAGCACCTTCTGGGGCTTGGCCCCCGCCTTCTTGAAATGCCCCTGCTCGGGCTTCGACAGGCGCGATTCCTTCTGTTCGTCAAATCCCAGCTGGGCCGCCTCGTAGCCGTCGGTCCCGGCCGTCTTGCGCTGCACCACCGTGCACGGGCCCACCTGGACCACCGTCACCGGCACCTGCACCCCGGCATCGTCATACACCCGGGTCATGCCCACTTTTCTGCCAATCAATGTCTGCATGGACGTTCTCCCCCTTAGATCTTGATTTGGATGTCCACGCCCGCCGGCAGATTCAGCTTCTTCAGCTCGTCCACCGTCTTCGCCGTCGGATCAATGATGTCCAGCAGCCGCTTGTGGGTGCGGATCTCGAACTGTTCCATCGACTTCTTGTCCGCGTGGACGCTGCGGTTCACCGTGTAGCGCTCGATCCGCGTCGGCATCGGGATCGGCCCGACCACCCGCGCACCCGTGCGCTTCGTCGTTTCCACGATCTCGCCTGCCGACTGGTCCAGCATCCGGTGGTCGAACGCCCTCAACCGTATTCTGATTCGTTGTCCGCTCATGTTCTCTTCTCTGTCAACGGTTCATCAACTCCTGGCCCAGGTTGTCCGGCACCACATCAAACCGGGTCGGTTCCATCGTGTACCCGGCGCGTCCACGTGTCAAAGAACGCAATGTTGTCGCGTAGCCGAACAGCTCCGCCAGGGGCACCGAGGCCTCGATCACCCGCGTCCCGTCCCGCTGCGCCACGTCTTTCACCTGGCCGCGGCGCATGTTCAAATCGCCCAGTACGTCGCCCAAGTGCTCCTCGGGCGTCACAATCTCGAGCGCCATGATGGGCTCCAGAAGGACCGGACGTGCCGAACGCGCCGCCTCTCGCAGCGACATCGACGCCGCCGATCGAAACGCAATTTCCGACGAATCGACCGGATGCCATTGGCCGTTGACCACCGACACCCGGACGTCGACTAGCGGGAAATTTCCCAGCACACCTGTGCTCAATCCGTCGTGAATTCCTTCCTCCACAACGGATCGAAAATCGTGCGGGATTAAATCAGATGAAATTTGGAAGTCAACACTATTTCCGCTTCCCCGCTCATTTTTTTCCAGCGCAATCCCCACCACCGCGAAATGGCGCTTCCCGCCCAGCTCCCGGTCGAACGTGAAGTCCGCCCGCGCCGCCTCCCGGATCGTCTCGCGGTACGCCACCATCGGACGCCCCGCATTCGCCCCCACCTTGAACTCCCGCAGCATCCGGTCGCGCAGGATCTCCAGGTGCAGTTCGCCCATCCCCTGGATGATCGTCTGGCCCGTCTCCGGATCCTTCGCCGTGCGGAACGTCGGATCCTCCTCCGCCAGATCCGCCAGCGCCGCATTCATCTTGTCCTTGTCCGCCTGCGTCTTCGGCTCGATCGCCATGGACACCACCGGCTCCGGAAACACAATCCGCTCCAGCGCGATCGGCTTCTGCTCCGCGCACAGCGTGTCACCCGTCCCCACGCCCTTGATTCCCGCAATCGCCCCGATCTCCCCCGCATACAGCGTCTCGACTTCTTCGCGCTGGTTCGCGTGCAGCCGGATCAGCCGCATCACCCGCTCGCGCTTCGCCGTGCGCGGGTTCCACACGTTCGCCCCCTTTTTCAGTTCGCCCGAATACACCCGCATGAACACCAGCCGCCCCACGAACGGATCCGTCGCCACCTTGAACGCCAGCGCGCACAGCGGCGCAAAATCGCTGGTCTCCCGCGATACCTTCTCGTCGGTTTTCGGATGCCGACCCGTCACCGCCGGCACATCCAGCGGCGACGGCAGGTAATCGGCCACCGCATCCAGCAGCGGCTGAATCCCCTTGTTGCGCAGGCTCGTCCCGCACAGCACCGGCACCAGCCGGTTCGTCACCGTCGCCCGGCGGATGCCGCCCGTCAGCTCCGCCTCGCCCAGATCCCCCTCGTCCAGGTATGCATTCAGCAGCGCTTCGTCCGTCTCCGCCACCGCCTCCAGCAGCGTCTCCCGCGCCGCCTTCGCTTCCGCCTCCAGTTCCTCCGGCAGATCCTGCACCGTCACCTTTGCGCCAAGCGATCCCTCGTCGAACGTCAGCAGCTTCATCCGCACCAGGTCCGCCACGCCCTTGAAATTCTCCTCGCGCCCCCACGGAATCTGCACCGGCACCGCCGGCGCATGCAGCTTCTCCCGCAGTTCCTTCACCACCCGCATGAAGTGCGCCCCGGTCCGGTCCATCTTGTTGATGAACGCCATCCGCGGCACCCGGTACTTGTTCGCCTGCCGCCACACCGTCTCCGACTGCGGCTGCACCCCGCCCACCGCGCAGAACACCCCCACCGCCCCGTCCAGCACCCGCAGCGACCGCTCCACCTCCGCCGTGAAATCCACATGCCCCGGCGTGTCAATGATGTTGATCTGCCGGTCCTTCCAGAAACACGTCGTCGCCGCGCTCGTGATCGTGATCCCCCGCTCCTGCTCCTGCGCCATCCAGTCCATCACCGCGGTGCCTTCGTGAACCTCCCCCATCTTGTGCACCTTGCCCGTGTAAAACAGCATCCGCTCCGTCGTGGTCGTCTTGCCCGCATCAATGTGCGCCACGATCCCGATGTTCCGGATCGCCGCCAGCGCGTGCCCGCGCCCCGCCGCCTCGATGTTGGTTTCCTTCGCCACAATCTGTCCCGTCCTGATGGTTTCCTGTCTATGAGAGCCGCGCACCCTACCACGCTCCCTCCGCCTTCGCCAAGAAAAAGCAGGCCCAGGCCGGCTTCGGCCGTCCCGGGTGAATCAGATCCGCACCACGCCCCCGCGGGCTTGCCCCGCGGGTGCATCAGGGCAGCACAACGGATACGTCAACCCGCACCCCAACGGCCCACCCCCTCCCCCCTCATCCCCCCCCCGCCCCATCGTCCACCCCGGCATCTTTTACCTTGGTTTTTTCCTCCATCACGACATACAATGCCCTCCGTGGAATCTGGAAGCGCAGACTACCGCCCGCCAACCGCCCCCCGGCCCAGCGGCGGCCCGCCCCGCCGGGCCTGGCTCCGCCGGGCGCTGCTTCTCTCCGCCGCCGTGTTCGCCGCCGGCTCCGCCCCCGCCGCCATGACTCCCCTGCGGCTCGGCGATGGCGACCGCCTCCTGATTGTCGCGCCGCATCCCAATGACGAAACCCTCGCCGCCGGCGGCCTGATCCAGGAAGCCGCCGCCCTCGAGCTGCCCGTGCAGGTCTGCTTCTTCACCATGGGCGACAACCACGAAATCCCCTACCTCTTCACCCGCCGCCATCCCGACCCCCTCCCCGGCGCCGCCCGCTCCATGGCCCCCCGCCGCCAGATCGAAGCCATTGCCTCCTCCACCCAGCTCGGGCTCGCCACCAACCAGCTTGTCTTCCTCGGCTATCCCGACACCGGCCTCATGCCCATCTGGCAGCGCCACTGGCGCGACACCCCCCCCTACCGCTCGCCCCTCACCCGCGCCAACACCGTCCCCCACGACCGCGCCCTGACCCCCGGCTCCGCCCACGCCGGCGAAGACATCCTTGACGACCTCCTCGAGGTCCTCCGCGGCTTCCAGCCCACCCGTATCGTCCTCCCCCACCCCGCCGACCACAATGCGGACCATCGCGCGGTCTATCTCTTCGTCCGCACCGCCCTCTGGCAGCTCGAATCCGAAGGCGTCGCCTCCCCCGGACTCCTCGCCGCCCCCGTTCACTTCACCCAATGGCCCGAACCCCGCCGCTACCAGCCCCTCCGCCACGCCGCCCCGCCTTTCTTCCTGCGCGACAACGCCGATTGGATGGAATACTCCCTCGCCCCCTTCCAGGTCAGCAACAAGCTCGCCGCCATCCGCCGGCACCATTCCCAGTTCCGCCCGTTCCCCGCCTATCTCGAATCCTTTGTCCGCAAAACCGAACTCTTCGCCTCCATCCCCGACCTCGCGTTCCCCGGCGGGACCGGCTCCGCCGACCGGCCCGAAGAAGATCCCTCCCGGTTCCAGCCCGATGAAACCCTGTTCGAGGAACTCTCCCGCCTCGCCGAACCGTGGTCCGCCCTCGCCGGACAGCACGCCGCCGAAACCCAGGCCATCGCCGGTCACGAAAATCGGTTTGTCCGCCAAACCCTCGACGCCGACGGCTCCTCTCTTACCCTCGCCTTCGAATTCGACGAACCGCTCTCCGAGGACTGCCGCCTCGCCGTTTACCTGTTCGGCCTCCGCCCCGGCACCCCCTTCGGCGAAATGCCCAAGATCGAAATCACCGCCACCCCGCAAACCATCATCGCCGTCCGCGACCTCGCCGCCAAGCTCCCCGCCCGGTCCATCGAACTCCTGCCCGGCACCCCTCCGACAATCGCCCTGCGCATTCCCCTTGATCTTCTCGGATCTCCCGCCCGGCTCCTGACCGGCGCGGAACTCTCCAAGGATACCCTGCCCGTGGACTGGCTCCCCTGGCGCGCACTCGACCTGACCGGCCCCCTCGCCGCCGCCCCCGTCCCGGTTGCCGGATCCGGCGCCGATCGCCCCGCCCCTTCCCGGCCGGAATCCCCGCCCGAAGCCCCCGCGCCGGCTTCCCCGGAAAAACCAAAACCCGCCGCCGCCCCTGCGGACCAACCGGCCTCCCCCCCCGCGCCTCGTCCCCCGCGTTCGCCTTCCCAAACCCGCGCCCCAACCCACCGAAGCCGACGAACCGGTCTTCTGGTAATCCGGAGGCCCCCGTGCCCGGCTCCTCCCCGCACCGCGTTTTCCTGCATGTGGACATGGATGCCTTCTATGCCGCCATCGAGCAGCGCGACCACCCCGAATACCGCGGCAAGCCCGTCGTCGTCGGCGCTCCGCCCGACCAGCGAGGCGTCGTCGCCACCGCCTCCTACGAAGCCCGCACCTTCGGCATTCATTCCGCCATGCCCTCCCGGGACGCCGGCCGCCGCTGCCCTTCCGCCATCTTCCTCCCCCCCGACATGCCCCGCTACAAAGCCGTCTCCGACCAGGTCTTCGCCATCTTCGAACGCTATACCCCCTTCGTCGAAGGCCTCTCCATTGACGAAGCCTTCCTCGACGTCACCGGCTCGCTGCGCCTGTTCGGCGGCGGCGAAGCCATCGCCCGACGCATCCGCAACGACATCCGCTCCGAACTCTCCCTCACCTGCTCCATCGGCGTCGCCCCCAATAAATTCCTCGCCAAGCTCGGCTCCGAATACCGCAAGCCCGACGGCCTGACCGTGCTGCCTTTCGACCGTCCCGGCATCATCGCCTTCCTCCGCCCCCTCCCCGTCACCCGCCTCTGGGGCGTCGGCAAGGTCACCCGCCAGGCCTTCGACCGCGCCGCCCTCCACACCATCGGCGACCTCCAGGACGCCCCCCCCGCCCTGCTCGAAAGCGTCGTCGGCCCCCACGGCGCCGCCCACCTGCGCCGCCTCGCCTTCGGCGACGATCCGCGCGAAATCGAACTCGATGTCCGCGAAAAATCCATCTCCCGCGAACACACCTTCCTCCGTGACGAACGCGCCCGCCACCTCCTTGACAACACCCTCTTCGAACTCGTCGAAGATGTCGCCCGCCGCCTCCGCGCCGACGGCCGCCTCGCCGCCACCGGACGCCTCAAGGTCCGTTGGAAGGACTTCACCACCCTGACCCGTCAGCGCGCCTTTCCCCGCCCCACCCGCATCGAAGAAGATCTCCAGGCCATGGCCGCCGCCCTCTTCAAGGAAATTCCCCTCGAACAGCCCGTCCGCCTTATCGGCTTCGGCGTCGCCGACCTCGTCGAAGCCGATGCCTCCCGCCAGCTCGATCTCTTCGATCTGTCCGTCGAAACCCGCTCCCGGCGCGAACAGCTCGAACGCACCGTGGACCGCCTCCGCGAACAGCACGGTCCCACCGCCATCCGCCGCGCCCGCACCCTGCCCCCCCATAACAACAAATCCTGACTCGGCTCAACGGCCGCGGTCGCCGTCCCGCTCCCGCAAGCACGGAAACAAGGTCCGCAATCCGGGAAAAGACTTGGCAACCCCGGATCGGGCAGAGTCCCCCGCATGACGCGCCCCGCATGGTGCGGCCGCGTTCAACGAAAGGAATCCGCTCATGAACGCCCATTGGATCGCACTCGGCACCACCCTGCTGGCCGGCACCCTCCCCGCCTTCGGTTCGGACACCCCGCCCCCGGACGGGCTTCTCGCCCCCGTGACCGTCGAAGAACGCCCTGCCCGGCGCGTGGCCTATGTCGAACAAACCGGCCACTTCCAGGCCAACCCGGACATCTATGATGTCCTGCTCCGGAAACTGCTCGACTGGGCCATCCCCGCCGGCATCTGGGATTTCCCCGACCGGACTCTCATCGTCTGCATCTACCCCGACGATCCCGAGACCACGCCGCCCGACCGGCAGCGCCTCTGGTTCGGCATCACCATCGGCGAAACAGACACCCCCCCCGACGGCATCCGCACCCTGACCCTGCCCGCCGGCCCCCATGCCGTCGGCCGCTTCTCCATCGCCGCCGATCGGTTCGGACCGGCCTGGGGATACCTGTACGGCGAATGGATGTCCCGCAGCGGCTTCGCTCCCGCCGGCCTCGCCTTTGAACTCCAGAAAAACGACTCCTCCGAACACCCCGAACAGAAACATCTGGTGGACATCTGCATCCCCGTCCGCCCCGTCGCGCCCTGACAAGCCCGCCACCCTTGCTTGCCCGACGGAGCCTTGGCGAAGTCGGGCGGCGTGGGTGAATCAAGCCTGCGCTCACGGGCCCCCGCCCGTTCTTCCCCGTTTATTTGACGAGATACACCAGCTTCAGAGGCTGGCCGTCGCGTTCAATATCAATCACCACCGCGCCCAGGCGGTCCTGCACGAACTCGCCAATGAAATATTCCGCGCGGCGCTGGCTGGTCATGCGCATGGAGTTCACCTTGCGCACCACGTCGCCGTGCCGGAACCCCACCTGCGTGTAGAATTCCTTCTCGCCCGCCTCCATGTTGAGGCGATAGCCCGCCACCTTGCCCTCTTCGTCGCGGTCCGGCTCCATCGCCAGGAACAGCGACGCCAGCCGCTCCGGGTTGTCCATCATCTCCTGGTAGTAGTCCAGCACCGCCTGGCGGCTGAACTCCCAGCGCGTCTCCCCCACGCGGTTGCCGAACCGGTTGGTCTCCAGAATGGCCGGGGTATCATCCGCCGGGGCCGTCGCCGACGCGCCCGGCCGCTCCCCCAGCGTCCCCGCCGCCAGCATCAGCAGCTCCTCGCGCGCGCCGTCCGACAGCACCACATGATCGCGCTCGACGCGCACCACCCGGATGTCCCCGATCTGCTCGCCCTCCGCCGCCAGGAACTGCCGCTGGCTCGCCCGCTCGTCGAGAATCGCGCAGCGGTCGTCCCCGCCCCCGCGCCCCTCGTCGGACAGCATCAGAAACACCCCCGCCAGCCGGTAGCGCGCCGCCAGCGACCCGGCCGCCGGCGCCGCCGCCGCCGGCTCGCCCGAACGCAGCCGCGCCCACAGACTCTCCGCCGCCGCCGGCCAGCGAAACTCCGCCGCCGCCGCCGCGTCCGCTCCCGGCGCCGCCGGCGCCTCCCGCGGGCCCGCGCGCCACAGCCACGCCAGCCGCAACGCCAGCAGCGCCGCCAGCGCCCACAGCGCCCACGACGCCACCTTCCATCCGTTGGTCTTGTCCATCGCCATCCGCGGTCTTCCGCCTCACGTTCTTCCACAGCCGGAGTTCCGGACGAATAAGCCGGATTCTGTCATCCGCCCGAAAGCGGACCCGGTCATTTGTCTGAGCGATCAACCCGGAATCGCTGCGCGTTGCCGCGCGTCGGGACGGGCCGCCCCTGCGATTCCCTATTGGATCTTGCTCCGGGCGGGGTTTGCCTTGCACGGGGCCTCTCGACACCCGCACGGTGGTCTCTTGCACCGCCGTTTCACCCTTACCCGCGCACGCCTCGCGGCGCGCCCGGGCGGTCTGGTTTCTGTGGCACTTTCCTTTCCCTTCGTTTGCCAAAGGGATTCCGCACCTCCCGGCGCGGACGCCCTGCCCTGCGGAGTCCGGACTTTCCTCCGGCGGACGTGCTTGCGCACCCCGCCGGCGACCGGCGTCCGGAACCCCGGCTGTCAAAGAACCTGAAAAATTCCGCGGCCGTCCCGCCTACGAACCAAGATACAGCATCCGGCCGCAAAAGTCGCACAGGGTCAGCGTATCCGCCTTGCGGGCATCCACCACCTGCGCGGGCGACAGCTTCATGTGGCAGCTTCCGCACGTGCCGTGCTCCACCAGCGCGATGGCCGCATCGCCCTGCTTGGCAAACAGCCGCTCGTAGCGCGCCAGCCACGACGGCTCGATCTCCGCCGCCAGCGCCCGGCGCTCTTCTTCCTTCGCCTGCAGCTCGCCGCCCAGTCCTTCGCTGCGCGCCAGGAACACCTGGACTTCTTCGTCCACCCGCACCTGTTCCTTCGCCAGCGACTCCCGGCAATCCGCCACTTCGGCTTTCGCGGCCTCCACCGCCTCCATCGCCTCCAGCTCTTCGTCTTCCAGCTTGCGGATCGCCGACTGCGCCGTCGCGATTTCCTTCTCCAGCGCCTTGTAGCCGTCGTTCGTCTTGATCTGCAGCTGCTGGTCCCGGAATTTCTGGATCTGGCCGCGCGCCGACTCGATGTCCCCCTCCAGGTTCTTGATCCGCGCCTGCTTCTCCAGCAGAACGTGCTCGGCGTGGGCCAGGCTCTCCTGCTGCGCCGCCAGCCGCGACTCGATCTGCTGCTTCCGCCGCGGAATGTCGTCCGTTTCCCTGCGCAGGCGCTGGATGTCCTGGTCGCATGCCTGCAATACCAATAATTGCTCAATCGCCTTCGCCACTCGTCTCCCTCGCCTTTCTTTAGCCAAACCGGTAAAAGAACCAATGGCGGACGTTATACACGCTGCGCCCCCCGTTGACAAGCTCGGCGCGTGGATTCCGCCATTTTCCCCATTGACTCCCCCTCCCCCCTGCCCTATAGTCCGCCGCTCGGATTGACCCCCCTCGATTTTTTTGTTTGGAGGTTCCCATGAACGCGACATATCTGGAAAAGGCCAAGGAACGCATGCCCAATATCCCGTTGCTCGTCAACGTGGTATCCAAGCGCGTGCGCCAGCTCAATGCCGGCCAGCGGCCCCTGATCAAGCCCGACACCCCCGACATGGACCACCTCGACCTGGCCCTCAAGGAAGTCGCCGAAGGCAAGCTCTCCGCCGAACTCGGCGCCCTGCCCACCCCGCAATCCGACGCCGCCAGCTCCCTGCTGGCGCTCTAGCCGCCCCCGCGGCCCATGCCCATGACCGCCCGGGAACAGGCCGGCAACGGGGCGCTCGCCACCAACCGCAAGGCCCGGCACGAGTACCATATCCTCGACTCCTGGGAGGCCGGCCTTTCCCTCACCGGCGGCGAAGTCAAAAGCTGCCGCGCCGGTCAGGCCAGCCTTGCCGAAGCCTACGCCGTCTTTGACCGCGGCGAACTCTTCCTCCACGGCATGCGCATCCAGCCCTACGCCGCCGCCAAATCCGGCTTCAACACCGACACCCCCGACCGCCCCCGCAAGGTGCTCATGCACCGCCGCGAACTCGACCGCCTCGCCGGCACCCTCCAGCTCAAGGGCCATGCCGTCGTCCCCCTCAAACTCTACCTCGCCCGCGGCCGCATCAAAGTCGAACTCGGCCTCGGCAAGGGCAAACTCCTCTACGATAAACGCGAATCCCTCCGCCGCAAAACCGATGAACGCGAAACCGCCCGCGAATTGAGACGGTAGAGGTTCACGGTTCATCGGTTCATGGTTCCATCCCCCTTGATGATTGGACATCCCTTGTTGAATATTGGATATTGAATCCCCCCCCTGAACCCCGAACCCCAAACCCTGATCCCTAACCTCTTCCCCATGAAAAAGCCCCCCCTCGAACTCACCGTCCGCACCGAAAAAATCGTCCATGGCGGACAAGCCCTCGCCCGCGACGACCGCTTTGTCGTGTTCGTCGACGACGCCCTGCCCAACGAAACCGTCCGCGCGCGCATCTATAAAAAGAAAAAGCAGTTCGCCTTCGGCCGCGCCGTCGAGGTGATCGAGGCTTCGCCCGACCGCATCGAACCCGACTGCCCCTGGGCCGGCAACTGCGGCGGCTGCACCTTCCGCCACGCCGCCTATCCCGCCCAGCTCCGCTTCAAAAAAGAAGTCCTCGTCGAATCCCTTCACGGCATTCCCGGCGCGCAGGAACTCGTCCGCGACGTCGTCCCCGCCGATCCCATCAACGACTACCGCAACAAAATGGTCTTCAGCTTCGGCACCACCCTCGACGGCGAGCTCGTCCTCGGTCTGCACCGCCGCGGCAGCTTCATCCATATCCTCCCCGCCGACGTCTGCAAGCTCCAGTCCGAGGCCTCCCGCGAAATCGTCCGCCGCGTCACCGCCCTCGCCGCCGAACTCGGCGTCCCCGCCTTCCACGAAATCCGGAAAACCCCCGGCCTGCGCACCCTCACCATCCGCGAAGCCCGCGGCACCGGCCAGCGCCTCGTCGAACTCCTCTCCACCACCCCCGACGACGACCTCGCCGCCCGCCTCGTCACCGATCTCGGCGACCTCGCCGACACCCTCACCTTCGCGCTCTGCACCAACCTCCACGGCGCCCCCCGCCCCGAACAGCGCGCCGTCCTCAAGGGCCCCGGCTTCATCGAGGAAACCCTCAACGGCCTGCGCTTCCGCATCGGCCCCGACACCTTCTTCCAGAGCAATACCGCCCAGGCCGCCAAACTCTTCGCCCGCGTCCTCGAACTCGCCACCCGCCACCAACGCCCCTCCACCGCCCTCGATCTCTTCGCCGGCACCGGCCCCATCGCCCTCCACCTCGCCCGCATCGCCGACCGCGTCATCGGCGTCGAAAGCTTCCCCCCCTCCGTCGCCGCCGCCCGCGACAACATCGCCCTCAACGACATCCAGAACGTGGACATGATCGCCGCCGACGTCAACCAGGCCCTGCCTCCCGGCATCCCCGACCACGTCGATCTCGTCGTCGTGGACCCGCCCCGCCCCGGCCTCTCCCCCGAAGCCATTGCCTGGATCCACCGCCTCTCTCCCGACGCCATCGTATATGTCTCCTGCAATCCCTCCACCCTCGCCCGCGACCTCAAGCTCTTCCTCGACGCCCCCTATGCCCTCGAGGCCATCGAACCCTTCGACCTCTTCCCCAATACCTACCACGTCGAAACCCTCGCCCTCCTCCGCCGCAAGGCCTGACCCTCCCCCCATTTCGGCAGAGCCATAACCGTCATCTGCCTCGACAATCCCCGCCCCGGTCGCTATTCTTCACGGCATCCAATGGAGCCGTGGAAACCCCGTGCGCCGCACAATCCAAATCCTGGCCGCCAGCATCCTCTCCCTCTCCGTTCTCCCCCTCCATGCCGAAGACCCCGGCCTCGTCCTGCGCTTTTTCCCGATCATGCCGGATATTCTAAGTCTCACGGAGGCGCCAACGGCCCAGGCGTTCTTCGAAAAATGCGGCGTCACTTTCCCGGACGGGGCTTCTGTCACCTATGATCCCGTCTTCAGCCGCTTGCATCACTACAACACCGAAGAAAATCAACGGCGCTTGGGACGCCTTCTGGGCTCTACATGCCCACCCAGACAGGTGCAACTCGACGCCGTATTCGTGGATTTCTCCCATGCGGAAATCGAGACGCTGGCTCGCGCCGATTCCCTCCCCCCACTCCGCCCGGAGGACATCCTCCGCCTGTGGCGGGACGGCCATGGCACCCTGCTCCACGCCCTCAAGCTGATCACCCGCTCCGGCGTCAACGCCCAGATCCAGTCGACCCCGGAGCACATCTACGCCACGGAATTCCTGCCCCCCGCCGTCAGCCATACGGCCGATCAAGCCTCCTCGCACCTGCCCATCCCCGCCGTCTTCGAAACCCGCGAAACCGGCGCCATTTTCAACGTCACGCCTTGCGTCGGCCCCGATGGATATACCATCGACGTCGTGATGGCCATAGAACTCGCTGCGGACCCTGCGTGGCACGCCCTTGCCGTCTCCGGCACCGACGCCCGGGGAAATGAACTCCGCCTTTCCGTCCCGCAACCCCGCTTCCATTCGCGCAACTTCACCACCAGCATCGTGACCACCGACGGCGACACCCTGATCCTCGGCGGCATGGCCAACCCCGCCGGCGACGGCATCACGTACCTGTTTCTGACCGTCTCCCTCATCGAGTCCCCTTACCCGCCGGAGGAAGACTATGCCGGCGATCCGCCGACCGGAGGCGCCCATGCGCTGCGCTAATTTCATTTTTCTGTCGCACCTTGTCCCACTCCACCGGAGGTTCCCGCCATGCGCCGCATAGTGCCCATCATCGCCGCCTGCTCCCTCGCGCTGTCCGCCCTCTCCCTGCGGGCCAACGAGGAACACCTCGTCTTGAGGCTGTTCCCCTTGCATCCGTCCTGCATTGAATACATCGTCGAGGAAGAGCGCCTCCATCCCACGGTTGAAATCGGCGGTGACCAGGCTCCCGAAACCACTCAGGAACAGAACATGATGAGCTTCTACCGCAAGTGCGGGCTCACCTTCCCTCCCGGCTCCTATCTGCGCTATTCCAGCCCGACCATGACCATCTACCACTACAACACGGAGCACAACCAGTTGCTCCTGGGCCAGCTTCTCAAGCCCCAGATCCCCAGCCAAGTCCAGTTCGATGCCCTGTTCGTGGATTTCCCCCATGGCGAAATCGAGGCGCTGGCTCGCACCAACGCCAGCCCCCTGCCCCGCTCGGCGGACATCCTCCGGCTGTGGCAGGAGGGCAAGGGCACCCTGCTCCATGCCCTCAAGCTGATCACCCGCTCCGGCGTCAACGCCCAGATCCAGTCGACCCCGGAACACATCTACGCCACGGATTTCCTTCCCCCTTCCGCCAGCAACACAGCCGGCCAGGCAGCCTCGCTCCTGCCCATCCCCGCGAACTTCGAAACCCGCGAAACCGGCGCCATCTTCAACGCCACGCCCACCGTCGGCCCCGATGGACGCACCATCGATGTTGTGCTGGCCCCCGAATTGGCCGCCGGCCCCGACTGGCAATTCCTCGCCGTCACCGGCACCGACGCCCAGGGACATGAACTCCGACTGGCCGTCCCCCAACCCCTTTTCCATTCGCGCAATTTCACCACCTGCCTCGTGACCACCGACGGCGAAACCCAGGTCCTCGGCGGCATGGCCAACCCCGCCGGCGACGGCATCACGTACCTGCTCCTGACCGTCACGCTCATCGATCCCCAGGGCCGGCCGCTGGCAAACTACGCCGGCCAGCCTCCGCCGGAAGACTGAAGGTTTACCGGCTTGCCGAGGCGCATCTGCGATTCGGTGCCGGTTTGGTGCAGGTTCCTCCGGCGGCCAATAAAACC
>JAXGNL010000030.1:0-32853 GCA_040768005.1 Kiritimatiellia bacterium
GCTTGTTGCGTGGTTAGCAACAAGCTGTACAAATTGTCTTTTTAAAGAGCGTGGAGAAGGAAGCTTCCCCGATTGAACATTGGCACCATACCAGTCTTTCGGGGATTGTCAACCCCCCGGGAAAAAATATTTTTTTTGGGGGTGGGGGGGCAGGGGGAAGAGGTCAGGGTTCGGGGTTCAGGGGGGGGGCGGCGGGTTTGCGCAGGGCGGGGAATTCGCGCAGGATGTCGCGGGGCATGCGGTATCGGGGGAAGGAGCGATGGCGGTGTTCGGCGACCTGCCGGGCGAGGTCCGTGCGGTTGCAGGCCAGCCAGGCGCGGACGAGCTGGTCCATGATGGCGATCTGGATTTCGGGGGGATGCTTGAGGGCGCGGGCCCAGGCCAGTTCGAGATGGCGGGCGGCGGCGGGGGCATCGCCCAGGCGCAGATTGAGGCTGCCGATGGTTTCGAGAATCAGCGGATTGTTCGGGTCCAGCCGGTGCGCCTTGGTGGCGTGCCGCAGGGCAACCAGCAGTTCGCCGTCTCCGTTCATCATGGCATAGGCCAGGTTGTTGAGGGCGACGGGATGGTCCGGGGCCAGGGCGAGCGCCTCGCGGAATACGGGAATGGCCTCGCGGTAGCGTTTTTTGCGGACGAGGATGTTGCCGCGTCCCATCAGGGCATCGAAATCCGTTCCGGTCGGGGAGGCGTCCTGGACGGCGTCGTAGGCGGCCTGGGCGCGGCGATAGTCTCCCTGGTGGAACCAGAAATCGGCCAGGACGAGCTGCTGTTCGCGGGAGGGGTCCATGCGGCGCACGCCGCCGGGGCGGACGAGGCACAGGGCGGCATGCCGGAGGGGTTCGCGGCGGGCGAAAAACTCCCGTTCCGGCAGCGATTGGATCTCGCCGTTGCCGTCGAGCAGTTCGATGAGGCCGGCGCGGCGGTCCCAGGCGACGGGAATCACGGGGGCGGCGGTGGCGCTGTAGGTCGTGCCGGGCGGCAGCATGATCAGCAGGGGGCGGTTGCGATCGAGTTCCCGCCACAGCCAGGTTTCGTCTGCCTTGATCGCCATCAGCACCCGCTGGCGGGACCGGGCGGCGCGGCGCAACGCGTTGCGGTCCATATGGCCGTGGCGGGCGGCAGGGGGGATGATGGATTCCATGTCGGCGGCGGACAGCCGCAGGCCATTGGCCCGGAAGAAGGCGTCGAGAATGGCGCGATCCGCGCGCAGCTGGTTGGTCGGGACTTCCGGGACCGGCCGCAGGCCGCGCCGGGAGGCATCGGGCGGGACCGTGGCACAGCCGGCGGCCCAGGCCAGGGAGAGCATGCCGGCGCCTCCGGCAATCCGATGGATCCACTGCCGGAAGCGGGGGGTGAGCATAAGCCGCCGGGGCGGGGGGAGGGGGGGGGCTAGCGGCGGCGCGTGCGGTCCAGCACGTCAAAGATGCCGGGGGTGCCTTCGAGGATCTGGATGGCGCGCTGGCGGGTGACCTGGTCAGGAACCGTCCCATACAACGTGGCCATGCCGCTGTCCACCGTGACGCTCAGGGTGGCGCTGGCGGTCATGGAGTCGCTGTTGAGGCGGCTGGAGGCCAGCGCGGCGATGTCTTCATCGCTGGTGGGCGTGGCGTCCCATCCGGCGTCCTGCAGGGCGGCGCATCCGAAACCGGCAAAGAGTAGGCAAACAGAAGCAAGCAGGCGGATTGTTTTCATTCGGGCATCCGGGATTAAGCATGATGGTCGGTTTGAATTGATTCTGCCAGCCAGCCTAGCCTTGGCGGTCAGGCTTGTCAATGCGGCTTGGGCGCAGGGGGGCGGCGGGGGACGAAAACCGAACCGGAATTTAACATGAAGATTCATTGCCGATGGACAGGGGGGGGGTCATAATATGCTGGTATGAGGGAGTGTATCCACGTTAGACGCCTGGCGGCTGGAATTTTGTTCCTGCCGCTGCTGCTTGGCGTCCGGGCCGGACCGGGCGACGGCATCTCCCTTGCGTCCTGGGTGTTCAGCCCCTATCTGGAATTGAACGCCACCTACGATTCGAACGTGTACAAGGATTACGAAGACGAAATCGACGATCTGTTCTTCGAGCCGGAGCTGGGGCTGCGGTTCAGCTCTTCCTCCGACACCAACCGGACGTCCGTCCGGGGCAACCTGTACGTGTCCGACCGCCGCTACGAGCAGGAGAAAAACCGCGATTTCATGGCCTATGGCGATCACATCAGCCTGCGGCACGGCGACGGCCGGCGGGCGCTGGTCGAGCTGATCCAGAGCTACCGGCACCTGGACGACAACGACCGGCACGCGGCGGACATCGAGACGACGCCGCTGGCGGCGGAAATGGTGCAGGACAGCAACACGCTGGACCTGGAGCGCGATGTCCACCAGCTGGGCGCGGCGGTGTCGCGCCGCATGACGGACAAGCTCAACCTGTCGCTGGCGTACCGGTACGCGGGGGTCGAATACGAGAATGAAACCCACTATCGGCTGGACCCCAAGGACCTGGGCGTGCCGCCGGGGCTGGATCTTGACGGGCACATTCTCGAACTGGCCGGTGCCCTGGGGCTGACGGACAAGACGGACGCGTTTCTGACGCTGCGCTACGGCTGGCAGTACCAGGAGGACACGCCCGGCCATGCCACGCTGACCACCGCGCGGGTGGGCCTGGATTCGCAGGGAACGGACAAGGTGGCCTACAGCGCGGGGATCGGCCTGGAGCGCTACCAGCGGCCCCAGGAGGACGTCGAGGATGCCGATGTGTATTTGAGCTTCAGCGCGACGGCGGACTGGTTTATCACGGAAAAGCTCACCTTCCGCTGCGGCGGCTACAACGGCACCCAGTTTTCCTCCTTTTATTCCGGCAACGGCATGGAGTACATCAGCGGGTGGGCCGGGCTGGGCTATCGCTGGAAGCCCAGCGTCACCTTTTCGGTCCGCGGCATCTACCGCCAGGACGACTATCTCGACCCGGTTACGCACCAGGGCGTGACCCGGGACCGCGTGGATGACCGCGTGGAAGGCCATGCCCGCGTGGACTACCTCGCCCCGGGCGGATTCCTGCGCCTGTATCTGGAGGGCACCTATGACGAGGTGGATTCCAATTTCGATTTCGCGGATTACGTGGACCAGCGGGTGATGCTGGGCGCCATCATCCGCTACTGACCCAGGGAGGACGACGCATGATCACGAAAACCGCATGGGCCTTGCTTCTGACCGCAGGCCTGCTGGCCGCGCCGGCTTTCGGGGCCTTTCAAAAACCCTCCGAAGAGCAGCTCGAGGCGGCGGCCCGGGAGCCCGCGCTGGTGGGCGACCTGCTGACCGACGCCTCCGTTGACCAGGCCGCCGAGACCGCCAAGGATGTCATTGCCGAAATCGTCAACCTGGACCTGGAACCGGAAGACCGCGACCAGCGCGTGGCGATGCTGGTCCGGTTCACCTTCCGGGCCATGCCGGAGGAGGTCTGGACGGATCTGGCCATTTCGCTGGGCAAATTCGTGGCAGCCAGTCCGAAGGCCAGCATGAATGCGGCCATTGTCTCGGCCATCCAGAAGTCGATCATCGAGACCACCGAACTGAAGAACGGCACGGCGTTCGGCAACGCCTACATCATGGCCATGCAGACCGTGGCCGGCGCGCCGGGCGGCGGCAAGAATGTCCCGCCCCAGCCCCCGCCGCCGCCCGTGGCCCTGCCGTACGAGGGCCAGCGGCTGCGCTGACCGCCGCCCGGCGGGCGGCCCGCCTCCCTACAGCGCCCCGGGCAGCTTGTGCAGCACCGTCCGGGGATGCTTTTCGAGGAAAAAGTTCAGTTCCCATTCCGCCGTGAACAGCAGGACGGGACGCTGCCGGGCGTCGAGGGCGAGGCGCGCGCTGCTGGGCAGGAGATCGGGGGTGACGGCCTCGCCGGCGGGATCCACCCAGCGCAGGATGGACCAGGGCGCGGGCTCCAGGCGCGTGGTCGCGCCGTATTCGGTTTCGAGGCGGTACTGAAGCACCTCGAACTGGAGGGGGCCGACGGCGCCGAGCAGCGGCGCGCGGGTGGCGGAATCGGGGATGGTGAAGGCCTGGATGGCGCCTTCCTGCAGGAGGTGATCCAGTCCGGCCCGGAACCGCTTGAACTGCGCGGGGCTGGAATGGTGCAGGTACGCGAAGCTCTCGGCGGCGAAGGACGGCAGGGGATCGAAGACGATGGCCGGGTCTTCGGAAATCGTGTCGCCGATGCCGAATTCGGGATGGCCCACCAGCCCGATGACGTCGCCGGGAAAGGCCTGGTCCACGGTCTCGCGGTCGCGGGCGAACATCTTGCGGGAGTTGGACAGGCGGAGGGTTTTGCCGGAGCGGACATGGACGGCCTTCATGTCGCGCTGGAAGACGCCGGAGCAGATGCGCAGGAAGGCGATCTGGTCGCGGTGGTGGGGATCCATGTTCGACTGGATCTTGAAGATGAAGCCGGAGAAGGCGGGATGGGCGGGCGCGATGGTCTGTTCGCCGGCGCGCCGGGGGCCGGGGGGCGGGGCGTGGTCGAGAAAGAAATCCAGCAGGAGCTGGACGCCGAAGTTGTTGAGGGCGCTGCCGAAGAAGACCGGAGTCATGTCGCCGGAGCGGACGGCGTCCTCGTCGAAGGCCTCCCCCGCCGCGTCGAGCATGTCGAGATCCTCGACCAGGTTGCGGAACACGTCCGGCGCCAGGCGGTCGCGGACCATCGGATCCTGGATGGAATGCAGCGCCTCGGGGGCGCGGTAGGCCCCGCCGACGGTGCGCTCGAAAAAGTGCGCCAGCCCGCCCTGGCGGTCGTACACCCCGCGGAAGTCCACGCCGTCGCCCAGCGGCCAGTTCATTGCGCAGACCGGCAGCTGCAGGGTGCTTTCGATTTCGTCGAGCAGCTCGAGCGGATGCCGGGCCGGCCGGTCGAGCTTGTTCATGAACGTGAAAATGGGAATGCCCCGCAGACGGCAGATTTCGAAGAGCTTGAGGGTCTGGGATTCGATGCCCTTGGCGGCGTCAATGACCATGATGACGGCGTCCACGGCCATGAGCACGCGGTAGGTGTCCTCGGAGAAATCGCGGTGGCCGGGGGTATCGAGCAGGTTGACGACGAAATCGCGGTATTCGAACTGGAGGACGGTGGAGCTGACGGAGATGCCGCGCTGTTTTTCGAGCTCCATCCAGTCGGAGGTGGTGGTGCGCTGGTTGCGGCGGGCGGTGACGGAGCCGGCGAGCTGGACGGCGCCGCCGTAGAGCAGGAGCTTCTCCGTCAGCGTGGTCTTGCCGGCATCGGGGTGGGAGATGATGGCGAGGGTGCGCCGCCGGGCGGTTTCCTGCACGGCGTTCACGGGCGGCTCCGTTCGGTTGGTTCATTCGAAGGCATGAAGGCGCGGATTGTTCCAGATGGCCGGAAAAAGGGAAAGGAAAAGCGCGTGGAAAAGGCCGGCTACGGGACGGGCACGGCGGCCCAAGCCGCATGGGTGCCGGGGGCAACATAGACGGGAATGCCGCCGACGATGGTCAGGGCCGGCCGGAATTCCTCGAGCCAGTGGTTGGCGATGGCCAGCCGCTGGGTGCTGGATAACGCATCATACTCCCAGGCGAGATCGGCGATGGAACGTCCGTCATCGGTCCGGACGGCCAGGGGATTGCTTCGCCAAACGACCAGGTCGGCATGGGTGCCGTCGCCGCCGTCCGCGAAGCTCCAGGGGGCGGCCAGGCTGCCTTGATCGCGTTCAAGGTGATTCAGATAGGCCGACCAGAAGGTCATGCCGCAGAGACTTTGCTCGATGGTGAGGGCCATGCGGTTGGTGGGGCCGGTGTCGAGGCCCAGGGGCGGAAAGACGGTGCCGATCAGGTAATCGGGCGGGTAGCTGTCCGGGGTGTCGCCGGTCTGGTCGAGCCAGTGGGCGGGGTCGACTTCGACCGGACAGCGCGAAACAGCGGCGAACAGGTTGATGGCGGGACGCGGATCCCGGACGGATGGGGGATCGGTGTTGAGCGCGAAGGGGATGTCGGCATCGAGATAGAGCGGGCAGGCCATGTGGTGGTCGTAGCGGGGGATGGGAGGGAGCCCGCGCCAGAAGTTGGACGCGGCGCCGGCGGGGAGCGGCCAGAGTTCCTGGGCGGCGGGGAAGCCGTGATCGCGGAAGGCTTCCCCGTCGGTGGCGAGCAGGGCGGGCTGGGTGGAAAACATGACGTTGCGGTTCGAGGCAACAGTGCCCTTGTCGATGCCGTTGGTTCCGTTCCGCAGGATCAGGACGGCGGACGGGGCGATGTTGAGCAGGTGTTCGACCCGGTAGCGTTCGTTGGTGAAGCCCCGATGGATGGCGGCCAGGTTCGGGTTGTCGGGCAGCGCGGTCTGCCAGTGGGCCGGCAGATCGGCAGAGTTGGTGGAAAGGGTTTCGACATCCAGCCGGAGCTGCTGAATGGCCCGCAGCCAGAGGTCGACCGCGCCGTCGCCGTCGCAGTGGCAGGCGACCTGGGAGGGGATGGGGTTGGCGGTGGCCGCGGCGACGGATTTTTCATACCAGATGCGGGCAAGGGTCTGGAACGTGTTGGAGTAGCCGCTGTTGACCTGCTGGAAAAGCAGGCTCACCTTGTCGGCCATGAGCTGGGCGGCATCGTTTGTCTCGCTGGAGATGACGGTCATGTCGACGTTGGTCAAGGCGCGCAGGTCATGGACCAGGACCGGCTTCACAATGCTTTCGCCGATCCAATGGACCGGTCCGTTGCGCAGGACGGACCAGTCGGCAAGCAGGGCGGGGTTCCAGGCGGGATGCTGGTGGTTGGATTCGCGCACGAGCCAGTAGAGAGCGGCGGATTCGCGGCTGTTGAACACCTGCTCCTGGTCGCTGGTCATGGTCAGGAGGCCGTAGCTGTGGTCGAAAAAGACGCGGGGCGTTCCCTGTTCGGTCGGGACGGCGACCGGATCGTTCGTGGTGGTTTTGGGGACGGGGGCGGAACTGAAAAACGTACGGGCCCCGGTGCCGCCGTCCAGCTGCAGCTTCCAGCCGGTCCAGCGGATCCAGCCGGGATATTCCGGGTGATCGGCCGGGGGGCGGCGGCGATCCGGGTCCGGTCCGTACTCGGCGGAGGTCGCCAGAGCAAGGACGTCGGGAATCTGGTCGAGCTGTTCAATATAGTAGTACATGCCGACGCGCAGGTTGAAACAGCCGGTGCGGGTGGCGGGATCGATGCCCCGGTCGGCAAAGAAATTGGTGTCTGCCGGGTCCCGGCTGTAGGAAAGGGCTTCGTAAGATTGAAAATCCTCGGGATTGGAGCGGCGGCGGTAATACATGATGTCGTTCACGCCGACGAGACCGTGGCGGTGGCACCAGCGGGCCAGGTTGCGGCGGAACCGGATGCCGTCATTGGCGGTGATTTCGCCGATGACCACGGCACCCAGCAGGTCGCGCATGACATAATGTTCGGCGTACCCGGTGGGTCGCCAGCATCCGCCTTCTTCATCGTGGATGTATTCCATGAGGCCGCGTTCCGCGCCGCTGTACCAGTTGGAGTCATAGGGTTCGAGGGGATTCCAATGGCCGTATCCCACCCGGACTTTCGGATCGGGCTCTCCGGCATAAAAGTCATACGCGGCGTTCCAGACGGTATCCGGAATGCACGGAGGGATGGGACGGTGCAGCGGCAGCAGCGCGGCGCCGGAAACGGTGTTGGTGAGAAACGCGGTCACACCCTCCAGCATGGGAGTTCCCCAGGCCGTGCGGGTCCCGTTGCTGAAGGCCGTGAGTTCAAACGGAATCCAGGCCGGTGCCCCGAAACCGGCGCCGGCGTCCACGACCAGGTCCGCCTGGACCGGAAGGGGCATGTCAAACAGATCCGTGCCGTTGGTGGCCGGGCCGACCTGGAATGTCCACCGGTTTTCATCGCCGGCGGGCGGGATAACGTTGGAGACGGCGATTTCGGCGAAACGGTTGGAGAAGAACCAGTCCATCCAGGTGTTCAGACGTTCCAGCAGTGCGGCGTTGACCCAGCAGGACTGGCCGCTGGTGTGGATCAGGATGGCCGGCTGGGGCGCGGCATCCCGGACGATCCCGTTGAGCTGATACGCCGGATCCGGTTCGATGGATGCACAGCCGTTGCTGCCGGCCAGGTAGGGGAAGGAATTCTGCTTTCCGGAATTGGTGGGGGCCGTGTCGAGCTGCGTGTAGACAAAACCGTGGAGGAAAATTCCGGTTTGGGTGTTGCCGGCCAGGAAGGCGTTGGCGTTGGATACCACCAGCGCCAGGGCGGTTTCGGGGGCGAGGCGGTCGCCGGTGGCGGGATCGAGATAGTAGAGCGGGTCGCTGACATCCGCATAGAATCCGAAGGATTCGCCTTCGTCAGGCAGTTTTTTGGACCAGCTGGAGACGTGCAGGTGTCCGTCCACCAGCCCCGGGGTGCACACCGCCCCCTCGAGGTCGATGATGTCCAGATCGGCCAGCAGGGAAGTGGATACCCCGATGCTGCGCCACCAGTTGGTGATGACGGCGGGGTCGATGCGGGGAGAGGGCGGGTGCTCATGCGCGGCCAGGGCGGCATAGTTGGTCCAGGGCAGGGCGGTGAATGGGGCGCCGGGAATATCGCCGGCGAACGGCGGAGCGACGGCGGCGATGCGGCCGGTGCCGGGATCGATCAGCAGCGAGTGCAGCACGTACAGCCGATGGCGGTCGGCGGTGGAGGCGTCGTCGAGGACCGTGCGGGGATTGACGGTGAGAAAGTACCCGTTGTGAAGCATTTGAAAGCGGCGTATTCCGAAATCGCTGTTGGTGGTGGCGCAGCACCGGGCAAACAGGACGGGCTCATTCGAGGCAACCAGCGTGAATCCCGTATCCGGGTCGGAATCCGGAAGACGCTGGATGGCGGCGGTTGCCCACAGCGGCGCCAGCAGATTGGTGCAGGTGTGGAGTTCCACGCGTGTGGTATTGGTGGGACAGGCCACCGAAAAACACAGGCCGGTTCCGTTGTCTCCGCGCTGATCGAAGTACAACTCGTCTGCTGCGCGGGCGGAGAGACACACACTCCACGCCAACGCCGCAAGCGACAGGATGGACAACCGCGTCATGGCAGAGAACCCGGGCCGGCAGGCCCGTTTCGGGATCCTTCGGCCTATATCCGGTTGTAAGCGGCTTGCGCGCCGATGTCTACCCTCAAAAGCATGAAAAAGTTGTTAATCCGGGTGGAGGCCGGTCGGATCCAAATTGAGGCGCATCAGGGGGCCGTCGTAGTAGCGGGTGCCGATTTTGGTGTCGTGGGGGAGCAGCGCGAGCTGTTCAAAGCCGTATCGGCGGTAGAGGCGCAGGGCGGGTTCGTTGTCGGCGCGGACCATGAGGTAGACGATTTCGATATCCGTCTGCGCGTTCAGCCGGTCAAGGGCGGCGGCGAGCAGGGCGGAGCCGGCGCCCTGTCCGCGGGCGTCGGCCCGCACGCCCATATGCAGGTCGGCGGTATGTCGCAGCTTGCCCGCGCGGCGCGGCTCGATCAGCAGGAAGCCGAGGAGTCCGCCGGTGCCGCGCGCGGCAAGGAACAGGGCTCCGGGCCGCCGGTGCAGGTCGCGCAGAAAGCGGGCGAACGCCTCCGCGGACGGAAATTCGTCGTCGAAATTGACGGCGAAGGTGTCGGCGGATTCATGGATGTCGCGGAGGAGCCGGCGGGCATCCTCCGCGGGCAGGGGAAAGCCGTCTTCGATGGAATAGAGCATTTTCATCCATTCTGCAGCCGTTTTGTCTACTGCATTGGACCTGGCCGGCGTCAGGCTGCATCGAAATAGCGATGCTATTCCTGCTTCGCCTTCCTTGGCCAGGCCCAATTCGCTGCGACCTTCCGGCTGCATTATTTCTTCAAATGCTCCAGGGCGCGCCCACGAAGCGGGATCAGCGGGGGACGAAGAAGAACGTGACCGGGGTGCCGTAGGGCGGCGTGGTGCGGGGATTGGCGTGCAGGGCTTCGTCGTCGGCGCCCTGGGGATGGCCCAGGTTGACGAGGGCATAGGGGTCCCAGTAGGTGGCCGCCAGGGATTCCTCGGCAAACCCCATGAACCGGCCTTCCCGGATCATCGAGCCGGTGAAAATCCACGGACTCTCCGGCAGGACGGCGTCTTCGGCGATCTGCCAGACAAAGGTTTCGGCGCGTTCGCGCCGCCGGTCGCCGTCCTGGTCCCATTCCACGAAGATATCCACCGGGGATCCCTGGGGAGGGCCATCGCCCATGCCCGCCATGGGCTCTCCGCCTTTCAGTCCCGCCAGCAGCAGGGCCGCCTGCAGGTCAATGGGATTCACCGCCAGCACGAAGACGGACTCATGGACCTTGCCCTTGGGACCGCAGGCCAGCAGTTCGACAAGGCCCTCGGTCTGGTTGACCCAGCCGGTGGCGCTGACGGTTTTGGCGGCGGAGTCGAGGGTGACGGCGCCGAGGCGGGCGACGGGGCCGTCCCAGCGCACCGGCGAGGGCTCCGGCTCGGGCTCGGACCCGGCGGGATAGATGACGGGTGGCGCGGGAGGGGCCGAGGGCCTGGAGTCGAGGTCCGATGTCCGGGGTCCGGGGTCCGCGGGCCGGAGGTCGGGAGATGGAGGGGGCGACTCGCGATCCGGGGTTGGCGGAACAGGCTCCTGTGCCCCGGCGGGGGAGCACAAGGCGAGGATCAGTCCAAGGGCGAGAAAACCAAGAGGGCGTCGTGACATGCGGTCTCCTGTTGTTGGTAGCGTTCGGTGGTTTCGGGGCCGGCGGGTTGCCGGGCATCCAGCGCAAGGGATTGGCGGGCGGCCTCCAGCGCGGCTTCGTAGTCGCCGTCGAGATGCCGCAGGAGGGACAGGGCGTGCCAGGCTTCGGCGCTGCCGGGATCTGATTCGACGGCGAACCGGGCGGCCTCCAGGCCCCGGCGGATGTCGGCGCGGCGGGGATCGGGGAGGCGGGCGGCGGCGTGGGCGAGCAGGGTATGGACGGTCGGATCGCCGGGAAACAGCGTTTCCATGCGCTCGAAGACGTTCCGGGCGTCGGCGGCGCGCCCCTGTTCGAGCAGGGCGAGGCCGAACCCGTGGAGCGCGGGGCCGTTGGTGGGGCAGACGCGCAGGGAGCGGGCGTAGAGCCGCATGGCGGTATCCAGGGAGGCCGCGGCGTCGGCGGTGCGGTTGAGGCGTTCGGCTTCGGGGGGAAGGGGGGCGGTGCGCCAGGCCGGTTCCGCCGCGCCCGCATTCCACAGCAGGGTCCCCAGGACGCCGATGGCCAGTGGCAGAAGCCGCATGGTCAGTCTTTTAACTCCAGCGTAACGGTGGCCGGTTCGGTCCGGACGACGGAAATGCCGCCCGGCAGGACGGCGCGGATCGGCAGGCGCACCGGACCGGAATCCTCGATGTCGACGGCATCCACGAACAGGCGGATATCCTCCGCCGCCAGTGCCTTGACCAGCTCCGGCCGGCCCTTGACCGTGAGGTGGGCGGTGTCGGGATCGAGATCGGCGCGGAGTTTGCGTCCGGCGGGCAGGAGCGGGAGGACGGGCAGATCGGGGAAGCGGGTGCTGACGGAGCGTTCCAGGATGGCCAGGTCCAGGGTGACGGCTGCCGGATCCATTTCCACGCCGGCCATCCGGTCGCCGGGAACGAGCGGAATGCGGCGCTTGTTGATGGAGCGGATGCGGCCGTCGAGATCAATGGGCATGGTGCTGACGGCTTCGATGTCCTCCAGCAGGCGGGCGGGGCCGGACAGCTGGACCGTGGCCGGAGTCACGGTGATCTGTTCGATCTCGTACCCGTCGGGCAGCAGGTTCTGGGTTTCGACCTTGACGGGCACCTGCTTGGTGATTTCGCGGTCGAGGCGGAGGGTGACGGCGGCCGGTCGGATGAATTCGATGCGGGCGCTGCCGGGGGCGTTGATGTTGGCGGGGCCGAGGGTGACGGTAAACGTCTGGCCGTCGGTGCGGTCGCGCGCGTCCACCGTGGCCTTGATCAGCTCGCGGTTCAGATAGCGCAGGTCGTCGCGCGTGCCCAGGAAGGCCACGTCCACGGTCCGGGCCGAGCGGTCCACCACGGTCCAGTCCGGGGGCGGCTGGATGGCCAGGGGGATGCCGGTGACCAGCGTGGAATTGCTGGTGGCGGCGCGGATGGCGTACCAGACGGCGATGGCCGTCACGAGCGAGATCACCCGGATGCCGTTGCGCGAGCCCAGGAACTCAGTGGTTTTTTGCAGGATCTTCAAATTCGCGCTCCATCAGTTCTTCGGTCCGGGCGACGCCTTCGGGGGTCAGGTCCAGGGACTGTCCCAGGCGCTGCCATCGGCTCTTCTGCTTGGCGGCGCGCAGGAGCACGGACGAGAGGATGCGGCGCAGGCGGGCCTCGTCCAGGCCGCGGATCAGCCGCCCCTTGTAGGCCAGCGAGATCGCGCCGGTTTCCTCGGACACCACGACGACGACGGCGTCGGTTTCCTCGGAGATACCCACGGCGGCGCGGTGGCGGGTGCCGATCTTGCCGATGTCGCGCGACGACAGCGGAAACACGCAGGCGGCGGCGCGGATGCGGTCGCCCTCGATGATGACTCCGCCGTCGTGCAGGGGCGTATGGGGAAAGAAGATCGTGGCCAGCAGTTCGGCCGTCACCGCGGAATCCATGCGGGTGCCGGTTTCCTGGACGGCGCGCGTGCCGATTTCGCGTTCGATGGCGATCAGGGCGCCGATCTTGTCGGCGGCCAGCCGCGAGACCGCCTGCACGATTTCGTCCAGCACGCCGCGTTCGCGCAGGGTGGTGGCGAAGACGTGCTGCTTGCCCAGCTCGGCGAGGGCGCGGCGGATTTCCGGCTGGAAGATGATGAGGAAGGCGATCACCAGATAAACCGACAGCTGCTGGAGCAGCCAGTTCAGGGTGTCGAGGTTGAACAGCCGGGTCAGCAGCAGCATGACCACCACGGCGGTGACGAACCCGAGCAGGACCTGCGCGCCGCGCGTGCCCCGCAGGAACTGGATGATGTAGTAAAACACCACCGACAGCACCAGGATTTCCAGCAGGCCGCCCGCCGCGGGCAGCGGTGCGCTCCGAAAGAAATCCGTCCAGGCATTGTTCATGGACGCAGTGTGCCACGCGCGCCGGGAGCGCGCAAGCGGCAAAGGAAATCCAGCCGGGAAACGGCGGCAGGCCGGTGGCGGCGGCCCGGCGGATGGGGTAGAGTGACGCCATGAAACCGACAAGAACCAACCGGTGGGCGCGGCTGGCGCTGGCGGCGATCTGGCTGGCGGGGCCGGCCGGCGCCGGGGAAGAAGGCGAGGCGGCGACGATGGACAAAGTGATCAAAACAGAATCCGAATGGCGGGCGCTGCTGACGGCGGAGCAGTACCGGGTGCTGCGCGGCAAGGGCACCGAACGGGCCTGCACCGGGGCATTTCACGATCATCACGAACCGGGCACCTATTTCTGCGCGGGCTGCGGCCTGCCGCTGTTTTCGTCGGACGAAAAATTCGATTCCGGCACGGGCTGGCCCAGCTATGTCCGGCCCGTCAACCCGGCCCATGTCGTCACGACCCTCGACCGCAGCCACGGGATGGTGCGCACCGAAGTGCTCTGCGCGCGCTGCGACGGCCACCTCGGGCATGTGTTCGAGGACGGCCCGCCCCCGACCGGCCTGCGCTACTGCATCAATTCGGCGGCCCTGCGCTTCGAGCCGAAGGCCTCCGGGGAATGACCGCGGCCGGCCGGCCTCGGGAAGGCTGGGCGGAGGGGTTCCCCCCGGTGGAGCCGCGCCGCGCGCGCGTGCTGGTGCTCGGGTCGCTGCCCGGCGCGGAATCCATTCGGCGCGGCCAGTACTACGGGCATCCGCGCAACGCCTTCTGGCCGATCATGGGGAGGCTGTTCGGAGCGGGACCCAACCTGTCCTACAGGCAGCGGCTGCGGAAGCTGGCGGACCATAGCGTGATGTTGTGGGACGTGCTGAGGGCGGCCGAGCGCAGGGGCAGCCTGGATGCGGCGATTCATCCGCGGCGCGTGCGCGCAAACGACATTGCCGGGCTGCTGGCGCGGCATCCGGAGCTGGAGCTTATCGTGTTCAACGGCGCCGCCGCGGAAGCCCTGTTCCGGCGGCATGTCCTGCCGCCGTGCCGCGAACGGCTCGCCGGGATGCGTCTTGTGCGCCTGCCGTCCACCAGCCCCGCCCATGCCGCGCGATCGTTCGAGGAAAAACTCGCTCTCTGGCAGGAGGGAATCCACCTGGCTTCATCCGCCTTGGGCATGGACATATGTTGAAAACAAAATGTCAGTGCCTGACACTGACATTTCGAGAGGGGCAAATGAAGTCCATGGCGTGTATCCAGTTCCGGAAAATGCGGGGCGATATTTTTAGACAGGATGACAGGATTGACAGGAGGGAGAGGATGGAAGAGTTGGAAAATTTGGAGGATTGAATCCTGTGAATCCTGCAATCCTGTCTAATGGATTATGGAATATGAGAGGGGTGAACAGCCAACAGCCGGAACTGCGAATAGAGCGAATCACACGAATGGGAACCGGAGAGATCCGAACCGTCAACAGCCGCGACCCCGGATGGCGGGGATCAGGTGAGGCGGAGGGTGCGGAGCCAGTCGCGGAAGTCGCGGGGCAGGGGGGAGGAGGCGGAGACGGGTTTGCCGCTGGCGGGATGGAGAAAGCGCAGGTCGGAGGCGTGGAGCATCTGGCGGGGCACTTCGGAAAAACCGGCGGACAGGGGCGTGAAGTACCGGCGGTCGCCGAGAACGGGGTCGCCGATGTGCTGGAGATGAATGCGGATCTGATGGGTGCGGCCGGTTTCGATGGAGACGGTGACATGGGCGCATCGCGGCGGGCGGGTCTGCGCGGAGACCTGGCGGACATGACTGACGGCGGGCAGGTTGTCCACGCGTTCGCGGATATCCATTTCGCGGGCGGGCAGGTTGCCGGCGACGAGGGCGTGATAGATCTTGCGGATCTGGCCTTTCTCGAACTGGGCGACGAGCGCGCGGCGGGCGTCGTCGGTCTTGGCAAAGAGCAGGCATCCGGAGGTGTCTTTGTCGAGGCGGTGGACGGCGCGGAGGGTGGGCAGTCCGAGCTGGTCACGCAGGCGGGTTTCGAGGGATTTGTCGCCGACGGCGAGCAGGCGGGGGGGCTTGTCGGCGACGAGAAAGAGCGGATCGTCGAGCAGGATGCGCACGGGGGGGGCGGCGGCGCGGGACTCGGGCCGCACGGCGTCGGGCAGCAGCTCCACGGTATCGCGGATCTGCAGCAGGTGGCGGGCCATCCAGATGCGGCGGCCGTTGACGAACACGAGGCGGTCGTCGAGCAGGGCCTTGGCGGCACGCCGGGAAAGCGAGAGGTGTTCGGCCAGATGGTCGAGGAGGAGGGTGCCGTTGCGGCGGACGGGCGGCAGGCGGCGCAGGGCGGGAGCTTTGGGGGCGGGGGCTTTGCGTTTCATGTCAGGAGTCCCGGAGGCGGAAGGGGGAGAAGTCGGTATGCGTGTCGTAGGGGTCGGAGGATTCCGCGCGCTTGAGGCGGCGGACGATGAGATAGGTGAGGGGAGTGGCGAGGGCTTCGTAGGAGGTCTTGAGGACGAAGTTCCACAGGGAGATCTGAAGGACCAGTCCGAGCGGCCAGACGCCGGCGAAGGCGAGGAAGGTGAACAGGGTGGAATCCACGGCCTGGCCCACGAGAGTGCTGCCGATGGTGCGCAGCCACAGGTGGCGGCCGCGGGTGAGGATTTTGAGGCGGGCCATGACGTAGGCGTTGAGGAAAGAGCCGCACCAGAAGGCGGCGAGGCTGCCGAGGACGACGCGGGGCGTCTGCAGGAGGATGGCGGCAAAGGCCTCCTGCATGGGCCAGCCGGGGGCGGGGGGCAGCAGGGCCACCAGCGTGAACGTGGCGGCGGCGAACAGGTTGAGGGCAAAGCCCAGCCAGATGATGCGCCGGGACTGGGCGTAGCCGTAGACTTCGACGAGGATGTCGCCGAAGATGTAGGAAATGGGGAACAGCAGGTTGCCGCCGTCCATCAGGATAAACGGCAGTCCCGGGATGGACAGCGGCTTGATGGCGGTGATGTTCGAGACCACCAGGACGGTGCAGAACACCGCCGTGATGGGCGCGAGCCAGCGCCGCCGGGGCGTGGAGGAAAGGGCGGGGGGGATCACTTCTTGAAGGGGTTCACGCTCTTGAGCGCATCGCCGACGCCGCCGACCACGGCCTTGCCGGCATCCGCCGCGCCGCCGACCACGGCTTTGCCGGCGTCCACGGTGCCTTCGCCGACGGCCCACGCGCCGTCGCCGAGGGCCTTGGCGCCGTCGCCCAGCAGGTGGCCCGCGCCGGTGATGGCGGAGCCCGCGGCGCCGAGGATGGCCTTGAGCACGTCCTGGACGGCCTCGACCACGGTTACCCCTTCCTTCTCCTTGCCGAGATCGGTCAGGGTGATGGGGGGCAGGGGGATCGGGATGGCGCCGCCGCCGGTCAGCGCCGCCGCGCCGGTGATGGAGACGTTCATTTTGCTGCCGGTGATGGTCAGCTTTTCAATGATCACTTTCTTGCCGGGCTTTTCGTCCTGGGTGTCGGCCTTTTCTTCTTCGGCTTCTTCTTTTTCTTCTTCTGCGTCTTCATCCTTGCCGGCGGAGAGCTGGTCAATCAGGGCGCCGAGGTTGCTGTTCATCAGGCCTTTTTCATAGGTCAGGACCATGCCGTCGATCGCGATTTCGCGGATGATGATGGTATCGGTCAGCAGCGAGGCGTTGTCTAGCTTGACGGAGACAGAAGCCAGGTCGAAGAGGCCGTCGGTCTTGAAGCCTTCGGGGTTGCCGATGTGGAGGCCTTCGAGGGCGGCTTCGCCCTTGACGAGCGACAGGGAGGCGTCGGCGAGCGTGGCGGGGACGCCGAGGGCGGCGGGGGCGGCCGTGTTGAAGCCCTTGAGGATGACCTTGTCGAGAGAGAGTTCGGCCGCCACCAGCAGAACCACGACCACCACCAGAATGCCAACCAGGATTTTGACTGCCTTTTTCATGAATGCGCTCCTTGGAAATCAACCGTTTGTTCTGTGGAAAGAGTAGGCCATGGACATGGGGTTTGCCAGAAGAAAGGGGGCGCGCAAAGCCGCAGGGGACAGAGGATAGGGGACAGGGGACAGTCGAAGCAGGAAAACAGGCCTGTCCGCCTGTGGTGGAAAACCCAGGAAAACAGGAAAGGGTTCAGGGTTCGGGAGGAAAAGAAGACAGGGGGCAGAATGTTCAATATTCAACAGAACAATATTCAATCATCAAGGGGACAGCCGTGAGCTACGGATCCCGACCTCTTGCAGAGTCGGGACGGATGGACAGGAAGGGAGAGGGAGGAGGGCCGAGGTCCGAGGTCCGGGCATCAACCACGAACCACGAACCATCGACCCACCACCCACAGACCAACAACCACAGACCAGCCACTATCCGGCCGTCGGGGGGCAGAAAAAAGGCCCCGCGGGGGCGGGGCCGGGGGGCGAGAGGAGGGTTACTCCTCGGGCGGGGGGGGCATGTCATCGGGCATGATGTCGCCGGGGAGGGGTTCCTCCGGGGGCGGCGGCGGGGGCCTCATGCCGCGGGGGCCGCGGTCGGGGCGGCCTTCGCCTTTGGCGCGTCCGCCCTTGGCGTAGGGGAAGTCATCGAAGGCGGAAGGCCGCCCGGGGCGTTCGCCGGCGAGCAGGCGCTGGATCTGGTCTTCGATGATCTCGTCGCGGCGCTCGCGGGCGTCTTCGATGCGCTCCTTGAGGGCGGTGAACCGCTCTTCGGCCTGGGCCAGGCGTTCTTCCTGGTGGGCCTGCATGCGGTCGGCGACGGCACCGAGTTTGGCGCGGATCTGCTCCACCAGTTCGGCCTTGCGGGTCTCGTCGGTTTCGATGCGAGCGGCGCCGACGAGGTCGCGGATGGCCTGGTGTTCGGCGCGCATTTCGGCGCGCATCTCGTCAGAGACGGGGCCGCCGCGCATTTCGCGGCCGGGGCCCCGGTCTTCGGGGCCGCGCATGGCCTTGCCGGCCACGGGGCCGGTCCCATCGCAGCCGGGGGGAGGGCCGCCGTGCTGGGCGGAGGCGGTGCCGGCCGCGAGGGCGGCGATGGCGATCAGGGTGAGGGTCTTGTTCATGGTCGGGTTCCTTTCGGGGTTGTTTTACAATTCCGCAAATCCGAACGGGTCTTCGGCGGAGAGGGCGGTGAGCAGGTTCTCGAGTTCGGTGAAGTCGTCTGCGAGCGGGTCGGTCCAGTCGTCGGCGGTGCTGCTGTCGTTGGCGGCCGGGGTTTCGGAGCGGGCGAGTTGGGTTTCGGAGGAGGGGCTGCCGGCGCGGAACAGCTGGATGCCGAGGAGGAGGGCGAGTGCGGCGGCGGCGGCGAGGGCGGGTTTCCAGGCGGGGTGGAAGGCGGGGCGCGGGCGGGCGGCGGTTGCCAGGCGGGCGGCGATCCGGGCGGCGGCATCGGGGGAGGGCCCGGGGGCCGGGGGGATGGCCCGGGCGAGGCCGCGGAGTTCGTCGCGGCGCCGGCGGGCGTCGGGGTTGGCGGCGAGTTCGGCGTCGAGCGCGCGGCGCCGGGTTGGCGTCAATTCGCCGGACTGTTCAAGGAGGAGGAGGTGTTCGAGCCGGGCGGGGGTCATGGGGCGGTCTCCTGGAGTTCGCGGTAGGCGGGGCCGAGGGCCTTGCGGAGTTTTTCGAGGGCGTACTGCATGCGGGCGAGGGCGGTATTGACGGAGGTGCGCTGGAGGCGGGCGATTTCCTTGAAGGGCAGGCCGGAATCCATGCGCAGCCAGAAGACTTCGCGCTGCTCGAGGGGCAGGGCATTGACGGCGGCTTCGATCTGGCGGCCGAGGTCGCGTCCGCCGGCTTCGAGGGCGGGGGAGAGGGTGGCGGCGGGGATGGTGTCGCCGAGGAAGATGCCGCTGTCGGGGAGGGGGGCGTCGAGGGAGCCGTCGGGTTTCCTGCGCCGGGCCTGGTCAATGATCAGGTTGTGGGCGATGCGGAAGAGCCAGCCGGAGAAATTGCGTTGACGGAAGAGGTTCATGTGCCGGATGGCGCGGACCCAGGTTTCCTGGAACCACTCGTCGGCCTGGCCGGGGTCGGAGGCGAAGCGGTGCAGGAACGAGAAGAGCGGCCGCTTGTATCTGCCGACCAGTTGGCCGAGGGCTTCCGCGTCGCCGCGTCGCCAGGCTGCCAGGAGTGCTGCATCGGTGGGGTCCATCGAGGGGGGTGGGTGGGGTTTGGCTTTCATGACAGACAACGGATGAGGGGGCGGGTTTATTGTCCGGATTTTCCATGGCGGGGAAAAATCAGCAGTGAGATTCAGAAGACAGTAGTCAGGAGAGGGTCCGAAGCGAAGCAGGAAAAGAGGAAAAGGCGAAGAGAGGAAACCACGAAACACTCGAAAGGCGCGAAAAAAACAAATGGAAAGGGGGGGGCAGCCGGAGAAGGAACTACGAATCAAGCGAATGACACGAATGGGGGGGACGAAAGGCAGGGGGGGAATATTCAACAGAACAATATCCAACCATCAAGGGGACAGCCGGACAGCCGTTAGCTACGGATCCCGACCTCTTGCAGAGTCGGGACGGATGGACAGGAAAGGAGGAAGAAGGAGCGAGGCCGGAGGGCCGAGGTCCGGCCATCGACCACCAACCACCAACCACCCGCCGCCGGCCACTGCCGGGGGGCGGGATCAGAAGTGGTGGACGAAGCGGAGGTTGAGGCGCTGTCCTTCGGGGCGGTTCTGGGCGTCGAACTCGACGTAGGCGTTGGCGAAGAGGTGATTGTCCTGATTGAAGCTCCAGAGGGCGCCGGGGCCGATGGCGAAGACCTGTTCTTTTTCGCCGCCGGTGTCGGCGCCGTTGGCCTGGCTGTCGGTGATCTGGCGGAAGGCATAGCCGTTGAGGCCGACGCGGAGGCGTTTTTCCAGGACTTCATAGGCGGCGGCGAAGTTGGCGTGAATGGCCTCGCCGGCCTGGGTGTCGGCGATGCCGGAATCCGGGGGTGTGTTGGGGGCGTTGTTTTCGTCGTTCCAGAGATAGTGGAGGCGGCCGGAGAGGGTCCATTTGGGGGAGAGGAACCAGGTGGCGGCCCAGTAGGGGTTGAGGCTGACGACATTGGCGCCGGGATTGATGGAGCGGGTCTTGTCGTAGTCGCCGGTGGGCAGGATGGTCTGGAGTTCGATGCGGTGGGCGAAGACGGGGCCCTGCTGGCCCATGACGACCCATTGGATGTAGGGGCCGATCAGGAGGTCGCCGAGGCCGTCCTGGGCGGTGAGCGGGGTGCCGTCGGCATCGAGGTCGAAGGCTGCCGCGGGCAGGATGAGATCGAGGCCGATGTTGGCGCCGCCGAGGACGGGGGCGGGGTGCTGGACGAGGATCTGGGTGAGGCTGATCACGGCGTCGAGTTCGGGATCGCCGGGGAAGGGCAGATCGGGGAGATGGCCGGCGTGGTAATACTGGACGTACTGGGCGGCATAGAGGCCGGGACCTGCGGGGGGAATGCCGTCGAGGAAGCTGGTGAAGCCGAGATTGACGGCGGGCTGGTCGTAGGCGGGGGCGGCGGTGACGGCGAGGAGGGCGGCGAGGGCGGCGACGGAGAGAAGCTGATGTTTCCGTGATGCGGGGGCTCCCGGGGTGTTTCTTTAATTAGAAACACAGCATGCCCGGGACGGCGGGGAGAACAGAAGGAAAATAGAAAAATCGAGGGAGGGGAAAGAAGGTGAACTACGAATCGAGCGAATGACACGAATGGGGGGAGGGGACAGAGGACGGGGGACAGAGGACGGGGGACAGGGGACAGTCGAAGCGGGAAAACAGGAAAGAGGAGGGACAGGGGGCAGAATATTCAATATTCAACAAGGCAATATTCAACCATCAAGGGGAGCCAGACAGCCTGAGCTACGGATCCCGACCCTCTTGCAGAATCGGGACGGATGGGCAGGAGGGGAGAGGGGGAGGGCCGAGGTCGGAGGTCGAGGGTCCGAAGTCGGCCACCAACCATCCACCACTAACCACCCACTATCAACCATCAATCACCTGTCCGGGGGGTGGGCGGCGGATCCAGGAGGACTGGGCGGGCCTGTGATTCCCGGAGCGGCAGCCGGGATCTTGGTTCCGTCGCGTGAGGAGGGGCGAAGGAGAGGTAAGTAGCCGGGGAGTCGTCGGGCATTCCTCACGTCGGAGGTTCGTGGACAGCGGTCAGAGATCGCCACGGCGGATTTCATAGGTGAAATCGCCGCGGCGCTGGATACCGGGGCCGAGCCGGAATGCAGGGGAATCAGCCGCGGCCGGGGAGATTTCCTCGATGTTTTTCCACGGCGAGGGCTCGGCGGCGAAGGAGATGCCGATGCGTTTGTCATGGAGCTGTTGAACTCGCAGCGGAGGAGCTCGGGATTCCAGGACAGATCAGACAAGGATCCGATCCGGAACCCTTTGGGGTCCAGCAGGCGCGAGCCTGGGGAGAGGCCGGTGGTTTCGCCGCGGCACCGGGTCGTCCAGCAGGCCGGCTTCGCCGGAAAATGGAAGAAGCCGACGGAGCCCTTGTAGTCAGGAAACCGCCCTCTTCCAGAAAGAACAGCCCGTCGAGTTTCGGGGCGTGGGCGACGGCGGTGATGCGGCTGGCGAATCCGGCGCCGTAGGCCCGCCGGCCCCGGGCCTTGGGGATCGGGCGAAATCGAAGGTGTTGGATTGTCCGGTCCACCAGGTCTGGAAGATCGCGTCGGGGATCGGCATGGTGGATTCCCGCGGCAAGTTGCGGACGTGCTGCCGGTCGAGGAATCGAGCACGCGGGGGGATGTCTAGACGGAGCGTTCGCGTTCGAGCGCCATGGCCAGCGGCGGGAACACCCGGTTCCGGTTGAAGGGATCGTCCGGGGATCTGGTCGATCGAAGCCGGCGTCTTCCTTGACTCCAAGGGCAAATAACAACGGGCTTGTCCCAATAGCGGGGTTGCAGTCCGACACGGAGTCTTCGGAAATCCCGGAAGGTGGGATTGTCCTGGAAGATCGCGCGGAGGATTCCGCGTTTTCCGCGGCAGAGGGCGTCCTCCGGCAGCAGGTGGCGTTAGCGCGCGGCGGAGTACAGGGTTCCATGGAATCGAAATTCAGGAGTGAAGGAAGAGTTCCCGCAAGGGGGCGGGTGCCGATAGTTGCTGCAAGGATGCCGGATTGTTCGCGGTCTGTCCGGCGATAAGACAGATTTCAGCACGGCCTCGTGGGCAGGCTTGCGGTGGTCATCGTCCATGCGGCGCATGAGTTCAGCGGCCTTTTCTCCGCGGCCGGATTTGGGAACGTCGGCCAGGGGCGTCGGCGAGGCGGAGGATGTCCAGTTCTTCGCGCGCAGCAGGAGTTGGTTCGGTCGCGGCGGTTTGGGCGAGCCATCGGAGCCATGGATCGCGGTATGGGGCAAGCGGTAATCAAGTCGTAGAGCCGAAGGCGGGCGTTGCGGCGCGCGGCCGGATCGGGATTTTGCAGTTCGGCGATCCATGTCGCGGCCCGGGTGCGGTCGTCTTCCGGCGGCAGGCCGAGGCGCTTCCGGAGTTCGGCGTCGTTCTTGTAACAGGGAAACTGCGCGTAGTGTTCGTAGAGCGCGCGGGCCTTGTCCCATTCGCCAGCTTCTTCGTAGAGGTCGCCGAGGAGCAGATAGACGCCGTTGGCGCTTTCCTTCTGTCCGTAGTCGGAGGCGGCATATAGCTCAGAATTGCTGGCAGGCCTCGTCCTTCGGCCTGGCTGTAGGAGGCGTCCGATTTCCATCAATGGCAGGGCTTGACGGGTGGTGTAGTAGGCATGGTCGCCTTGCATGATCGCGGCACGCGCGAGTTTCCAGTGGGCAATGGCCCAGGGGATAATCTTGTGCGGCCCGCGCCTGGTTAGGACAGTTGTCGCTGGATGGCGTAGCGGGAACGGCAGCTTGTCGTGAGGGCGAGTTCGCGGTCAAGGAAGGGCCGACAGCTTCGGGGCCGTCCGCGGCCTGGATGATGCATACGGCGTCGGCATGGGCGGAGTCGTGGTGGTCGTCGTATTCTTCGGAGTTGCGCTGGCCTCGAGCCACTCGAAAGAAGGGCTGGCCTGCGGGGCGTTGGACGATGGGCCGTGCAGAGGGGTGCTGCCGGAGCTGCGCAGGAGCCGCGGGGGCGGGGCGGGAGGTTCCGCGCCGGCCCCATGGCGGCGAGCCATAGCGCGCCCGCGGCATTTTCCGGCAACGGAACCCGCGGGCTGGCTTCATGGTGCAGAAGCGGAAAACGGCGTTTCACGGCTCCGCCGCCGGGGTTGGCTTGCGGGTGTAGCGTTTGCCGGATCCCATGAGGATGGCGAGGGGGGCGAGGGAGGGGATGTGGGCGAGGGCGATCTGGATGGCGGCGGCGATGGGGACGGCGAGCAGGGCGCCGGTGATGCCCCAGAGCCAGCCCCAGAAGAGCAGGAACAGCAGAATGACCACGGGGGAGAGGTTGAGGCGGTCGCCGTAGATTTTCGGGGCGATGAAATTGCCGAGGATCATTTGGATGGCGGCGAGGACAAGGGCGACGCCGGCGGCGGGCCAGATATCGGGGGCGTGCTGGACGAGGGCCATGAGGACGGGGGGAATGCTGGCGATGATGGAGCCGAGGGTGGGAATGAAGTTGAGGACGAAGGCGAGCAGTCCCCAGGTGAAGGCGAATTCGACGCCCATCCAGACGAGGATTCCCCAGACGAGCAGGCCGGTGACGAGGGAGATGACGAAGAGGGCGCCGAGATAGGCGCTGATCTGGCGGGAGATGGTGGTGGTGACGAGCAGGATGTCGTCGGCGCGTTCGGGGAGGGCGGCGCGCAGCTTGTCGCCGGCGTAGGGTTTGGCCAGCAGCATGAAGACGAGAAAAATCACCACGAGGACGGCGTTGGAAATGAAGGAAATGAAGAACTTGGAGGTTTGGAGGACGAGGGGGCCGAGCTGGGCGGGCCAGTTGGGTTCGTGGATGGCGAAGGCGGGCAGGTCGTAGAGGCGGCTGTAATGGTCGAGGATTTCGGCGAGGCGGGTCTGGTATTCGGGGAAGGCCTTGGCGAAGGCGAGGAGGCGCTGCTGGATGACGATGCCGGCGCCCCAGGAGGCGAGCAGCAGGAGGAGGACGACGCAGGCGACGGCGAGGGGGGCGGGCAGGCGCAGGCGGCGGACGAGGAAGTTGACGGGGGGCGCCAGCAGGTAGCTGAGGAACCAGGCGATGAGCAGGGGGATGACGACGCCCTGGGCGGCCTTGAGCACGAAGCCGACGGCGATGACGGCGAGGAGTCCGAGGGAGAGGGAGGCGGTGTTGAGGCGTTGGGGGCGGTCGCTTGGGGGGCTCATGAGAATCCTCCGGGGAACAGCAGCAGGGCGAGGGGGCCGGGGGGCAGGGCCCAGCGGAGATAGGCAGCGATGCAGGCGGGTCCGCAGAGCATCCACAGCACGGCCGCAAGGGCGAGATGGGGGCCGTAGGGAATTTTGCTCTGGAGTTCCTTTTTGCCGGCGGCGATGAGCCCGAGACCCAGCAGCGTGCCGGTGAGCGAGGAGACGAAGATGGTGAAGAGCACAGCCTGTCCGCCGAGGCAGGCGCCGATGGCGCCGAGCAGCTTGAGATCGCCCATGCCCATGGCGTCGCGCTTGAGAATGAAGCGGCCGAGGGTGGCGACGAGCCAGAGCAGGCCATAGCCGAGGGCGAGGCCGATGAGGGAGTGTACGAGGGCGGGCAGGCGTTGGGTCTGGCCCTGGAGGGCGGGCAGGGCGAAGGAGAGGACCGGGCCGAGGATCATGCCGCCGAGGGTGACGCGGTCGGGGAGAATGAGGTGATCGAGATCAATGAAGGTGGCCATAACGAGGGCGGCGGCGAAGAGCAGATAGACGGGGGTGAGGACGGAGACGCCGTGGACGAGCCAGAGGGCGGTGAAGAGCGCGCCGGTGAGGAGTTCGACGAGGAAGTAGCGCGGGGAGATGGGGCCCCGGCAATGGCGGCAGCGGCCGTTGAGAATGAGCCAGGACAGGAGGGGGAGGTTGTCCCACGGGGCGATGGCGTGGCCGCAGGCGGGGCAATGGGAGCCGGGGAAGACGATGGATTCGTCGCGGGGGATGCGCCAGATGCAGACGTTGAGAAAGCTGCCGATGCAGAGGCCGGCCAGAAAAATGAATGCGCTCAGCACCCAATAGGCTTCCAGCGGCAGGGTCATTGCGGGCTCCGGGCGCGCAGGGCCTGTTCGAGGGCGGCGCGCATGACGGCAACGGGCGGCTTGCGGCCGGTCCAGAGACGGAAGGCGCGGGCGCCCTGGTGGAGGAGCATGCCGAGGCCGTTGGCGGTGCGGGCGCCGGCGGCGCGGGCAACGGCCAGCAGCGGGGTCTCGGCGGGGTTGTAGATGAGGTCGAACACGAGCTGGCCTTTGCGGAAGGACTCCGCGGGGAGCAACGACGGGTCGCCGGGCGTCATGCCGACGGGGGTGGCCTGGAGGATCAGATCGCAATCGCGGGCGGCGCGCGCGGCGCGGGCAAGGGAGAGGCCGGCGACGGGGAGCCCCGGGGCGGTTTCGCGCAGGGCGAGGAGGAGTCGGCGGCGGGCGGCGGGGCGCAGATCGGCCACGAGGATTTCGGCGGCGCCGTGCAGGACGCAGGTCAGGGCGACGGCGCGCCCGGCGCCGCCCGCGCCCAGCAGGAGGATGCGCTTGCCGCGCGGGGAGGCGCGGAAGGCTTCCCGCAGGGCGTCGAGGAATCCGGGGGCGTCGGTGTTGTGGCCTTCCATGGCGCCGTCGCGCCGGAAGACGACGGTATTGACGGCGCGCAGGACCCGGGCGGAATCGGAGACTGCGTGATGCCGGTCGAGAAAGCGGAATGCGGCTTCCTTGTGGGGGATGGTGATGTTGAGGCCGCCGAATCCGCCGGCGTGCAGTTCGTCGAGCGTGGCGGGGAGGTCGCGGGGCAGGACATCCAGCAGGGTGTAGCGCGCGTTCAGGCCGAGGGCCCGGAAGGCGGCGTTGTGCATGGCCGGGGAAAGCGAATGGCCGACGGGATGGCCGAGCAGGGCGTAGGGTGCGGGCGAGGGCTTCATCTTCTATAAAGGAAGAGTGGCGGATTTCACTGGAGAGGGGAAGAGGAAAAGGAGGAGGCCAGAGGTCAGGAGGGGACAGGGGGCAGAGGTCAGAGGACAGAAGACAGAGGACAGTCGAAGCAGGAAAACAGGGAAGGGGAGGGAACAGGGTTCGGGGTTCAGGAGGTACAAGGGAGAGAATATTCAATATTCAACAGAGCAATATTCAATCATCAAGGGAACAGCCGGGCAGCCGGGAGCTACGGATCCCGACCTCTTGCAGAGTCGGGACGGATGGACAGGAAGGGAGAGGGAGGCTCCGAGGTCGGAGATCCGAGGTCCGGCCATCGTCCATCGACCACCAACTACCAACCATCAACCACCGGGGAGCGGCGCGGGCACGGATGGAAATGAAGAGGGAAAAGAGGAGGATACAGGCGGAAAACTCAGCAAAAGCGGGGAACGTAGAGGCGCGGAGGTGAAAAGAGACGAAATAATCACAAAAATGGTCATTATTCGGAATAAATGGCCTTAAAACGGCCTAAAAGCGGTCAAAAAACGCAATAAATCATAAAATCGGCTCTCAAAAGGCCAAAATAATTCAAAAAAGCTTCGATTTTTCTTGCGTCGCCGTAAAAAAGAGTAAAAATGGAGACGAATTGAATGGAATATCCTTTTGGAGGCAGCCATGAGTGAACATCAGATGAATGGAGCGGAAGCGCTGATCCTGAGCCTGGAGAAGATCGGGATCGAGGTGGCGTTTGGGATTCCGGGGGGCTCGGCGATTCCCCTGTACGATGCGATGTACAAGGTGAGGAAGAAAATGAAGTTCGTGCTGGTGCGCCACGAACAGGGGGCGGCGCACATGGCGGACGGGTATGCGCGGGCGACGGGCAAGCCGGCGGCGGTGCTGGTGACGAGCGGGCCGGGAGCGGCGAACACGGTGACGGGCATCATGACGGCGTACATGGATTCGGTGCCGATGATCGTGGTGACGGGGCAGAGCGTGCGGGGCATGCTGGGCAAGGACGCGTTCCAGGAGGCGGACATCTTCAACCTGACGATGCCGATCGTGAAGCACAGCTATCTGCTGAAGAGCGCCAACGACATTCCGCGGGTGCTGAAGGAGGCGTATCACATTGCGACGACGGGGCGGCCGGGGCCGGTGCTGATCGACGTGCCCAAGGACGTGGGGACGGACCTGTGCACGGCGAGCCTGGATGCCGACATGAACCTGCCGGGATACCATCCGGAGCCGAAGGGCTACACGCCGGAGACGCTGCAGGCGATCGCGGATGCGCTGGCGAAGAGCCGCCGGCCGGTGATCGTGGCGGGGCACGGCGCGGTGCTGTCGCACGCGGAGGACGAACTGCGGACGCTGGCGGAGACGATGCAGATACCGGTGACATCCACGCTGCTGGGCAAGGGGGTGTTTCCGGATTCGCATCCGCTGAGCCTGGAGGGGCTGGGGATGCACGGGACGGCCTACGCGAACCGCGCGCTGGTGGAATGCGACCTGATGATCTCGGTGGGGGCGCGGCTGGACGACCGGATTCTGGGCGTGCCGGCGATGTTCTGCCGGGACGCGGTGAAGATCCACATCGACATTGATGCGGCGGAGTTCGGGAAGCTGGTGAAGCCGGACATCCGCTGCCGGGGCGATGCGAAGACGGTGCTGCAGGATCTGCTGCCGCTGCTGGAGCCGGGCGACACGGCCGAGTGGCGCAAGGCGCTGGCGGGCTACAAGAAGAAGTGGCCGCTGAGCTACGCGAAGAAAGGCGGGCTGCATCCGCCGCAGATCATTGACGCGCTGAACAAGCTGACGGGCGGCAAGGCGGTGATGACGACCGACGTGGGCCAGCACCAGATGTGGGCGTGGCAGTTCTACAAATGCGACAAGCCGTGGCAGTTCATCAGTTCGGGCGGGGCGGGCACGATGGGCTTCGGCCTGCCGTCGGCGATCGGCGCGCAGTTCGGGCGTCCGGACGAGACGGTGGTGGCGATTGTCGGCGACGGCGGGTTCCAGATGACGATGAGCGAACTGGCGACGGCGGCGATCCACAAGCTGCCGGTGAAGGTGTTCCTGATGAACAACCACTATCTGGGGATGGTGCGGCAGTGGCAGGACATGTTCTACGACGAGCGCTACAGCGGGGTGGACCTGGAAGGGAATCCGGACTTCGTGCAGCTGGCGAAGGCGTACGGGATCCTGGGGCTGAACCTGAAGCGGGCGGCGGACATACCCAAGGTGCTGAAGAAGGCGCTGGAGCACCGGGGGCCGGTGCTGGTGAACGTGGAAGTGGTGAAGCACGAAGAGGTGTACCCGATGGTGCCTCCGGGCAAGCCGCTGGAAGACACGGTGATGGAGCATCCCAAGAAGAAGAAGGGGCGTCCGGCGGGGCGCCGCGCGAAAACGGCCGCGACCAACGCCAACCGGGAGTAAGGAACATGAACAAGGCATTGCCGACGCATAATCTGAGCATTTACGTGGCCAACCGGCCGGGGGCGCTGGTGCGCATCGCGCAGGCGTTTTCGCGGCGCGGGTTCAACATCGAGAGCCTGGTGGTGTCGCCGGGGGCGACGGGCGACTTCTCGCGCATGACGATCACGGCCAAGGGCGACGAGTCGGGGCTGGAGCAGATCATCATGCAGTGTTCGAAGCTGGTGGACGTGCTGGCCTGCCGGGAGCACTCGGACGAGGAGGTGGTGGCGCGGGAGCTGGGGCTGGTGAAGGTGGCGGTGGATGCCGCCCAGCGCGGAGAAGTGCTGCAGATCGCCGATCACTTCCGGGCCAAGACGGTGGACCTGACGGAGACGTCGATCGTGCTGGAGGTGACCGGCGGGTCGGAGAAACTGGATGCGATGGTGGAGCTGCTGCGCAAGTTCAAGATCGTGGAGCTGGTGCGCACCGGCAAGGTCATCATGGCGCGGGGCGAGGACGAGACCTGATCCGCGAGGGGGGGGCTGGAGGGGCAGGCTCTGTCCTGCCCGGTTTCCGGCAGGGTTGCCGCACCCCCGGCGGGCAACACGGAGGTTCCGCCACAGGCGGACAAGTAGCCCCTCCGGTTCCAGGATTGCACCGAAGCACAGATGCGCCCGTGCTGTTCGGGCCTTGCGTAGAACGGTTGACAGAAAGGGCGGGAGGGGGCAGAGTCCGCATTCGGTTTAACAAAACCGCAATAGAAGGAAACAGGAGGAAATGACATGAGCATGGTGAAGGAGTTCCAGGAGTTCGCGGTCAAGGGCAACATGGTGGACATGGCCGTGGGCATTATCATTGGCGGGGCGTTCGGCAAGATCGTCAATTCGCTGGTGGCGGATGTGATCATGCCGCCGATCGGGATGCTGCTGGGGCAGGTGGATTTCAAGGATCTGGCGGTGACGCTGAAGGCGGCCACGGTGGATGCGGCGGGAGCCGAGGTGGCGGCGGTGACGCTGAACTACGGGATGTTCATCCAGAACGTGGTGGATTTCCTGATCGTTGCGTTTTCGGTGTTTCTGATGGTGAAGGTGGTGAACCGCCTGCGCCGGAAGCAGGAAGCCGAAGAAGCGGCGAAGTAGAGATCCGGGGGGCGAAAAGGGGAAGGATGGAATCCGGAAAGGATGGGTGGACAACCGCCCGAAGGAGAAAAAAATGAAGAAGTGGATGATGATGGCGATGGTGCTGGCGGTGGCGGGTTCGGCCTCGGCGGCGGAGAAGAAGGCAAAGAAGGCGGAGGCGGAAGCCGAGGCGGCGAAGGCCGGCTGGGCGACGGCGTTGAACGCGGGCCTGACGATGACGGACGGCAACAGCGAGACGATGGCGGTGAATGCCAGTCTGGTGACCGAAGGCGAAAAGGAGGGGCTGGGTTCCGTGATCGCGGGGATCGAAGCCAACTACGGCGAGAACACGGCGAAGACCGAAACCGAAAACGAAGACGGCAGCGTCACGGTGACCGAGACCGACGAGACGACCATTGAAAACGCGAAGGCGTATGTCAACGTCAAGAAGACGCTGAGTCCGAAGACGTTTGCGTACCTGGACGGCTCGGTGCTGTATGACGACATCGCGCTGATTGACTACCGCGCGATGCTGGGGCCCGGCCTGGGGTTCTACGTGGTGAAGAACGACAAGCGCGAGCTGTCGCTGGAAGCCGGTCCATCCTATGTGTGGGAAAAGCTCGACGGCGAATCCAACGACTACCTGGCGCTGCGGTTTGCGGAGCGCTACACCTGCCAGATCACCGAGACAACCAAGCTGGTGCAGTCGCTGGAGTACGTGCCCGAGGCCGAGGACTTCGACAACTACCTGCTGACGGCGGAGGCGGGCGTCGAGGCGGCGATCAACAGCCATTTGAGCCTGCGCGTGGTCTTGCAGGACAAATACGACAATACGCCGGCGCCGGGCGCGGAGCGCAACGACCTGAGCCTGATCGCGGGTCTGAGCTACACGCTGTAGCCGGGAATCCGCGGAGACAACGGCCGGGCGGGCAACCGCCCGGCTGTTTGTTTTATTGGGGGAGGGACTATTCGCCGAGGATTTCGTGCAGCTTGGCGGCGAGGTCGGCGCGGTTGAAGGGTTTCGGGATGAAGGCCAGGCTGCTGTCGAGGACGCCGTTGCGGGCGATGACCTCGGCGGGATAGCCGGACATGTAGAGGACGCGCAGGCCGGGGCGCAGGGCGCAGAGGGTCTGGGCGAGGTCCCGGCCGTTCATGCCCGGCATGATGATGTCGGTGAGCAGCAGATGGATGGGATGGGAATCCTCCCGGGCAAGGCGGATGGCGTCGGCGGGGGAGACGGCGGAGCGGACGGTGTAGCCCAGGCTGTCGAGCACGCTGGCGGTCATGGCCAGGATGGAAGGTTCGTCCTCTACCAGCAGGATGGTTTTGCGTTCGCCGCGGGGCGGCGGGGGGGGCGGCGGCGGCGGCGCGGCCGCCGGCTTGCCGGCGTGCCGGGGCAGGTGGATGTGAAACGCGGTGCCCCGGCCGGTTTCGCTCTCCACGTCAATGAATCCGTTGTGCTGACGGACGATGCCGAAGACCATGGGCAGGCCCAGGCCGGTGCCCTTGCCGGGATCCTTGGTGGTGAAGAAGGGCTCGAACAGGTGATCGAGGAGTTCGGGGTCGATGCCGGGCCCGTCGTCGCGGACGCTCAGGCGGACATAGTCGCCGGGAGGCACTTCGGGATGGCGGGGGGGCGGGGCGGACAGGGAGCAGTTGGCGGCGGCGATGTCGAGGTGGCCGGTGCCGGTGATGGCGTCGCGCGCATTGAGGCAGAGGTTGGTCAGAATCTGGTCGATCTGGGACGGGTCGGCGAGAACGGGCCACAGGCCGTCGGCGGGGGTCCAGCGCAGGTCGATGTTTTCGCTGATGAGGCGCCGGAGCATCTGGAGGGTGCCGGCGACCGTCTGGTTGAGATCGAGGACGCGCGGCCGGCCGGTCTGTCGGCGGCCGAGGGCGAGGAGCTGGCGGGTGATGTCGCGGGACCGGCGGGCGGCGTCGTGGATTTCGTCGAGTTCGGTCTTCAGGGCGGGGGACAGGTCCGGGGCCATGCGGGCGAGTTCCGCGGAGCTGAGGATGACCTGGATCATGTTGTTGAAATCGTGGGCGATGCCGCCGGCGAGGCGGCCGATGGATTCCATTTTCCGAGCCTGCGAGAGCCGGGTTTCGAGCATGGCGCGCTGCTGTTCGCCGCGCCGTCGCCGGTGGACATTGACCAGCAGTTCGGCGAGAACGCGGAGCAGGTCCAGTTCCGGACCGGAAAAGGCGTTGGGCTGGCGGACGGCGTCCAGGCCGAGGAAGCCGATGCACTGGCCGTCTTCCATGAGCGGGACGCTGGCCAGGCTGAGGACAGACTGGGATTCGAGCAGGTCGCGGAGGGGGCAGGGCGGCAGGCGATGAATGTCCTCCAGCACCATGGGGAGGCCGGAGATGTGGGCTTCTTGCCATTCGGGTGCGAGGGCCCAGGGAACCTCCTGGAGCTGATCAATCAGGGGTTCGATGCCCTCGGCACACCACTCGTGGCTGTTGCGGACGGTCTGCTGGTCGGAGTTGATCTCATACAGATAGGCCCGATCGGAGCCGGTGAATTCGCCCAGGAGGCGCAGGGCGTCCCGGATGGCGTCGTCCACGGTGTCGAGGGGCCGGTTGACGAAGGAAAACGAAATCCGGATGAGGAGCTGCTGGGCGCGGGTCTGGCGCTGGAGTTTTTCCTCGGCGGCTTTTTCGTCCTCGAGGATGCCGAGCAGGGCGCGGCGGGCGCGGGAGCTTTCCTCGAGCAGTGTGCGCATCTGTTCTTCGGTCGCGCTGCGTTCGGTGATGTCTTCGGCGATTTCGACGACGCCGGCGAGGCGTCCGTTGGCATCGAAGATGGGCGCGGCGCGTTCGTCCCAGATGCGGCCGTCGGGGGTCTCGACGCGGCCGTGGCCCGGCTGGCCGCTGCGGAGGGCGGCGACGCCCGGGCAGTCCTCGCAGGGGTGGTCGGGATCGGCCCATAAGGCGTGGCAGGGTTGACCGACCAGGGCGTCGGGGGAGCGGCCGACGGATTCGGCGGCGGCCTGGTTGGCCCATTGGATGCGGAGGGTTTTGTCGAGCAGCAGGACGTTCAGGGGGATGTTGTCGAGGATGGCTTTTTTCTGGATTTCGCTGGAGCGAAGCTCTTCGCGGGCCTGGCGTCGTTCGGTGACATCGGAGGAAAAGCCGCGGTAGCCCAGCAGGGAGCCGTCGGGGTTCAGGCGGGGCATGCCGTTGGAGGACAGCCAGCGGAGGCCTCCGCCGGGGACGGGCACGGGGTGTTCGAATTCCCGGAAGATCTCGCGGCGGGAAAAGCGGTCGAAGATCTCCTGCTGGAAGGCGTCCCGGCCGTCCGGGGGGTACAGGTCGAAGAAATGGCGGGAGCCGACGAGGGATTCCGGGGCGATGCCCAGAACGGCTTCGGCGGCGGGGCTGACAT
>JAXGNL010000031.1:0-30937 GCA_040768005.1 Kiritimatiellia bacterium
TCGTGCCCTCGCCCCGCGCCAGTTTCTCGCTGGTCCCGCGCAGGTTGGCTGCGATCTCCTGCACGTCGCGGTACACCGCGTCGTCGGCGATCAGCTTGCCCAGCGTGCCTTCGCCCTCGCCGAGCTTCGTCGCGATCCTGCGCACCTGCGCCATCGTCGCCTTGAAGTCCTCCAGGATGCCGTCGTTCAGCGCCAGCCGGATGTCTTCCACCGTCCGCGTCGCCGAATCAATCAGGTCGGTCGAGGCATGGCCCTTCAGCACCCGCGGCTGCGGCCGCATCGGCGGGGTGTCGTAGCTGCCTTCGTGGATGTTCAGATAGCGCCCGCCCAGCACCGACGTCGGCAGCACTTCGATCCGGTAATCCTCCCGCAGGTGCACCGGTGTCTTCAGCAGCGCCAGCACATGCACCCCGTCGCGCTTCAGGTCGATCTGCTTGACCTTGCCGACGGACACCCCGCGCGCGCTGACTGCGTCGCCCACCCGCAGGCCCATCGCATTGTCGAACACGATCTCCACGGGCCGCTCCTTGCGGAACATCGTGTCCTGGCTCAGCACCACCGTCAGCAGGAACAGCGCCGCGATGACCGCGAAACTGAACAGCCCCACCGCGCTTTCGATGAACACCTGTTTCTTGAACTTCATTTCCCGAACGCCTTCCGTACATCGTCCATGCCGGCAATGCCCTGAGCCTGCAGGAAGTCTCTCACGACCGGATGCTCCGATGCAACGAATTCCTCCGGCGGGGCGCACACCGCGAAGCGCCCCTCGTGGAGCATCGCCACGCGGGTCCCGACATACAGCGCGCTGTACAGGTCGTGGGTCACCACCACGCTGGTCACCCCCAGCCGCTGCCGCAGGTCGTCAATCAGCAGGTCAATCTGCCGCGAAATCACCGGGTCCAGCCCCGACGTCGGCTCGTCGTAGAGGATGATCTCCGGCTGGGTCACGATCGCCCGCGCCAGCCCCACGCGCTTGCGCATGCCCCCGGAAATGTCCGCCGGCATCTTGTCGCCCACGCCCTCCAGCCCCACCAGCGCCAGCTTTTCCGCCGCCCGCGCGCGCACCTCGTCGTCGGGCAGGTGCGTCGTCTGCCGCAGCGGCAGGCAGACGTTGTCCTCCACGTTCAGCCACTGCAGCAGCGCCGCGCTCTGGAACAGCACCCCGAACCGCCCCAGGATCCGCTCCAGTTGCTTTCCCGACGCCTCGCTGACGCAGTCATCCCCCACCCACACCCGGCCCGCGTCCGGCGTCAGCAGCCGGATCATGTGCCGCAGGCTCACGCTCTTGCCCGCCCCCGACCGCCCGACGATCACAAACGTCTCCCCGCGCCGGATCTCGTAGCGGATCCCGTCCAGCACCGTCTTCGCGCCGAAGCGCTTGGTGACGTTCTCGAACCGGATCATTGGTAGAACAGCCTCGTCACGAAGTACCCCACCACCAGGATCAGCAGAAACGACACAATCACCGTGCGACGCGTCGCGCGCCCGACGCCCACGGCCCCTTCGCTCGCCGTGAACCCCTGGTAGCACGCCACCGTCACGATAATCAGCCCGAACAAAAACGCCTTGAACAGCCCCACGTAGAGATCCTTGTTCTCGGCATAGCGGAACGCGTTGTCGAAATAGGCCTCCCAGGAAATCCCCAGCTGCGACGCCCCGACCATCGCCCCGCCGAAAATGCCCAGCAGGTTCGTATAGACCGTCAGCAGCGGCATCATCACCGCCAGCGCCACCAGCCGCGGCATCATCAGGTAGCGCAGCGGATTGATGCTCATCACGTCCAGCGCCGCGATCTCCTCGCCCACCGTCATCGTCCCCATCTGCGCGGCAATGGCCGACCCCACGCTCGCCGCGATGACCAGCCCCGTCATGAACGGCCCCATTTCCCGCAGCATGGAAATGCACACCAGCGTGCCGATGCTGTTTTCCTGCCCGTAGCGGCGCAGTTCCAGGCCCACCTGCAGGGCCAGGATCATCCCCGTGAACAGCGCCACCACGCTGACCACCCCCAGGCTCTTGATCCCCACCAGGTACAGCTGCCGCATCACGTCCTCGCGGTTCTTGCGCGAAAACAGAAACGGCACCTGCGCGGCCGCCCCCAGCAGCATCAGCAGCGCCTGCCCCGTGCCCTGGCACGCCAGGATGATGCCGCGCCCCGCCGCCGCGAACACGTTCGCGGGCGGTTCAAACAGTTGGGGCTCTCTCGTGATCATGGCAACGTCTTGCGCTCCCCGTCCGCCGGCTCCGGCACGGCCAGCCGCACCCGGCCCAGCCACAGAAAACGCACTTCACGAGTTGTAGCCGTTCGGTCCCAGGCAAGCAATCCTTTCAGCACCGACCAGCGCCGGCCGGCATCCCCCGCCGTCCGCTCGTGCCGCCACAGCGGAAACAGCGAAAACGTCCGCTCGTCATCCTCGCGCCGCGTCTGGCGATACAGCCCCCACAGCACGTCCAGGTCGCTGCGCTCCCCGTGCGCCCGGTAGTCCACCAGCGTCCACAGCGGCGCCCAGCTGCGCTCCACCGGCGGCGGATGCCCCGCCGGCCACAGATCCAGCAGCCGCAGCCGGTAGGCCGGCTCGTCCAGATCGTAGATCCGCGAATACAGCGGCCACAGCTTCACCCGGCTCTGCACCACCCGCCGCCCCGCCGGCTTTTCCCGGGCGCCGCCGTCGGGCTCCCCGCACAGACCCGCGTTTTCCCGGGCCGGCGCCTCCGTGCTTTTCGCCACGTTGTTGTAAAACGGCACCACCGTCCACCGGTTCCGCCGCATCCCCCCCCACTCGTTCCGCTCGTGCACGATCAGCGGCCACAGCCAGAACCGGCGCTCCAGCACCCCGTCCTTGCGGCGGCCGTACAGCGGCCACACGTACAGCTTCTCCCGCGCCCCCGTCTCCCGCTGGAAAAACGGCCACGGGCAGAACGTCCGGTTCAGCTTCTCTCCCCGGATGAACTGGAACAGCGGCGGCAGCACCATCCAGCCCTTCTGCGTATTCAGGTCCACCCGCCCGCACAGCGGAAACAGCACCCACGCCGTCCCCGTCGCCTTCGGATGCTCCCAGCGCGCGTGCGTCCACACCGGCCACAGCACCGAATGCTTCTCATACCGCCCCCGGTCCTTCGACCGCGCCCACAGCGGAAACACCCGGAACTTCTCCAGCCGCCCGTCCGGCGTCGTCGTGCGCGACCAGATCGGCCACAGCACATCCGTCGTGCGCACATCCTTGATCGAGCTCTGCATCCACAGCGGCCACAGGGCAAACCGGATGCGGTCCTTCAGCAGGAAATTCCGGATCTCCCCGCCCAGCGGCCACAGCGCCGCATAGCCGTCGCCCTGCTCGTCGCGCCCGTGAAACCACAGCGGCAGCAGCCAGAACCGGTAGCCCGACTCCGGGTCCGAACGGTCCCGGTCGTAAAACCACGCCAGCCCCGCGCGCCAAGATTTCTGTTCATGGAACGTCTTGCCCGCCGCCAGCGGCCAGACAAAATCCCACGCCGTGCGGCCGTTGGCCGGGTCCGCGGCCCGCGCCCACAGCGGACGCGGCGTCGCCCGCAGCGTCAGGCCGCCATCCCCCTCCGCCCGCTCCCAGAACGGGCCCGCCGCCCGGAAACGGTCATTGCCGTCCGCATCCTCCATCCACGACGCCAGCGGCCCCCAGTCCCACCCCGCCGCCCACGGCCCCGGCAGCTCTTCCGCCCGCAACCCCGACACCGCCAGCCCCAGCGCCAGCCCCGCCGTTTTCCACAGCGTGGAAAAAAGTTTTCCATACCGTGGAAAATCCCGGCGCAATTGGATAGTGGACATTGAGCCCCCTCTTCCAAGACCCCCACGGCCTTGTGCCGTGAGTAAGATCAGGTCCGCGGCCCTCCCCACCCCTCGCCCTTGTCCGCTGTCCGCAGGACATGTGGTAGCAGGAGGATTCCGTTTGGATTTTGGCGGAGCCTCACGCGAAAATAACCGGCGATTTTTTCGATGATGCCGCTTTGCGGACGACTCGGACAGGACTTATGTCCGTCCGTGGTCGTCCTCGAAGCGGCAGCGCGGAAAAGGCGGCGGTTGGTTTTCGCGCCGCCGGAATCCAAACGGAATCCTCTTCTGGGCAAATCCACAAACACCATCTCACCCGATCACCAGCCGCCCGCGCCCCGGCGTACCGACAAACCGCCCGCCGCGCACCATGATCTCGCCGCGCACCGTCACCACCTCCGGCGCCCCCGCCGTCTCGAACCCTTCGTAGGGGTTGTAGTCCGTGTCCAGGCTCTGCGTCTTCACGGATATCGTCCGCCGCGCCGACGGATCCCATACCACCAAATCCGCATTGCTCCCCGGCGCAATTGTCCCCTTGCGCGGGAACAGGCCGAAAATCTTCGCCGGATTCTCCGCCGCCACCGCCGCCAGCCGCTCCGGCGTGATCCGGCCCGCCGCCACCCCCGCCGTCCAGGCCAGCGCCATGCGCTCCTCCACGCCGCCGATCCCGTTGGGGATCTTCGTGAAATCCCCCCGCCCCAGCGTCTTCTGCCCCTCGAAATCAAACGGGCAGTGATCCGTCCCCAGCGTGTCCATGCGGCCGTCCGCCAGCGCCGCCCACAGCGCCTCCTGGTCACTCTTTTCCCGCAGCGGCGGCGACAGCACCCACTTCGCGCCCTCGAAATCCGGCCGCTCGGCATAGCTCCGGTCCAGCACCAGGTAGTGAATCATCGTCTCGATGAACAGATCCTTCACCTTCCCGCGGAAACGGTCGGCCATGGTCAGGGCCTCGGCGCAGCTCAGGTGCACCACGTACGCCTTGGCCCCTGTCGCCGCCGCCATCGTCAGAAACCGGCACACCCCCTCCGCCTCCACCATCGGCGGACGGCTCGGCGCATGGCCTTCCGGCCCCGTGAGCCCCTCGGCCAGCCGCTTCCGCTGCAGGGCCGGAATCAGGTCCGCGTTCTCGCAGTGGGCCATCACCACGATGTCGTTCGCCGCCGCAAACTCCAGCACCCGGATCAGATCGGCGTCCGCGATCGCCAGCGTCGGCTTGTAGGCCAGGTAAATCTTGATCGACTTCAATCCGCGCGCGACATAGCCCTCCAGCTGCCGCCGGGTCGCGTCGTCGAACTTCGTGATCGTCAGGTGCCACGCGTAGTCGCACGACGCCCTGCCCTCCGCCTGCGCCGTCCAGACCGCCCACGCCTCGTCCAGATCCGCCTCCAGCCCCGACCCCGCGAAATCCATGATACACGTCGTGCCGCCCAGCAGCGCCGCCCGCGTGCAGTTCGCGTAGTCGGATTTCGCCGACACGTTGGTCAGGGGCAGATAGGCGTGGACATGCGGATCCACGAACCCCGGGAACACCAGCTTGCCCGCCGCCTCGACCACCTCCGCCCCCGGCGGCGGCTCGATCCCCTCCGCCACCTTCGAGATCGTTTCCCCTTCGCACCAGACATCCGCCCGCCGGCGCCCCGACGCCGTCACCACCTCCCCGCCGCGGATCAACAGGCCCATCGCCGACGCCCCTACTTCTTCAGCACCCGGACAATGCGGTTCTGCCCATCCACCTTCACCACCGTCGCCTGGAAGCCCTTCGCCTCCGCGTCGTCCATCGGCGCATACGCAATCACGATGATCGTGTCCCCCTTGTACGCCAGCCGTGCCGCGGGCCCGTTCAGCATCATCTGCCCCGTTCCCCGCTCGCCGCGAATCACATACGTGATGAACCGCTCGCCGTTCTGCAGGTTCAGCACCTGCACCTGCTCGCCCGCCAGCAGATCCGCCGCCTCCATCAGGTCTTCGTCAATGGCGATGCTGCCCTCGTAGTCGAGTTCCAGCCCCGTCACCGTCGCCCGGTGGATTTTCGATTTCAACATGATCCGCTGCATGGCCCTTCCCTTCTCAAAAGAAACCGTACTGTATCCCGAAGCCCCCCGCCACTTCAAGAGCCGAGAACAGCCCGGCCCCCGCCCGCGCCGCGGCACCCTGTTCCGATCCATTCAACGCAAAAGGCGCAAGAGACACGAAAGGAACGCAAACGCCCAACCCTTTCAGATGACAGGCAATCCAAATGATGTATTCCCCTCCGCCGTCCGCCCCCCCTCTATGGAGATCAAGTCATATTGAGCGAAGGCGCGAAGCGCCGGAGTCGAAATATCTCGGCCCATCCCAATAACTGACCTGCGGGACCAAGCCGAGATCCCTCGACAGGCTCGGGATGACAGCCATGAAAAATCCGGGCGGGTTCAGGTTGTTACCCACTATGGCACGGTTCAATAATTCCAAAAAGGAACGTCACCACTCGATTTCGCCCTCTGGCGTTTGCGGATCTGTTGCGTCCATTGCGTCTCTTGCGTTAAATGGATCGGAGGATTTGGATGCGTTTGTCCTGTCCCCCGCGCCCCGCAAACCCCGCTTGAATTGCCCCCGCCCATCCCCCATACTGCCGCTATGACAACCACCCCGTCCAGCCTGTCCGTCGTGATTCCCGTCTACAACGAGGAAGACAACGTCCCCCATCTGGCGAAGAAACTCCACGACGCCCTTTCCGCCCTGGGGCGCGGCTACGAGGTTCTGCTGATCGACGACGGCTCGCGCGACGCCTCCTGGGACCGCCTGGTCGAGGCCGCCCGCGCCTATCCCCGTTTCCGCCTGATCCGCTTCCGCCGCAATTTCGGCCAGACCGCCGCCATGTCCGCCGGCATTGACGCCGCCCGCAACGACGTCATCATCACCCTCGATGCCGACCTGCAGAACGACCCGGCCGACATTCCCCGCCTGCTGCACGAGATGGAGCAGAACGGCTGCGCCGTGGTCTCCGGCTGGCGCAAGGACCGCCAGGACCCCTTCCTGAACCGCCGCCTGCCCTCCATGCTCGCCAACGCCCTCATTTCGCAGATCACCGGCGTCCGCCTCCACGACTACGGCTGCACCCTCAAGGCCTACCGCCGCGATGTTCTCCAGGGCGTCCGCCTCTACGGCGAAATGCACCGCTTCATTCCCGCGCTCTGCTCGTGGGTCGGCGGCGACATCTCCGAGGTGGTCGTCTCCCACTATCCGCGCGTCGCCGGCAAATCCAAGTACGGCATCGGGCGGACCTTCCGCGTCATTCTCGACCTGTTCACCGTCAAGTTCCTGCTGCGCTTCACCGGCGGCCCCATGCAGCTCTTCGGCAAGATCGCCTTCCTCTTCGGCGGCGCCGGCGCCCTGATGCTCGCCGGCGTCCTGCTCGACCGGCTCTTCGGCGGCATCGTCGGCGGCGACTACCTCATCAAGCGCCCCTTCTGGGTCATCACCCCCTTCATGCTGCTGGCCTTCTGCACGCAGTTTCTTTCCATGGGCCTGCTCGCCGAACTCCAGACCCGCACCTATCACGAATCGCAGAACAAGCGCATCTACTCGATCCGCGAGACGTTTGACTCGCCCGGAGCCTGATGGATTCCATCCCGCCGCCGGACGCGCTCCTTCCGCTGGGCCTGTTCATGGCCCTCCTGCTGGTCGCCGGCATCGCCGCCCTGGGGCATTTTGCCTGGCAGGTCCATCCCTCCCGCGAAACCTGGCCCGAACGCCTGCGCCGGCTGGCCGACGCCTCCCCCTGGCGCTGGCGCGATCTCGGCTGGATCCTCCTGCTGACCGCCGCCGCCCAGACCCTGCGCCGTTTTTTTCTCCCGAACACCCCGGTCTGGCACATTGCCGCGTTCCAGGGCGTGCTGTGCGCCGCCATCCTCTGGCGGATGCACGGCAAGGTCCGGCCCTTCGGCGTCCGCCTGCCGTGGCGCACCGCGGCCGGCCAGGCGCTCCTGCGCTGGCTGGCCGTCCTGCCGGTTCTCTGGTTCACGGGTTTCGCCTGGCAGATCCTGCTGCGGGTGGCCGGCTATGTCCCGGAGTTCCAGCAGGCCATCCGCCTGTTCATGGAAACCACCGACCCCTGGCGGCGCGCCGCGTTTCTCCTGATGGCCGTCGGCCTGGCCCCCGTCGTCGAAGAAGGCCTCTTCCGCGGCATTCTCCTGCCGCTGTTCAGCCGCCGCCTCGGCCCCCGCGCCGGCCTGATTCTCGTCTCCGTCGGGTTTGCCGCCCTTCACGGAGATCCCGGCTCGTTCGCCGCGCTGGTCGTCATGGCCCTGGCCCTGGGCCTCGCCTATGTCCGCACCGGCTCGCTCTGGGTCCCCATCGCCATGCACATGGTCTTCAACGCCGTCAACCTCGTCCTCCTGCTCCTGCTGCTCCGCGCCGGCTTCGCCTGAAGCCGCGCCGGGAATCCAGAACGGCTCGCCGGGTGCCTTCGCCCGGCCCGTGAACGGGAAGGATTGAGCCTTGAAGCAAGGGTACCAATGAAACCCGGTCTGTCTTCCCTTGGCTGTCATCCCGAGCCTTGCCTGCCCGCCCGTGGAGGGTCGAGGGATCCCGGCATACCCCGCAGACCAGCTTATGGAGATGGACCGGGATGTTTCGATTCCGGCGCTGTGCGCCATCACTCCACATGGCTGGGAAAGCTGTCGCTCACCCGGGCAAGAGTCAACCGGCAGCCGCCTCTACAGCCCTTCGCGAATCCGGTCGCCCAGGCCGGCCGGCAGATCCCCGGACTCTTCCATCTGCAGCAGCACGCGAACCTCCTCGCGGGCTTCCTCCGTCCGCCCCTGATCCTGCAGGGCCTGCGCCCGCAGCAGCCGGAATTGCCACGAGTCCGGATGCTCCCGCACCCATCGCGCGGTCTGCGCATCGGTGTCGCGAACGGCCGGCGACTGAAGCGCCGGCGAACGCGCCCGGGAGTCGGGACCGTACAGGCCGCGCCAGAACCGCGCATGCGGAACCAGGCCGCCATAGGCCAGGACACAGGTTGCCGCCAGCACGACGGCCGCCAGCGCATTCCGCCGGTTCCGGCGCAGGGCGCGCAGCCCCCCCGCGATATACACGAACTCATGCACGGACAGCGCCAGAAACAGCGGGATGATCCGCCAGAGAAGCGGCCCGGTCAGCCACAGGCCCGCCGCCGAGACAACCGGCCCATTCGAATCCCCCAGGCGGAGATTCAGCATCAACCATGTCGTGCAGAAATACAGCCCCGTCACCACGCTGGCATGGAAAACCGCCAGCCGGGTGCGCAGCCCCGATGCCCCCGGGCCGTTCAGCAGCCCCATGACCCCGATCAGCAGGAGGATCGCCGCCCCGTACAAAGCCAGCGACCCCAATACGAACTGAATCGATACGGCCGGACCGGTCATGGGATTCTTTCCGTGTCGCGGGTTCCGGCGGCCGAATGGCGAAACCGGACCCGCCGCACGCCGGAATCCTAATCGGCCCGCCACCCCTCCGGCAACCGGAATCGCCCCCCGCCCATTCTTGACCGCCCGGCCCCGAAGGAGCACACTGGCGGCATCTCCGGAGAAGTCGCATGATCGCCTTGCTTGCCTGTACCGCCCTGCTGCTGGCAGGATATTTCACCTATTCCCGCGTGGTGGACCGCCTTTTCGGCCCGGATGTCCACCGCCCCACGCCGGCCCTGTCCTCTCCCGACGGCGTGGACACCCTGCCCATGCCCACCTGGAAGGTCTTTCTGATCCAGCTGCTGGACATTGCCGGCATCGGCCCGATTTTCGGGCCGATCCTCGGCGCCCTCTACGGCCCCGTCGCCCTGGTCTGGATCGTCCTGGGCACCCTCTTCGCCGGCGGCGTCCACGACTATTTCAGCGGCATGCTGTCTGTCCGCCACGACGGCGCCTCGCTGCCGGAAGTGGTCGGCCGGACCATGGGCGAAACCGCCCGCTGGATCATGCGCTTCTTTTCGGTGCTGCTGCTGGTGCTGGTCGGCGTGGTGTTCACCCTCAGCCCCGCCCACATGCTCGGGTCGCTCTTCGGCCTGGATCCGGCCGCCCTGGTCGCCGCCGTCTTTCTCTATTACTTCCTCGCCACCATCCTGCCGGTGGACAAAATCATCGGCCGCTTCTATCCGCTCTTCGGCCTGCTGCTGCTCTTCATGACCCTCGGGGTGACCGGAGGCATCTTCTGGAACGGCGCAAATGTCCCCGGCGCGGACACGCTCCTGCGCCTGCCGTCGGAAGTGCATCCGGAAGGCCTGCCCGTCTGGCCGCTGCTGTTCATCACCCTGTCCTGCGGGGCCATCAGCGGCTTCCATTCCACCCAGTCGCCCCTCATGGCCCGCTGTCTCCGCTCCGAACGCCATGGCCGCCGCGTGTTCTACGGCGCCATGGTCTGCGAAGGCTTCATCGCCCTGGTCTGGGCCACCGCCGGCATGACCTTCTTCGACTCCCCCGACGCCCTCCAGGCCGTCATCCGCGAAGGCACCCCCGCCCTGGTCGTCAACCGGATCTGCCAGTCGCTGCTGGGACCGGTGGGCGGCGCCATCGCCATCCTCGGCGTCATCGTCCTGCCCATCACCTCCGGCGACACCGCCTTCCGCTCCACCCGCCTGATCCTGGCCGAGCCCCTCCGTCTGGACCAGAAACCCGTGCTCAAGCGGCTCGCGCTGGCCATTCCCCTCTTCCTGATCGCGTGGCTCATTTCCCGGACGGATTTCAATCTGATCTGGCGCTATTTCGGCTGGAGCAACCAGGCGCTGTCGTCGCTGGTGCTGTGGACCGCCGCCGTCTGGCTGGCGCAGCGCGGCAAGCCCCACTGGATCGCCTCCCTGCCGGGCACGTTCATGACGGCGGTGTCCGCCTCCTTCATCCTGCAGGCCAACATCGGATTCCGCCTGCCCCCGGGTCTCTCCAACGGCCTCGGTGTCGCCGCCGCCCTCCTGGCCCTCGGCGCGCTCGCCGCCTATGCCCGCCGCCGCGCCGCGGCAACGCCCCCGCCCGCCCCCGCGCCGTAACCCCCGCCGGCCGGCCTACGCGAATCCCCGCGCGTTCGACGCAATCAGCCCGCTCCACTTTTCCTTGGCCCGGGACATCGCGCGCCCGCGGTGGCTCAGCCGGTTTTTCTGCTCCGCGCCCATCTCGGCAAAGGTCTGCTCGAACCCGTCCGGCACAAACAGCGGATCGTAGCCGAATCCCTCCGTCCCGCGCAGGCGCTCGATGATGCGCCCGGGACAGCTCCCCGACACCGTCTCCGCGCGGCCGGCCGGATCGCTCAGGGCCGCCACGCAGCGAAACCGCGCCGACCGGTCGCGCTGCCCGTCCAGTTCCCGCAGCAGCTTCGCGTTGTTGCGCGCATGGTCGCACGGCTCGCCCGCATAGCGCGCCGAATACACCCCCGGCGCGTTGCCCAGCGCCGCCACCTCCAGTCCCGAATCGTCGGCCAGCGCCCACAGCCCCGTCGCCCGCGCCAGCTCGGTCGCCTTCTTGATCGCATTCGCTTCGAATGTCTCCCCGTCCTCCTCCACATCGTGCAGGCCCGGGACATCCGCCGCCGACACCCACTCCACTCCCGGCAGATCGAAGATCTCCCGGATCTCCTGGATCTTGTGCGCATTGCGCGAGGCAATCAATATCTTCATGGCGTTCCTCTCATTCGCCGGCATATCGCCGCTCGATCTGGCGCGAAATGCCGGTCAGGATTTCATAGGCAATGGTGTTGCAGTGCCTGGCCAGCTCGCCGGCCCAGATCTCTTCCTTCCCCTGGCGGCCGATCAGAACGACTTCGTCCCCGGCCCGGACGCCGCTGTCGGGCCCGAGGTCCGCGGCGATCCAGTTCATGCTGACGCGCCCCACCACCGGGCGGCGCTTCCCGCCGATCAGCACATGCCCCTTGTTGCCCAGATGCCGCTGGTAGCCGTCGGTATAGCCGCAGCTCAGCACCGCCAGGTCCGTCGGCGCCGGCGTCCGGTAGCTGGCGTAATATCCCACCGGAAACCCCGCCGGCACCCGCTTCACCTGCATGACACGCGCCTTCCAGCTCAACACGGGCTGCGTGCGGAAACGCTGCGCGGCATCCCCCGCTCCGTACCCGTACAGCGCAAGGCCCACCCGGACCGCGTCCTGGTCGCAGTCCGGCAGCAGCAGCGCCGCCCGGCTGCTGGACATGTGGCGGAACAGCCGCCGGCCCGCCGCCGCCTCGAGGACCGGCACCGCCTGGGCAAACCGTTCCGCCTGGTGGCGCGCCGCCGCCGGCTTCTTCTCCGGCTCCACCATCGAAAAATGCGTGCAGACCCCCTTCACCTCCAGCCCCGGCAATCCGCATACGGAGGCCGCCGCCTCCGTCTCCGCCGGGCAGACGAATCCCAGCCGCCCCATGCCCGTGTCCAGCTTGAGATGCACCCCCAGCCGGCCCCGGACGCCACCGCGGCGTCCGACAGCGCCCGCCTGCTCCCGGGACACCACCACCGGCGTGATCCGGTTCTTCCGCAGAACCAGGAATCCGCCGCCTGCACCACCCCCAGCACCAGAATCAGGTCCGCCTCCGGGCCGCTGCGCGCACCGCCACCGCCTCCGCCGCATACGCCACGGCAAAATGCCCTACCCGCACCGCGCCAGCGCACCCGCCATCGCCCCCAGCCCGTGCCCGTAGGCATCGGCTTTGACCACCGTCATCAGCTTCGCACCACCCAGCGAGTCCCGGATGGCCGCCACGTTCCCGCGCAGCCGCCCCAGATCCACCAACCCATGATCCGTCGCAATACATACTGCGCCTTACTCCCCCTCCGCGCCATCCTTTCCCCCGGCATTCCGCACACCCGTCTTCGGGCTGGAATTTGACGGCCGCACCGTGCCGTATGGGGTCTGTTCCCGTTTAGAAGCGACGGAAAGACCCCATGCCCCCACGAATCGATGCAACCGGTGCGGCGCCTGCTTGAACACCTGGCCCGATCCAGTTCGTCTCCGGCCCCCAAATGCCCGGTGCGGCCACCACAAGACCTCCCGGCAGCCGTCCGTTTCAGTGCCTCCATCCGCGGCAGCTCCGGTTCCGCCTGCTCTGCCGGCACCTGTTCCACGGGCGCCTGCTCCACCGGCACGTGCCCGTTCGCCTGATCACCCGCCGACCGGCCCGAACCGCAGCTTCCCTCCCCGGTTTTCTCTGGCCATGCCCCCGTCCCCAGCCCATAATGGCCCCGTTCTGACCTGGGAGATGACGCCATGAAACGATTGTTTGCCTTGTGGATCGGGCTGGTTTTGCTGGGGCATGCCGCTGCCGCCGAATCGCCCGACCTGTCCCGCCCCCGGCTCTGGACCGCCGCCTCCGGCAAGCAATTGATGGCGGTCTTCGTGGAACTGTCCGGCGACCAGGTCATCCTGAAAAACCGGGCCGGGGAGCCCATCCGCATTCCCCGGGACCGGCTTTCCGCCGCTGACCAGGCCCTGCTGGACGAGGCGTTCGGGCCGCTGGCCGCCCCCCCGCCGGCATCGAACGGGTTCGCCACGCCTCCGCCTGACACGGCCAACCCGCCCGGCGTCTCGCCGGCCCCGGCCCAGGGACCGGTCACCGTGGCCGGCACGGAAATCCCTCTCGGCCAGAAAACGACCTTCCGCGCACCGCTGGACGAGGAATCCATCAAGGACCTGAAAAAATCCAAGAACGAGGCGGTCGAAGCCGCGGTCGGCCTCTGGCTGCCGCCGGATTTCGACCCGAAAAAGGAATGGCGCATCCTGCTCGTTTCCGCCACTGCCAATGCCTCATCCATTGATCACATGCATTTCTATCTGGAACCCGCGCGCGAGGCCGGCGGCTGGATCGTCCTCGCGGGCGACGGGCCGGCCTCCCCGCCCTCCGGGGACACCACCGAATGGCGCTGGGCCATGGCCAAGGCCGGCCTCCTGGCCCTCGACGCCGCCTTTCCCGGCGCCCGGCAGTGGCCGGTCGCCACCGGCGGATTCTCCGGCGGGGCCAAACGCTCCGGCCTGCTGGGCGCCATTCTCTGCCGTGACAAATGGAACCTGATCGGCATGTACATGGGCGGCTGCAACGAGGACATGGCCAGCAAAGGCCTCGTCAACTACCGGCCCGGGCGCGCCGAATTCCGCAAGGTGCCGGTCTTCCTCAGCGCCGGCAAGCGCGACGAGACCGCCCCGGTGCAGTCAGCGGACAAGGTTCGCCTTTCTCTGGAAGCCACCGGGTTCCGCGACGTGCGGCTGGAAACCTATGACGGCGCCCATGACCCCTGCCTTCCCCATACCACCGATGCCTTGAAGTGGTTTGCCGAACTGGCGGCCAAAACCACCGCTTCCGGCGGGCCCTCCCGCCGCCTGCGGCAGCCCCCCTTCACCCCGTGAAAGCCTGCCTCTTTTCCTTCTCCGGAAGGAAACTGCTCTCGAGCGCATCCCGGTTCATTGCCGCAAAATCGGCTTCCTGCAGTCCATGCCGGTCCGCCATCGCCCGGTATTCGTGGGTCAGGTCGTAATCGAACACCCCGGGATCATCGGCGTTCAGGCTCACGCGGATGCCCGCCGCCCGGATCTGCCGGATGGGATACGTCTCCAGCGAGGCGATGGACCGCGTCAGAATATTGCTCGTCGGGCAAAGCTCCAGCAGAATCCCGCGCTTGGCCACTTCCTCCATCAGGGCCGGGTCTTTGTAAATCTGCACGCCGTGACCGATCCGCTCCGCCCCGAGTTCATCCAGCGCGCTGCGGATGGACCGGCTCGAGTTCGGGATATCGGACTCCCCGGCATGCACCGTCAAATGCAGCCCCGCTTCCTTCGCTTTCCGGAACAATCCCGCAAACGCCTCGCCGCTGAAGTTCGCCTCGTCGTTGGCCAGGTCCATGCCGATCACCGTGTCCCGGTTCGCAAGAAAGAAATCGGTCACGCGGGACGCCGTCGGCAGGTCCCACTCCCGCCCCAGGATGCCGATCAGTCCCACGGCCATCGGATGCGTTTTCTTCGCATCCGCAATGCCCTCGAGAAGGGCCCCGTGGATCCGCTCAAAGGTCAGGTTCTGCCGCTCGCCCTGGATGAACACGGGCGAATAGCGCAGCTCCAGCACCCGGACGCCTTCGGCATGGGCGTCTTCACACGCTTCGCGGGCCATGCGGCGGATGCGCTCCGCGCCCGTCAGCACCCGGTGGATCAGACCGAATTTTTCGAGAAACACCTTCAACCCGTCCACCGGCTTCGTGATCAGGATGAAGTCCCGCCGCTCTTCCTCCGTGGCGTCCCGGCCGATCAACCGGTCCTCCAGGACCCATTCCTTCATCGTGGCATAGCGGATGGCGCCTTCGACGTGGCGGTGCAGTTCGACCTTGGGCAGCGTCTGAATGTTCATGGCCCCGGTGTAGGCCAAGACACCCGGCCTGTCAAACCCCGCGTGGCCCCGTCAGGCGGTTTGCCCTTGCTTTTCGGCCGCCTTGACCGAACATGGAGCCTGAATGGAGAACCGAACATGACCCAACAGATTCCCGGCGCCCCGATGCAATGGCTGGCCAACCCGCACGCCGGGCAGCCCTGCGACTGTCCGGCCCTCGAGCGCCTCAAGCCCCAGGCGGTGACCCGCGTGGCCCGTCAGTTCCACCGCCAGCTCGACGGCTACCGCATGAGCCCCCTGAAAAGCCTGCCGGGGCTGTCCGCCATGCTCGGTCTGGGCGGCATCTGGGTCAAGGACGAATCGGAACGCCTCCGCCTGAACTCCTTCAAGGTGCTGGGCGGATCCTTTGCACTCTATCAGTTTCTCCGCAAGCGCCTCGGCATCCGCGACCGCGAACTGACGGTTTCGGAACTGAAGTCCGACGCCGTCCGCCGCCAGCTCGGCGACATCTGCTTCGCCACCGCCACCGACGGCAACCACGGCCGCGGCGTGGCCTGGGCCGCCATGGAACTGGGCTTTGACTGCGTCGTCTATGTCCACGAGCGCACCTCCCGGCCGCGCATCCGCGCCATCGAGGAATACGGCGCCCGCGTCAAGGTCATTCCGGGCACCTACGACGACGCCGTGCGACAGGTCATGCGCGACGCCGAAACCCACGGCTGGCAGATCATCTCCGACACCTCCTGGGCCGGCTACGAAGACATTCCCTGCTGGGTCATGCAGGGATACACCACCCTGATGGCGGAAGTGCAGGAGCAGCTCTCCGCACAGGGCATTGTTCGCCCCACCCACGTGCTGGTCCAGGCCGGCGTCGGCGCCCTGGCCGCCTCCGTCATCGGCTATTACCAGGGCCTGTTCGGCACCGACCGCCCCGTCACCGCCGTGGTGGAACCCGACAAGGCCGCCTGCCTGTTTGAATCGGCCCGGCAGGGCGACGGCCGCCCGCATTCCGTCGGCGGCACCCTCGACACCATCATGGCCGGCCTGGCCTGCGGCGACCCCAGCCCCCTGGCCTGGGACATCCTCGATCGCCACGCCGACGTCTTCCTGTCCTGCCCCGACTTCGTCGCCGCCAAAGGCATGCGCGTCTACGGCATGCCCCTCGCCGGCGACCCGTTCATCGTGTCCGGCGAATCCGGCGCCGTTACGCTGGGCGCCCTCATGTTCGCCGCGGAATGCCCCGGTCTCGCCCCCCTCAAGCAGGCGCTCAAGCTGGACGCCCAGTCGCAGGTGCTGCTGATCAATACCGAAGGCAATACCGATCCGGAGCACTTCCGCCGCGTCGTCTGGGAAGGCGGCAACCCCGTTCCTCCGGACTTCCGGCATCCCGCCGGATAGACGGAAACAAACGTCCCGCGGGCCCGGGGGCCTGCGGGACGCCATGAATCCCTTTCGGGTACCTTATCCGGCCTGTACCGCCGCGGCGGCCTTGGCGGCCGGGCGTCCCGGCTTGCGACCGGGTTTCCGTCCCGGCTTGCGGCCCGGCTTGCCGGGCTTGGGTCCGGGCTTGACCGACTTCCTGGCCGCTTCCGGCATCAGCTTGCGCAGCGCACGCTTGTTCATCTTGCGGATTTCGCGCAGACGCGCCGGCGTTTCCTTGCGGCGAATGGCAATCTTTCCCTTCGTCGCTTCCCAGTTGACCACGGTCTGGCCGCTGACGCCCGCCAGCTTCGCGAAGTCCGCCTGCGTCAGGCCCAGGCGCTTGCGCAACGCACGAACACCCTTCCCGCTGATCCAGAACCGGCCCGCGAGATCCGCGTCGCCCGCCGGCGTGGACACCGGCAGTTCCGAGGCCGGCACGGCCTTCTTCACCATCGTGGTCTCCTTCTGCAACGCCGCCAGCTGGCGCCGCAGGTCCGCAATCAGCCCCCGCTGCGCCGCCTGGATGCGCTTGACGGCGGCCAGTTCCCTGGTGATCTCCCGGCGCGCCAGACGCGAGATTTCCGCTTTCAATTCCTTCATGATGTTGGCCATGTTCTATTCCTTTCCTTGGCTTTGCATTTGGAGGCTGAATGAGGCCCTCTCCGCTCCGCCGTTCTTTGAGTGGTCATTTATGTTTCCGATCTCCACCCTAGTGGTTTCCAATAGAAGAGCAAGAAATTGTTTCGAAAAAATGAATATTTTCCATTTGGATTGAATCCGGATTGATTCCCTGTTTTCAGCCGTTATCGCCGATTGGCGGACCGGGCCGTTTCCAATAAAGACCCCAACACCGCCATCAAACAAAGTCATGGCCCTGTTTGCAGCGAATCGCATTCTCCGTCCGCCCGGCGTCAATCGCGGCCGGCAAGCGCCTGCGCCGCCACCGCCGCCACGGTTCCGGTCATGATGCCCGAGCCGAACAGCTGCCGGAACCAGTCCGGAAACTGCGCCAGCAGGCGCGGCTCCATGGTCACCGCCAGGCCGGCCCCCAGGCTGACCGCCACCACCAGCAGGCTTTTGCGGCCGAATCCCGCCGATCCCATCAGCCGGATTCCCGTCGACGCCACCGTGCCGAACATCACCAGCGTCACCCCCCCCAGGACCGCCCGCGGCACCAGCGTGAATCCCCACGACACCCCCGGCACCAGTCCCGCCACCACCAGGAACAGGGCAATCCACATTCCCACCCGGCGGCTGGCCACCCCCGTCAGCTGGATCACCCCGTTGTTCTGGCTGAACGAGGTCGTCGGAAACGCTCCGAACACCGCCGCCAGCATCGAATTCAACCCGTCCGCCAGAATGCCCCCGCTGATCCGCCGTTCGTACAGACCGCCTTCGGTCGGTTCCCCCGACACCATGCTGGTGGCCGTGATGTCGCCCAGACTTTCCACCGTGGTGGCCACATACATCAGCGCCATCGGCAGCACCCATTCCCAGCGGAAGGCCAGCGGAATCCGGAACGGCGCGGGTATCGCCACCCAGGCGCCTTCCCACGCGGGTACCCGGACCATCCCCAGCAGCGCCGCCACGGCCGTCCCCGCCGCAATGCCGCCCATCAGCGCCCCCATCCGGCACCAGGGGCGCGAGGACCGGTTCAGCAGCAGCACCACCGCCGCCGAAAACACCGCCACCACCACGTCCTTCTTCGCCCCGAACGTCCCCGCCGCCAGCGCCGCGTCCCCGCCCCCGATCTGCATCGCCGACACCTTCAGCAGCGTCAGGCCGATCAGCGTAATGACGATCCCCGCCACCAGCGGCGTGATGACCCGGCGCAGCCAGGGCAGCACCTGGCTCAGGCCCACTTCCACCAGCGCGCAGATCAGCCCCATGCCCAGCATCAGCCCCAGCATCTGCTCGGGCGTCTCGCCGCGCGCCAGCCCGGCCGCCGCCATCCCCGCAAAGATCGCAATGAAACTGGAACTGGTCCCCTGAATGCTCAGCAGCCCCGACCCCACCGCCCCCAGACGGTGAATCTGGATGAAGGTCGCCACCCCCGAAATGAACAGCGACATGCCCGCGACGTGGCGCGTCAGCTCCGGCGACGCGCCGCACAGGCCGCACACCACCAGCGCCGGCGTGACGATGCTGGCGAAAATCGCCAGCAGATGCTGCACCGCCGCCCCCATCGCCACGCGCACAGGCGGCTTCGCCTCCAGCGGAAACAGCACATCGGCGCCCGGATCTACCCATTCCTTCATGACGATTTCTCCCTGCCCGGCAGTATGCCGTCCGCTCCGTCCGCCGGCAATGAATTCCGGGGCCGGACGGCGTAGCCCCGGCGCAGGCGAACGACCAGCGTGAACAGCAGGGCCAGCAGCGCATAGCCGATGCCGGCCGCGCCGAACACCACCCGCAGGTTCAGGGCGGCCACCCCCCCGGCCACCAGCGGACCCACCGCCCAGCCGAACGAACGCGTGGTGCTGGCCAGCCCGAACGCCACGCCCTGACGCGATTCCGGCACCCGCTTGGCCAGCCAGGCATTCAGGGCCGGCTCCAGCGCCCCCGCGAAAAACACCGCCCCGAAACGAACGGGAAACAACAGCACAAACGAATGAATCGCCATCTGCCAGCCGCTGAAAAACGCAGCGGCCAGCGCCGCCCCGATCACCATCCGCAGCGGATTCACCCGGTCGGACAGCCATCCGGTCGCCAGCCCCGCCAGCAGGCCCGCCAGGCTGCCGAACGCATTCAACCCGCCGCTCCACAGCGATACGCCGTCGAGGGTGCCGTGGATTTCCTGCACCAGCAGCGGCAGAAAGGCCACGTCGAACTGCCGCACGAAGGCAATCGCCCCGAACATCGCCAGCACCCCGTACAGGGCTGTCGGCAGATCCCGCCAGTGAACCCGCGCGCTGGCCGGCGAGCCGTCCGCCACCCGCCTCCGGCGGGCAGGCCCCGCGGTTTCGCGCGTGCAGCACAGCACCAGCAGCCCCGCCGACAGCAGCAGCACGCCGGAAGCGGCAAACGCCGCGCGATACCCCAGCCAGTCGGCCACGAATCCGCCGATGGATACGCCGGCCATGGTTCCCGAAAAGACCGCCGCGCTCAGCCCCCCCACGGCCAGTCCGCGCCGTTCATGCGGCATTTCACCCGCCAGAAAGGCCTGGGCCGCCGTCATCGTCCCCGTCAGCGCCCCCTGCAGCAGCCGCAGCACGATCAGCATGACCGGCGTCTGCACGCCCCCCATCAGCGACATCACCACCGCCCCCGCCAGATTCGCGCGGATCAGCATCACCCGCTTGCCGTACCGGTCCGCCAGCAGGCCCCACAACGGCGCCGCCAGCCCCATGGTCACCGCCGTCGAGGCCGAAAACAGCGCCACCCACAGTTGCAGTTCCCCGTGCCGGACGATGCCCAGCTCCTGCTGCAGAAAATAGGGCGCAAACGGCAGGGCGAACGCGAACCCCATGATGGACAGGAATTGCGACGCCCAGACCAGCGCCATCTGCTTTTTCCATGATTGGGACATACAGGAACGGACATTCTGCCTGTTTCCCGCCGCGTTGGCAAACCCGCCGCCGCCGTTCATCCACTCCGCTCTTGCGCCCGCGGCACGTTCCTCCTATTCTGCCCTCCGTTATGTCCACCGTGAATGGCCCCCGACAAGATCAGGACCCTCGCCGGCCGTCTCCGGCTTCGGGCAAGGCCATTCCGCCCCGTCCCCGTCACCGGACCGTCCGGGCAGCTTCCATCCCCCCCCAGCCCTCCGTCCGCCACCATACCATCCGGCTCGCCGTGGCCACCGGCATCGGGCTCCTGCTGATGCTGGCCCTGCTGATGATGGCCGTGAAATACGCACAACGCGACTGGAGCCGGAAAAACCAGCGGGCACGATCCCTGGGCGTGCGTCACGTCGAACCCAAGGCCAGGGACGAGTCGCCGCAACCGCCGGCCGGCCGGGAACAGGAATGGTCGTCCCGGGCCACGGCCCGCCTGGTGGACCGGCTGGGCGCCGATTCCCGGATTCCCAACTGGTGGCTTGTTCAGAGCCGCGGGCATCCCGACCGCGACCATCCCCAGCTCGTTCTTCAACTCCTGCGGATGGCCATGGCCGTCAGCGGAGAAAGCGCCGCGATGAAAAACGATTTCGGCGCCGCCTGGCTGCAGCAGAACCGCGTACGGGCCGCCGCAACCCAGTTCCGCTCCGCCCTTCAAATCGAACCCGGCTATGCCCCCGCCCTGTTCAATCTGGCGTTGTGCGCCGTGGCCCAGCGAAATCCATCCGAGGGGTCGCGGCAGCTGGCCCGCTACCTGGCCCGGCGGCCCGACGACACCGCGGCCTATCGGCTGCAATGCACCTTGCTGAGCCAGCTGGGCCGCCCTGCGGACGCCTTGGACCTGCTGGAGCGGTTCCTGCGGGACCAGCCTCCCGAGCAGCCTCTTTTCCTGGAGGCCGCCCTGCTGGCGGCCCGCCTCGGACAGAACGGCAACGCCCTGCGCTATCTGGAAACCGCCCTGTCGGGCAATTCCATCCAGTCCGTTGTCCGCGCCTACCAGTCGCCCGCCTTCCGCAGCATCCGCCTCTCCGGCGCCGGCGACGACCTCGCCTCCCGCATGGCCACCCGCGCCCGGGTCGCCTTCAGCGCTCCCCTTCCGGTCGAGGATATCTCTCCGCTGCGCGCCGCGCCAAGCGCCATCGTCCGCTGAACCGCCCGCCGGGCGCATCTGCGATTCGGTGCATGCCGATTCAAAACGGCCTTGTGGTCCTGTATGGCTGTCATCCCGAGCCTTGCCTGCCCGCCCGTGGAGGGTCGAGGGATCTCAGCCTAGTCCCGCAGGCTGGCCATCGGGATTGTGCCCAGATCCCGCGGTGGCGGGACAAGTGATTTCGACTCCGGCGCTGCGCGCCTTCGCTCAATATGACCCGAGCTTGCACCCAATCGCAGATGCGCCCCCGCCCGCCTCGTCCATCTCCCGGCGGCAGAGGGATGGCGGCATCACGGCGGACGCCGGGCATGAATCCGATAGCCCGGCGCAGGCCGGCGCGCCGGCGCCCCGGCCAGATCCACCAGAATCATGCCGCATTCATCCGTCCGCCATTCCCGGATGCCCCGCGCCTCCAGACGAGCCCCGAGCGGTCTGTCCGGATCCCCCGACTCCGGCCCCCCCCGGCCGCTGACTACCACGTCCCCTGGCCGCACGGCGTCCAGCCAGGGGCCGGACGTGGCGCCGGCATCGCCGTGGCGCCCCGCCAGCAGAACCGATGCCGCCAGGGATTCCCCGCCCCGGATCATCGCCAGCTCTTGTGCTTCGCCCGCGTCGGACGTCAGCAGAACCGATACGCCGAACCGCGCCACGCGCATCACCAGCGACGCGTCATCCGCCCGGGTCATCGGCACATCCGGCGGAGGCCACAGAACCTCCCAGAACAGGTTTCCCGGGCCATCGCCCGAATCCCCGGTCGCCAGCCGGCGAACCGCGATGCCCTGCGATTCCGCTTCGTTCAGCATGGCGCGCAGCGCGGGCGTGGGCCAGGCCCGGACCGGCAGCCACAGTTCCTTCACCGGGATTTCCCTCCACAAGAACGGGGCGGCGCCGATGTGATCCGCATCGGAGTGCGTCAGCACCAGCGCCTCCAGCCGGTTGACGCCCTCTGCGCGCAACTGGCGCAGGGTCCGGTCGGCGCGGTACGCCGGACCGGAATCCACCAGCCAGCGGGCGGACTTCGCCTGCACCAGCACGGCGCTGCCCTCCCCCGCATCCAGCACGGCCAAGCGAACCCGCCGGCCCTCGTGCAGGCCCCAGCCAGCCGCCAGCGCCGCCAGCACCAGCAGCCCGACCGGCAGCGCGCCCTTCACCCTCCGGGCCGCCACCGCCGCGGCCGCCAGCACGCCGTACCAGACCGCCACCCCGGCCATCGGCGGCGTCCGCACAAACCAATGCCCGCCCGGCACCGAGGCCGCCCACCGGATCAGCCCCGCCAGCCCCTGCGCCCACACCCGCGCCGAATGATTGAAAATCTCCGATCCCCCGCTCCACAGCGGCGCCGCCAGCAGGCTGAGCACCCCCGACAGCAGGATCAGAAACGCCGTCGGGATCACCAGCAGATTCATCCCCAGGGCCACCGGAGAAACCAGATTGAAGAAAACCGCCGTCAGCGGCGAGGTCCCGATCCAGGCCGATACGCTCACCGTGCCGAACCGGGTCAGCGTCAGGCCGGCTTCGCGCATGCGCCGGTCTTCGGGAAGCTCTTCCCGCGGCAGCTGCCAGGCGTCGCCGCGGAACGTTTTCACGGCCCAGGCATCGAACACCGGCTGCACGGCGATCAGGCCGGCCACGGCGGTGAACGACAGCAGAAAGCCGAGATCCCCCAGCTGCCCCGGCGCCGCCAGCAGAATGACGCAGGCCGCCGCCGCCAGGACGGATACCGCGTCGGGCTTGCGCCGCAGCATGGGCGCGGCCAGCAGAAGAGAAGCCATGACGCATGCGCGCACCGCGCTGGTGGCGGCGCCCGTGGCGACGGTATATCCGGCCAGCAGCGGGGCCACGACCCAGAACCAATGCGGGCGCGGTACGCGCAGAGACCGCAGCATCACCATCAGCAGCATGGTCACCATGCCTACATGGGCCCCGGAGATGGCGAAGATATGCACGGTGCCGGTCACCGCGAAATCCCGGCGAAGCAGCGCCGGCAGGTCCTCGCGATAGCCCAGCAGCAGGGCCTGCAGCAGGCCGCGCTCGTCGGGATAGCCGTCCAGCCCCCGCGCCAGCACCGCCCGGGCCTTCCGCCGGAACTCCAGGCAGGCCGCCTTCAGCGGATTCCCCTGCCCGGCCTCCAGGAAAAACGTCCGGTCGGGATCCACCACCGCCTGGTTTTCCGGCAGGGTGAACAGCCCCGATCGCCGGGGCACCGCCGGACGCACCACGCCGCGCATCCGCCAGCGCTCGCCATACCGCGGCAGGCGGCGGCCGGACGGTTCGCCCCGCAGCACAATCCGGATCGCATCGTCCGCCTGTCGCCAAACCCCGTCGCGGTTGATCCCCTCGATCCGCGCATGCACCACCGCGGACGGCGCCTGGCCCGGACGGGCCGGCCGCGGCACCGCGTCTTCCGTCGCCATCGCCGCGAACTGGATGTATTCCACGGGCCGGGGCATCAGGACCGCCAGGGACAGCGCGGGACTCGGGGAGAGGGATTGACGGGCGTGCGCGGCCACCAGGCAGAACAACGCCAGCATCAGCCCGGCCGTCGATCCCGGACGCCTCACCCAGACCAGCAGCGGCAGCAGCAGCACCGCGCCGATGCCCCAGATCACCAGCGGCGGCAGCGGGAACGCGATGCCCGCCGCCGTGCCGCCCACCAGCGGAATGGCCATGCCAACCATGACGCGGCGACGCGACGGCCGCAAGCGGCCCGGCGCCCACGGCACTGTTTCGTCCAGCCAATACTCCACGCACCGCCTCCTGCCTCGCACGGACGCCTTCCTTGTACCGCCGATCAACCCGGGACTCAAGCGGCAACCGGCCCCAATTCAGACTCCCCAAACGCCGGCCCGTTCTCCATACTGCGGACATGGATTCTGATTTGGCGAATCTCCTGACATCGCGCGGCCCCCTGACCGGTGCGGAACTGGCCGCGGCCGGCGGCTTCGATGACATCCTGTCGCTGTGGCGCCGCTGCCACGGGCCCGGTCTCCGGCTCCGCACCACCGGCCGCCGCTACCTGCGCCTCGACCACGCCGTGGACGGCTACGCCCGCCTGTCCCCCTCCATCCGACGCGAATTCCTCACCTATACCCTCATCGGGCTGGACGGCCAGGAACACGCCATCGAAACCCGCGCCGCCGCCCTGGAACGCGACGCCGCCCGCATCTCCGCCGACAAACTCAATCTGACCCGCGACAGCGTTTGCATGGCCCTGGCCGCGCTCCCGGACGAACCGAGGCTGCTGCAGGATGCCGCGTTCATGATCGCCGGCGATATCACCTACGGCATGGCCCACCGCGTTCCGCGCCCCGAAAAAAGCTCCGGCCGGCTGGTGCGCGGCTCGGACCTGGACATCATCATCGTGGTGAAGGACGATCTGCCCCCGGACATCACCGCCGCCCTCGACGACGCCATCTACCGCCAGAAGCACTACCTGCTGACCCATCCCGACCACCAGGAGGAAATCGACTACGTCCTGAAACCCCTGGAAAAGGTCCGCCGGCAGCTGGCCTTCGACCGCTTCGACCACATGGTCGCCTGCAAGATCCTCTGCGAATGCCAGCCCCTCTACGGCTCGCCGTTCCTGTTCCGCGAAGTCATGCAGCTGGTGGCGGATTCCGGCGTGCGCGAAAAAATCAACGCCTTGGAGGAATCCGCCGACCGCTTCCGCCGCGAGGGCGAACGTCTTTTGCTGGATCCCGCCGCCACCGCCGCCAGCGCCCGCCCCCCCCTCGACCTCTTCTATACCCGGGAAGAAGGCGACGAAATCTACTGACCCCCCGGCAAAAAAAGGCCCCCGTTTCCGGGGGCCGCGGGGTTCGCGAAACTGGTGGAGGCGGCGGGAGTCGAACCCGCGTCCGCACAAGCGTCGCATCAGCGTCTACGCGCGTAGTCCGTAATTGAGTTTCGCCATGCCGCCTGCCCACGGACAGGCCAGCGGCACCGCAATCAACCTGTAGGTTCTCGCTCCCGCGCCCGGTTGCCCGGCACGGGTCGCCAGCCTGCTCATGACGCCCGGATCCGCCCCGCAGGCAGAAGCGGCCGAACGTCGCGGAACTTTACGCCGCGAAGGCCAATTCGTCGTTGGCTTTTGTGTTTTTTCCCGGGTGTTTAACGAGGCCAACCGGGGTCCTCGGCGCGCAACCGATGCTTCAACTGGCACGTCGAAACCGGTCGCCCCCGCAATTCAAATCCTACGGCATCCCCCCGCGGAATGCAACCGCCCCCTTGCCGCCGCCCGCCAAACGCCGGAAACGCCTAATAGGCCGCTCCGTTCATCGTCATGACCTGCACCGCCACCAGCCCGATCAGCACCAGCAGCGACACGAGGGAAAGAACCGCCCAGACCCCTCCCGGCCCTTCCTCTTCCTGGATCGTGAAAATCGGCTCGGGCGACAGCGAAGACCCGCCGGAACTCGGCACCGTGATGGACGCCCCCCCGGGACGCTTCAGCTTGATCGTCGGACGGCCGGCCGGCGCCTCCGCCGCCTCCTCTTCGCTCGGGCGGCCCGGTGAAAACGTGGTCGGCGCCCCGCCGGCCGTCACCCGGACCGTCGGACGGTTGCCGATGCGGATCGTGCGCGGCTGCGCCGCCGGCGAGGACGACAGCGGAATCTTGCTGGTGTCGAGCAGCGTGGTCCGCCGCTTGTAGATGTCGTTGTCCGGAGGCGGCATCGCCCCCAGCCCCATCCGCGATGTCTGCGCCTTTGCCGCGCCGGGAATCGCGTTGATGTCGATGCGCGACGTCGCCTTCTTCGCATTGGCCCCGATCCGGATGCCGCCGGAGGCCGGCGAGCCCGGTATCGTCGCCTTGCTCAAATCAATGCGGGAGGTCGAGGACTTCACGGCGCTGATGTCCAGGGGCTTGAGTTCGTTGTCTTCGGCCATGGGATAACCTCCGGTGCTGGTTGACTCTTGCCGCTCACCTTACGGCCTGAAGACCCGCTCCGTCAATGGTTTTCGTCACGCCTGCAGCGCCTTGAAGCACAGCGTGGCGTTGTGCCCGCCGAACCCCAGCGAGTTGTTCAGGCAGGCGCGGATGGTCGCCTTCCGCGCCTCGTTGGGCACGTAATCCAGGTCGCATGCCGGGTCGGGCGTGGTGTAGTTGATCGTCGGGGGCAGCACCCCGTCGCGGATCGCCAGGGCGCATGCCACCGATTCCACCCCGCCGGCCGCCCCCAGCAGATGCCCGGTCATGCTCTTGGTCGAGCTGACCGCGATCTGCCGCGCGCGCTCCTCGCCCAGGGCCAGCTTGATGGCCTTGGTTTCGCCGGAATCGTTCAGCGGCGTGCTCGTGCCGTGCGCGTTGATGTAGTCAATGTCCGCCGGCGTCAGCCCGGCGTCCTGCATCGCCAGCTTCATCCCGCCCGCCGGGCCTTCGGCCGTCTCGTCGGGCGCCGTGATGTGATAGGCGTCGCCCGTGCACCCGAATCCCGCCAGCTCGCAGTAGATCCGCGCCCCGCGGGCCTTCGCATGCTCGTATTCCTCGATCACGAGAATTCCGGCGCCTTCCGCCATGATGAACCCGTCGCGATCCTTGTCGAAGGGCCGGCTGGCCCCCTGCGGATCGTCGTTGCGCGTGCTCAGCGCCCGCATGGCGTTGAATCCCCCCACCCCCAGTTCGCAAATGGCGCCTTCCGCGCCGCCCGCCACCATCGCGTCCGCCTTGCCCGCCCGGATCAGCGCCAGCGCCTCGCCGATGCAGTGGGTCCCCGAGGCGCACGCCGTCACCACCGCGAAGTTCGGCCCCTTCAGGTTGTGGTTGATCGAAATCAGCCCCGGCAGGATGTTCGTGATCATCTGCGGAATCATGAACGGGGAGAAACGGCCCGGCCCCCGCGTGCGCAGCACGTCCATCTGCGCCTGGAGAATCTGCAGGCCCCCCACGCCCGAAGCCGCCACCACGCCGATGCGCCGGGGATCTTCCCTGGACATGTCCAGCCCGGAATCGTCCATCGCCATCTTCGCCGCCGCCACCCCGTAGTGGCAGAACGGATCCATCCGGCGGGCTTCCTTCTTCGGAATGAAGGCCTCCACGCTGAAGTCCTTCACCTGCCCGGCAAACTTCGTGTCGAACGCCGAGGCATCGAAATAGGTAATCGGTCCGACCCCGGACACCCCGGCCTGGATCGCCGCCCAGAAGGTGTCCAGCGTACTGCCCACCGGGCTGACCACGCCCAATCCCGTCACAACTACGCGTCTGGTTTCCGCCATGGCTTGCCGTCCGATCCTGTCCTGCCGTTTCTGACTAAACGGGCCGAGCCTCTGCCTTCCGGCAAGCGGTCCCGGCCCCATTCCATCGCCGGTGTCCGGCTACTTGTCGAATCCCTTTTCCTTCAGATAGCTGATCACCGCGCCGACCGTCGTCAGCTTCTCGGCGTCTTCATCCGGAATCTCGGCCCCGAATTCTTCTTCGAAGGCCATGACCAGCTCGACCGTGTCCAGCGAATCCGCGCCCAGATCCTCGATGAACGAGGCTTCCGGGGTCACCTGATCCTTGTTCACGCCCAGCTGCTCGACGATGATATCCTTGACTTTGTCTTCCAGGGCCATTGTGGTTCTCCGTTGTTGGTTGTTTTCTTTTTTTACATCACCATGCCGCCGCAAACGGTCAGGACCTGGCCGTTCACATAGGCGGCATTGTCGCTCGCCAGGAACGCCACCGCCCTGGCTACATCTTCGGGTTCGCCGGGCCGTCCCAGCGGGACCAGCCGGAGCATCGCATCCTTCGCGGCCTCCGACAGCTGGTCCGTCATCGCCGTGCGGATGAAGCCCGGCGCCACCGCGTTCACGCGGATGTTCCGGCTGCCCAGCTCCTTGGCCGCCGTCTTCGTCAGCGCGATCAGCCCCGCCTTGGACGCCGTGTAGTTGGCCTGCCCCGCGTTGCCCATCAGCCCCACCACGCTGGCGATGTTGACGATCGAACCCGCGCGCTGCTTCATCATCAGCTTCGCCGCCGCCTTGGTCACCAGGAACGCGCCCTTCAGATTGATGTCCAGCACGCGGTCCCAGTCCTCCTCGGACATGCGGATCAGCAGCGTGTCGCGGGTAATGCCGGCATTGTTCACCAGAATGTCCAGCCGCCCGAAATCGGCCGCCGCCCGGGCCACCGCAGCCCCCACGGCGGCGCCGTCGGCCACGTCCATCGCATAGCACTCCGCCCGGCGGCCGAGCTCCCGGACCGCGGCGGCGGTCTCCTCCAGCCAGTCGGCCTTCACGTCGCACAGGGCCACATCCGCCCCGTCCGCGGCCAGCTGCACGGCAATCGCGCGCCCGATCCCGCGGGCCGCGCCGGTCACCAGGGCGATTTTGTTTTCAAGCGGTTTCATCTGTTCAAGCCTGTCCTAGGATTCGGCCGCCAGTTTGGCCGCCTCTTCCGCCCCCGCCAAGTCTAAAATATGGCTCACCTTCACCTCGGGGGCGATGCGCTTGGCCAGTCCGGCCAGCACGCTGCCCGGTCCGCATTCAAACGCCAGGTCCATTCCCGCCGCCGCCATGTCCGTGAAACAGTCCGTCCAGCGCACGCCCGAGACCACCTGCTCCACCATGCGGCGGCGGATCTCGTCGGGCGTCGTGTGCGGCCGGCCCGTCACGTTGGACCAGACCGGTATCGCCGGCGCGCGGAACTCGATGCCCTCCAGAAATTCCGCCAGCCGGTCCGCCGCCGGCTGCATCAGCGACGAATGGAACGCGCCCGCCACGGCCAGCCGCAGGGCGCGCTTGGCGCCGGCGGCCTTGGCCGCCTGCTCGCCCGCCGCCAGCCGGTCCGCATGCCCCGACAGCACCGTCTGCGCCGGGGAGTTGAGATTGGCGATTTCCAGCCCGCTGGCCGCCGCCACCTCCCGCACCTGCTCCAGCGACAGGCCGAGTATCGTCAGCATCCCGCCGGGCGCCGCGTCGCAGGCCTCCTGCATGAACCGGCCGCGGGCCTGCAAAACGCGCACCGCGTCGTCAAACGTCACCACCCCCGCCTCGCACAGCGCCGCCCACTCCCCCAGGCTGTGGCCCGCGGCCCCGGCCGCGGAAAACCCGCCGCCGGCGAAGTGCGCCAGCGCCGTTCGCGCCGCCACGCTCACCGTGAAAATCGCCGGCTGCGCGTTGTGCGACCGGGTCAGCTCTTCAATCGGCCCCTCCGCGCACAGCTTCAACAGGTCCAGTCCCAGGATTCCGCTCGCGCGCTCGAACAGCCCGCGGCACGCCGGAAGTCCTTCCGCCAGATCCACGCCCATGCCGACCGCCTGGGCGCCCTGGCCGGGAAACAACAGCATCCGGCTCATAGCCACTCCACCACGGTGCCGCCCCAGGTCAACCCGCCCCCGAACGCCACCATCAGGACCTTGTGCCCGCTCCGGATGCGCCCGTCCGCCGCCGCTTCCGACAGCGCGAGCGGGATCGATGCCGCCGACGTGTTGCCGTAGCGGTCCAGGTTCATGATCGCCCGGTCCGCCGAGCCGTCCCCCAGGCGCTTCGCCACCGCATCAATGATCCGCCAGTTCGCCTGGTGGAAAATCATCCAGTCAATGTCCGACTCCTGCAGGCCCGCGCGCCGGATGGCCTCCTGCGCCGCCCCCAGCATGGTGGTCACCGCGATCTTGAACGTCTCGCGCCCGGCCATGTGGATGAAATGCTGATGCCCGCGGATCGTCTCCTCCGAGGCCGGCCGTTTGCAGCCGCCCGCCGGAATGTACAGAATGTCGGACTGGTTGCCGTCCACCCCCAGGTAATTCGAGCGGATGCCCGGCCGGTCGGACGCCGTCAGCACCACGGCTCCGGCCCCGTCGCCGAACAGCACGCAGGTGTCCCGGCTCGTCCAGTCCGTCACCGAACTGAGCTTTTCCGCCCCGATGACCAGCGCCGTGCGGATGCGCCCGGACTCGATGGCCGCCCCTGCGGCATCCAGCGCCATCAGAAAGCCCGAGCAGGCCGCCGACAGATCGTAGCCGTAGGCCCGGCCTGCTCCGATCGCCGCCTGGATCAGGCAGGCCGTGCTGGGAAACACCATGTCCGGCGTGCAGGTCGCCACATAAATCGCCTCGACGTCCTCCGGCGCCAGGCCGGCATTCGCCAGGGCGCGGCGGGCCGCTTCGGCCCCCATGTCCGACGTGCATTCCCCCTCGGCCGCAATCCGCCGCTCCCGGATGCCCGTCCGGGTGCGGATCCACTCGTCGCTGGTGTCCACCATCCGTTCCAGGTCCGCGTTGGTCAGCACCTTCTCCGGCGCGTAATGGCCGGCGCCCGCAATGGCGGCATAGATCTTCTCGCTCATGTCGCTTCCTTCACCTGGGCGGCACACTGGCGCATCCCTTCGAGAATGGATTCGTTCAGCCGGCACTGCACCGCCCGCACCGCCTGCAGAATGCCGTTCTGCGCCGCCACCGCATCCGAACTGCCGTGGCCGATGATGCAGATGCCGTTCACGCCCAGCAGCGGCGCCCCGCCGTACGTCTGCTTGCTGGTCTTTTTCTTCAGGGCCCGCAGCCCCCCGCTCAGCAGCAGCGATCCCAGCAGACGGATCGGCGTCCGCGTCAGCTCGTGCTTCAGCCACTTGCCGATGGCATGCGCGGCGCTTTCGCTGGTCTTCAGGATCACGTTCCCCGTGAACCCGTCGCACACCACCACGTCCACATCCCCTTCAAACAGGTCGTGGCCCTCCACGTTCCCCTTGAACCGCACCGGCGCCTGCTCCAGCAGCTCGTAGGCCTC
>JAXGNL010000032.1:0-30789 GCA_040768005.1 Kiritimatiellia bacterium
TTCGCCGGCAGCGGAGCGGGCGAGGACGGCGTCTTCGGGCCGGACCAGGCCGAGGTCGCCGTGCATGGCCTCGGAGGGGTGAAGGACCGTGGACGGGGCGCCGGTGCTGGTGAGCGTGGCGGCGATCTTCTGGCCGATATGGAAGGATTTGCCGACGCCGGTGACCAGGATCTTGCCGCCGTTGGCCAAAGCGTCCTTCAAGGCCTCAACAGCCCGGTCGAAGGCCCCGTCGAGGCGTTCGCGGGTGCATTGCAGCGCGGCGATTTCAACGTTGAAAACCGCCTGAGCCTTGTCCAGATGGGAAGAGGAACTCATGGGGAGAGACTAGCGGAAGGTTCGGGAAGGGGCAAGACGGGAGTCCATCGCCCTTATCGTCCTTATCCAACGGGCCAGATGCGGTCCAGGGCTTCGCGGAGGCTTTCCAAGGTGTAGGGTTTCTGGATGAAGCCGTCGGGATGGAGGTCCTTGAAGCGCTGGATGACGTCGATTTCGGCATAGCCGCTGGAGATGGCGACGGGGAGGTCGGGGCGGATGCGGCGCAATTCCGTGAGGGTTTCCACGCCGTCCATTTCCGGCATGGCGAGATCGAGCACCACGCCCTGGACCTGGCCGGCGCGGGCGCGGAGCAGCTGAATGGCCTGGGGGCCGCTGGAGGCGCACAGCACCTGGTAGCCCAGGCGGGCGAAGAGCTTGCTGGCGGTTTCGCGCAGGTTGGCTTCGTCGTCCACCAGCAGCAGGAGGCCCGAGCGCAGCTGCCGGGACGGGGAGGCGGACGCGGGAGGGGCCTTGGTCTCTCCGGCGGATCCGTCGCTGGCGGGAAAATAGACGCGGAAGGTGGTGCCCTGTCCGGGGCGGCTGTCCACCTGCAGGGCGCCGTGGTGTCCGCGCATGATGCCCAGGACGGCGGCGAGGCCCAGGCCGCGGCCGGTGAACTTGGTGCTGAAGAACGGCTCGAAGATTTTGTCGAGGAATTCCGGGCGGATGCCGGCGCCGGTATCGGTGACCTCGAGAAAGACGCAGGGTCCCGGCGCGAGGGAGCCGGCGGGGCGGAGGCGGGACGGATCGAGTGAGGCGCTGTCGGCGGGGCCGGCGGAGACCCGGACGATGCCGGGCTGTTTTTCGAGTGCCTCGGCGGCGTTGAGCACGAGGTTCATGAGAACCTGGCGGAACTGGGAGGCATCGGCCTGGATGGCGGAAAGGAAGTCGGGCAGGTGGAGTTGCAGTTCGGCGTTCCGGGGGAGGCTGGAGCGGAGCATCTGGGTGGTGGCCTGGATTTCGTCGGCCACGTCCAGCGCTTCGACCGCAAAGTGGCCTTTCCCCGAATAGGCCAGCATCTGCTGGGCGAGGTCGGCGGCGCGGCGGGTGGCGGCGACGGCGGTGGCGAGATCGGCGCGGGCGGTGGAGTCGCGGGGCACGTCCTGCATGGCGAGATCAATGTTGCCGAGGATGGAGGTGAGGATGTTGTTGAAGTCGTGGGCGATGCCGCCGGCGAGCAGGCCGAGGCTTTCGAGGCGCTGGGCTTCCTGGATGCGCTGTTCGACCCGCCGGCGGTCTTCCTCGGCCTGTTTGCGCTCGGAGATGTCGCGGGCCGTGACGATGAGGCGGTCGGCGGAGCCGATGGTCTGGCGGCGGATGCAGATTTCGACCCAGAAGGGGTGGCCGTCGCGATGGAAGGAGCGCCACTCGAAGACCTGCGGGCCTTCGTCGCGGGCCTTGGTCATCCAGTGGAAGGCATCTTCCATGGAAAACGGCGGTTCGCCGCCGGACATGGCATTGAAGGCGGCGATGGCCTCTTCGCGGGAGGGGTAGCCGTACATGTCCAGCATGCGCTGGTTGACATCGAGCACCCGGAAGGTGCCGGCGTCGTGGATGAACAGGGGCGTCGTTGATGGAGTTGAACACGGTGGCGAGATACTCGCGGGATTCCTTGCAGGTCGGCCTGGGCGGCGCGCAGTTCGGTCAGGCGCCGGTTGAGTTCGGCGGTGCGGCGGCGGACCAGACGCCCCAGGACGAGGTTGCCCCCCGCCAGCATCAGAAACACGGCGCCGGCGGCGAGCAGAAGGACGGCAAACCGCCGGAACACGACAGTCCAGGCGATGGGCGTTCCCATCCACTTGTCCTCGATGGCCCGGTATTTGCTCGGGGGGATTTGGGCAAAACCGTTCTGGACCAGCGCCAGCAGTTCCGGAGAGCCGTTGTGGACGGCGCGGTGGAATTCACCGGTGTAGAGGACGAACGAGGAGCGGAACTGGTCTTCGATGCCGAACTTGTAGAGGTAGTACACGGCGGCGGGTTCGTCCACGGAGAAGACGCGGAGTTCATCCTCGCGGGCGGCCTGGACAATGGCCTCGTAGCTTGGGTATTCGCGCAGGCTGTCGATGCCGTGGCCGGCCAGGATGCCGATGACGGAATCGCCGACCTTGACGCCGATGGTGAAGCCGCGCAGCGACGAGGGGTCGGCAATGCCCCCGAGCGAGCGATGGGTGAAGACCGGCACGCGGATCCGGGCGTAGGGCGGAGTGAAATCGTAGAGCTGCTCGCGCTCGGGGGTGCGGAAGATGGTGTCAATGACGTCGGCGCGCTTTTCACGCATCACGCGCAGGGCTTCGGCCCAATCCATGGCCTGGAGGTGGACGCGGACGCCGGTCTTGGTTTCCCAGAGTTTCCACTGATCGGGCAGGATGCCGCGCAGCACGCCGTCGGCATCGCGGAAGATGTAGGGGGGGTAGTTGTCGTCGCTGACGACCGTGATTTCCCGGACGGGCGGCGGCGCGGCGCGGGGGGCGGCCGGCAGAAGGCAGGTCGCGGCGAGCGCGGCGAATCCGGCCGTCCGGAGCGTTCGTCCCCTGATGCCGGCCCGCACCGGCCGGGGAGAGGGAGGGCTGGAGGGCGGATTCATTGGAGATGGGCGAGGCTGTCCTGGAGAACGCTGGCGGAATGGGCGAGCTGCTTCATTTCATCGGGCGTGAGGCGGGCCTGGATGACCTCCTCGATACCGTTGGCGCCGAGGACGCAGGGGACGCCCAGGGTGACGTCGCGCAGCCCGTATTCGCCTTCGAGGGAGGCGGAGACGGTCATGACGCGGCGTTCGTTGCGGAGGATGGCGCGGACGATCTGGGTCATGGCCATGGCCACGCCGAAGCTGGTGGAGCCCTTGTAGCCGATGATGTGATAGGCCGAGCGGCGGACCTGTTCGAGGATCTGGGGGCGTCGGCGGACAAAATCGCATTTGCCGCAGACCGAGCAGTAGTCATCCATGGGCAGGCCGCCGACATGGACGAGGCTCCAGGCGGCGAATTCGCTGTCGCCGTGTTCGCCGAGGATGGAGGCATGGATGTTCTGGGGGGAGATGCCGCAGTGTTCGGCGAGCAGCCAGCGGAAGCGGGCGGAATCCAGCACGGTGCCGGAGCCGAGGATGCGGCCCCGCGGCCAGGCCGTGCGCAGGCGGGCCACATGCGTCAGCACGTCCACCGGGTTGGTGGCGACCAGCACGATGGCATCGGGATTGACGGACTGGATGTCCGAGACGATGGAGGTGACGATCTTGGCGTTGATCTGCAGCAGGTCGAGGCGGCTCTGGCCGGGGCCGGCCTGGGCCTTGCCGGCGGTGACCACGACGATGGCCGCATCGCGGTAGGCCTCCGGGGCGGTGCCGGACTGGATGCTGACGGGGCGGTAGAACGGCGCGCCGTGGGCCAGATCCAGCGCCTGGCCTTTGGCCAGGTCGGTATTGACGTCCACCAGGGTGATTTCCTCCGCGATGCCCGACTGGGCCAGGGCAAAGGCAAAGCCGGAGCCGACGGCTCCCGCCCCGACAATCACCACTTTCCTGGATTTGAAATTCGCCATGGGCCTGCCTCTTTTCCTCAAATCTTGTCGTTTAAGCGCCGGGAAGGAAAGGCGAAATTTCGGCCGGGGTTGGTGCGAGGGCGCATCTGCGATTCGGAGCATGCTGTGCAAAGAGGCCTTGTAGTCCTGTATGGCTGTCATCCCGAGCGGAGTCGAGGATCTCGGCTTGGTCCCGAAGGCTGGCCATCGGATTGTGCTCAGATCCCGCGGCGGCGGGACAAGTGATTTCGACCGGCGCTACGCGCCTACGCTCCCCCCCTCGGTCCCCCCGAATCGCCCCGCCCCCCGCTGGTGCGGGGCTCATCCCGGAACGGGTTTGGGGCCGATGCGGTTCAGGAAGGCGGAGAGGGCGAAGCCGAGGGCCAGCAGGAGCAGGCAGAGAAGTCCCTGGCGTCCGCCGGGCCAGCCGGGAAAGACCAGCCAGAGCGAGCCGGCGACGAGGCCGAGGACGCCGCGGGTGGCGGGACCTTCGGCGGTTTGGAACAGCCAGTGGGCGGCGCGGGCGAACAGCAGGATGGCGGCGGCGGCGCCGAGGCCGACGGGGAGGAGGATGCGCGGATCCAGGCCGGCCACGCCGTCGAGCAGGGGGGAATAGACGCCGAAATAGATAAGCAGAAAGGCGACGCTGGCGCCGGGGACGATGGCGCCGATGCCGATGCCCGCCCCGGCGGCCAGCCAGACGCCCCAATGGCCTTGAATGGGGGTGTCGCGGGGGATCAGGCGGTCCTGCAGGGCGGCGAGGCCCAGGCACAGGGCGAACATTGCGGCAAAGGCCAGCCAGCCGGCGGGATGGCGGCCGGCGCGGCGGGCATGCTGGAACAGGTCCGGCAGCACGCCCAGCATGAAGCCCATAAAGAGATAGAGCGTGGGGACTTCGTGGCGGGCGAACAGGGTGGCCAGCAGGCGGCTGCCGGCCAATACGCCCAGGCCCGCCGCGAGGAAAAACGGGCCGAAGCGGCGCAGGTTTCCGCGGAGATCGGTGAAGGGGCGGGCGAGGGCGGCGGTCAGGGGGCGGTAGAGGCCGAACAGCACGAGCAGGGTGCTGCCGCAGAGCCCCGGCAGGAGGCCCGCGACGCCGACCAGGAAGCCGCGGACCAGCTGAAGGGCCAGGAACATGACGGCTCCGTCAGATGGCGCCGCCGCCGGGCAGGTCGTGGATGATGGTGTCGCGGCACATGCTGGCGGCCGGCTCGGGATAGTCGAGGGTGTAGTGCAGGCCGCGGCTTTCGCGGCGCAGCATGGCCGAACGGACGACCAGCTCGGCCACCGCGGCGATGTTGCGCAGCTCCAGCAGGTCGGAGGTCACCAGGTAGTCGCGGTAATAGGCGCGGATTTCGCGGCGCAGGGTATTGATGCGCCGCAGGGCGCGGGCGAGGCGCCGGTTGGTGCGCACGATGCCGACGTAGTCCCACATGACGGTGCGGACTTCGTCCCAGTTGTGGGCGACGACGACCGCTTCGTCGGAGGGCACGGCATGGCCGGTGGTCCAGGCGGGGATCCGGGGCTTGCGCTTGCGCGGGCGGGGGGTTTCGAGAATGTCGCGGGCGGCGGCATGGCCGCAGACGAGGGCTTCGAGGAGCGAATTGCTGGCGAGGCGGTTGGCGCCGTGCAGGCCGGTGCAGGCGACTTCGCCGGCGGCATGCAGGCCGGCCATGGCGGTGCGGCCGCGGGTGTCGGCGGCGACGCCTCCGCAGAAGTAGTGTTCGGCGGGGACGACGGGGATGGGCTGGCGGGCCATGTCGAAGCCGTATTGCCGGCAGGTGGCGTAGATGTTGGGGAAGCGCCGCCGGAGGAAGGCGGCGCCCTTGTGCGTGATGTCGAGGTAGACGCACTCGTCGCCGCGGGTTTTCATTTCATGGTCGATGGCGCGCGCGACGATGTCGCGCGGGGCGAGTTCGGCGCGCGGGTCGTAGCGCTTCATGAACGGCTTGCCCGCGCCGTTGAGGAGGCGGGCGCCTTCGCCGCGGACGGCTTCGCTGATCAGGAAGGACTTGGCCTCGGGATGGTAGAGGCAGGTGGGATGGAACTGGACGAATTCCATGTTGCGGATTTCCATCCCGGCGCGCCAGGCCATGGCGATGCCGTCGCCGGTGGCGATGTCGGGGTTGCTGGTATAGAGGTAGGTTTTGCCGGCCCCGCCGGTGGCCAGGACCGTGTGCGGCGCGCGCACGGCGAGGATTTCGCCGGTGGCGCGGTCGAGGAAATAGGAGCCGATGCAGGCGTCTTCGCCGGGGATTTTCAGCCAGCCGGAGGTGATGAGGTCAATGGCCATGTGGTGCTCGAGCACCTGGACGCCGCGCCGGCGCCGGACGCGGCGGGACATGACGCGGATGATTTCGGCGCCGGTGAAATCGCCGCTGTGGAGGATGCGGCGGGTGGAGTGGCCGCCTTCGCGGCCCAGGTCGTATTCCGCGTCGGCTTCGCGCGGGTGCCGCGGCTTGCGCTCGAAGCGCACGCCCCATTGCTCCAGGGCGGCGATGCGCTCGGCCCCCCCGGCGATGATGTCGCGGGCGACGTCGGCGCGGGTCAGGCCGGCGCCGGCCACGAGGGTGTCCCGCAGGTGGGCCTCGATCGTGTCGTCCCCGGCGACGGGCACGGCGATGCCGCCTTGCGCGTGGGAGGAATTGCTTTCGTCCAGGGTCCGCTTGGCGCAGAGGATGACCCGGCCGTGGGGGGCCAGTTCCATGGCCGCGGACAGTCCGGCGAGACCGGCGCCGATGATCAGATAGTCGCAATCGAGGACTCTCATGCCGAAAACCTACCACCCGGGCCCCGTCCGCGGCAAGAAAGCAGCCGCGGCAGGACCCCCCGGCGAAAATCCGGATTTTCCACGGTGTGGAAAAACGCCTGTCCCGATTCAGCGGGATTTTCCATGGCGTGGAAAAACCGCGGAAAAATTTTCCATGCCGTGGAAAACGTCGAGGCGGCGCCGGGCGGGTCTTTAATTTTTTGGGGGGCGGGGAAGGGGTGAACCACAGAGGGCCGCAGAGGGGCACAGAGGGGGGGGCGGGGGGCAATCCGACGGCTGGCCTGCGGGGCCATGCCGAGATCCCTCGACTCCGCTCGGGATGACAGCCGGGGAAGACCGGGAGCCGATGCGTTCGCACGAAAGAGGGAGATCGAACAGCCTTGAGCTACGGATCCCGACCTCGTGCAGAGTCGGGACGGATGGACAGGATGGAACATCCGGGGGAAGCTCTTGTCCATCTTTCTGTGGTTTTAGCAGGTGGGAAAGCGGGCGCGCGCAATGAGGGGCGGCGGTTTTCCGCGATGTGGGAAAATCCTGATCAGCGCGCAACCAACTCTTCGCGGTCGATCCCGTCGGTCGCTCCGGCTGTCTCGGCCAGCCCGGTGGACACCCGCGTGGGACCGCTCTTCGGCAACTTGGAATAGCAATCGGCAAACCGGATCGTGAAGTTGAACAAGACGTCCCCGTAGAACTGCTTGATCTTGGACGTGATGTCGTCGCCATCGCCCAACTCCTGCGCCAGCGCCTGCAGCTCTTGCAATAACGTGTACGTAGCCATGACATGATGCTTGATCCGTTCCGCCGCCGGCAGTTTTGGGTCGTCGAACAACATCGACAGGCTCACGCCCATCGCGTTGCAGTATTTCACGATGTCGCCCCAGTTCAGATCGGCGTCCCGAGCGGCTTCCATGCGGCAGACTTTACTGGGGCTCACCCCCATTTTCGCCGCCAGTTGTCGCTGGCTCAGTTTCTTCGCTGTTCGCCAATCGACCAGCGTACGAACCAACACCGTGTCCGCCGAGTGCTCGTGCACGCGCTGCGCGGCACCCGTATCTTCCGCCAGTTCCGCCGCCAGATTGGCCATGGTTTCCGTCGTGCTCATAAGCTGCTCCTAGCCTTTCAAATCTCTCGCCACGGCATGGCAGCGCCGTATATCCTCGGACTGGCTGTCCTTGCCGCCAATGGTCAACACGTGAATCAGGCGTTCCTCCTCATTCAGAAAGACATACAGCCGCGTTTCCTTCGCATGCTTTACTGCGGTCTGGCCAATCCGGTACACACCCAAGCCTTCCGACTTGAAATACCCGATCTGGAACCCTTTGACGCCGCCAAACCGGCCCAAAAGCTCCACGACTTGACCCAGATTGTCAAAACAGGCCGCATATTCCCGCGGATGCTTCTTGCCGTAGTCTTTGAAGCGACCGCGCTCCGCTAAGCTGTGGTCGACAGACCACTTAGTTTCGGATTCTGCCATACTGCGACATGCCCGTTGCAGATTCTGCAATGAACATATGTTGACGTATCGTTTCTGTCAACTATGGAATCACCCTCACCGAACAACAACGGCTCGGCAGGTCCCGACCTCTGGGAGAGTCGGGATCGCCCGACCCCTATACGACTTTTTGCCTCGGGCAGGGCGAAGCGCCCAGGTGAGCCATGCATCGCCAACCTGTGGCATCGGGAACGGGTTATAACGGGGGCCAGAGTTTTTCCCGTTCGATCCGCTTCTCAATGACCTGGCTCGACACCCCGAAAACCCGACAGATCGAGTTGGCCATATACTCCCGGGCGGCATCGCCCGAACTGTCCCAGTTGGTGAATCCAGCCTGTTTAGCCTTCTCCAGCGCTCCAGCCAATTCGGCTTCCAGGCGGGGTCGAGGCACCAGCAACCGCCCGGCGAACTCGTTTGCGTGCTGTTCGATCCAGGAATACTGGTCCTCTGGAATCGACTGCATCCAGTGAATCCATTCGTCGACGCTGAACGAGACCGCCCCCCGGTAGAGCCCGGCATGCAATTCCTTATGGCCGATTTCATGCGCCACGGAAAACCGCATCCGGTTCTGCATTCGGTCGTCCATGTATAGCTTCGCATCCACGGCGATGGTCTTCATGTCGCCCAGCAGCAACGCGTCCACGTCGGCGTCCTCGCGCATGCCGCGAACCGGCAGGATTTCCATGTCCAAATCGAATTCGGCAATCGCCAGAATGTCCACCGGCACATCCTTGCCGGGCCAATACTGCTCGCGAAACGCATCCGCTTTCGCCCGGATATCAGGCATGGGAATGAACGGCGCGCGGAACGTGGCCATGCCCCTAGCTCTTGCGGATCTTCTCGACCAGCGCTTGCATCTCCGCCTCGGTCGGCTTCTGGCCGCGCATGGTCCGGAAAAAGGCCGGCAGCATCTTCACCAACTCTTTGTCCGCCATCAGATCCTGCGGAATGATGCCCTGATTCGCCGCAGCGGTATCGAACAGCCGATACCAATCGTCGCTGCCCTTCGCCACCCCCAACGCCTTGGCGTAGCGGGCCAGAATGTCCTCCCCTTGTGGCGGCGGCATCAAGCCCCGCTCGATCTTGCTGATGTTCCCGGGGTCCGCTCCCGCCGCCTTGCAGAAGTCGCGCAGCGTCAGCCGCGCTCGCTTGCGCAGGGATTCCAAGAACTCGCCGAAGTGTACCGCCGCACCGGTTTTCATGCCCATTGCTCCTTGTTGTAAAAACACTACAACACCCGGCCGCCCTACGTCAACCCCGCCTGCGGAAGAACTTCCGGAACGCCTCGCCGGCTGCTAATCCAATGCCCCCCTTGGCAATGCGCACATCCGGAACGGACGGCCAGCCGCCGCACGGAAACGATCGCATTCGCGTGCGTTTCCGACCGGCGCCCCGCCGTCCGCATTATATGTCTCCATCCCCTCCTGTCCAGCCGGGGTTCGATAGCCTCGTGTTTCAGCCAAGCCCGAGTCCGGCCTACCTTTCCACGCTAGCTATGGAAACCTTGTTTCCACACTGAGGAAAACTCCAACGCCAATGACGCCAACGACTCAATGGCCGCACCCGCGCCACGAGATATTACTAGATTACGGGACTGACCCTTTCCTGGCCGCACCCGCGCCACGAGATATTACTAGATTACGGGACTGACCCTTTCCCGGGACTGACCCTTTCCCTGACCCTTTCCCCGGGACTGACCCTTTCCCAGCTTGAGATTCGAAAGCCTTATTGGCCAAACAGCGTTTTTCTAAGAAACCCGAGCTCGGGCAGATCGGCACGATGAATTGTGACCGATTTAGAACTGCCAATCAAACATTTACGATACATCTCGGGAATTGGATGGCTGGAAATGAAACAAAACAATACTATGCCCGTGAATACAAAACGGTAGACCTTATGACCTTCTATTCTTGAAGGGGTTGGCTCCATAATTAGATCTTTCAGTGGTTTGTCTTCAAAGTGAAGAGCAAGAGCCCAACACCCGTATTCGTCAAAAGACGGCAATGTGTCGGCCAGTAAATGACTTCTAAGCAGCTCGGAGTGTTTTGAACCTAAATCGACATGCTTAAAAAAACCGTCCTTCGATTCACTTGCACGCCACAGGATCGACAAAAGGAAGTACCGCAACTTAAATCCATCCAAACGCGGCAGGTCAAAGAAACGTTTTGTGCCGGCACGAGGCTCCGGTAATGAATCGGTAAAAAGTCGTCGGCAATGTCTTTCGTAATGGGCGAAATGCCTTTCGCAATCCGAGCAAAGCAGATGTTCGCGATAGCCTATTTGCCGAAAACGCTTCTTATCATTCTTGAAATCATACACATCAATCAGCCGGTGCTTTTCATCATATAACCCCTTGTAGCAAAACTCGGGAATCACATGAGAATTGCTAAGCTTTGCTTCGGCGTGACAGAGCCTACATATCATTTTCGACTTAAAGGATGATGGATTGGCTGGCTCTTGCCCGGTCGTGGTTCAGCGCCAGCAGCGCAGACAGGAGGTCGGCGTCGGTCATGGCGGGGTCCCAGCCGTAGGCGGCGAAGACGGCGGCGTCGAGCTTTTGGTGTGCGAGGTCCAGCCAGGTGGGGCGTTCGTTGTAGAGATTCGTCAGGGTGCGCTTTTTCAGCAAGGCCGCGCTGGCGTCGTCTTTTGGCACGATGCGCGGATACCGGACGGTGTTCGTGCCGGGCGCGATGTAAGGTGACCACGGGCCACCAGGCGTTCCGGGGAATTCCAACACTTCTTCTCGCGTCCATTCGGGCGGATTCAGCCAGCCTTCGCGCAAGTCGTTCAGTTCTCGGGCCGACTCGGCGATGGCCTGCTCCTGCTCGGGCGTTGGCTTGGGCATGGGGAAGGTTTCAAAGCAGGTTGTGGGGGTATAGCGGAAACCGGATTCCTTTTCACGGAGCTGGGTTCCTTGGGCCAGAGCCCAAACCTCATGCACCCGCGAATGCAGAACGCCAAAGAAGCCGTCATCCGCCCGACAAAAAGCCCTTGTTTGGTGATCTGCCAAAAACACCGAATCAAGCCAAACAAAAATACGATGTTTTGAAACCTCGGGCGTCACTATGAAGCGAGGCAGCCCTGCCAGAGATTTGCGCAACCCTGGGCGTGCTTCGCCGAGAATCAACCATTTTTCCGCTAAACGTTTTCGACGATTTTCTAGACGAGCAGGCTTGAATCTGGTTCAACTACCTCCCAGGTACCTGATATCGGCAGGCATTACATTTTCATCGCTGGGTCCATAATCAATAACCGCTAACCGCACTCCTGCCTCTGTAGAATATCCCTTGCGGTAAGACGCGGACGAAGCACATCGCCGTTTGGCAAGCTGTGGGCATTTGACTCTGTTAGCATGGCCACCGCAGATTTCTCATCTGTTGCCGAATGGTCCAGCTTTCATTATGCCGAGATAGCACATCCTCGGATTTTCCAGCAAAACCTTGCTGTTGTTGTATCCCTTGCCGGAGAAAGATTCGTGTTAATCTCGCACAATTTGACTGTCAAGGATTATGCGCTATATCTTCCAGGCCGCCATCAAAAGAAACGATGCTGACATGACGGATGCGCCATCGAGAAGGTCCATTCCCGATCTGAGACGGCCCAAAAAATATCGCCGGTTTCTTTGATGCGCTTGAGGACTTCGCGGTTAGCTCCGCCGCGGATGCCTTGCGTGGCGAGCAGACCGGCGCGTTTACAGTGGCGGTTCTCAATGTGGGCGCGGGCCTTTTCAAACCAATAGCAACAGAGATCGGATTGGCCTGGAATGCGGCCTGAGTACAGGGTGCGTAGCTTGTCCACATAGTCATCGCCCAGTTCGCGACGCATAAATTTGTCACCGAGGAACGGCGGGTTGCCGACGATGAAGTCCACTCTGGGCCAGTCGGGTTCTTTGGGGTTGTCGGGGTCGGAGAGGTCGAGGATGGCGTCGCGGCACTGGAAGTTGGCGGACATGGGGCGGAGGATGGGCTGGTCGGGATAGCCGAAGCCGTTGAACTTGAGCCATTGGAGCCAGCCGATCCAGACAGTCATCTGGGCCAGGTCGTGGGCGTAGGGATTGAGTTCGATGCCGTAGAGCTGCCAAGGTCCGGCCATGGGGAAGAAGGACTCGTGGACCTGCTCCATGGCGTAGAGGGTGACTTCCTTTTCAAGGTTCTTGAGTTTCTGGAGGGTGACGTAGAGGAAGTTGCCGGAGCCGCAGGCGGGGTCGAGAACCCGAACGGCCTGCAGGCGGGTCATGAAGCGTTGCAGAATGATGGCGGCTTCCTTGCGGGCTTTCTTGAGGGCCGCTCCCGTGGGGGCTTTGACTTCGCCTTTGCCGGGCCGTTTCCTGCCCGTGGCCAGCAGGGTTTCGGCGACCTGCCGGGCGTCGTTCCACTCCCGGCGGAGGGGTTGCATGACGACGGCGTCCACGAGGACGTCGATGTCCTCCTTGCCGGTGAAGTGTGCCCCGAGCTGGGACCGCTTGGCGGGGTCGAGGCCGCGCTCGAAGAGGGTGCCGAAGATGGAAGGCTCGACCTGGCTCCAGTCCAGAACGGCGGCGGCGGTGATTTGGGCGACTTCCTTGGAGGTCAGCTCGGGGACGGTGGCATTGTCGAAGAGGTTGCCGTTGAAGTGGAGGATGGTCTCGAGGCCGAACTCCCCGCCCGTGGACATGGCGTCAAAGAGCTGGGCGACATAGCGGCTGAACCGGGCGGGATCGCCCCCGGCCTTTTCGGTGATGCGGGTGAAAATCTGGTTGGGCAGGAGGCCGATGTCCTCGGCAAAGAGGCAGAACACGACGCGGTCGAGGAAGTGGGCGACGTCGGCGGAGTCGAGGCCGCGCTGACGCATGGTCTCGGCCATGTCGGCGAACTGCCGGGCGGCTTCCTGGGTGATGGCGACGCTGGTCTTGCCGGGGCGGAGCTTTTCGGGGTTGTGAAAGACGGCATGGAGGATTTCGAGGCTGCGGGGTTCCCCGAGGCGGTCGAGGGGGATTTCGTGGGTGACCGAGACGGTCTTGGTGAAGTTGGTGTGGACTATGATCCGGTCCAGGTCGCAAACGACGAGGAGAGGCGGATTGGCAAGGGCATCGCGGTAGAGCAGAAGCTGGTCGTAGGCGGCTCCCAGGTCCTTGTGCTTGCCCTTGTACTCCCAGCCGAAGAAGTCCTTTTTCCAGACATCGGCAAAGCCGTCGCCCCCGCCATGCTTTTCCGCCCCCTTCTCGAAGCAGAAGCTTTCGCCGGTGGGATCGGCCTCGGCGGGGGTGGGGTGTCCCAGCATCCGGCAGAGGTCCAGGAAGTGTTCCTGGGCGGCAGAGCGTTCCTTCAGCTCGACTCTGCGCCATTTTGCAATGAATTCGGCGGGGTTCAGGGGGCACCTTCCTTCGATGGTGCGGGAGTATAGCAACACATCGGGATAAATCGAGTGTTTCCTGCAAGGGCCGCAGGGGGGGAGGGGTGAACCACAGAGGGCCGCAGAGGGGCACAGAGGTTCACCACAGGGGGAAGACCGGGAGCCGATGCGTTCGCACGAAATCGGCGGGGGAGGATCAGAGAAATCCTGCGTAACAAGGCGGAATCGCTTGATTTCAGCGGGATTTAGACTGGCACCCCGGAGAGGGATCGAACCTCCGACCTGCGGTTTAGGAAACCGCCGCTCTGTCCAACTGAGCTACCGGGGCGCGGGCTGTCCCTGCTTGAACCACAAAAGACCGGGGGGATCAAGTCCGCTGTTGCCGGACGGCGCAAAGCGCCGTAGGGTGAGGATCCACCGCAAGAGGAGAACCGCCGATGAGCTTTCCCTACATACCCGTGGCCTCGAAGCTGCATGATCGTCGCGAAGTCAGCCTGCTGCTGGAGGAGATCGAGCGGGGGCTGCGGGAGGCGGGGGGGAGCCGCATGGACGGGGCGGTGGCGGACAGCGACCGGGTGGCGTTTTATTTCATCCAGACCGGCGGGGTGGAGGGCGAGGTGATTCGCCGGTACCGGTCGCGGGCGCAGCAGGGGCGGCCGGGTCCCATGCTGCTGATTGCGCATTCGCTGCACAACTCGCTGCCGGCGGCCCTGGAAATCCTGGCGCAGATCCGCCAGGAGGGGGGGGCGGGAAGGATCTACCTGCTGCGCGGGGCCGGCGACGCGCCGACGCTGGCGGACATCGCGCAGACGGCGGACTGCCTGGAGGCGAATGCCCGGCTGGCGGCGGAACGGCTGGGGCGGGTGGGCGAGAGTTCCGACTGGCTGGTGGCGAGTTCGCAGCGCGCGGAGGTGGTGGCCGCCCGCTTCGGCCTGAAGGTGGTGCCGCTGGAGATCGCGGAGCTGCGCGAGGCGATGGCGCGGGATCCGGCGCCGGAGCAGGGGCCGGAGTTCGAGGCCTGGACGCGGGCGGCGTCCGCCGAGGGGGTGTCCAGGGAGGCGTTTTCGCGGGTGGCGGCCGTGTACCGGGGGCTCAAGGGCATGGTGGAGCGGCACCGGCTGTCGGCGGTCACGCTGCGTTGTTTCGACCTGCTGGAGCAGGAGGGCACGACGGGCTGTCTGGCGCTCTCGCGGCTGGCGGATGAAGGGATCTCGGCGGGGTGCGAAGGGGACATTCCTTCGGTCATTCTGCTGCGCTGGCTGTGGCACCTGACGGGCCGGGCGGGGTGGATGGCGAATCCGTCGGACCTGGACGTGGCCAAGGGGGAAATCCTGCTGGCGCACTGCACCGTGCCGCTGGGACTGGTGGAGTCGCACCGGCTTCTGACCCATTTCGAGTCGGGCCGGGGCGTTGGACTGGACGGCTCCTTCCGGACGGGCCCCGTGACGCTGCTGCGCCTGGGCGGCGCGGGCCTGGACCGCTGGTGGGGAGCGGAAGGCACGCTGTTCGAAAGCCGTCACGACGGCCATCTGTGCCGCACCCAGGTCCGGGTGCGGGTGCCGTCCGCCGCGCTGTCCGAGCTGCTGCGGGATCCGCTGGGCAATCACGTGGTGCTGATCAAGGGGCACGTCAAGAGCCGGTTCCGGGAGGCCTTTGACTGGATCGGATCGGCAACGGCGGCTTCCGGACAAAAGGACATTGCGCGCGTCCCGGGCGTGCGCTAGGCTGACTGCTCATGAAGACCGCCGTATTCTGTCTGGGATGCCTCTGGGCGGCCGCCTGGGCCGTCGGTGCCGAGTCGCCGCGCACCCTGGCCGACTACCAGGTGATCCTGAGCCGTCAGCCGTTCGGGACGCCGCCGGAGGACGCGCCGCCGCCCGAGCGGGTGATTCCCGTTCATGAATCCTTCGCCGCCAACATGATTCTGTCCGGCCTCTACGAAGAGGATGACGGCAACCTGCGGGCGGCGGTGGTGGACAAGAAAGACAACCGCTATTTTTCGCTGGTGGTGGGGGAGGTGGAAGAGGGGATCGAACTGCTGGACGTGGACTACGAGAAGGAGGAGGCGGTTCTGAAGAAGGGGGACGAGGTCGTGGTGCTGCGGATGAGCGGGGCGGCGGGATCGCAGGTGCTGACCACGGCGGAGCAGGAAAACCGCATGAAAGAGGCGCAGGAACGGCGCCTTTCGTATGCCGAGCGCCGCCGCCAGCGGATGCTGGCGCGCCAGAAACCCGTGGAAGTGCCCAAGCCCATTTACACGGGCGAGGAACTGGAGCGGCATCTGCAGGACTACCAGATGGAAGTGATCCGCCAGGGACTGCCGCCGCTGCCGGTGCAGCTGACGCCGGACCGCGATGCGCAGCTGGTGGCCGAAGGATTTCTCGAGCCGGTGGACGAAGACGGATACATCACCGAGTATCCGGAGGAAGAGCTGTATTACGAAGAAGGCTACTGATTGAGAGCCGGTCGGGAGGGGCCGGGCGGCCGGGAGAGGGAGGCGCTGCTCCGGGAGTTGATGGCCTACCGGGCGCGGTGGCCGGGGGAGGGGGTGCTCGTGGACCGGTTCGCGGATTTTCTGCGGGAAACGCCGGGCGCCTTCCGGCGTGAAACGCCGGCGGGCCATGTCACGGGGTCCGCCTGGCTGGTGAACCGGGCGGGCACCCACGTGCTGCTGACGCATCACCGCAAACTGGGACGGTGGCTGCAACTGGGGGGGCATGCCGATGGCGACGCCCGGGCGTTTCACGTGGCCCTCCGTGAAGCGGAGGAGGAATCGGGGCTGGATGGACTGGTTCCGGTGTGGAACCGGCTGTTTGACGTGGATGTCCATCGGATCCCCGCGCGCGGAGAAGAACCGGCCCATCTTCATTGGGATCTTCGCTATGCGTTCCGCACCGCCGGAAGCGAGGCGTTCCGGGTCAGCCGGGAATCCCGCGAGCTGCGCTGGGTGCCGATGGATCGGCTGGCGGAGCTGACGACCGAGGAGTCCATGCTTCGGATGGCGCGGAAATGGCGGATGGCCGCCGGGGCGATCGGGGAAAACAGTTGAGAGCCGGGCAGGAGGGGAGGCCAGTCCCTCATCCTTGATGCCAAGTGCTTCGCTCGGCCACTTGGCGGGCAGCTGGTCATCTTTCTGCCCTTCCGTCCGGCTCCACCGTCAGCCTACACCGGAAAGCCGGAAAAGCAAGGGCCCGGGGTCTGTTTTTTGGAAAAACGACGGGTCGGCGATCCGGCCGGATGATATACATATTGCCACAAAAATATTCTGCCGGCGTTCATCCGGCGGTTGGCCGGCTGAAGAGATCCGGTTCGGGCGGCGGGGGCTGGACTTCCCGGGTCAGGTCGGGGGAATCCTGCCGGGCATCATTGACGCGGGAGCTGACGGGGCGGGCGAGGAAGTCTTCGCAGGCGCGGGCGATGAGCATTTGGGCGGCCTCTGCCGTTGTGCGGGGATCCAGCCATTCGGCCTGCTGGTCGGGCGGGACGACGACGGGCATGCGGGGGTGGATGAAGGCAATGGCCGTGGCTGCGGGTTTGGTCAGGATGGCGAAGGACAGGGCCGGATCGGAGCCGGCCGGTTCCCGGCGGGTCCACAGGCCGGCGAAGGCCAGAACGGGTTCCCGGGGCCGGCAGATAAAATACGGCCGGGGGGACGGGCGTCCGGACAGTCCGGCGGCGCCGTCCGGTCGCTTCCATTCGTACCAGCCGCCGGCGGGCACCAGGCAGCGCCGCGCCGGCAGGCAGTCGCGCCACATCGGTTTGCGGGCGGCGTCTTCGCTGCGGGCGTTGAACGTGCGGGCCGGCGGTGTTTCCCGGCTCCACCAGGCGGGGATCAGTCCCCAGCGCGCGGGCCGCAGCGCCCGGTTCCCGCCGGGTTCCTGAACCAGTACCGGAACGATTCGGGCCGGCGCCACATTGAAACACGCCTTCCATCCCCCGTCCGGTGCCGGGGCGGTATCCGGCCAGCAGGCCAGGACGGCGGCTTCCTCCGGCAATACAAAGCGTCCGCACATGGAACCAGCCTAGGCCGGGCGAGACGTCCGGTCAAGAGGGGGCGCATCTGCGATTCGGTGCCCCCATTGCGGGTCATATGGAGCGTAGGCGCGCAGCGCCGGAGTCGAAATCCCTGTCCCGCCGCCGCGGGATCTGAGCACAATCCCGATGGCCAGCCTTCGGGACCAAGCCGAGATCCCTCGACTCCGCTCGGGATGACAGCCATACAGGACTACAAGGCCTTTTTGCACAGCATGCACCGAATCGCAGATGCGCCCGTCAAGAGGGGGGGGGGCGGGCCGGGCTTGTGGGGGCGGGGCGGGCATGGTATTCGGGGCGGATGATTGAATTCCGGCAGGTGAGCAAGCGCCATGGCGGGCAGGTGGTGCTCGACGGGGTGGACTTTCGGCTGCTGGCGGGGGAACGGATCGGGGTGGTCGGGCCCAACGGGGCGGGGAAGTCCACGATTTTCGAACTGATTGCCGGGGAGGCCGAGGCGGATGCCGGGCAGGTGGAGCAGGCGAAGGACATCCGGATCGGCTATCTGCGCCAGCAGGTGCCGGCGGGCGGGGAGGCGGTCCCGATCCAGGCGTATGTGGAAACCGCGGCCCCGGACCTGGAGACCATCCGGGCGGAGATCCACCGGATCGAGTCGCGCCTGGCGGAGGATCCGGATGCGGAAGCGCGTGTGCTGCTGCGGCGGCTGGGGGAGCTGCAGACGCAGTTCGAAGTGCAGGGCGGCTACGATCTGCATGCCCGGGCCGCGGCGGCGCTGACGGGCCTGGGGTTCCGTGTGGGGGACCTGGCACGGCCCCTGGGCGAATTTTCGGGCGGCTGGCAGATGCGCGCGGAGCTGGCGCGGGCGCTGATCGGCGAACCCGACCTGCTGCTGCTGGACGAACCCAGCAATTACCTGGACCTGCCGGCGGTGGAGTGGCTCAAGCGCCGGCTGGAAGGCTATCGCGGGACGCTGGCGATGGTTTCCCACGACCGATACCTGCTGGAGAGCCTGTGTGACATCACGCTGGAGGTGGCGGCGGGGCGGGTGACCCGCTATCCGGGGCGGTACAGCTGGTATGCCCGCGAGCGGGAGAAGCGCCGGGAGGTGTCGCTGGCGCGCCAGGCCAACGAAGACCGCAAGCGCGCGCAGATCGAGCGCTACGTGGAGCGGTTCCGGGCCAAGGCCAATCTGGCGGCGCAGGTGCAAAGCAAGATCAAGATGCTGGAGAAAATGGAGCGCACGGAAGTGGTCGAAGTCGCGCGGGGCCGGTCCCGTTTCCGGCTGGCGCCGCCGCCGCACTGCGGCCAGGAGGTGCTGCGGTGCGAGGGGGTGGGATTCGCCTACGACGAGGGGCGCTGGATTTTCCGGGGCGTGGACCTGTCGGTGCGGAAGGGCGAGAAGCTGGCGGTGGTGGGCCCCAACGGGGCGGGGAAGACGACGCTGCTGCGGGTGATGGCCGGGCAGCTGGCGCCGGGGGAGGGGCGATGTACGGCCGGCCACCGGGTGGCGGCGGGCTACCAGAGCCAGGAAACGGCCGACACCATGGACCGGACGCGGAGCGTCCTGGACACGCTCAAGGCGGCGGCGCCGGACGCGGCCGAGTCGGAACTGCGCAATCTGCTCGGCGGATTCGGATTTTCGGGCGAGGCCGTGGACAAGCGCGTCGAAGTGCTGTCGGGCGGGGAGCGCATCCGGCTGGCGTTTGCCCGGATCCTGGCGCGTCCGCCGAACCTCCTGCTGCTGGACGAGCCCACGACGCATCTGGACGTGGAAAGCCGCGAGGCGCTCCAGGACGCGCTGGGGGCCTACGAGGGCACGGTGGTGCTGGTGTCGCACGACGTGGCCTTTGTGCGGGCGGTGGCGCAGGGCATTGTCGCGGTGGCGCCGGACGGCGGCGGGGTGCGTCGGTTTGCCGGCGGCTATGACTACTATCGGGAAAAAACGGCCGGAGAAGACACCGGCGGGGCGGGGGGGGCGGCGGAACCGGCGATGGATCAGGACAAGGCGGCGCGGGTCGAGGCCCTGCGCGACCGCAAGGCGCTCAAGGCCGAATTGCGGCGGGCCGAGAAAGAACTCGCGGGGCTGGAAAAGGAAATTGCCAACCTGGAGAAGGAACAGGCGGAGCTGCACCGGCGGCTGGCCGCCCCGGAGACCCCGGCGGACCGGCGCGCCGCCGACGGCCGGCGGCTCAAGGAAATCGAAGACACCCTGTCCATTCGGCTGTCGGCGTGGGAAGAAGCCGGGAATCGGCGGGATTCCATGGCGGCATCTAAATGAGGGGAAGCAAGATGCATTTACGCAGCGGCAAAATGTTAAAATTATGTTTGGATTCTGATGTATATTGATATAGTGTTTTGTTCACGTGTCCTGTCCTTTAAGGAGAGGTGTACTTAGGGCATGAGGAGCCAGGTGGCGGGATGAAGAAAACGATCATTCGATTCGGGTTGCAGGCGTTGGTGCTGTGCGGGCTGGCCGCCGGGACGGCGCAGGCGGTGCCGGTGCGCATTGCGTCGTTCAACGTGGCGTTCGGCATTGACACGAATGACGACGGGGGGACGACCAACGACACCGACTACGCGGCGGTTTCCAACACCATCCAGCGCGTCCAGCCGGACATCATCTGCTTCCAGGAGCTGTACGCAGACGAAGACATGCAGGCGTGGATCACGCTGGCCGCGCAGCTGGGTTATCCGTATTACGCCATGTCCAGCGGCGGATCGCTCGACAACTCCATGCGCACGGGCATTTGGAGCAAGTATCCGATCACGGGCACGGACCTGATCAAGGAGACGGTTTACGACCCCAGCGCCGTGGAAATCATGCGCTGGCCGATCGTGGCGACGATCGAAGTGCCCGGCGCCTTGTATCCGCTGCACGTGGCTTCGACGCACAACAAGGCCGGCACCACCACCAAGTCCGCCCGCCTGCAGCGCGCGTTTGAAATGTACCGCATCGTCCAGTATTTCGACCGCCTGGTCGCCTCGAATCCGGTGGAAAACGTGCAGTACGCGATCATGGGCGATTTCAACGACGACATCGGGCTGTCGCAGAACGAGTATTTCGATCTGGCCTACTACGAGTCCACGTATGCGAGCCTGGGCAATTCGACGGCGGATTTCAACGACGGGTTCGACATTCCCTGGAACACCAACGCCAGCTGGACGCTGCCGTACAGCAAGTATCCGACCGAGCGGCTGACCTACGCCGACATGGGGTGGATCAATCCGGTCCACACCGGGACGAATCTGACCTGGACGCACTACTACACGACCGAGAGCGGCCGGTACCGCCTGGACTACATTCTCTTCAGCGACGAGATCATGAACAGCGCCTACGGCGCGCCGACCGGGGAAATCTACAACGCGGAATTCGACGGGGAAGGGGTGGGACTCTACAAGCCGGGCCCGATCCCTCCCAGCACGACCAGCTACGACGCTTCCGACCACCGGATGCTGTTTGCGGACTTCCACCTGATCGACGTGGTGCCGGGCATCACGCCGGTGGCGATCCTGAGCGAGATCGTGGATGATTCCAGCGGGTCCAACGCCAACTACGTGGAAATCAACAACACCGGTTCGAGTTCGATGGACCTCACCGGCTACCAGCTGGGCGTGTATCTGAACGGGTCCACGAATCCGACCCTGATTTCGCTGTCCGGGACGCTGGCGGGCGGGGCGACCTATGCCGTGGCGGCTTCGCTGAGCGCCTATTCCAGCTACTGGGGCGTGGCGGCGCAGCAGGCGGCGGCGGTCATCGGTTCGTTGGACGGCAACGACACGGTGGCGCTGCTCAAACCCAACGGCTCCGTTTCGGACGTGTACGGCCAGATCGGGGCCGTGCCCGGCGGGTGGAGCTTCGCCAATTCGGTGGCGGCGCGCAACGCCGGCATCAGCGATCCGTTCGATGTCTGGGACTCGCAGGAATGGACGATCACCGCCGGCACCTACGCGGCGACGCCGGGCTGGCACCAGGCGCTGGCCAGCGCGGAGGCTTACGTGTCGGCAGGTCCGGCACTGAATCCCTCTGCTCCCAGGGCGACCAACAGCTTTGCGATCACGGTGGGCATCACGCCCAACCTGCTGGCATCGAATCTGACGGCCACGGGCGTCTATCGCATTCAGGGCGGGAGCTGGATGGCACAGGCGATGACCAATGGGGCCGGGACCGCCTGGTCGACCCCGCAAATGCTGCCCGGCAAGGAAATGGGCGACGTGATGGATTACTACGTGCGCTACACCTGCGAAGGGCCCGAAGGCGTCCACACCAACTGGTCCGCGACCAATTCCTACATGTTTCCGGTGATCGGCTCCTCCACCAATCTCTACCCGATGTTCAACGAGGTGCAGTCCGACGGCAACAGCACCGACACCAACGAGTTTGTCGAGATCATCGCACCGGCGGGCATGAACCTGGCTGGCTACAAGGTGGAACACCGCAACGGCGCCGACGCCACCGACGGGCCGGTCTGGACCTTCACGTTCCCGTCCTTCGTCGTGCCGGACGACGGCGTGCTGTCCGCGGGCGACGTGCCGCTGGGGTTTGCGGTCGTTTCGCAGAATTCGAACTACGTCGCCAATACCGACTTCCTTCTGCCGGGCGGGCTGCTGAACTCGGGCGACGGCCTGATTCTGTACGACCCGGAAGGCAACGTGCTTGACGCCGTGGTCTGGCTGGGCGCCACCTATGACATCGGCGTGGACGATCCCGACACCGTGTCTCGGTCGGTTCCCGCGGGCAGCAAGAACTACCTGCACGAAATCGGCACCGATTCGACGAGCGACACCTGCCCGCAGGCCCCGAACAACATCCTGATGGCGGCGGGCACGTGGTACAACGCCACCATGTCGCCGGGTGCCATCAACGCCCAGCAGACCAGCGGCAGCATCATCATGGCGCCGGGCGACCAGGATATGGACAGCTTCCTCGACGACGCGGACAACTGTCCCGAGACGTTCAATCCGACCCAGACCGACACCGACGGCGACGGCCTCGGGGATGCCTGCGATCCGGACCTTGACGGCGACGGCGTCCTGAACGCCTATGACAACTGCCCGTACACGCCGAACGCGAACCAGTCCGACATCGACGGCGACGGGATCGGCGACGCCTGCGACCCGGACGCCGACGGCGACGGCATTCCGAACGAAGAAGATCCCGAGCCCTTCAACACCGGCATTTTGGAGATGGACTTCGAGGATTCCACGCTGAAGGACACCTATTCCGATTATACGCCCCACGAAATCGCCGGACGGTACTGGGTGGTGTCCAACGCCATGGTGATTGCGCCCACCACGGACGACAATCTGGAGGGCACCCGCGGGGCGCGGTTGAGCTATTACGAGGGCGGTCTTTACCTGGTGGGGGCTTTGACCAACGGCATTGGCGAATTCGAATGGGCCTACGCGCGCTACAAGAACAGCGATGGATTTTCCATTCAGGCCCAGTACAATGCCGGTGGCGGCTGGACAACCATTGATTCGGTCAGCACGAAGGATGTGACCAGTCTGCAAACCAATGTCACCACCGTGGACGTGGTCGGGCCGGTGGATTTCCGCATTCTCTGGAGCAATTCGAAATTCCGTCAGTATGCCAATCTCGACAACATCCGGATCACGTCCTACATCCCGCCGGAGACCGGTTTTGCGGAATGCGAACTGGACGGGCCGGTGTCGGCGGCCTTCGACGGAACGGCGCGAACCAACACCTTCACCATCACGCCGGCGGGCATTCCGTATTCCGTGTCCTATGCCCCGGCGGCCCCGGTGGAGATCGGCACCTACACCGCCACGGTGACGATTCCCGACAGCGAGTATCTGCTGGGCGGGACGTTCGTCTACACCAATTCCGTGACGATCACGCAGGGCGTGGCCACCTGCGAAATGTCCGCGCCGGTCAGCCTGACCTACGACAGCCAGCCGCACACCAACGCCTTCACGGTGACGACCGGCCTGGCGTGGACCGTCAGCTATTCGCCGAGCGATCCGCCGGTGAACCCGGGCGCGTACGACGCCACGGTGACCGTGACGGGCGACGACCATTATCTCGGCGGCACGTTCGTGTTCAGCAATGCCGTGACGATCGGCGAAGGGCAGGCGACCTGCACGCTGGACGAAGCGCTGGTCCTCAACTACGACGGGGCGGTGCACACCAACACGTTCACCGTGACGCCCTCCGGCCTGGCCTGGTCCGTCAGCTATTCGCCGTCGCTGCCGCTGGACGTCGGCATCTATGACGCCACGGTGGCGGTGACGGGCAACGCCCAATACGCCGGCACCACCAACGTGTTCTCCTCCGCCGTCGTCATCCAGCCGGCCGGTTCCGGCGGCGGGACGGCCGTCGGCGATCCGCTGACGATCGACTTCGAAGATCCCTACATTCCGGACTACAACGCCTACGGCCCGCACACCAACACGCTGACGGCCGGCAGCCCGTCCGACTGGTTCCTCAACAACGCCACGCGCGGCAACCTGGCCAACGACAAGAAGACGGGCCTCTATTCCCTGCGGCTGCGCTATATCGGCCCGGAATCGACCAGCAACGGCGTGATGCAGAGCGTGACGCCGTTCACCAACGGCATCTACTCCGTGGCGTTCAACTACGCGGTTTACGGCACGCTGGAAGCCCCGACGCTGACGGTCCAGACCAGTCCGGACGGCGTGACCTGGACCACCAACGAGACCCTGACGACCGACGGGGTCAATACGAACTTCATTGCCTATTCCAACGAGTTGACCGTGGCGCAATCCTCCTATCTGCGGTTCCAGATGGAAGGCGGCGACCGGATGAACATTGACGACATCGTCGTGCTGCCTTATGCGGCGGTGTCGCAGGCGGGGGTGACGCTGTCCGGCCTGTCCCAGACCTATGACGGGACGCCCAAAACCGCGACGGTGACGACCGATCCGGCGGGGCTGGCGACGCAGGTTTCCTACGACGGCTCCTACACGGCGCCGACGGCCGCCGGCAGCTACACGGTGGTGGCCACGGTGACCGAATCCGGCTTTGCCGGAGTGGCCACCGGCACGCTGACGATCGCGAAGGCGGCGGCAAGCGTGACCCTGGGCGATCTGGCGCAGACCTACGACGGCACGCCGCGCGCCGCGTCCGCGACCCTTGATCCGGCCGTGTCGTATTCGCTGACCTACGACGGGTCGGCCACCGCGCCGACCGACGCCGGCAGCTATGAAGTCGTGGCAACGGTGACCGATGCCAACTACCAGGGCGGCGCCACCGGTACGCTGACGGTGGCCAAGGCCGAAGGCTTTGTCTCGTTCGACGGCCTGACAGTCGGCTACGACGGCAGCGGAAAATCGGCCCTCGTTTCGACCGATCCGGCCGGATTGACCGTGGACGTCACCTACGACGGTTCCGCGACGCTTCCGGCGGCCGTCGGATCCTACGAAGTGGTGGGCACGATCGCCGACATCAATTATGCCGGTGCAGCCACGGACACCTTCACGATCGTCAAGGGCTCCGCCGCGGTGACACTGACCGGCCTGGCGCAGACCTACGACGGCGCGCCGAAGAGCGCGGGCGCGACCACGACGCCGGGCGGTTTGACGGTGAATCTGACCTACGACGGCGCGGCGACCGCCCCGGCCGCCGCCGGAAGCTACGTGGTCACCGGCCTGGTGGCCGATGCGAACTACGCGGGGAGCGCCACCGGCACGCTGGTCGTGGCCAAGGCCGCCGCGACGGTCTCGCTGTCCGGGCTGTACCACCTGTACGATGGCTATGCGAAGAGCGCGACGGTGACCACTGATCCGGCCGGCCTGAGCGTGGCCGTGACCTACGACGGCTCCGCCGCCGCGCCCAGCGCCACGGGCAGTTACGCGGTCGCGGCGACCGTGAGCGATGCCAACTACCAGGGCTCGGCCTCCGGCACCCTGACCATCGCGCCGGAAGGCGAGGATCCCTTCGTTCAGTGGCTCCAGGATCAGGAACTCGATCCGGGCGACAGCCGCTTTGAGGAAGGCGCCGACGATGACGGCGACGGCCTGACGACCTGGCAGGAGTATGTGGCGGACACCGAACCCGACAGTTCCAACAGCGTCCTGCGGCTTTCCGGCACCTATGCGCCCGGCGCCGCCGGCGGCACCGGCAAAATGCTCTTCACCTTCCCGGCCAGTACCGGCCGTTACTACCAGCTGATCTACCGGACCAATCTCTTCAGCCCGACGCTGACCAACAACCTGGGGTGGGGCGTGCCGGGCATGGTCGTCACCAACGACTCGCCCGGGGCCTGGTTCGGCGACATCCGCGTGGGGCTGCAAGAACCCTGACCCGAACAGCCGCCTGACGGGGGGGGCGCTCCCGTGAAGCAAAATCCACCGGCTTGCTGTTGCCGGGACACCCCCGGCCTGCCTTCGATCGCAGCAAAAGGAATGGAAAAAAGCCCCAATAAAACGCTTCGACAAACGGTGCGGCCTGTGGCAGGATATCCCATTCCGACAGTTGGGTCGGAGGAGATTTGCCCATGAAGTTTGAACGCGCATCCGGTGTGCTGCTGCATCCTACATCCCTGCCCGGGCCTTACGGCATCGGCGAAATCGGGTCCGAGGCCCGCCGGTTCGCTGATTTCCTGCAGGCCACGGGGCAGAAGATCTGGCAGATTCTGCCGCTGGGGCCGACCAGTTACGGCGACAGTCCGTATCAGTCGCCCTCGACCTTTGCCGGCAATCCGCTTTGGATCAGCCTGGACGGGCTGGTCGGGGACGGCTTGCTGGATCCGGCGGAACTGAAGCGCTTTCCGTCGTTTCCCGCCGACCGGGTGGACTACGGCCCGGTCATCATCGCCCGCATGAAGGTGCTGGAAACGGTGTGCAAGGGGTTTGCGGACAAGGCGTCTGCTCGGCTCCGGACGGAATTCGATTCTTTCTGTGCCCGGAACGCCGGCTGGCTGGAGGACTACGCGCTGTTTGCCGCGCTGAAGGATGCCCACGGGGGCGTGCCGTGGACGCAGTGGGAGCCGGAACTGGCCCAGCGGGATCCCGCCGCCCTGGCCTCGGCGCGCCAAACCTATGCCGCCGAAATCCGCAACGTCCGGATCATCCAGTTTCTCTTCGAGCACCAGTGGAAACAGCTGCGGGCCTATTGCGCCGAACGGCGGATCCAGTTCGTCGGCGACATTCCGATCTTCGTGGCCCACGACAGCGCGGACGTCTGGGCGCATCCCGGCCTGTTTTTCCTGCGGCCCGACGGGCATCCGAGCGTGGTGGCGGGGGTGCCGCCGGACTACTTCAGCGCGACCGGCCAGCTCTGGGGCAATCCGCTCTATAACTGGAAGGCCCACAAGGCCCAGAACTACGACTGGTGGATGGCCCGCCTCAAACGCGTCTTTGAGATGGTGGACATTGTGCGCATTGACCATTTCCGCGGCTTCGAAGCCTACTGGGAGGTCCCCGGCGACGCTCCGACCGCCATGGACGGAAAATGGATCAAGGGGCCCGACCGGCACCTCTTCGACGTGCTGAAGAAGCGCATGGGCGACCTGCCGATCATTGCGGAAGATCTCGGGGTCATCACGGACGAGGTGGACGCGCTGCGCGAGCACTGCGGCTTTCCCGGCATGCGCATTCTGCAGTTTGCCTTCGGCACCGACGAGCGCGCCGACGAATTCCGCCCCGAGAGCTACCCGACGCATTGCTGCGTCTATACCGGCACGCACGACAACGACACCACGGTGGGCTGGTTCCACAGCGAGGCCGGCAACGGCAGCACGCGGACCCAGGAGGAGATCGACGCCGAGAACAAAATGATTCTCGACTATCTGCGCACCGACGGCCGGGAAATCCACTGGGACCTGATCAATCTGGGATCGCGCTCGAATGCGGATACCTTCGTGACGCCGCTGCAGGATCTGCTGGGGCTCGGGTCGGAAGCCCGCATGAACACCCCGGGGAAGGCCTCCGGCAACTGGCAGTGGCGCTTCGCCTGGGACCAGATCACCGACGCCATCCGCGACCGCTTCGCCTACGTCACCCGCGCCACCGGCCGGATGCACTGAGCCGTTCCGGATTTTCCACGGCGTGGAAAATAAGTTTCCACAGCGTGGAAAAAATCGGCTATGTTTTTCCACGGCATGGAAAAAAAGTTTCCACAGCATGGAAAAAACAGTCCGGAATTTCCACGGCATGGAAACTTCCGGCGTGAGTTTTCCACGGCATGGAAAAGAAGTTTCCACGCTGTGGAAAACCGGCAGTACCCGGCGGGGCGGGGGGCGGGGGCATGAGCGGGGCGGAGAGCCGGTTTGCCCGGCGGCGGATTCTGATGGTGCTGACGCACGACCGGCTGGACTGCCTTCGGCTGTGCCTGGACATGCTGGAGAAGGCGGAGGCGTTTTCCCGATTCGACCGCGTGGTGCTGCTGCTGAACGGGGTGCCGGCGCGGCTGCGGCGGTTCGTGGAACGCTACATGGCGGCGCGGCCGGAAGTCGGCTGGGACACGGTGGAGGGCGACGGCACGCGGCCCGGGGGCATCTGCCAGGTGCAGAACGAGTGCATCCGCCGCTATCCGGACTCGGTGTACGTCAAGGTGGACGAGGATGTCTTCGTGCCGCGGGGGTGGGCGGAGCGGATGCTGGAGACCTATGACCGGTATGCCGCCCGCCGCGACCTGGCGCTGATTACCCCGCTGATTCCCAACAACGCCTTCGGACTGCACCGGCTGCTGCATGCGTTTTATCCGGAGGCGCTGCCGGAGTTCGAGCAGCGCTTCGGCGCCCCGCCGTCCGCGGAACCCAAGGGGCCGACGTGGCAGAGCCCGTTTATCGCCGAATGGGCCACGCGCCGGTTCCTGGACATCGAGGCGGCGAACGAAGAGCACCGCCGGCGCCTGGCGGAAACGGGGGAGGCGCGCTGGCACGAATTCTGCCGGTATTTCAGCATCGGTTGCATTTGCTACGACTATGACCACGTGCAGCGGATGGGCGGGCGGCTGCCGCCGCGGGACGAGCCGGACTGGTGCGCATGGTTTGAGGAAAACCGGCAGCTGTGCGTCCTGGATCAAAGCCAGATCGTGCTGCATTATTCGTTCTTTGTGCAGCAGGAATGGCTGGACCGCACGTCGCTGCTGGAGGACATCCGCCGCGTCAATGTGCCGGGAACGTCGCCGGTCTGGGCGCCGGCCCTGCGCTGGATCCGCCTGGCCCGGCAGGTGCCCGGGATTGTTCGCAGGAGATTGGGCACATGACATTCGACGGCATGTATCGCGGCAAGCGCGTCTGGCTGACGGGCGACACGGGGTTCAAGGGCTCGTGGCTGGCGTTCTGGCTGCATGGGCTGGGCGCGGAAGTCCTGGGCATCGGGCTGGAGCCGGAGACGGACGAGGGGCCGTTTGTGCGCGCGGATCTGGCGAGCCTGATCCGGCACGAGACGGCGGACATCCGGGACCGGGAGCGGATGGCGGAGCTGGCGCGGGAGTTCCGTCCCGACGTGGTGTTTCATCTGGCGGCGCAGGCGCTGGTGCGGCGGTCGTACACGGAGCCGGTGGAAACGATCGATACCAACGTGCGCGGCACAGCGCACGTGCTCGAGGCCGTGCGGCAGGCCGGGCACCCCTGCGCGGTGGTGGTGGTGACAAGCGACAAGTGCTACGAGAACCGCGAGGAGGATTACGCCTACCGCGAGAACGATCCGATGGGCGGGCACGATCCCTACAGCGCCTCGAAGGGGTGCCAGGAACTGGTGGCGGCGTCTTTTCGCGCCGCGTTTTTCGCACCGGGCGGCCGGATTCAATTGGCCACGGCCCGCGCGGGCAATGTCATCGGGCCCGGCGACTGGGCGGCGGACCGCATCGTGCCGGACGCCGTGCGGGCCATACGGGAAGGCCGCCGGCTGAGGGTGCGGAATCCGCGCGCGGTGCGTCCCTGGCAGCATGTGCTGGAGCCGCTGGGCGGCTATCTGCGCCTGGGACAGGCCCTGATGGAGGAGGGGGCGGCCGCGGCCGAGGGCTGGAACTTCGGGCCGGATCCCGCCAGCGCGCGAACGGTCGGCGATCTGGCGGACGGATTCTGCCGGGCGTGGGGCGACGGCGCGGCGTGGCAGGCCGAAGCCAATCCGGACCATCCCCACGAGGCCCACCTGCTGCAATTGTCCATCGGGAAGGCTGCCGCACGCCTGGGCTGGCGTCCACGATGGGATTTCGAGACCACGGTTCGGCGGACGGCGGGGGGGTACCGGGCGATGCTGGCGGCGAGGGATGCCGCCGCCATCCGGGAGTTCCTGGCGGCGGAGCTGGCCGCCTACGAGGCGGGGGAGGGAAAGGACGCGCCATGAGACCATCGGGTGATGTGCGATTCCAGGCCGGAGGGATCGGCTTGAACCGGCGGAGCGGCCGATGCGCATAGTGGTGACAGGCGCGGCGGGATTCATTGGCCGCCGGGTGGTGGCGCAGCTCGCGCAGGACGGCGCGCGGGTGCTGGCGGTGGACCGCGCGGAGGCGCCGGCGGGGCTGCCGGCCGGCGTGGAATTTGTCCGCGGCGACGCGGCGGAGGTGGTTCCCGGCCTGACGGGGGAATTCGTGCTGGCGCATCTGGCCTGGTACATGGATCGCAGCAACGCGGACGCCCAGGCGGCCTCCGTGGAGGTGCTGCTGCGCACGATCGCCAATCCCGGTCTGCACGGCGTGGTGGGGATGGGCAGCGCGGAGGAATACGGCGAACGGGAGGGCTGCCTGCGCGAAGACATGGCGCCGGGCACCCGGCTTTCGGCCTACGGCTGGGCCAAGGTCGAATCCTGCCGCGCGGTGCGGCACTGGGCGGAGACGCCCGGGAACAAAGCGGTCTGGCTGCGGCCGTTCATTGCCTACGGGCCGGGGCAAAGCGGCAGCATGGCCATTCCCTATGCCCTGGCGTGCGCCCGGGAACGGCGGGATGCCGATTTTTCCGAGGGGCTGCAGGGGCGCGATTTCGTGCATGTGGACGACGTGGCCCGCGGCATTGCGATGGCCGCCCGGCGCCTGCCGGAGATCGCCGGGGGCTTCACGATGTGCAACATGGGCTGCGGAACGCCCGTGCGGCTGCGCGACGTGCTGGCGCGGATCGCCCGGAACTGCGGCGCGGAAGAGGTGTTCCACTTCGGCGCGCGGCCGATGCGGGTGGGCGAACCCCGCGAGCAATACGCCGATTTGAAGAGCGTGAAGAACGTCCTGGGCTGGGAAGCCCGCATTCCGTGGGAGCAGGGGATTGACGCGCTGTGCAATCCGCCGGAAAAGGGCAGCGACGAGTGAACACGGATGGGATCCAGACAGAAGCGGATTGTCCTGTTTGCGTTATCCGTGTTCATCCGTGTCCATCCGTGGTTGGTTTTCAACTTCGAAGGAACTGAAATCCCGAGCAAGGGGCTAGGGAGGAACAACCACGGATGAACACAGATG
>JAXGNL010000033.1:0-30734 GCA_040768005.1 Kiritimatiellia bacterium
GACGGCTACGAACTGTTCGTGCAGGAGATCGGCCCGGTGCTGCACGTGGCGCAAGGACCGAATGGCGGCGTGGCGGTGCAATTCACGACCGATTACGAAGACTTCGTCCTGGAAGCCACCACCAACCTGGAAGGCGGAGTCTGGAGTCCGGTGGACGTCACGCCGGTTCGGGTGATCTTGATGGAAGATTTCAGCGATGAGCCAAACCGAACGTACCGGTTGAGGAAACGGGATTGAAGCCGGGTTTTGCGTTGATTGAACTGCTGGCTTGCCAGCCGAAGCCTTGGCGAAGGCAAACTCAATCGGCATTCTCGCTGATCGAGCTGCTGGTGGTGACGGCGGTGCTGGGGCTGCTGGCGGCGCTGGCGGGCCCGCCGCTGCTGGCGGCGATCGAGCGGGGCCGGGTCGGGCGGGTGACGGCGGATCTGCGGACGGTGGAGGTGGCGCTGGAGGCGTACCGCACGGAGCACGGCTGCTATCCGCCGGTGGTTGTGTCGTGCATGGCGGCGGATCGGGAAGAAGTCTTGCAGCTTCCGCAGGAACTGGCGGACGGCGGCTATCTGCCGGAGAATCCGCGGACGCGCACCTCGACGCTGCTGGAGGATCCGTTTCATCCGGGGAGCACCTACAAGTACGCCGCGCCGGAAAACTATTGGATGAACGGCTCGAAGCAGGATGATCGCTATCCGGTGTGGGTGCCGGACGATTTTCCGTCGTGCCAGGCCGCTGGGGGGCGGGTGGATGACTCGCCGAACTCGCCGCTGGCGTGGGCGGTGTGGAGCCAGGGGCCGCGGCCGCAGAACAGCAAGGCGCTGAACAACAAGGCGCCCACGGCGGGATTCACGTGGTACACGGGAACGGGGGATCACGGGGTGATCGCCCGCTACAAAGAGCGCAACGGCCCGAGCTGGTCCACGCTGCGGTAGGCGGACCGGATTCACCCACGGCACCCGCCTTCGCCAAGGCTTCGTCGGGCAAGCAAGCCCGTGGGGGTTGGACTACCAGAGGACGGGGGCGTCGGCTTCCGGGGAGGCGGCGGGCGCCGGGACGGGATTGTTCTTTTTGGGGGCGGGCTGGAGGAAGTCAAAGCGCGCGCCGATGGGGAAATGGTCGCTGTAGCCGCCGCGGTAGTATTCCTGGCCGACGAAGGAGGGGACGGGGGCGCCCTTGCGGCGGCCGCTGGATTCCGTCATGAACTCCGGCTGGAGGACCCAGAGGGAATCGTCGTCGTATTCGATGCGGGCGCCGTCGAGGAGGGCGCCGGAGGCGATGATCTGGTCGTACATGCGCCAGTCGGTGCGGCCGCGGAAGGAATGAAAGAAGGTGCCCCAGCCCTGGTCGGACTTGGCGGCGGTCAGGTTGTAGAGCGTGCCGGTGCGGTAGCCGGAGCGGGAGGGGTAGGGCTTGACGTCGAGGACGGTGCGGATGGAGCGGCTGGAGGGCTCGTCGTTGAAGTCGCCGAGGATGAGAATATGGGCGGCGGAGTCCCGGTCAAGGAGGTGATCGATGGCGCGCTGGAGGGTGCGGGCGGCGGCGAAGCGGTCGGGGTCGGATGCCTCGATGCCGCCGCCGCGGGAAGGCCAGTGATTGACGAAGACATGGAGATTCCGGCCACCGGGCCCGCGGAAATCGGCCTGGAGGATGTCGCGGGTTTCGCGGCGCCATTTCAGGCGGACGGTGTGGGTCATGGAATTCCGGAGGGTGAACAGGTCCCGGTTGTAGAGCAGGGCGGTATCGATGCCGCGGGGGTCGGGGGAGTCGTAGTGGACGATGCCGTAGGGCTTGGCTGGAAGCCGCTTGGCGAGTTCTTCGAGGACGTAGCGGTTTTCGATTTCCTGCAGGCCGAGGAGGTCGGGGCCTTCGCCGTGGTTCATGTCCGCAATGACCCGGGCGAGGTTGTCGAGCTTGGTTTCGAAGCGCGCGCGGGTCCAGCGGGTGGTGACGTTGTTGGGCAGAAATTCGTTATCGTAGCGGTTGTCGGGGTCGTCCGCGGTGTCGTAGAGGTTTTCGACGTTCCAGTTGGCGACATGGAAGGCGTCGGAACCGGCGCATGCGGAAAGCGGCAGCAACCACAGCAGGCCGAAGAGACCGGCGGCAAGGCGGATGGGTTTCATGGCGGTATTCTGTCAGATCCGCTCGGGGGTATCAATGCCGAGCAGAGACAATCCGTGGCGGAGGATTTTGGCGGCGAGGGCGCAGAGGCGGACGCGGCTTTCGCGGAGGCCGGCCTCGGCCTTGAGGAAGGGGACGTTCTGGTAGAAGGACGAGTAGGCCTGGGACAGGTCGTAGAGGTGGTCGGCGAGGAGGGAGGGTTTTTCCTGGGCGGCGGCGTCGAGAACGGCGTCGGCGTGGCGCGCAAGGCGCAGGGCGAGGCGGCGGGCGTGGGGGGAATCCAGCGAGATGGGTTCCTGCATGAAATCCACGCCGGGAAAACGCTCCTGATGCTTGTCGATGACCGACGCGATGCGGGCGACGGCGTACTGGAGATAGGGGGCGGAGTTGCCGTCCATGGCAAGGGCTTTTTCCCAGGTGAAGGTGACGGCGGACTGGGGATTCTGGGAGAGGTCGGCGTATTTGACGGCGCCGATGCCGACGGCGCGGGCGACGGCGAGCTGCTGGTCTTCCGGCATGTCGGGGGAGGCGGTTTTGACGATTTCGAGGGCGCGGCGTTCGGCCTCGTCGAGGAGGAGATCGAGTTTGATGGCGGTGCCCTTGCGGGTGGAGAGGAGGCCTTCGGGCAGGCGCATCAGGCCGAACCAGATGTGGCGCAGGTGCGTTTTCGCGCCGGCCTTTTTGGCCACGGCGAAGAACTGGCGGAAGTGCAGCTGCTGGCGCTCGTCGGTGACGTACACGATGGCGTCGGGGTGGAATTCGGCCTCGCGGGAAAAGACGGTGGCGAGATCGGTGGTGGCGTAGTTGTAGCCGCCGTCGGACTTGCGCACGATGCAGGGCGGGAGCTTTTCGTCGTCGAGGAAGGCGACCAGGGCGCCTTCGGATTCACGGACGAGGCCGAGGGACTGGAGCTTTTCGATCACGCCGGGGAGCGCGTCATGATAGAACGACTCGCCGCGGACAAGCTCGAAGGAGACGCCGAGGCGGGCGTAGATGCGGTTGAATTCGGCGAGGGACAGATCGATGAACTGCTGCCAGAGGGCGCGGTTTTCGGGGTCGCCGGCCTGGAGCTTGACGAGTTCGGCGCGGGCCTGGTCCTTCCAGGCGGGGTCTTCTTCGCACTGCTGGTGCGAGAGGACATAGACGCGCTGGAGTTCGTCCACGGGGGAGGTTTCCAGGGCCTTGGGATCGAGAAAATGCCGGTAGCCCATGATGAGGATGCCGAACTGGGTGCCCCAGTCGCCGAGGTGGTTGTCGCCGAGCACGGTGTAGCCGAGGGCGCGGTGAATGCGCTTGAGGGCGTCGCCGATGACGGTCGAGCGGATATGGGCCACGTGCATGGGCTTGGCGACGTTGGGGGACGAGTAGTCGAGAATGACGGTCTTGCCGTTGCCGGGCCGGGGCACGCCGAGGAGGGCGTCGGCCTGGAGGGCTTCGAGATGGCGCGCGAGGGCGTCGTCGGCCAGCGTCAGGTTGATGAAGCCGGGGCCGGCGATCTCGGCCCTGGCGAGCAGGCCGGTGGCGTCGAGCCGGGCGGCGGCCTGTTCGGCGATGGCGCGCGGGGGCTGGCGGAGAAGCTTGGAGGCGGCCATCGCGGCGTTGCACTGGTAGTCGCCGAAGGACTCGCCGGCGGCGGGCACCGCGTCGAGCGGCAGCGCCGAGAGGTCGGCCTCCGGAAAGGCGGCGGCGAAGGCGGCGCGGAGCCGCTCGGACAGGATTTCTTTGATCGTTTGCATGGGATCTTTCATTAGAGACAAAAGCATCAAATCATATTTTAGACAGGATGACAGGATTATCAGGATTTACAGGATTGGATTCATGTCGACGAAGAGGATTGTCATGCCTGGTTCATCCTGTAAATCCTGTCATCCTGTCTGCATTTCTATACTCAGCAGCTGGCGAATTCGGAGGGGCGGTCGGGGTGGGTGGGGAGGACCCGGATGTGACCGAGGCCGGCGGCGGCGAGACGGGAGCGGACGGCGTGGAGGGCTCGTTCGAGGTCGTTGCACTCGCGGCTGAGATGGGCGAGGAACACCTGCCGGAGGGTGTCGCCGGCGATGTCGGCGAGCAGGGCGGCGGCCATGTCGTTGGAGAGGTGGCCCTGGCGGCCGAGGATGCGCTGCTTGAGGGACCAGGGCCGGGTACAGCTGTGGACGAGATCCTCGTCGTGGTTGGCTTCGAGAATGACGAGCTGGCAGCCGCGGAGGCGTTCGCGGGCGACGGAGGTGGCGATGCCGAGGTCGGTGGCGATACCGAGACGGGAGGCGCCGGAGGTCAGGACGAAGCCGACGGGATCGTAGGCATCGTGGGGAAGAGGGAAGGGGAGCAGGTCGATGTCCCCGACGACAAAGGACGAGCCGGACGTGAACAGGTTCCACGGCAGGCCCTCGCCGTTGCGGATGTGGCGGGCGGTTTCGCCGTTGGCATAGAGCCGGGCATTCAGTTGCCTGCTGAGACGGCGCAGGCCGGCGACGTGGTCGGAATGCTCGTGGGTGATGCAGATGGCCTGGACCTTGGCGGGATCGAGCCCGGCCAGCGCCATGCGCCGGAGGGTTTCGCGGGCGGACAGGCCCGCATCAATCAGCAGGGCCGTTGTCGGGGTTTCGACGTGGATGCAGTTGCCGGAGCTGCCGGAGGCGAGCACGCAGACGCGGAGTTGGGGGACAGGGTTCAGAGGCCAGGGTTCAGGGTTCGGGGTTCAGGGGGGGACGAGTTTTCCACGGTGTGGAAAACTTTTTTCCATAGCGTGGAAAATCCGGAAAACTATTTTCCATGGCGTGGAAAACGGGGGGCATGCGGATCAGGAGGGTTGGCCTTCGGGGGCGGCGGGGTCGGATTCGGCGGCGGCGAGGTCGGCCTCGGGTTCGGCGTCGGGGTCGTTTTCGGCGGGCTCGGCGGCGGCGGCCTTGCGGCGCTTGAGGAATTCGCGGGCGAGCTGTCGGTAGGCGGCGGCGCCGGTGCAGTTGGGGTCGTAGGCGATGATGGGCAGGCCGTGGGAGGGGGCCTCGGCCAGGCGCACGGAGCGGGGGATCAGGGAGTCGTAGATCTGGCCGGGGAAGTGGGTCCGGATTTCGCCGACGACCTGGTGGGAGAGGTTGGTGCGCATGTCGTACATGGTCATGACGATGCCCTCGACGGCCAGGCGGGGGGCGGCGCCGGAGTCGTGGAGCTTGCCGACGGCATTGAGGATGGTGCTGATGCCTTCGAGGGCGTAGTACTCGCACTGCATGGGGATCAGCAGGCCGTCGGCGGCGCAGAGCGCGTTCATGGTGAGGATGCCTAGGGAGGGGGGGCAGTCGATCAGGATGAAGTCGTAGCGGTGTTCGGCGGCGAGGGGCTCAAGGGTCATGGCGAGGCGCTGGAGGTAGTGATCGGCGCGGGCGACGTCGATTTCGGCCCCGGCGAGATCCACTTCGGAGGCGACGAGGTCGAGCCTGGCGACGGCGGTGGTCTGGATGATGCCGGCGATGGGCTGGTCGCTGAGCAGAATGTCGTAGATGCTGGCGCCGGGGGTTTTTTCGACGCCGAGGCCACTGGTGGCGTTGGCCTGGGGGTCCAGATCAATCAGCAGGATCTTCTGGCGGCGCTCGGCGAGGCAGGCGGCCAGATTGACGGCGGTGGTGGTTTTGCCGACTCCGCCTTTCTGGTTGGCGATGGCAATGATGGGTGTGGGCATGGTCGGTTCCTCGCTGGGTTGAATGGGGGCATTATAGCGGCCGGGAGCGCGGCGCAAACCTTTTTCGGGCGGGGCGGCCGGAAGGTGATTGTTTTATAAAACAATCATCACGCCCGAACCTGGTGTTGAGGTGCCCGGCGAAGGATCGAATGTGATTGTTTGAGTAAAACTGTCTTATTTTGCGGGGCTGATGGGCCACGTCCCGGGCGGAGGATCAGGGGAGGGGTCCGGGGGCGGGAATATGCGTCAGCCGTGGCGGAAGGGGAGGACGCCGTCGAGGGAATCGGCGTTGGAGAGGATCATCGCGGGAGCTCTGTCGACACCGAGGGCGATGCCGCCGAGGGGGCATGCGGGGGAGGGCGGCGAGGAAGGCCTCGGGTCGAGGGGATAGGGGGCGGCGCCGCGTTGTTGACGGAGGACGTTGGCTTCCTCGAAACGGGCGCGCTGTTCGGCGGGGTCGGTGAGCTCGGAGTAGGCGTTGGCGATTTCGACGCCGCCGAGATAGAGCTCCCAGCGTTCGGCGCGGGCGGGGTCGCCGGGTTTTTTACGGGCGAGGGCGGCGAGGGGGGCGGGGTAGTCGATCAGGACGACGGGGCGGTCGGCGGGGAGGGCGGGTTCGACGCGGGTGACGAGGTCGAGGTCAAAGCGGTCGGGGTCGAAGTGGAGGGCGGGGTCCCATCCGGCGTGTTCGATGAAGGCCTGGGAGACGGTGTGTTTTTCCCAGAGTTCCTGGGCGAAGGAGAGGGGCTTGTCCTGCCAGGTGAAGTCGGTGGTGCCGCGGAGTTCCAGGGCGAGGGCGGCGAGCAGCGCTTTGGTGTCGGCGAGGATTTCGAGGTAGCCGGCATTGGCGCGGTACCATTCGAGGAGGGTGAATTCGGGGTGGTGCCAGCGGCCGTGCTCGCCGTCGCGGAAGCAGGGGCCGAGCTGGAAGAGATTTTCCACGCCGGCGGCGAGGAGGCGTTTCATGGCGAGCTCGGGGGAGGTGCGCAGCCAGCCGGCGCCGGCGGGGGTGGCGTCGATGTGGGTTTCCGGCGCATTGGCGGACAGGAGGACGGGGGTGTCCACCTCGAGGAATCCGCGTTCGCGGAAGAAGCGGCGGATGGCGTCGTTCAGGCGGGCGCGCAGGCCGAGGACGCGGCGGAATCCGCCGAGGGCGTCAGAATCGGCGGGAGCCTTCACGCCCGAGGTCCGAGGCCGGAGGTCCGAGGTCGGATGGAAACCCGACCCATGGCGGATCAACCTTGCTTGACGCGTTCGACGTACTTGCCGGTGCGGGTATCAATGCGGATGAAGTCGCCCTGGTTGATGAAAATGGGCACGCCGACTTCGTAGCCGGTGTCGATCTTGGCGGGCTTGAGGACGTTGGTGGCGGTGTCGCCGCGGGCGCCGGGCTCGGTTTCGGTGATTTCCTTCACCACGAAGGAGGGCAGGGTGACGGTCATGGCCCGGCCGTTGTGGAACAGCACTTCGCATTCGAGGTCCTCGAGCAGGAAAAAGCGCTGGTCGCCGAGGACATCCTGGTGGATTTCGACCTGCTCGTAGGTCTTGTTGTCCATGAAGATGTACTTGTCGGCTTCCTGATAGGAGAAATGCAGGGATTTGGATTCGATGTTGGGCGTGTCGATTTTGTCCACGGCGCGGAAGGTTTTTTCCATGGTGTTGCCGGCGATCATGTTCTTGATGCGGCACTTGTACATGGCCTGGCCCTTGCCGGGCTTGACGAACTGGAATTCGGTGACTTCGTAGGGGATGCCTTCGATCTCGATTTTGAGACCTTTGCGCAAATCGGATGCGGTATATGCCATGGGAAACCAGCCTTTTGTGTGTTGTCTGTCTGAAAAGGGGCGCAGATATAGGCGAAAAGGAGCCGTTTGCCAAGGCAAAACGCATTTCATCGATGAGGGCGGCATGCGGCAGAGGGCAGTGCATGCCGGCCTTAACATATATCAATAATGAAATGTCAGTGCCTGACACTGACAATTCGCCGGGGAGGTAAACGGCTTGCGCCGGGGGGGGAGGGGTGGCATACAGGGAGGGCGCGTCGCCGGGGTGGCGGCGGCGGAATTTATCCAGGAGCGTGGGTCATGCCGTTTGATCGAGGATCGGTGAGTTTTCGGATGCTGGAGCTGCCGCGGGCGTTTCCGGGGGACTGGGTGGAGCGGTTTGCGGAGGAGCGGGCGGGATCGCTGGAGGCGGTGGGGGAAGGGCCGCAGCGGGGGTGGGTGACGGGTCGGCACCTGCTGGATTCGCACATCACGGAGGAGACGGCGATGCTGGCGGGCTGGGTGCGGCTGGCGCTGCGGCAGGCGGAGCGCAAGGTGCCGGCGGCGCTCTTGCAGGCGGAGTGCCGGATGGAGGAGCTGGCGGTGCAGGCGGCGGAGGGCAAGCCGTACCTGAAGGCGAAGCAGCGGTCGGAAATCCGCCGGTCGGTGACAGAGCGGCTGCTGCCGGCCATGCCGCCGCAGCTGAAGGCGGTTCCGTTCGTGTATCAGCCGGGGGCAACGCACCTGTATGTGTCGGCGCTGGCGGTGGCGCAGCTGGATGTGTTCAATGCGGCGCTGGCGGCGACGCTGGGGTTCGGGGGGGAGCCGGCGACGCCGGAGGCGCTGGGGCTGAAGCTCAAGCAGACGGATCTGCGGGATCTGCCGGGGACGAGTTTTTCGCCGGAGATGGAGGGGGAGGCGATGGAAGCGGCGCCGGGGCGCGAGTTCCTGACGTGGCTGTGGTTCAAGGCGGAGACGCAGAACGGGCGGGTGGCGCTGTCCGAGGGGCGCGAGCTGGGGGTGCTGCTGGAGGGGCCGCTGACGTTTCTGCACGAGGGCAACGGGGCGCACGCGGCGGTGCTGAAGAAGGGGGCGCCGGAGAACAGCATCGAGGCGAAGACGTGTCTGTTAAGCGGCAAGAAGCTGAAAGAGGCCAAGGTGACGTTCGCGCTGGACGAGGAGAACATCTGGTCGTTCGGGTTCGAGGCGGATCAGTTCCTGATCCGGGGGCTGAAGCTGCCGCAGGGCGAGGGGTCGCTGGACTCGGTGAGCCGGTTCCAGGAGCGGATGATTTTCCTGGAGCAGTGGCGGGAGATCTTGTTGGACCTGTTTGGGGCCTTTGCGGATGTGCGCCGCGATTCCGGGAAATGGAAGACGGCGGTGGAAGAGATTCGCGAGGTGGGTGAAGGGGAGGCCGGGGCGGCGGTAGGGGGGAAGGTTGGGGGGGGTATGGGCTGGGGGGCGATGAGCAGGCGGACTCGATTCTACCCACGGGACGAGCCCGTGGGGTCTGAGACCCTACGCGGGGTCGTGGGGCGGCCCGAACGCGCTTACGTCCGTGCGCGCTCAATCATGGTTGGATCGGCCAGCGCAGGAGGCGGCGGGGCGCCGTAGAGGGACCAGGCGGGAGGCGGCGAGGTAGCCGAGGAGGGAGAGCATGAGGGCGGGGCCGGGGGGATACCGAAGGGGGCGAGGAGCTGAGAGGGTTTCGCGGACGCCGAGGCTGCCGGGGGCGAGGGGGATGGCGGCGAGGACGGTAATGACGGGGAAGACGACCAGCAAATCGCGGAAGGGGAGGTCGAGTTCGAGGGCGCGGGCCAGGGCGGCGGACGCGGCGGCGAGCAGCAGGAGGTTGGCGAGGGAGAGCAGGCCGGGGCCGAGCAGATGGCGGGCGTTTTGGCGGAACAGGAAGATGGCGTCGTAGGCGCGGCGGAGGAGGGGGCCGAGGCGTCCGCGGTGCTGGAGGCGTTGCAGAAAGGGGAGGCGTTCGAACAGGTCGCGGGTAAAGAAGAGGGAGAGGAAGGCGACGGCGGCGAGCAGGAAGGCGGCCATCAGGAGGAGGGCGGGGCGGGTTGCATCGAAGGCGGCGAAGTCGCGGAGCCGGGGAAGGAGGAGGGCGCAGCCGGCGAGGAGGGTGACCACGAGGCCGATGGCGCGGTCGAGGAAGACGGAGGTGACGGCTTCGGTGCGCTTGCCGGGGTGGTCGCGGGCGGCCACGACGGCGCGGGCGAGGTCGCCGCCGCAGGCGCCGAAGAGGAAGGCGTTGAAGAACTGTCCGATGAAAAATCCGCGATAGGTGCGGGAGAAGGGGGTGGGCAGGCCGAGGGTACGGAGGAGAATGTGCCAGCGGAGGACGCCGGCGAGGAGGGCGGCGTAGGTGAGGGCGAGGGCGGCGGCGATCCAGCCGGGGTGGGTGTTGAGGGGGGCGAGGGCGGAGCGGAGGTTTTGCAGGCCGACGGAACGGACGAGCAGGGCGACGAGGGCGAGGCCGAGGAGCAGGCGGAGGAGGGGGGAGAATTTCCGGATGAGGGTCACGACCGGGATCTATGGCTCCTGATGGCGTTCGCCATCGGCTTCGCTATCGGAATCGCTATCGGAATCGCTATCGCCATCGCTATCGCTATCGCCGTTGCGCTCGCTATCGGGTTCGCTATCGGGTTCGGAGTTCGATGGCGATTCCGATAGCGATAGCGATGGCGAAAGCAGGGGAGATGACGATGGCGCAATCAGGCTGTTGTTGGCGGTTGAATACCGGTCGTTTTGTTCGTGGACGGTGTAGCCCCGGCGGCCCAGGCGGGTTAGCATGGCGGCGATCCGATCCAGCATTTGCTTGCCGGCAAGATTCTCGTCCGCATCGAGCGCGCCGCAAGCGACGAGGATATCCTGGGCGGCGGCGCATTCAAGCGTGGAGCCCCGTGCAATCTCGAAATATCGCCGTCGATCTCCATCTGTGGCCTTGCCGTTGCCTTCGGCGATATTCAGCGGAATGGATTGAGATGCGCGAAGAATCTGGTCCTTGGCATTGGGGCAAGAGCCCTTCAGTGATTGGCACAAACGATGGACCCAGCCGACATACTCCAAGGCCAGGCGATAGACATCGAGTTGTTCATGGCCAAAGGACATTTCAGGGGCGGTTGGGCTTGAGATGGCTATGGGTATCGCCATCGGCATCCAGTTTGGGGATCGAATCCGATAGCGAATGCGATAGCGATAGCGATAGCGAATGCGAATGCGATAGCGAATGGGATAGCGATAGCGAATCCGACAGCGATAGCGAATCCGAGAGCGAAGGGGAGAGGGTCATAGGCGGGCGAGGAGGTCTTCGTAGATATCGCGGAGGGTTTGGGAGAGGGGGATGTCGGGCTGCCAGGCGGCATCCCGGCGGATGCGGGAGGTATCGTAGGCGGGGCGTTCGTCGGTGGGGCGGAAGAGGGCGGGATCCACGTCGATGCGGGGGCGCACGCCGGCGATGTCGCAGAGGGTGTCGAGGATGTCGCGGACGGGGGTCATGGTGCCGCTGGCGATGTTGTAGGCGGCGCCGGATTTTCCGTTGTCGAGGAGGAGGGCATAGGCGCGGGCGACATCGCGGACATCGGTGAAGTCGCGGCGCTGATCGAGGTTGCCGACGCGCATGACGGGCTCGGCGCCGTTGGCGATGGCGGCGAGCTGGGAGGCGAAGGCGGAGGAGACGAAATCGCGGGACTGGCCGGGGCCGATATGGTTGGAGGGCCGGGCGACCATGACGTCGAGCCGATGATGCGCGGCGTAGAGGAGGGCGGACTGGTCGGCGGCGGCCTTGGCGACGCCGTAGATGTTGTCGGGGCGGTAGGGGGCGTCTTCGGTCAGGGGGGCGGGGGCGGGATGGGAGCCATACACCTCGGCGGAGGTGACGACGAGGACGCGGGCGGCGGGGAGGTGCTGGCGGACGGCATCGAGGAGGTTGAGGGTGCCGATGGTATTGACATGGAAGACGCGCTGGGGCTGGGTCCAGCCGAGAGGAACAAAGGCGAGGCCGCCGAGGTGCAGGATGGCGTCGGGACGCACCTGGGTCAGCGCATGGGCGATGGAATCCGGGTCGCGGACATCGAGCGGCAGGTGGGCGGCCGCGGCGCCGGACAGGCTGGCGATGTCGGAGCCGACGACCTCGTGTCCGGCCTGGCGGAGGGCGTCCATGGCGTGGCGCCCGACGAATCCGCAGCAACCGGTGACGAGGATTTTCATTTCAACAGAAGTCAGGAGTCAGAATCCAGGATACAGAATGGGAACCCAAAACGATCCAAAGGCCGGGGTGGCGCGAGTTCATTCTGAATTCTGGATTCTCGCTTTTAGGCTGTTACGGTTTTGCCGGATTGGCGGTCCATGTCGGCATCGACCATCCGGGTGACGAGCTGTTCGAAGGAGACTTCGGGTTTCCAGCCGAGTTTTTCGCGGGCCTTGGCGGGGTTGCCGAGGAGGAGTTCGACTTCGGCGGGGCGGATGAATTCGGGGTCGATGACGACATAGTCCTCGAAGTTGAGGCCGACGTGGGAGAAGGCGATCTGGAGGAATTCGCGGACGGAGTGGGTTTCGCCGGTGGCGACGACATAGTCGTCGGCGGCGTCCTGCTGGAGCATCATCCACATGGCGCGGACGTAGTCGCCGGCGAAGCCCCAGTCGCGCTTGGCGTCGAGGTTGCCCATGCGCAGTTCCTTCTGGGTGCCGAGCTTGATGCGGGCGACGGCGTCGGTGATTTTGCGGGTGACGAACTCCTTGCCGCGGCGGGGGGACTCGTGGTTGAAAAGGATGCCGGAGAGGGCGAAGAGGTTGTAGCTTTCGCGGTAATTGACGGTGATGAAGTGGCCGTAGGCCTTGGCGACGCCGTAGGGGCTGCGGGGGTAGAAGGGGGTTTTCTCGGTCTGGGGGGTTTCGAGGACCTTGCCGAACATTTCGGAGGACGAGGCCTGGTAGAAGCGGGCCTTGGGGCAGACCATGCGCATGGCTTCGAGGAGGCGGGTGACGCCGAGGGCGGTGAATTCGCCGGTGAGGACGGGCTGGGTCCAGGAGGTGGGGACGAAGGACATGGCGGCGAGGTTGTAGATTTCGTCGGGCTGGACGTCGTCGAGGATTTTGACGAGGGAGAACTGGTCGAGGAGGTCGGCCTGGCGCAGGTCCACGCGGTCCTTGAAGTGGGCGATGCGCTCGAAGGTTTCGGTGGAGGCGCGGCGGACCATGCCGGTGACGGCGTAGCCCTGGGAGAGCAGCAGCTCGGCGAGATAGGATCCGTCCTGGCCGGTGATGCCGGTAATCAGTGCTTTCTTCATGTCGGTTCTCCGCTTTTCTTCTGTTGTGGCCCGGCCGGTTCCCAGACCTCGCGCAGATAATCGACCGCGCGCACGATATGGGCCGGATCGGTATCCGGGGCCGGTTCCAGGACGCGTACCTTATCCATTCGGGCGACATCCGCCAAGGCCGGAAAATCGACTTTGCCGCGGGGGGGCATGATATGGTCCTGGCCGGGGGGGGCGACATCGTGGATATGCATGCCGGCGATATGGGGGGCGAGGCGGCGGAGCCAGCGGGAGGCGTTGATGAAGCCGAGGTTTTCGCGGATCTGGGCGTGGCCGATGTCCCACCAGAGGCGGACCCCGGTGTCGCGGAAGCGGGTCATGAGCCGTTCGCCTTCGAGTTCCGTGGGGATGGCCTCCCAGGTGGGGAGGTTTTCGAGGGCGAGCTGGACGCCGGTTTCGGCGAGGACGGGAAGGAGGGCGTCGAGGCTTTCGCAGAGCCATTCGATCTGGCGGGGGGCTTTCTTGTCGCGCTGGATCTGGGCCTTGAGCTTGAGGGCTTCGAACGCATCGGTGAACTGTTCGTTGCGGGCGGCCAGGCGCAGGAGGTCGAAGGTATGGGAGGGCATGTCCACGTTGCCGGAGTGGCAGACGACGACGGAGGCGCCGACTTCGGCGGCGAAGCGGAGGGTTCGGGAGATGTGGGTGACGGCGTATTCGCGTTCGCGGCGGTCGGTCGAGGCGGGGGTATAGAGTTCGGGGTGGGGGCGGGGGGCGCCGACGGGGACGGGGCAGAAGTTGTGGACGCTGTCCACGCGGACGGCGTTGGACTCGATCATGGCCTTGACGCCGGGGATGAGTTCGGCGCGCAGGTCGTAGCCGAGTTCGAGGCGGTCGATGCCCAGCTCGAGGATTTCCTCGACGAGGGCCCGGCCGTCGTGGTGGCGGCCGGCGTTCCAGCGGGTGCTGAGGGCGAGAGGGATCACGTGCCGGCCTGGGCCTGGATGGCGGTGATGGCGACGGTATTGACGATATCCACGACGGTGCAGCCGCGGGAGAGGTCGTTGACGGGCTTGCGCAGGCCCTGCATGACGGGCCCGATGGCGACGGCGCCGGCGGAGCGCTGGACGGCTTTGTAGGTGTTGTTGCCGGTGTTGAGGTCGGGGAAGATGAAGACGGTGGCGCGGCCGGCGACCTTGGAGTCGGGCATTTTGGTGCGGGCGACGTCGGCGTCGATGGCGGCGTCGTACTGGATGGGGCCTTCGATGGGCAGATCGGGGGCCATGGAGCGGGCGAGTTCGGTGGCTTCGCGGACGCGTTCGACGTCGGCGCCGCCGCCGGAGGAGCCGGTGGAGTAGGAGAGCATGGCGACGCGCGGTTCGATGCCGAAAGTCCGGGCGGTCTGGGCGGAGGTGACGGCGATTTCGGCGAGCTGTTTGGCGTCGGGGTTGGGGTTGACGGCGCAGTCGCCGTACACGAGGACGCGGTCCTTGAGGCACATGAAGAAGACGGAGGAGACGATGGAGAAGCCGGGTTTGGTGCGGATGAACTGGAGGGCGGGGCGGACGGTATGGGCGGTGGTGTTGACGGAGCCGGAGACCATGCCGTCGGCGAGGCCCTTGTACACCATCATGGTGCCGAAGTAAGAGACGTCGGACAAGATGGTTTCGGCCATGTCGGGGGTGACGCCCTTTTCCTTGCGCAGGTCGTGATAGGTTTCGACAAAGTCGCGGAAGTGGGGGGACTTGGCGGGCTGGAGGATGTCCACGCCGGGGAGGTTGAGGCCGAGGTGGGAGATTTTGGTGCGGATCCGCTGGACGTTGCCGAGGAGGGTGATGTCGGCGATGCCGCGCAGGAGGATCTGTTCGGCGGCGTAGAGGATGCGGTTTTCCTCGCCTTCGGGCAGGACGATGCGCTGGCGGGGTTTCTGGGCGCGCTGGATGAGGCCGAATTCGAACATCTTGGGGGTGACGACGGCGGTGCGGGCGGCGGAGAGCAGGCCGACGAGCCGCTGGGTATCCACGTGGGATTCGAAGAGGGCGAGGGCGGTGGTGATTTTGCGGGTGGCGCCGGGGAAGATGCGCGAGTGCAGGCGGGAGACGGCGGTGATGGCGTCGTAGGTGGTGCCCGGGACGGTCAGGACGGGGACCATTTTCTTGACATCCTTGAGGAGGGCGGCGACGGCGCCGGCGGGCTTGAAGCCGTTGGTGAGAACGACGCCGGCGATGTTGACGGGGCTGGCGGAATTGAGCTTGAGCATGACGCCGAGGAGGTTGCCGAAGCGGTCGCCGGAAATGAACAGGAGCGCGCCGTCCCGGAGCTGGGAGAGAAACAGTTCCGGGGAGGAGTCGGCGACGGTGAAGGAGGTGGCCTGGAGGGAGTCGAGCAGGTCGGCGCGGTAGGAGGTCTCGGCGCGGAGGGCCTGGGCGATTTCGCTCATCATGGGGGCGGCGAGAGAGGCGTCCTGCGGCATGGCAAAGACGGGCAGTTCGGCGTAGCGCGAATGGCGAAGCAGGTCGGGCAGGGCCTCCATGCGGCCGGGAGCAAACCGGTTGAGGATGGCGGCGAGCACCTTGCAGTCGTCTTCCTCGAAGCTCTGCACGGCGAAATCGAGACCGCCGAGATGGCCTTCCTCGCCGGCTTTCTGGCCGTCCACGATCAGCAGGACGGGGGCGCCGAGGTTGCGGGCGATGGCGGCATTGAGATTGAATTCGACGGCCGAGGCCAGTTCTTCGAAGTCGGTGCCTTCGCAGACGACGAAATCAAAGCGTCCGGCCATGGCGTTGTAGCGTTCGAGGATGCCGTCGAGCAGCTGGGAGGTCTTGCCGGCGCGGATGAGGTCGGCGGCTTCGCGGCTGGTGTAGGCGAAGGCCTGCTCGTAGGGCAGGTCGAGGCGGAAGTGGCTGGTCATCAGGGCGATGTCGTTGTCGCGCTCGGGGGCGTTGCGGTCGGCGGCGACGATGGGACGGAAAAAGCCGACGCGGCCGATTTTCTTGACCATCATTTCCATGACGCCGAGGGCGATGGCGGACTTGCCGCTGCTGGCTTGCATGGCGGCGATATAGACATTGCGGGACATGGGACAACCTTTCGAATGGACAATCCAACCGGCCGGGGAGGAACCGATTGGGGGCCATCCTACCGGGTGGGGGCGCGCGGCGCAAGCCTGCCGACAGGGCCGGCGGTTGTGTGGCCTTGTGTGTCCAGAGCCGTCGCTGCAGGGCGGGACGGATCGCCAGGCCGTCCCGCCGCGGGCTGGCGGGTTTCCGGATTTTCCACAGCATGGAAAAAAGTTTTCCATGGCATGGAAAAACCGGCGAACAGTTTTCCATGGCGTGGAAAATCCGGATTTTTCGCGTCCGGCCGCCGCCCGTATATCCTGTTATACACATATACACATATGTGCATAACAGAATACTCCGGTTCAGGCGGGGCGGCGGGTGGCCTGCCGGGGAAACCCAAAGGGGGGGCATTCACGGGCGGCTCTCCTTGGGTGCGCATCTGCGATTGGGTGCGCATGTCCAAGTCATATTGAGCGCAGGCGCGCAGCGCCGGAGTCGAAATCACTTGTCCCGCCACCGCGGGATCTGGGCTTCATCCCAAAGGCTGGCCTGCGGGACCAAGCCGAGATCCCTCGACTCCGCTCGGGATGACAGCCGCACAGCCGGATTTCCAATTTGGATGCACCGGATCGCAGATGCGCTCCCCGGTTCGGGCGGGCAAAATGGATTGCCGGTGGGGAGGGGCTTTGCTACAAGGATCGGCTGATGAAGATAGTGCTGACAGGCGGATCGGGCTACATCGGCAGCGTGACGACGGAACTGCTGTGCGACGACGGGCACGAGGTGACGGTGTTCGACAATTTGGAGCGGGGCCACCGCGAGGCGGTGGATCCGCGCGCGCGCCTGGTGGCGGGGGATCTGCGCGATCCGGGGCCGATCCGCGACGTGATGCGGGAGGTTCGGCCGGACGCGGTGGTGCATTTCGCGGCCTACGCGCTGGTGGGCGAGTCCATGGAGGATCCGCACCTGTACTTCGAGAACAACATGGGCGGGGGGCTGAACCTGCTGGCGGCCATGCGGGACTCGGGGGTGAAGAAGATCATTTTTTCGTCCACCTGCGCGACCTACGGGCAGCCGGACGTGATTCCGATGACCGAGGAGCTGCCGCAGCGGCCGACGAATCCCTACGGCGAGTCCAAGCTGATGTTCGAGACGGCGCTGCGCTGGGAACAGCAGCGTCGCGGCCTCCAGCCGGTGTTTCTGCGCTATTTCAACGCATGCGGGGCCACGGAGAAGTACGGCGAGGATCACGAGCCCGAAACGCATCTGATTCCCAACGTGCTGAAGGTGGCGCTGGGGCAGGCGGAGGCCGTGCCGGTGTTCGGCGAGGACTACGAGACGCCGGACGGGACGTGCATCCGCGACTACATCCACATCGTGGACCTGGCGCGGGCGCATATTCTGGCGCTGGAGCAGGACGTGACCGGCCCGTTCAACCTGGGCACGGGCACCGGGTTTTCCGTCAAGCAGGTCATTGACGCCTGCCGCGAGGTGACGGGCCGGGACATTCCGGCACGGATGTCCCCGCGCCGTCCGGGCGATCCGGCCCGGCTGGTGGCGGGGGCGGAGAAGGCGAAGCGCGTGCTGGGGTGGGATCCCCGGTTCGCGGATCTCAAGACGATTGTGCGGCATGCGTGGGCGTGGCACCAGGCGCATCCGCACGGCTACAGGAGGGCATGAGCATGGCGGATCTGCCGGTTCAACAGGCGAACTTCCGGGTGGACACCCACCGTCCGCGAAGCAAGAGCAAGATGCGCGCGAAGATCCGGCACATCCTGGCGGTGGCCTCGGGGATGTTTCCGGCGATGGCGGTGTTTGTGTTTCTGATGTCGCTGTTCCAGCACGAGCTGCAGCGTCGTCCGCTTCACCAGTTGTCGGCGGTCTTCCTGGGCTGCGGCATGGTTTCGCTGCTGTTCTATGCGTGGGCGCGCTCGGAGAAGATCCGCCGCCACGAAATTTCGGCGCGCAACCGGGAGCTGCGCCAGCGCGATCAGGCCGAAGCCCTGCGGCGGGAGCGCGAGAAGCGGCAGGCCGCGGCGGCGGCGCGCCCGGCGGCCGAAGCCAGGGAGGGCTGAATGCCCCGGCGTTCCTCCGGCCGTTCCGGCATGGCGCTGATTCTGGCGCTGGCGGCCATTGTGCTGGCCGGGGGGCTGGCGCTGCACTTGCAGGCCCGGGCCGGGGCGCTGGCCCGCGCCGAGCAGGCCGAGCTGGTGCGCGAGCGCCTGCGGGTGGCCGCGGCCGAAGCCGCCCGGGAGGCGATGTGGGTGCTGGCGTCCGACGAGGATCTCCGGATGGATCACCTGGGCGAGGACTGGGCGCTGCCGATGGAGGCCACGGAAGAAGACGGCGTTTCCACCATGGCCGTGGTGGAGGATGCCGGGCGTTTCGTCAACTGGAACAACCTGTCGGTTTCCAACCGCGCCACGCGCACGCCCCGCGAGATCCTGCTGGATTTGATGACGTTCTGCGGGGATTTCGAACCCGTGACCTGCGTGGAGGCGCTGCAGGATTACGTGGATGCGGACGGCGAAGGCGGGTTTGAAGCGGCCTTCACCCGCCGGCTGGAGCCCCCGCGCGAGCCGCCGAACCGGCCGCTCTGGGCGCCGGAGGAACTGCTGCACTCGCACGGGTTTTCCGCTGACCGGCTGCGGTCCCGGCCGAAAGCCGACGCGGGCGACCTGTTCGGCGGCGACCTGGCGTCGTCCACGGTGCTGGTGCCGGCGGCGCTGGAGGCGCCGGTGCCCGTCAACGTGAACACGGCGGGGCGGGATGTGCTGATGGGGTTGACGGGGCTGCAGCAGGAGGCGGCGGTGCGCGCGGTGCTGTCGCTGCGCCAGGTGCAGCCATTTTCGTCGCTGGGCATGATGTTCATGGCCAACCCGGAATTGGCGGCCGCGCTGGAGGGTTCGGTGGGCACGTCCAGCGGGTATTTCCGGATCCGCGCCCGGGCATCACTCGGGGGGCAGCGTCGTTCGGTCATGGCGTGGGTCCGGCGCGACGCGGCCCGCGGCGACATCCAGGTGCTGCAATGGGTGGAAGGGGAGGGCTGACGCGTGGCCGGCGGATACAAAGCGGCCTACGGGCTGGAGCGGGCCGGCGGACGTCTGGTGCTGGCGCGGGCGACGCGCCGGAGTGCGCCGCAGGTGCTGTATGCGGGGCCGGCGGATTCGGAGGAAGCCCGCCGGATACTGGCGGGGGCGGCGCGCGAGGCGGAGCGCGGATCGGCGGCCCTGGCGGCGGCGGCGCCTGCGGAACAAACGGTGATTCGCCGGCTGCGGGCTCCGTTTGCCTCCGTGCGCAAGGCCGCCCGCGTCTGGGCATCGCTGCTGGATGTGGAGCTGCCGTTTCCGGTGGAGGCCGCGGTATGCGCCTATGGTCCGCCGCGGCTGGACGACGGCGGCACGGTGGCGGTGGCTGCCGCCATCCGCCAGGGGGATTTGGCGGCGTTCCAGGACGCCTGCCGGGCCGCGGGGGTTGATCCGACCCATGCGGACGCCGAGGGGCTGGCGCTGTGGGAGCAGCTGGCGGTGGAAACGCCGCCGGCACGGGCCGGCCAGCCCCGGGCGCTGGTTTGGCTGGGCGCGGAACATGTGCTGGTTCTTCGCGGGCGCGGGACAGAGCTTCTGGCGGCTCACATGTTGCGGGCGGCGCCGGGGGAAAAGGGGGCCGGCGCCCAGGACGCCTTTGACAGGTTATGGGGCGCGCGCCTGGGGCCCATTCTGGCGGCCCACCTGGCCGAGACGGAATCCTCAGAAATGGATGTGTGGTGGGCCGGGATCGGAGCGGAGGATGACGACTTGACGGGGCGGCTGCGCCGGCTGCTTCCGTCCGGTCTGGCTCTGCGCCACGAGGCGGTGCGCCAGCCGGCCTCGCTGCTGGCCCGGGCGCTGGCCCGGCGCGCGGCGAACGGGGCGGGCATCAATTTCCGCACGGGGGAATATGCTCATCCCGCGCGGCTGCGGAAAGAGGCCCGTGTGCGTCGCGCGGCGGTGGCGGCGGCGGCGGCGGCGGCGCTGGCGGTGCTGGGGTTGAACGCGGGAGAAGCGGTGCTGCGCCAGCGCCGCGACGCCGACTGGCAGGGGCGCCTGACGGCGGCCGCCCGGGCGATTGCCGGGCCGGTTGTGCTGCACGGGCAGGAAGCCCGGATGGTAGAGAACGCGTTGGCCCGGCGGGACGAGGAAACGCAGGCGTTCCGCCGCGCCCTGGATCCCGAAGGACTGGAAGCGCAGCTGGTCGGGGTGCTGGAAGACGCGGAGGCGCTGGAACTGGATGTATCCCGTCTGGCGCTGTCGCCGCTGGCTCTCGCGATGGAGGGGTCCGCGGCCTCCATCCAGGCGATCGAGCGGCTGGCCGAGCGGCTGGAAGCCCGCGGCTGGGCGGTGCAGTCCGATACGCCCGGGCGCACGTCCGACGACCGCCAGCGGTTCATTCTGAAGGGAGCGGCGCGCCATGAAGGCTGAACGCGCCTGGATGGCGGGAGCGGCGGGACTGGTGCTTGCGGCGGTGGCCGCCAGCCTGCACATGGGGCTGTCCGCCGCCCGGCACCGGGAAATTCTCGACCGCAAGGCGAACGATCTGGCGCGGATTGAACAGATGGCAAACCGCTGGGCGCGCGAAGATGCGTACCGGGTCCGGCTGGAATCGCTGGGGGCCTGGCAGCCGGCGGATCTGGATGCCCTCGCCGCGCGCACGGTGGGTGCAGGCGCGGTGCGCCTGTCTCCGCGGCCGGCTGTCCCGGCGGCGGACGGCTGGCAGCGCCGGGAGGTGGCCGTGGAGATTCCCCAGGCGGCCTATGCCGAGGCGATCCGGTTTTTCGCCGCCGCCGCGGATACGCTTCCCGCCTGGCGGCTGAAGGAAATCGAGCTGCGCCCTTCGGCCGAAGCCGGGAGCGGATCGCTGACCGCCGTGCTCGAAGCGCTGGAAAAGAAACAGCCCTGAACGGCCCTGCTCGGGGTGACATGCGATTGGGTTCGTACGGCATGCACCCAATAGCCGATGCGCCCCAACAGCCAAGCTGCGGATTTCACGGATGATACGGATTCGGATTTGGGGATATTTCTCGGATTTTCCACGGTGTGGAAAAAAGTTTTCCATGGCGTGGAAAACCCGCCAGAATATTTTCCATGGCGTGGAAAATCCGGATGGTTGGCGATTGCTCCGCAAGCCGGACGGCAAAATGCTACACTGCAAGGACTGACCCCTTCCTCTTCCCCAATGGCCAGCCTGCGGGACCAGACCGAGATCCCTCGACATGCTCGGGATGACAAAACCAAGATTCCTTGGCGAATGGCGGGGGGGGGTATGCGTCCTGACACGATTCGAACCGAAATGGAGTTTGCAACGGGGCCGGGGGATGGCAGAATGCGGGGCATGGCGCCGCGTCCGGCGGCGGCCTGAACAGGAGGCCCGATCATGGATAACCAGGAATTTTCCCCGCCGCCGATGCCCGACCCGTTGAACGCGGCGCGCCTGCGCCGTCCCGCCCGCGGAGGCAAGGGGCCGGGGCTGGGCTTTTTGGCGATGCCGCTGGCCATTCTGGCGGCGGTGCTGTTTCTGCCGGTGTGGTTCTGGTTTTTCTGGCGGATCGAGCCGGGGCCGGGCCAGATCGCGATCCTGATCCGCAAGACGGGGACGGATTTGCCGTCGGGGCAGATTCTGGCGCTGGAGGAGGGGCAGAAGGGCATCCAGCTCGACGTGCTGGCGGAAGGGCGCTACTTCCGCAATCCCTACACGTGGGGGTGGCGCTATTCCACGATCACGGACATTCCGGCGGGCAAGCTGGGGGTGCAGACGCGGCTGTACGGGCAGGAACTGGAAGGCGGGCAGATCCTGGCGCCGGAAGGCTTCAAGGGCATCGTGCCGGAGGTGCTGCGTCCGGGCAAGTACCGGATCAATCCGTATGCGTACAGCGTGCAGCCGTTTGACGCGATTACGATCCGGCCGGGATTCGGCGGGGTGATGACGTCGCTGACGGGGGCGGACGTGCTGGAAGGCGACGTGCCGGAAGACGCGCGCAACACGTTTCTGGTGAAGGAGGGGATGAAAGGGGTGAAGCCGGAGATTCTGGACGCGGGCACGTACTACCTGAATCCGTACATGGTGGTGGTGACGGAGGTGAACCTGCAGAGCCAGCGGTTCGAGATGAGCGGGGAGGATGCGATCAGCTTCCTGACGCTGGACGGATTCACGGTGAACGTGGAAGGCACGATCGAGTATGCGCTGATGCGGGAGCAGGCGTCCCGGCTGACCCACCAGGTGGGCGACATGGAGGACATCCTCAAGAAGATCGTGCTGCCGAAGGCGCGGGGGTTCAGCCGGATCGAGGGCAGCAAGAACCCGGCGAAGAACTACATTGCCGGGACGACGCGGCAGAAGTTCCAGGACAACCTCGAGGCGCACCTGATGGCGCAGTGCAGGCCGTGGGGGGTGGACGTCAAGTCGGTGCTGATCCGGAACATCACGCCTCCGGACGCGATTGCGAGCATCATCCGGGACCGGGAGGTCGCGGTGCAGGATGCGGTCAAGTACGGCCAGCAGATCGAGCAGGCGAAGTCGGAGGCCGAACTGGTGAAGCAGGAGATGCTGGCGGTGCAGAACAAGGAAAAGGTGGAGTCGGAGACGCAGCGGATCCGGGCGGTGATTGCGGCGGACCAGGAGCGGGAAGTGAAGCTGACGCGGGCCAACCGGGACCTCGAGGTCGCCAGGCTGGAGAACGCGGCGGCCAAGGCCCAGGCGGAGGCGAAAATCCTGAAGGCCCAGGCCGAGGGCAACGTGATCCGGATGCGCTATGAAGCCGAGGCCGGTGTGATTGCCGACCGGGTGAAGGCGTTCGGCACCGGGTTGAATCTGGCGCGGAACGTCTTTTATGAACGGGTCGGGCCGAAAATCCGATCCATCCTGAGCGGAGACCAGGCCGACGGCCTGGGCGGGTTGCTGAGAGCCTATGTGCCGGCGGCGGCGAAAGGGGGTGCGCAGTGAAAACCGGAATCAAGATGGCGCTGGTGCTGGCGGCGGTGATCGCGGGCGTGTGGGTCGTGTGGCTGTGGGGATTCTGCCGGTTCTACGTGGGGCCGGACCAGATGGCGGTGATCACGGCGAAGACCGGCGAGAACCTGCCGCCGGGGCAGATCCTGGCCAAGAAGGGCCAGCGGGGCATCCGGGAGGATGTGCTGGGCGAGGGCCGGCATTTTCTGAACCCGTGGCTCTACGAGCGGGACATCCGGTCGGTGACGGTGATTCCCCCGGGCAAGGTGGGCGTGGTGACCTCGAAGGTCGGCGAGGAACTGCCGGAAGGGGAATTCCTGGCGGAGCGCGGCCAGAAAGGCATCTGGCGGCACGTGCTCGGGCCGGGCAAGTACCGGATGAATCCGGTGGGCTACCAGATTGACATCGTGGACGCCATCAGCATCCCGATCGGCTATGACGGCGTGGTGACCTCGCTGTCGGGCCGTCAGACGCCGAAGAACGCCTTTGCCGGGACGGGCGAGAAGGGCGTGCGCAGCGACGTGCTGCAGCCGGGGCTGTATTTCGTGAATCCGCGGGAATACAAGGTGGACGTGCTGGAGATCGGCGTGAACCAGGTGTCGCTGATGGGCAAGGGCGGCGGGGCGGTGATCACCAAGGCGCTGCAGACCACGCACAACGTGGCCATGGAGCGGCTGCAGCAGAACGTCCTGCAGGAACAGCAGGCGAAGCGCGAAAGCTACATGCAGTCCGAATCCAGTTCCGGCATGCGCCTCGGGCGGCTGCTGCCGGCCTCTTCGCCGGTCAGGAGCAAAACGCGCGGAGGGTATGCGGATGCCGATGCTCCGGAACAAATGGCGGCGGCCCCGGCGGCGCAGGTCCCGGCGTCGCTGTCGTTCGTGCTGAACCAGTTCGTGGAGTTTCCGTCGCGGGACGGGTTCGAGATCAGCCTGGACATGACGGTGGAATTCGAGCTGCTGCCGAAGGACATTGCGTGGCTGTTCCGGACGTACGGGGATCTGCCGGCGGCGGTGGACAAGGTGATCATGCCGCAGATCCTGTCGGTATCGCGCCTGAAGGGGTCGGCGTACGGCGCGAAGGATTTCATCGTGGGCGAGGGCCGCGAGAAGTTCCAGAACGAGCTGACGGAATCCCTGGCCAGGACGCTGGAGGAAAAGCGGATCACGATCCACGCGGCGCTGATCCGGCACGTGAACGTGCCGGGACAGATCCTGGATCCGATCCAGCAGGCCAGCCTGGCGCAGGAGCAGGATCTGACCAACCAGGAGAAGCAGAACACGGCGAAGAAACTGGCGGAGCTGAATACGGAATTGAGCCTGATCGGGCAGCGCCGGGACCAGGTGGCGCAGGAGACCGAGAAGCTCAAGGCGCTCATCCAGGCCGACGAGGAAAAGCAGGTGGCGGAGATCCGCGGGGACACGATGCGGCAAACGGCGGAGATCGAAAAGCAGACCGCCGGGGTGCGCGCCGAGCGGATCACGACGCTGGGCACGGCCGACGCCGAAGTGGTCAAGCTGGTGGAAGGCGCGGAAGCCCAGGGGCGGCAGCTGAAGGTGAAGGCGTTCGGCGATGCCGAAGCCTACAACCTGTGGACGCTGGCTGGGGCGCTGAGCGACGATCTGGCCATCAATATTCTGCACGCCGGACCGGGCACGCTGTGGACGGATCTGGAGAAGGCGGGATTGGCGGAGAATCGGCGCGGGGGCGGAATTGACGAAGCCGAAGAAATAGCGGGTTTTTCGCCAGTCTTGCAGCCGGCCGCGGTGAGGCCGGCGGCTGTTGATGAAAGAGCCGGGGTCATCGCCCCCGGCTGCAGAAGAATCAGGAACCATTCGAGGCATCCGGGATTACCGCAGGCAATGGACTCGGAACTGGCGCGGTTGCTGAAAGAGGTCGCTGCCGAAGCGCCGGACGACGGGCTACCGCAGGGGGTGGCGGCGTTTGATCCTCGGGTGATGGCGGCGCTGGGGGCGGTGCCGCGGCACGAGTTTATTGCCGGCGGAGGAGCGGGTGTCGGCCTATCTGGACCTGCCGCTGCCCATCGGGCATGGACAAACCATTTCCCAGCCGTACATCGTGGCGCTGATGACGGATCTGCTGGAGGTGAAGCCCGGGGACACGGTGCTGGAGGTGGAAGGGCGGGATCGGGATACCGGGCGGCGGTGCTGGCGAAGCTGGTAAAGCAGGTGCACACGGCGGAGATCGTGCAGGGCTGGCACAGGCGTGCCGGGGCGTGGCGCTGGGGAGTGGAAAACGTAAAGGTGCACGAGGGGGACGGGGCGGCCGGGTTGCCGGAGGAGGCGCCGTTTGACGGCATCCTGGTGGCGGCGGCGGCGCCGAGCGTGCCGGCGGCGCTGGCGGAGCAGGGAGGGGCGGGCGGATGGTGATTCCGGTTGGGGGAACCGGGGGTGACGCAGGAGTTGGTTTTGGTGAAGAAGGCGGGCGGGGGGAAGTTTCGATGCACGGTCCTGCCGGTGCGGTGTGCCGTTGATCGGCGGGCGGTGAGGGGAAGGGGGGTAGTGTGAGGAATTGAGGGAGGAGAGGGAGGATTTCTTCCGCTGAAGGCTTGGCGCGAAAACCAACCGCATCTTTCGTTCTGCCGCTTCGAGGACGACCACGGACGGACACGAGTCCTGTCCGGGCCGTCCGCAAAGCGGCATTTCCGATAAATCTGCAGGTTATTTTCGCGTTGGATCCCGCCTTTCGGTGGAAGAGGCCTGCTCCGCTCCGTCTGCGGACAACCCGGACACGTGTGAGATGAGGAGAGACGGGTGCAAAGAGGGCTGTGCGGGAAAGCTCCTGTTTCCCAAAATCCTTTGCCGCACACCCACGTCCACGCCGATGGCGTGGCAAGCCGGCGGACCCTCCTTCGCCAGGCTACGGAGGGCAAGTCCTCCTGCGCCAAGCTGCAGAGGACAAGCCGGAGGGCAAGTCCTCCTTCGCTGAAGCTTTCCCTGGGGACAGAAGAAAAAGAGAGATCGAGCAAGCTCGACCCCTACAAAGCGGAGAACAGGGCGCGGAAAATGGTCAATCAGGGGGATTCGAAGTCGACGAGGCGGCGTTCGGCGACGGCGGGGGCCACGAAGGCGACGACGGCCTGGTGGGCGGGATGGGCCTGGTAGATGGCGAGAGCTTCGCGGGAATCGAAGCGGGTGACCAAGACGAGATCCGCGCTGAAATCCGTTGCGGAGAAATCAAGGCCGACTTCGAGATGCCGCAATTCGGGGATCTGGTCCGGAAGAGCTTCAAGTTTCTCTTTGATCAGGCGGGCATTGACGGCCTTGTCGTTGCCGTGGGCGGAATCCTTGAGCCGCCACATGACGATGTGATGAATCATGGGGCAAGCTCCTAGAACGTGAAGAGGAGGCCGGCCTGGACGGCGAGTCCGCTGAAATCGAAGTCGCGGCTGACGGTGACGATGCCGGGGAGCCAGGCGACGTCGAGATCGGAGGAATCGACGGTGAGGGAGGATTCGACCCAGGTGTACTTGCCTTCGAGGAACAGGGCGGCATTGCGGGCGAGCTGGAAGCTGGAGCCGAAGAGCAGATAGGCGCCGGGTTCGTCGTCGAAGTCGAGGTCGAGCGTCCACTCCCAAGGTCCCTGGGAAGTGGTGGATTCGCCATCGAAGACATAATAACCAACGCCGGGTCCGCCGTAGATGCGGAATCGCTCGCCGAGGGGGAGGGAGGCGACAAGGCCGGCCTCGAAGGTCATGGAAACGACAGTGGTATCGTTTTCGTACCAGCCTTCGAGGGGGACATAGACATCCTCGGAGATGCCGGCGCCATACCCGCCGATGCGCATTTCGAGGGAAAGGGAGTCGAAAAGGCGGAATTGGCCGACGACTCCGCCGCCGATGAATCCTTCGCCGTCAAAGTCCTTGAGATCGTCCACGTGCCAGTAGGCGAGGTAGGTGCCGAGGCTGAAGCGGGAAAGGGGAGCGGGTTCCGCAGCGGGTGCGGGGGCGGGCTGCGATGCTTCCGGTTCTTCTGCAAAGGCCATGGGCGCGGCGAGGGTCAGGACGAGGGCCAGGATCGGGAAATTTTTCATGGGGCACTCCTTAAGATAAAGGAATGATAGCACGCCGCAGTGCGGAAAGACAATGCCGTGAAACGAGGAGTTCCATCCCGGGTTTTCTGAATCCTGAAACACCAGGACGGCAAATGTCTCGCATATTATAATAACCGAGACAAACGAAAGCGGTGGAAATCGTGTTGGGCGCATTGCGAAACGATGAACCGGGCGCCGTCAGGACCTCCGGGAGGAGCCGCGGGGGATGAGGGTGCCGCCGGGGACGAGGCGATGGATGGGGGAGGAACCGGGGTGGTCGAGGAGTTGGAGAAGGATGCGGGCGGCTTCGCGGCCTTCGTCCTGGACCGGGGCCGTGACCACGGTGGCGTCGTAGGCGCGGGGGCCGCTCAGGGGGGAATCGGCAAGGGTGGCGATGCAAACGTCAGCGGGAACGCGGATGCCGTTTTCGCGGAACAGGTCGATGGCTTGCATGGCATGGTCGTTGTACAGGCAGAAGAGGGGGCATCGGGAGGAGGCGCCGGCGGAGAGACAGCAACTGGCGGGAAGGGAACCGGAGCGCCGGGGCTGGAGAATCCGGAGTCGCGCGGAGGAAAGCCGGCATCGGTGAGGGTCTGGCGATAAGTGATGAAAACGCTGGTGGGCAGATGCGGGCGTCGTGGGCGCCGAGAAAAGCGATGCGCCGGCAACCGACATCGAGGAGATGCCGGACAGCGGTGCGGACGGCGTCAGGGGACCAGGCGGCGTAGCTGGCTTCGGAAGAGAGGCAAGGGTGTCTCCGAAAAAGACGAGAGGAACAGAGAACATGGCGATAGGTGGGGGGATCGGTCGAGGGGACTGCAGAATGCCGGCGGCCTGGCGCTGGAGGAGGGACGCGATTTCGGCGGCTTCGCGGCGGGGATCGCCGCGGTGATTGGCCAGGAAGGGGACCAGGCGGCGTTCTTCAGGGATATCGGCCATGCCGTCGAGGAGCCCAGTCATGGCGCAGGTGGGGGAAGAGGACGCCGACGACGTTGGAGCGGCGGGTGCGCAGGGAGGGCACGGGGATCGGGGGGAATAGCCCGATTGGCGGGCGTGCTGAAGGACGCGGGGAAATGGTGGCATCGGACAGGCCGACGGTCTTGCCGCGGCCGTTAAGGGCGAGAGAGACGGTGGTGACAGAGAGGTCGAGGGCATCCGCAATCTCTTTGAGGGAAGGCACTTTTTGAAACGGGGGTAAGGACATGGTTCAGGCCGCCTGGAAGGGTATATTTATGGCAATACTATCTAAATCGATTTAGATGTCAATTTTTGAATTGCAAAAGCAGAAACACGCGCGTGCACGGTAAAGCATATGAAGATTCATAGCAAGACGGGCGGATTGCGGGCAGGATGGTTGCTGCTGGGGGGCCTGGGGAGCGGCGCCGGCCGCGTGGGCACTGGACTGGGCGGGGAAACGAGCGGAATTCTTCGTACAACCGGAATCGTGGCGCCGACGGAGGAATTGAAGATTGCCGTGGAGTCATATCCGGCGGGCGCGGCGGAATCGGCGACGGTGGCGTGGTCGACCAGCAGGGCGCCAACTGGACGGAAACGGCCATGGGCGACAGGGGCACGGTGAGCTACGGGCAGAACGACCGCTGGCAGGTCAACCTGGGAACGTACGCCGAGGGCATCCGGTGCGGTATGCGCTGCGGGTGGAAGGCGTCGGCCAGACGCAGTGGGTGAACAACGCGGGGGCGGATTTTTTCGTAACCTCGAGCCAGGCGGCGGCGCGGGTCTGGGCGGGAGACACGACGACCTGGCCGGAATACGGATCGGTGGACGGGGACACGGCGTTCTGGGTGGATACGGAAACCTGGCCGGAGGGCGCGGCCGCGGCGGCTTGGGTCGGCTGGACGACGAACGACGGCGACACGTGGACGGAAACGGCGCTGGTCACGAACGGAACGGAATGGGGACACGACCAATGGCATGTGGAACTGCCCGGTTTTCCGGAAGGAACGGAAGTTCGATATTATATCCGGGCACAGAACGGGAACGGGGAGTCCTTCTGGGACAGCAACACGGGGTCGGATTACCGGCTGCGGGTGAATTCCCTGATTCGGGATGTTTATCCCGAAAAGGGGCGTTACGATCCGGGCGAGACGGTGCAGATTCAGGTGGAGTTGTACAACACGGGGGCCGAGGCGAGCGGGGTGGTCAGCGCGAGCGTCAAGCAGTTGACGACGGAAATCGCGTCGTTCACGACGAACGTGACGCTGTCGCAATGGTCGGGGCAGACGGTGGAGTTTTCATGGGAGGCGCCGGGAAATGACTTCCGGGGATACGGGGTGGACGTGGATTTTATGGAGGACGGGGAGGTGCGCGATACGCGGTCGAGCGCGGTTGACGTCAGCCGCGACTGGACGAAATTCCCGCGGTACGGATTTTTCTGCGACTACTATGAGGGGGACGACGGGGCGGACAAGGCCAAGGAAATGGCGAAGTTCCATGTCAACGCCGTGCAGTTCTACGACTGGATGTGGACGCACGACTGGCTGGTGCCCTACTGGGACGGGGCCGTGGCGGACATTTTCTCGCAGGCCGACGGGCGGGTGCAGTCGTTTGTCGCGGTGACGTCGAAGGTGGCGGAGGCGAAGGCGCGCGGCATTTTCACGATGGCGTACAGCCTGATCTACGGCGACAGCGGCAACGACGCGGCCCCGGAACACCTGGAATGGGGCGCGTTCAAGGAGCCGTGGGGGACGACGACGAACGAGATCAACACGCATGAGGCGGGGTATACCATCTGGCGGATGGACGTGACGAATCCCGATTGGAAGAGTCATCTGATCGGGCAGTTTCTGGATGCCATGGAGAAGGGGGGATTCGAAGGCATCCACCTGGACAATCTCGGGGGAACGTGGAATTACAAATACAACTCCGACGAGGGGATTCCGGAGTGGACGGGATTTCCCGATTTCATCCAGGAAGCGCGCGAAGACCTCCGGGCGGTGCATTCGGATGCGCGGGTGACGCACAACGACGTGGCGGAAAACTACATGGAGGACATTGCGCGGTCGCAAGCGGATATATACTACACGGAGGTCTGGGGACGATCGACGTACGGGGAGCTCCGGGACGGGATTCTGGCGGCGAAAGCGGCGGGCGGCGGCAAAGCGGTGGTGATGGCGGCCTATATCAACCGGAAGTCGTGGGACGAGTTGGGGGATCCGACGGCGGACCCGGTGCCGACCTGGATCAACGACGCATCGGCGAAACTGATGGATGCGTGCGTGTTCGCCAACGGGGGATTCCACCTGGAGCTGGGCGAGGGCGGCGAGATGCTGGTGAACGAATATTTTCCGCTGCGGTCGCCGCGGATGCACCCGGGGCTGAAACGGTCGATGCGGGACTACTATGATTTCGCGGTACGCTACGAAAACTATCTGTTCTTCAATACGCTGGGGAATCTGGAGGACGGGACGGGCGACATGAGCCTGACGAGCTCGACCCATGCCTTGAGCCGGGACGGGAGTGGGGGGACGATCTGGACGGTATCCAAGGTGTGGCGGGATGAAGCCGACGCGTTGAGCCTGGTGAACCTGAACGGGGTGGACACGCAGTGGCGGAATACCAGCGGGAATCCCACGCGCCAAACGGATATCCAGTTGCGGCTGCACGTGGACAAGGCCGTGCAGCGGGTGTTGCTGGCGACACCGGATGATGGTCTGGGGCAGGCGGTGGAACTGCCGTTTACGGAGGGGACAGACGAAGGGGGCGCCTACGTGGAATTCACGGTTCCGGAGCTGCAGGTGTGGGACCTGGTCATTGTGGACAAGCGAACGGAAATCAAGGTGGACGGGTGGCCGGGGGACTGGAC
>JAXGNL010000034.1:0-30372 GCA_040768005.1 Kiritimatiellia bacterium
GACAAGGCCTTTTTGCACAGCATGCACCGAATCGCAGATGCGCCCAACAACGGAACAACGGGCGGGAAAGGATTGCGCGAGGGGGCGGGAAGGGGCTACAGTTTCGGTTCAAGCAACCAGGGAAGGAGATGGAGTATGAGAAGATGGGTTCGGCTGGCAGGGATGGGGTTGGCGGCGGCGGTGGCGGCGGGATGCGGCGCCAAGGATGGCGGGGATGCTCCCCGGGTGCATAAACTGACGTACAGCATTTTCTTTCCTCCGATGCACATCCAGGCCCAGACGGGCCAGGCGTGGGCGCAGGAAGTGGAGAAGCGGTCGGAAGGCCGCATCCAGATCACGGTGCATGCGGGCGGGACGCTGACCAAGGCCGACCAGTGCTGGCAGGGGGTGCTGAGCGGGGTGTCGGACCTGGGCATGAGCTGTTTTGCCTACACGCCGGGCCGCTTCCCGCTGCTGGAGGCGCTGGACCTGCCGCTGGGCTGGCCGGATGGCCTGACGGCGACGCGCGTGGCGACGGAACTGGCGACGAAATTCGAGCCGGAAGAACTGCAGGGGGCGAAAATCCTGTACGTCCACGGGCACGGCCCCGGCATTCTCGCCACGAAGAAGCCGGTGCGCCGGCTGGAGGATCTGGAGAACATGAAGATCCGGGGCACGGGGCTGTCGGCGGGCATCGCAACGGCGCTGGGCGCCACGGCGGTCGGCATGCCGCAGCCGGAGACCTATGACGCGCTGCAGAAGGGCGTGGTGGACGGCACGTTCTGCCCGATCGAAACGCTGAAGGGCTGGAAGCAGGGCGAGGTGATCGGCAGCGTGACGGACACCAAGGCCATCGGCTATACCACGGCGATGTTTGTGGCGATGAACCGCGGGGCATGGGACGCCCTGCCCGAGGATCTCCGGCAAATCGTGCTGGAAGTCAGCGCGGAATGGGTGGACAAGCACGGCGAGGCGTGGAACCAGGCCGATGAAGAGGGGCTGGCCTTTGTCCGGGAACTGGGCCGCGAAATCATTCCGCTGTCCCCCGAGGAAGAAGCCCGCTGGCAGGAAAAGGTGGGGCCGATTGTCGCGGACTATGTCCGCCGCACCACGGAGAAGGGATTGCCGGGAACGGAATTCCTGGCGGAGGCCCAGGCGCGGATTGCGGAGGCGCGCGCCGGACAGCCATGAGCCCGCTGTCCGGGACCAGCGCCCGTACCGGGCTGTTGCGCACGCTGATTCACGTCATGGCGGGCATCGGGAGCCTGGCCGTGGCGGGCATGATCGTCGTGACGGTGGCCGACGTGGTCGGCCGTCAGGCGGGCCTGCCCGTTCCGGGCGCCTATGACCTGGTGCGTGTGCTGGGGGCGGTGGCGATGGCCTGCGCGCTGCCGCTGACCAAGGCCGTGAAGGGCCACATCGCCATCGAGTATTTCTTCCAGAAACTGGACCGCCGGGGCCGGGCGGTGGTGGATACGCTGATGCGGCTGGTGCTGCTGGTGCTGTTCGGCTTGCTGGCCTGGCAGTTCGGGCGGCAGGGTCTGCTTTTCCGGGACAGCGGCGAAGTGACGGCGACCCTGCACATGCCGATGTTCTGGGTGCCGTGGCTGGCGTCGCTGGCCTGCCTGGTGACCGCGGGGGTCACCCTGTGGCATCTGCTGCACCCCGGCCGCTCCATGATGAGGCCGCGCGGATGAGCGAGCTGCAGATCGGCCTGTTGGGAATTGCGCTGCTGTTCGTGCTGCTGGCATCGAGCATGCCGGTGGCGTTTGCCATGACGATTGTCGGCACGGCGGGATTTGCGGTGATGGTCAGCGGACCGGCGGCGCTGCATGTGCTGGTGACGGACTGGTACGACACGTTTTCGAGCTACGGGCTGACGGTGATCCCGCTGTTTGTGTTCATGGGCCAGGTGGCGTTCCACACGGGACTGAGCCGCAAGCTGTTTGCGGCGGCCCAGTGCTGGTTCGGCTGGCTGCGCGGCGGCCTGGCCATGGCCACGATCGGCGCCTGCGCGGCCTTCGGGGCGATCTGCGGATCGGGGCCGGCGACGGCGGCGACGATGGCGGCCGTGGCGCTGCCGGAGATGAAGCGGTTCCGGTACGACCCGGGGTTCGCGGCCGGCACGGTGGCGGCCGGCGGCAGCATCGGCATGCTGATTCCCCCCAGCGTGGTGCTGATCGTCTACGGGGTGATGACCGAGCAGAGCATCGGCAAGCTGTTTCTGGCGGGCATCGTGCCGGGGGTGATCGTAAGCCTGCTGTTCATGGCGACGGTATGGGGGCTGTGCCGTCGGAATCCCGCGCTGGCGCCGCCGGCCGCGGCGGTGACGTGGGGCCAGCGGCTCCGTTCGCTGTCCGGCGTGGTGGAGATTCTGCTGCTGTTCGCGCTGGTGATGGGCGGGATGTTCGGGGGGTGGTTCACGCCGACGGAAGCGGCGGCGGTGGGCGCGGCGGGCAGCGTGGGCATCGCCCTGCTGCTGCGCAAATGCAGCGTGCGGATGCTGGCGACGGCGCTGGGGGAAACCCTGCGGACGTCGTGCATGGTGCTGGTGATCGTGGCGGGGGCGACGGTGTTCGGGCATTTCCTGCAGGTGACCAACGTGCCGACGGAGCTGGCGGCGTGGCTGGCCGGCCTGCCCCTGCCGCCGGCCGGCATCATGCTGGTGATTCTGCTGTTCTACCTGGTGGCGGGGGCGTTTCTCGATGCGCTGGCGCTGGTGCTGCTGACGATTCCCATTTTCTATCCGGTGGTGCTCGGGCTGGGATTCGACCCGATCTGGTTCGGGGTGATGATTGTGCTGGTGACGCAGATGGGGGTGCTGTCGCCGCCGGTGGGCGTGAACGTGTACGTGGTCAGCGGCATGGACCGCGCGGTCTCGCTGCAAAGCGTGTTCAAGGGCGCGCTGCCGTACCTGGCGGCGCTGGTGGTCGCGGCGCTGCTGCTGCTGCTGCTGCCGCAGCTGGTGCTGGCGCCCGTGGCCTGGTTGGAGTAGCTCCCGGAGGAAAACGCCATGGACGAATCGATTCCCCATCCGGATTTCAACAAAATCCTCTTTGCGACGGACTTTTCGCCGAATGCCGACCGCGCCTTTGTCTTTGCCGTCAACATGGCGCTGCGCCATGCCGGCAGCGAGCTGCACCTGCTGCATGTGATTCCCGAGCCCCCGGCCCAGTTCTGGAAAGGCTACATCTACGAGGTGGACGAAGACGTGGATGCCCGGGCCCGTCGCGAGATTGACGCCAAGCTCGCCGAAGCGTACCGCCCGCGCGTGCCGGCCGGCATCCGGCTGGTGATCGCCATGCGCATCGGCGAGGCCGGGCACGGCATCGTGGAGTACGCCAAGGAGCAGGGCGTGGACATGGTGATCATCGGCCGGCAGGGGGCGGGCAAGGTCGGCAAGATTTTCTTCGGCAACGTCGCCGAGCGGGTGGTGCGAAAATCGCCCTGCCCGGTGCTGGTGATTCCGCCGTTGAAATCCTGACGCGCGCCCGGACGGCGCCGGCAGGGCCGGGGCGGGGTCAGCGACCGGTGAGGCGGATGGCGGCGGATTCGGACTGTCCGGGAGGCAGGAGGCGGGGGGCGCCGGGATGCTGAAGGGATCCGGGCGGGGCCATCCAGGGTTCGTCGCAGAAAAAGGGACGGTCGGGCAGGGTGTAGAGCTGGCGAAAGGGGAGAATCGGCTCTGCGATCTGGCGCAGGACAAAGCCGTCGGGGAAGACCAGGCGGGATTCGACGGCATCGCCGGTTTCCAGCAGCATCTCATTGATGAGGGGATCGTTGACGGAAACCGGAAAGGAAGGGGCGGGGGCGTCGCCGACCAGGTCCGTCAGCGTGTCGTTGTACAGGCGCCGGCGGCGGGGGGCGGCGTGGTAGAGGGTCTGTTCTTTTCCTTCACCGGCGGGGGGCGTGGCGAAGTAGGGGTGGAATCCGGCGTAGTAGGGCAGGGGGACGTTGCCGGTGTTGCGCACCGCCAGGCGACAGGTGAGTTCCGATTCCGCGACGGCGTAATGCAGTTCCAGTTCGAAGGCGAAGGGATAGGCCTCGCGGGTGGCGGAGGTATCCGTCAGCCGCAGCGTCAGGGCATCGGGCCGGCCGGCGTCCGCGATTTCCCACGGCAGGCGGAACGCGACGCCGTGGATGGGCAACACGCAGGGCGTTCCGTTGGCCAGATAGCGTCCGGGCATGCCGTCGCGAAGCAGGCGGCCGCAGATGGGAAACAGCGGGGGAATGCCGCCGCGGAGTTCATCGGTTTCGCGCGACCAGAACCAGGGATGCCGGTACAGGATTTCGCGCGGTGCGCCGCCGGGGCCGGGCAGGCGCAGGGAAGCGACGATGCCGCCCAGCTCCGGGACGATCTCGGCGAGGGTGGCGCCGTCGGGGGTCGTCAGCGTGTGGATCTCGAAGCCATGGGATTGGTGAGTCGTGGTCATCTGGCCGGGAAGGGTATCACCGTGCGGCCGGGCTGCAACCCAAAGAATCCGGAGGCGCCGGCGCGTCGCCCGGGGGAATTTGCGGGTGGTAGCGCTGTTCGTGGCGGTCGGCGGTGCGCCGGACGGCGGTGCGCAGGACGAGGTTGGCCCCCAGCGCGGCCAGCAGTCCGGCCGTGCCGGCATGGAGCAGAAGGACGGCGGCCAGGGCCGCCGCGGCCAGGGCCAGGAGTCCGCCGAAAAACCAGCTGAAGACCACCCAGATGGCGCGGCCGATCTTGAGGTCGGCATCGCCCCGGGCCATGGTGCGGTCGCCCATGCCGGTGGCGACGACGGCGGCAAAGGTGACATAGGTGGTCGAGACGGGGAAGCCGTTGCTGGAGGCAAAGGCAATGACGCTGGCGCTGACGGACATGATGACGGCGGCGCGCAGGGGATCGAAGTGGATGCGCTTGCCGCGGGCGTCCACGTGGGCGGGGGGGGCGAGGTCGGGGCCGCTCGGCCGCAGGCGGAGGAGCCAGCGGGCCAGGGCGCGGCACCAGCGCGGGGCGTAGAGGGCGATATGGTCGTACTGGCTGCCGGTATTGACGGCGGCGCGGGTGACGCGCTGGGCCCCGGACGTGCCCATGCCCGCCACCATCAGGATGCCGCAGGCGGCCAGCAGCCAGACGGGGATGGGCATGCGGGTGGCCGCCGCAGTGCTGGCGTCGGCATGCTTCCACAGCCAGAAGGCGGAGAGCCCCGGCGAGGCGCCGTTGGCCAGATCGTTCTGACCGAAGGCGAACGCCAGGCACAGCATGCCCAGCACCGCGAGGAGGCCGAACAGCCGGCGGGTCAGGCGTTCCTGGAAAACGGTGGCCAGCAAATGCACCAGCAGCGTCAGGACGCCCCAGGCCACCAGCAGGAACGCGCCGGTGCCCATGCGCTCGACGATCTGGACGCGGAAGGCGGCCACCCACGGGACGGCCTTCATGCCCTTGAGAACCAGGAACCAGGCCATGCCGGTCAGCATCAGGCCGGCCACCCACGGACCGTGCAGCAGGACGCGCATGTGATCGGTGTGTTCGTCGCGGATGGCGGCCCGGAAGATGCGCTGGAAGAGGAAGCCGGCGACGCCGCTGAGGAGGATGGACATGCCGATGGCATTCAGGACCGAGGTGACCTTGCCCCAGTGGACGAGGCCCAGGGAGAGCGAGACACCGATGGCGGCGCCGACCAGTTCAAAGACGAGGGAGGCCGTGGTGCTGACCGGCATGCCGTAGGCGGAATAGGCGTGGAGCAGGGCGGTGTCCACGATGTAGGCGGACACATAGACCACCATGGCCTGATGGAGGGTCAGTCGGCCCGGGTCAAAGAGGCCTTGGCGGGCGGTTTCCATGACCGGGGCGGCAAACAGCGCTCCCAGCAGCACCGCGGCTCCGGCCAGCCAGACCGCCGCGCGCCGCGAGAGCACGCGGGCGCCGAATACACCGTTGATCAGGTTTGCCGCGTCGTTCTTGCCGACCTCCAGGCAGTCCCAGGCCAGCATTCCCAGCGCCACCAGCATCAACCAGGTTGTGAACTCCGGCATGTCGACCTTTCCTTCCGTTGAAGAGACAGGGGGCAGGTTTGACGGCACCCTACCGGTTCGGCACGGGAGGGGGCAAGCGAAAAAGTAAAACGTTATACTCGCCAAAGAAAGCAGATTGCGTTAGGCGGCGGGGTATGGTGTAGTGGCCAACCGAACCGGCGGGTTCAACTGGTTGAACCGGCCCGGACAGCGAGGTTTTCATGGCGGCGTTGATGTTGTATTTGATCGGTGCCCGTTCAGCGGGCAAGACGGCGGTGTTTGATGCGTTGATTCAAACCCCGGAGGGACCCCATTTCGCGACCAAGGGCGCCCACCGGCTGGGCACCGTCAAGGTGCCCGATGCCCGGCTGGCGGCGCTCCGGGACCTGTTTCTGCCGAAAAAATACATCCCGGCGGAAGTGACGTTTGTGGATGTCGCCTTGCCGGCTGGGGGCGAAGGCAGCGGATTCGGTCCCTTGAACGCCTTTCTGGGCGAGGCGGACGCGTTCGCCCTGGTGGTGCAGTCTTTTGGCGAGATGGACGGCGCGGGGCAGCCGCTGGATCCGGCGGGCCAGCTCGACTCGGTGCTGCTGGACCTGGCCATGGCCGACCTGGAAAAAATCGAGCGGCGCATGGAAAAGATCGAGCAGGAGGTCAAGCGCGGGCTGAAGCAGAGTCTGCCGGAACTGGACGTGCTGCGCAAATGCAAGGCGGCGATTGACGAAGGCCGGGCGCTGCGGGATCTGGAACTGACTGCCGAAGAAGCCAGGCGCGTCAGCAGCTTCTGTTTCCTGTCGCAGAAGCGGCTGCTGGTGGTGGCGAACACCGGCGACGACGATCCGCTGGGCGCGAAGTGCGAGCCGTTGCGCGCGGCCTGTGCTGAAAAGGGCCTCGATCTGCTGGCGTTCTGCGCGCCGCTGGAGGCGGAGATCGCCGCCCTGCCGCCGGATGACCAGGCCGGATTCCTGGCTGACTACGGGCTGTCCGAGCCGGCGCGAACGCGCCTGATCCAGGCGGCCTACCGCACACTGGACCTGATCAGCTTCTTCACCGTGGGCCCGGACGAAGTGCGGGCCTGGACGATCCGCCGCGGCGACAACGCGGTGACCGCCGCGGGCAAGATCCATACGGATCTGGCCCGGGGGTTCATCCGGGCGGAGACCGTGGACTCCGCCACCCTGATCGGCAAGCAGACGCTGGCCGCCTGCCGGGAGGCCGGCATGCTGCGGCTCGAGGGCAAAAACTACGTGGTGCAGGACGGCGACGTGATCGAAATCCGCGCCAACGCGTAGGGGGCGGAAGGGGGAGAGGTCAGAGGTCAGGGTTCAGGGAACAGGGTGCAGGGGGGAATCCGAGGTCGGAAATCCGAGGGCGCATCTACGATTAGGTGCACCCTTGGGGTCATATTGAGCGTAGGCGCGCAGCGCCGGAGTCGAAATATCTCGGCCTGATCTCAACGGTGGGCCGGCGGGACCGAGCTCGAGATCCCTCGACACGCTCGGGATGACAGTCGCTGGTGGCCATGGCTTGTTTCTGGATTGCGGGCACCTAATCGCAGATGCGCCCGAGATCCGAGGTCCGTACAATCCCGGCATGACCCGTAACGCATGGTTATTCGGCTGCCCGGATCGGAACCGATGCAATCCGCGACATCTGCGGGACAGTCGGTTGGCTACTTGAAGCAGATGCGGGAGATGAGGTCGTTGAAGCTTTCTTCGCCGCTGAGCAGTTCGATTTCGACGCGGAGGAAATAGACGGGCACGTCGCGGCGCTCGATCTTGGGAAACCGGACGGCATCCTTCTCGGTGGTCAGGATGGCATCGGCGCCGCGGTCCCGGCTGGTGTTGATCATGTCGAGAATTTCCTGCTGGGTGTAGCGGTGGTGGTCGGCGAAGCGCTTGCGGCAGACCAGTTCACCGCCGAGGCGCTGAATGGATTCCTCGAAGCCGCGGGGGGCGGCGATGCCGGAGAGCGCGGCGATTTTCAGGCCGCGGAGAAACTCCAGGGGTTTCTGTTCGCCGGAAAAGACATCCTCGATATGCCGTGGGGTGTGGCGGCATTCGGCGATTTCGGCCTTGTCGTTGAGCGCGCGGATCTGCTGGCGGAGTTCAGGGGAACCGTCGCCGGCGGACTTGGTGATGAAGATGAAGGTGGCCCGGGAGAGATGGCGGGCGGATTCGCGCAGCAGGCCGCGCGGCAGGACGAACCCGTTGTCGAAGGGATTGGTGCGGTCCACCAGCACGATGTCCACGCGGTGCTTGAGACGCAGATACTGGAAGCCGTCGTCCAGGATCAGGGTGTCGCAGCCGAGCTTCTGGATGGCGTAGCGGCCGGATTTGACGCGGTCCTTGTCCACGAGCACGCAAACCTCGGGGAGATTCGAGGCGAGCATGTAGGGTTCGTCGCCGCCCAGGGCGGAGTCGAGCAGCAGTTTCCGGCCGTCGGAGACGATGCGGGGCGGGGGCTGGATGGGGGCGTTGAAGGTGAGGAGATTCTTGAGTTTGACCGGCAGGGGCGTTTCGGCCTTCTTGTAGCCGCGCGACAGGATGGCCACCCGGCGGCCATTCTGCTGCAGGGCGCGGGCAAAGACTTCCACGACCGGGGTTTTGCCCGTGCCGCCGACCGTCAGGTTGCCGATGCTGATGACCTGGCAGCCGAGGGTCTTGGAGCGGATCAGGCGGTGCTCGAAGAGCGCCAGGCGCATGTTCATGATGAAGCTGTAGAGGCGCGACAGAATTTTCAGGACAAAGCGAAGAAAATTGGGCCAGGGGCCGCGAAGGCGGTCGGAGACGACCGCCAGGATGAAGACCTCGAATTTTTCGCGGGAGGACCGGGCCATGCGGGCACTATGCGGAGAGAAGGCCCGCGGGTTCAATGCAAAAAGAGGGAAGGGGGGAAGGGGTCAGGGGAGAGGGGACAGGGTTCAGAGGTCAGAGGTCAGGGAAGGTCAGTCAATATCCAATGTCCAACAAGGACCTCCAATTTTCATGTGAAGGGGGCAGGGGCGAGGTCCGGCAAACTGGCCACGCGGCCCCGGCGTGGTTGTTCGGCTCCGATCCGTGAACCGCTGAACCGTGAACCCTTGAACCGCTGAACTGTGCCCCCCCACCTGCCGGGGCAGTCGAAGCAGAGATTGCCGGGGCAAGGCGGGTGGACTAGGATGGCGGGGATGAAAACCAGCAGAGAAGTCACCGGACTGGACTACCGGCAGCGGGTGTGCCGGGCGATGAACTACATCAGCGGGAATCTGGACCGCGACCTGGCGCTGGAAGACATCGCGCGCGCAGCGAACTTTTCGGCGTTTCACTTTCACCGGATATTCAAGGCGGCGACGGGGGAGACGGTGTTCGGGTTTGCCCGGCGGCTGCGGCTGGAATGGGCGGCCAACCGCCTGCTGGGGAAGCCGCGGGAGGACATCACCGCCGTGGCGCTCGAGTGCGGGTTTTCCAGCTCCCAGAATTTCGCGAAGGCCTTCCGGGCGCACTACGGCGCCAGTCCGTCGGAGTTCCGCCGCCGCAAGCGGGGAAACAAAGCAAGCAAGGAGGGAGAATCCTTTTCCCTGCGGGTGGGCCAGGATGCCGGCATGGTGAACCTGGATTCACCGCAACCCGAGGAAAGGAACGTGAAGATGAACGCAACAGTCAAAGAGATGCCGGCCTGGACGGTGGCATACGTGCGGAAGATGGGACCCTACGGCAAGGAAGTGTGCGAAGCGGCGTTCGGCGAGCTGATGCGCTGGGCGGGTCCCCGGGGCCTGATCGGGCGCAGCCCGATGATGGGGATGTACTGGGACAATCCCGAAGTGACCCCGCCGGAGCGCTGCCGGACGGATGCCTGCCTGGTGGTGCCGGCCGGCACGAAGGTGGACGCCCCCGTGGCGCTCCAGGAGATTCCCGGCGGACCGCACGCGGTCTGCGAATTCCACCTGCCGATGACGGACTTCACCGCGGCCTGGGAGGAGGCGTTCCAGTGGCTGGTCCAGAGCGGGCACGAGTGCGCGGACCGCCCCTGCTACGAGCTGTACCACGACGATTGTTCGGGGCCCCTGTGCCGGTTTGACATCTGCATTCCGCTTAAACAATAGCGGAGTGCATCGACCGCTCCGTGCGCGACAAGGCCCGCCTCAGGCGGGCCTTGTCGTTTGTGCCGCCGGCACGCCTCCGAGCCGGGGAGAGAGAAAAAACGGCGGTGAAGATCAATCCACGCTGCAAATATCTTCGGGATACTGGAGGTTGTCGAAGATCAGATTGGCGGCGTCGGCGTCTTTGAAGGTGATGACATGGCCATCCAGGAACAGGACATTGCGCACATCGGCGCCGTGGTTGGCATCCTCTTCGAGATCGGGCATGTCGCCGGCGCTGGCGGGGCCGAATTCGCGATCCTGGGCCTCGTCGCACAGCACGGGAGCCAGGGCGGGGGTTTCCGGGGAGCGGATCAGGTTGTAGCCGGAGATGTACATATAGCTGCAGTTCCCGACAGAGGTGAACGATTGGTTGGCGATGCTGTCCGAAGAGGCGACGGTCACGGGTTTGTCCCCGAAATCTTTTTTGTCGCTGGGGCATACCCACAAGCGAAGATCCGTAACAAACCCGCCTTCGTACAGCTTGGTGACCTGGGGACGGAGATTCCTCTCTCTTTCAGAGAACGGCCGGCTCGGTTCCTCCTCGTTGCCGTAGGGCAGCCAGCCCTGGTTCTCCGACGCATAGGCCAGCATGGCGCTGCCCAGGGCCTTGAGATTGTTGGCGCAGCTGGACCGCCGGGCCATCTCGATGCCCTTCATGGAGGCGGGCACGATGATGGCGGACAGCATGGCGATGATGGCGATGACCACCAGCAGCTCGATCAGGGTGAAGGCGGATTTTTTTTGCATGGGGTAGGCTTTCGGGGTCAGGGGCTGTTGGTTTCGGAGTGCATCAGGCTTGGCGGTCAAAGGCAGGATACCATTTGTCGCTCCCATTGACATATCCCTTGAAGACCCAGTCGACGCGATTGGTATATTGGACGGGGATCGTTACTTCATACTCCCATATGTCGCCGGTGGTGTTCGTCATTTGACGGGAGGAGGCTTCTTGCCATCCGTCGAAGCCGAGGTGGACAAAGAAGTTGGTTGCGCTGGACAGGACGGGTCCCCCGTCCTTGAAATAGGCGCCGGGGGCGGAGGCGTCGAGGGTGATAGTGAACGGATCGCCGGGAACCGGCACGGATGGCGTCCAGAGGCAAGGGTCGTTCCGGATGATGTAGGTGTTGCCCACGTTGGCCCAGTTCGTGCCTTGCTTGAAGTTGCATTCAAGCAGGGTGCCGCGGGGGACTTCGGGCAGCGCGATTTCCGTCGTCCACGTGCCGTCGCCCACGAAGGCCATGGCCTGTTCCGAGGTCCAATTGGAGATGCCGGTGACGCCGAGGCTGCGCTTGCCGCTAAGGTCGGTTTGATACTGGCAGAAGAAGAGCTGGGCCGTGGTGGCGGCGTTGGTCAGGATGGCCGGCTCCCAGCGAGTCGCTTTCCGGGCGGGCTCGAGGCCGGCGTAGGGGGCGTAATACTCGGCGACGCCGGAGATTTCTGGGACGGAGGCGGACCATTGGGCCGCGCCGCCGTTGGTGGAGAGGCGGGTGGCCCGCAGGCCGTAGTCGGCGAAGCCCTCCACGTTTCCGCGCAGATTGGTGGAGATCCGCACGCCGTGTGCGCCTTCGGTCAGGACGTTTTCAAACTGGACATAGGCGGTGGCGCCCGTCAGGGAGACGCCGGTGAGGGCGGGGGCGTTGGACGGCGGGGGCGGAGGGATGTCCTCGTTGTCCCAGACCCAGGGTTCGATCACGATCCGGGCGGTTTCGTCGGGGTCGGCGACGTAGTAGCTGAGATCGTATTCGGGGCTGTCGTAGTCGCTGCCGCCGGTCGTCAGGACAAAGAACTTATAGATGAAGCTGCGGGGGGATCGGCGGCTGATCCAGTCTGAACCATAATATGGGGGAGTTCCAGGAATATAGTCGGGGAAAAACACCGGCGCAGCTCCGCCTACTAATGAATACGGAGTCAGCGGTTCCATGACAGCGTCGAGGCCATTGGTAGAAAAGGCCCAGAGGCGGGAATAGATGCCATCGCCGCCGGCCGCGTCTCCATGCGTGCCGTCGTCGAACAGTTGAATGCCTGCATTGGTCCAATCGACATATTCACTATTATCTGGATAGTCACGGGCAATAAGGCTGTTATTACCGATATCATTGAAACCGCGCAGGGGGTCGGATCCCATGACCATGACGCGGGCGAGGTTGTTGGTGCTGCGCATGGAGAGATCGAGCTGGAAGAGGATTTCGCGGCGGACGCGGACGCCGGCGTCGCCTCGGCGGGGATCGGAATACAGGCGGAAGAGGGCGGAGGGCGGATTGGTGTCGCCGGGGACGCGCAGGGGATAGGCGGCGGCGCCGAGGTAATCCACGACGGTCATGGGCGTGCCGTTGGTATTGAGATTCAGGGGGCGCTTGGCCTCGCCGAAGTCGGCCAGCCGGATGGCTTCGTAGGTGTTGGTGCCGTTGATGCGGCCGCTGTACTTGTGATGGATGGCGGAGGGGGTGCCCGGGGGGAAAACGACGGTGGCGGAAGTCCAGCCGTTGGAGCCGGGGACGGGCGCCAGGGGGATGGATTCCACGGCGGGGGTGCCCCATTCCAGCGGCAGGGTGCTGCCGTTGACAAAGAACGCGGTCGGACGGGCGTTGGACGGGCTGGTGCCCATGCCGGAGTTGGTGTTGACGAGGAACGTGACAGTGACAGCCTGCGGGATGCCGGACTCGGCCGGGAACAGGCAGAATTCGACGGGCCGGGTGTTGGCGGACGGGTCGGCCACGCCGTCGGCCGCAACAGGCAGGAGGTCGGTGGACGCGATGGGCGCGGCCAGGCCGAGAAGAACGCCGTTGGTGCCCTGGGCGGCGGCCGCGACGGGCGGATTGCCGTCCACGGTCCAGTACAGCGTGTTTTCGACGGAGGCGGGGGTGACGGGTTCGTTGAAGGCGACATAGATATTGGTGGCGCCGACCGCGCTGGCGGCGGCGCGGATCCAAGGGGCGTTGACATCGCCGGCGAGCATGTCGGGGATGCCGTTGGTGTCGGTGTCCAGAGGGATGTCGAGATAGGTGGCGGTGGTGAGGATGCCGTTGGTATAGTCCTCGACGGCCTGGTTGGGAATGGTGTCGGGGGAACTCCAGGTGGCGGTGTTGTCGTTGGTGTGGAGACCGGCGAGGAGCCGGAGCGACGCGCCGCGGGGAACGGTTTCGCCGGGTTCGACGTTGCCCCAGCGGGTGCCTTCGTAAAGAACGGTCCAGGGGATGCGGGTTTCGAATCCCTTGTGAGGGCAGGCGTTGGCGCTGTTGTCGCTGGCCATGTCCACGGGCGTTCCGGCGGGAACGCCGCCGTTGCCGGAGTCAAACAGCGATTCGGTGTTATTGGTGGCGGGGGCTTCCACGCCGTCGTACAGGACGCGGATGGCGTTGTTGTAGAAGCCTTCGCTGGCGAGCATGACATCCAGGCCGAACGATCCGCCGTCCACCCATCCGTATCCGTTCCAGCCCAGATAGGACTGTTCGTTGCCGGTCCAGTTGGTGGTCGTGGTGGCGCCGGTACCCGCGCCGGGGTCGGCATCAAGCAGAACCACGAGCTTCTTGCTGTTCTGGTGCCAGCCCTGGAGCGCGACGTAAAGGTACGTATCGTCCCAGGTGACAAAGAGATTGGTCAGGGTGCCGTCCGCCCCCCAGGCCGGGGCGCCGGCAAAGGTGCCGCGAAGATCGCCGGCGTCATATTCCAGCGGCTTGCCGTCGAGGGAGGGCGTGTGGGAAGGAGTGGCCCATCCGGCGGCCGCCAGCAGAACGCATGCAATGAATCCCAGGACCTTTTTCACAACCGCCTCCATGCTTGATGCCGCCATCCTATCTCAGAGATGCGGCGGGCAAAAGAGAAAAAGGGGGGGGCAGCACGGGTCAGGTTCGACCCGCGGGTTGAAGAATCGCGTTTGGTGCGTGCGGAGGCCGCCGCATCGTCACAACGGGTGGGTCGGAGCCTGGCCCCGGCGGGTTGCTTTCATTGAGTTCTCTTGAATTCAATGGCATAGACGGCGCCCATCAAAAGCACCCCGACTCCGAAAAAGAAAAAGGCGGCATAATGTTTCAATAACCAACATCCCATTCCCGAAATCATGCTGGTCACCGCGCACCAAAGGATAATCCATTGAACGCGGGGAGTTGCCTTCACCGTTGGAATGGCGTGATGACTGGCTTCATCCGCCTGGGACTTGGATATGGATACCTTATGTTTCATTTCATGCGAACGTGCAGTTCACTCTCGCGCCGATTGCGGCGCGTAGGGTGAAACGGCTGGTTCTGCTCTTTAATCATTCTAAACGTTCTTTGCAGTAAGGGCATGACATGATGCTTGAGGGGATATCATCAGGGATGCAAAAATGACTGGTGTCTTGCTATAACTCGGGTCCAACAGGAGGTAGTTCAACGTCTTGCAAACAGACGCACTTGGTAAGCTGTTGCGTAAGCGTAGGATGGAAGTAGACCCGGGTTAGCCTCCAGCAAAGGCTGTAATCGCGATAATTGGCCGGATCCATTGGTGATTATCAGGGAGCCTTAAGGTTAGGACAAGCAGGGGATGAATCCCGCCGATGGTCAGGATTGCGCCACGCTTGTGTAGAGCCTGTGAGCGACTGATTTCGGCCGAAATTTATCTCTTATTGTCTTCTCCTTCCGAACGTGCTATAACGTTCACATTTGCCGGGTGGCGGACGGGCGGGGCGCGCGATCAGGGTATGCGCAGCTGACTCGTGCCGCAAGGCAGCCCGGTTTTCTGGAGGGCAGGATACGCAAAAAGGGGGGGTATAAGGCAAGTCAAAATGGGGTGCGGGGCAATGAAATAACATAATTATCACAATAAATAATATAGCCAATGGTTTACAGGATGACAGGAAGGGCAGGATGAGCAGGGGGGGGGCGAGGTCCGATGCCCGAGGTCGGAGATCCGAGATCCGGCCACCCACCAACGGCCACCAACCACCAACCAGTCAGTCGGTGAGTTCGAAGAGGATGGTGATGACTTTGCGGTCGCGCTGTCCGGCGGGCATGGGGCGGAGGGCGGCGACGGCCTGCACGGCTTTCATGACGGAATCGTCCATGAGGGCGTTGCCGGAGGGGCGGGACAGGCGGCGGTCGGTGATCTTGCCGCCGGGTTCGACGGTGATGGCGACTTCGGCGGAGAGGCCGGGGAGGTTGCCGAGGCCGGAGGGCTGCTGCCAGGCGGCATACATGCGCTCCTTGACGTGGTTGAAGTAGGCGCCCATCTCGATCTGCCCGGGGGGCGGAATGGTGGTGGTGTCGCCGATGACGGCGCCTTTCTTGAGCAGGCGGTCGATTTCGGCCTGGGACAGGGGCTTGTCCTTGGGCGGAGGGCCCCGGCGGGTAATGCGGGGACCTTTGACGATTTCGGGCTTGGGCGGCTTGGGCTTGGGGGGATCGGGCTTTTTCTCGGGGATGACAATGTCGTCGTCGGGCCTGGGCGGCTCGGGCTTGGGGGGCTCGGGGGAAGGCGGCGCGGGATCGGGTTCGGCGGGCGGCGGCACGGAGACGGTGAACTCGACAAACATCAGCTGTTCGGGGGGGCGGCGGGCGCGGCAGCCTTTGAGAATCCACGGAATCGTCAGCATCAGAACAAGAGCGACGCCGTGAAGCCCCAGGCTGACCTTCAGGCTTTGGCGCTGGAGCCGGCGCTTGTTCATGGTTCGGGGGCGGTGACGAGGGCCATGCGGGAGATGCGGGCATCGTGCAGGATGCGCAGGAGGGCGACGACCTTGCCGTAGGCGAGGCGTTCGTCGGCGCGGACGAGGATGGTGACGTCGGGATCCGCGGCGACCTTGGCCTGGAGCTCGGCGGACAGCACCTCTTCGGCGACGGGGACGTTGTCGAGGAAGAGGCCGCCCTGGTCGTCGAGGGTGATGGAACAGGTGTTGGGCTGTTCCATGGCGCTGGACTTGCCCTTGGGCAGGCGGATCTGGATGCCCTGCTCGATGAGGGGGACGGTGATGATGAAGGTGATGAGCAGCAGAAAGGTCAGGTCGAGCAGCGGGGTCATGTTGATCTCGCTGATCTGGCGGTTGCGGCTGAGGGGGGTGCGGCGGGCCATGGGCGGCTACTCGTAGAGGAAGGCCTGCTGCAGCTTGGTGGCGAATTCCTCGGGGAAGTTTTCCATCTGGATGCCGAGGAAGCGGATTTTCTCGTTAAGTTTGTTGCAGCCGATGGCGGAGGGGATGGCGACGAGGAGGCCGACGACGGTGGTGAGCATGGCGCTGGAGATGCCGGGTGCGACGGCGGCGATGTTGGGGGTGCCGTGCTGACCCATGCCGTGGAAGGCGGCCATGACGCCCCAGACGGTGCCGAAGAGGCCCATCATGGGCGCGGTGGTATAGACGGTGCCCAGCCAGGACATCTGGTCTTCGATGAGCAGGATCTGGTTGGCGGCTTCGCATTCGGCCACTTTGCGGATGGCGTCGATCTGGAGGGCGGAGAGCTTTTCCTGCGAGAGATCGATGCGGTCGAGGGCGCGGTGCTGCTTGTGGGCCTGGGTTTCGAACTCGCGCTTGAGGGCGAGGCAGGCCTTGTCGTAGACGCGCGCCATGGGGCTGTCGGGATGGGCCGGCCCGCGCACGTAGATTTCCAGCGGGTTCTCCTGTCGGTCGAAGGCGCGATGGAAGCCGTGGTCGGCGCGTTCCACGCGCAGCAGCTCGAGATGCTTGGCGAGCATGATGCACCAGGCGACGATGGACGCCAGGATCAGGGCGACCACGATGAACTTGCCGACGCCGTCGGAGATCCAAAACGTATCCAGCACGATGTTGGCGAGCGGCAGGCCCGCGGCGAAAGCAGTCAAACCCATGGCGACCTCATGATCCGATTGGTTGGAAAAGCCGCAGTGTACGGCAAGGGGGGGCGCGGGGTCAATGCGGGGGGCGGCGAAATCGACCGGCGGGTTCGGCGATGAAGCTGAAGGGGCCGGCCCAGGTGAGGCGGACCTGGAGAAGATCGCCGGGCGCGGCGTCGGAGCCTTCCACGAACACCGGTTTGTAGTCGGGGGTTCGGCCGTAGCGGCGGCCGTTTTTCTCGATGGTTTCGACCAGGATTTCGACGAGATGCCCGGCGAGGGGGGCATGCTTGCGGGTGAGGCGTTCGCGCAGGGCGGCCTCGAGGGCGAGGCGGCGGCGTTCTTTTTCGGCTTCGGGTACGTCATCGGGCAGGTGGCGGGCGGACCAGGTGAGCGGGCGGGGGGAATACTTGGCGATGCGGATCATGTCGGGGTCGAGGCGGTCCATCAGCGCCGCGGTGTCTTCAAATTGGGCGGCGGTTTCGCCGGGGAATCCGACGATGATATCGGTGGAGAGTCCGGTGCCGGGGATGGCGGCGCGGATGCGGCCGACCAGGGCTTCGTATTCGGCGACGGTATAGCCGCGGCGCATGGCGGCGAGGACGGCGTCGGAGCCGGCCTGGACGGGCACTTCGAAGTAGGGGCAGAGGCCGGGGGTGCCGGCGACGGCGGCAATGAGCTCGGGGGTGATCCAGCGCGGATGGCTGGTGAGGAAGCGGACGCGGGCGATGCCGGGCACGCGGGCGGTGCGGCGGAGCAGCTCGGGCAGGCGGATTTCGCCGGGGCGGTCGAGACCGTAGCGATCCACGATCTGGCCCAGCAGGATGATCTCGCGCACGCCGCGGGAGGCGAGTGTTTGGACTTCGGCGAGGATGTCGGCGGACGGGCGCGACCGTTCGCCGCCGCGCCGGTAGGGGATGACGCAATAGGAGCAGGCGTGGGAACAGCCCAGCACGACGGGGACATGGGCGACGATGCTCCGGCCGGTTTGGGAATCGGGCAGCGGAGGCGGCAGGAAATCGTCATGGGTCATGTCGTCGGGCACGGGAACGCCGCGCCCGCGCAGGAACTGCTGCAGGGGGCGGAGGTCGGACGGGGGCAGGAACAGGTCCACAAAAGGGAACCGTTCGCGCAGGGCATCCTGTTCGCGGGAGATCCGCCCGACCAGGCAGCCCATCAGCACCACCACGAGTTCCGGGTTTCGGCGCTTGAGTTCGGCGACGTGCCGGAGGCGGCCGAGGGCCTTGTCTTCGGCCTGCTGCCGCACGACACAGGTGTTCAGCAGCAGGAACGAGGCGTCATCGGCGTGCGCCACGGGGCGCAGGCCGGCGGATTCCAGCAGGGCGGCCGCACGCAGGGCGTCGGCCTCGTTCATCTGGCAGCCGATGGTCCAGAGGTGATAGGCGGCAGGGAGCAAAGGCGCGGTTGCCGGAGGAGGCTTCAGCGTTTCCGCTTCTTGGCCGGGGCCTTGGCCTTGGGTTTGGCCTTGGCTTTCGCCTTCGGCCTGGCGGCCTTTTTCGCTGCCGGCTTGGCCTTGGCTTTGGCTTTGGCGGCGGGCTTGGGGGCCTTTTTAGCCGCCGGTTTGGCTTTCGCCTTCGGCCTGGCCTTGGCTGCCGGCTTGGCTTTTGCCGCAACCTTGGCTTTCGCCTTTGGCTTGGCGGCCTTTTTCGCTGCGGGTTTGGCCTTGGCTTTCAGGGCCGCGGCGGTCTTTGCCTTGGCCTTGGGCGGAGGCGGCGGGGGCAGGCCCATGGGCGGTTCCTCGTCGGCGAGGTCCGGTTCGTCGTCGTTGAACTCGCCCAGCATCATCAGGGTCTTTTCCTCCTCGCCGGGTTCTTCGTCTTCCTCGTCTTCGTATTCGCCCTGGGCGGCGCAGTCGGGGCAGAGCGCGGAGTTGGGGAAGCAGGCCGCGCAGAACTCGATGCCGCACATGGTGCATTCGCGCAGGAAGTCTTCGCCGTGCAGATCGCATCCGGTGCCGAACCCGCTGTAGGGGCTGAATTCCTCATCATCAAAGTTCATGGCCGACTCCCTGTTGCGGTTGGTGATTCTGAAACGGGCGGCCCGAGGCCGCACCCGCTGGCACATCCGTACTGTTCTCATGGGACATGCCATGCGTCAAGGGGGGGACAGCGAAAAAAAGCGGAAAATTTTCGTTCTGCTTTTTTGTTTGCGGCGGGGGGGGACATTGTGGAGAGTACGGGGGTGCGCGCGGGGGACGCGGCGAAACGATGAAATCGGCTTTCTGGAACAAGATGATCGACCGGCTGGACCGGCTGGATCCGGGCAGCGTGCAGGCGCAGTTCGTGCGGCTGGCGGCGGAACGGGGTCAGCTGGAGACCATCTTCCATGCGCTGCGCGAAGGGATCCTGGTGCTGGATGCGGAGGGACGGGTGGCCTTTGCCAACCGGGCGGCGGGGCGCCTGCTGGGGATGGACGAAGCGGCGGCCGTCGGGCAGCCGATGGGCCGCTGGCTGCCGGACGTGGACGGCAAGGGGCTGGCCGAGCTTCATGCCCCCGAATGGGGCCGCATGGCCGCGCGCGAAATCGAGATTTCCTATCCGGAGCACCGGTTTCTGGAGTTGTATCTGGCGCCGCTGGATCCGTCGGAGGAGGGCGGGCGTCCGGGCGTGGTGATCATTCTGCGCGACGTGACGCGGGAACGCGACCAGGCCGCCGAAATCGTGGAGTCGGAGCGCCTGAACGCCATCCTGATGCTGGCGGCGGGGGTGGCGCACGAGATCGGCAACCCGCTGAATTCGCTGGGCATCCACATGCAGCTGATGGACCGGGAGCTGCGGAAGCTGCCGGAGGACTCGCAGGCGCCGCTGCGGGAGCTGCTGGACGTGGCGCGGGGGGAGATCGGCCGCCTGGACCGCATCCTGTCGCAGTTTTTGAAGGCGATCCGGCCGAGTCTGCCGAATTTCGAGCGCCAGGCGCTGCCGGAGATCGTGGCGGAGACGCTGGAGACGCTGGCGGCGGAGATCCGCGACCGCCAGGTGGTGGTGGAGGTGGAGCCGGCCGACGACCTGCCCCCGGCGTGGGTGGACCGCGCCCAGGTGCGGCAGGCGTTCTTCAACGTCATTCGCAACGCCATCCAGGCCATGTCCGGCGGCGGGGTGCTGCGGATTTCCTACGAGGCGTCCGAACGGATGGTCGGCGCGGTCTTCCAGGACACCGGTCCGGGCATGGATCCGGAGCAGATGGGCGATTTGTTCCAGCCGTTCCAGACCACCAAGGCTTCGGGGAACGGCATGGGGCTGATGATCGTCCAGCGGATCGTGCGCGACCACGGCGGGACGGTTTTGGTGGACAGCCTGCCGAACGGGACGCGCATGCAGCTGAATTTCCGGCGCAACGACCAGCGCATCCGGCTGCTGGCGGCGCCGGCCGGGACCGGAACGCCGGAGGCCGCCCCGTGAGCGCCAAACCGGTCATCCTGATCGTGGACGACGAAAAGAACACGCGCGAAGGCCTGGCGCGGGCGCTGCGAGGGGAGTACGCGGTGGCCGAAGCCGAAAACGGGCTGCGGGCCCTGGAGTGGCTGGATGCGCACAGCGCCGATGTCGTGCTGACGGATCTGCGCATGCCCGGCATGGACGGCATGGCGCTGCTGTCGCGCCTGCTGGCGCGCGATCCGCGGCCGGTCCTGATTCTGCTGACGGCCTACGGCAGCATCGAGACGGCGGTGGAAGCCATGAAGCGCGGGGCCTATGATTTCCTGGCCAAGCCGGTCAATCTCGACCGCCTGGAGCTGCTGCTGAAGCGCGCGCTGTCGGAAGGCCGCCTCGGGGAGGAAAACCGGCGGCTGAAAGCGCAGCTCGAGGAAAAGTACGGATTCGAGAACATCGTCGGCGAGTCGCCGGCGATGCAGGAGGTGTTCCACACGATCCGCCAGGTGGCGCCGACGCGCACGACGGTGCTGATCCAGGGCGAGAGCGGCACGGGCAAGGAGCTGGTGGCGCGGGCGCTGCACCAGTGCAGTCCGCGCGCCCAGGGCCCGTTTGTGCCGGTGCACTGCGCGTCCCTGGCGCCGACCCTGCTCGAAAGCGAGCTGTTCGGACACGAGAAGGGGGCCTTTACCGGGGCGGTGGAGCGGCGGCGGGGCCGCTTCGAGCTGGCCGACGGCGGCACGCTGTTCCTGGACGAGATCAGCGAGATCGATGCGTCGCTGCAGGTCAAGATCCTGCGGGTGCTGGAGGAGCGCCGGTTCGAGCGCGTGGGGGGGACGCAGCCGGTGGACGTGGATGTGCGGCTGGTGGCGGCCACGAACCGCGACCTGAAAAAAATGGTGGAGGAGGGCCGGTTCCGCGAGGATCTGTTCTACCGGCTGTATGTCGTGAATCTGGCGCTGCCGCCGCTGCGCGAGCGCGACGGCGACATCGTGCTGCTGGCCCAGCATTACCTGAAAACGCTGTCGGCCGAGCACGGCAAGCCGCTCAACGGCATCACGCCCGAAGCCATGGATGCGCTGCTGGCGCACGACTGGCCCGGGAACGTGCGCGAGCTGCGCAACGTGATCGAGCGGATGGTGGTGCTGGGCAACGGCGGCAAGCTGACGGTGCGCGATCTGCCGCCGTCGCTGCGCGCCCCGGCCGCGGGCCGCGCCGAAACCGAATCGCGCGCCGGCCGGCGCCTGCGCGACGCCGAGCGGCGGCTGATCGAGGACGCGCTGCGCCGGCACAAGGGCAGCCGCATCCGGGCGGCGGCCGATCTGGGCATCAGCCGGCGCACGCTGCACCGGAAGCTGAATGAATACGGCCTGCGCGATCTCCGCGCCGGCGAGGGAAGGTAGGCGGGGTCATGGCGCTTCAGTTCGAATCGAGCATGCAGAACCTGGTGTACCAGATGGATGCCGGAAGCGGGCGCAAGGTGATCCAGGCCGTCCTGTTCGCCCTGTTCGCCTTTGCCATGGCGACGCTGTACACCTTCACCAACTTCCAGGGCCTGCGGGATGCCCGGGCGTTCGACGAGGCCCAGCTGGCGCGCAACCATGCGCTGACGGGACGACTGGAAACCCGGTGCGTGCGGCCGCTGTCCATCGGACGGCTGGCGGAACGCGATCCCGACGGCGCGGGGGCGGTGCAGGCGCATCCCGACCTGCTGCACCCGCCGCTGTGGCCGCTGGCGCTGTCGGGCGTCTTCCGGCTGACGGGCGTGCCGGAAACCGGCGTGCCCACGACCGCGGCCGTGTACGGCCGGGACTACGTGCCGGTGGCGGCCAGCCACCTGTTCACCATCCTGTCGGCGCTGTGGGTCTGGCTGATTGCCCGCAAGCTGTTCGATCCGCGCGTGGCCGCGCTGTCGGCCGGCGCGTTTCTGATCAGCGACCTGGTCTGGCGCCTGAGCGTGATCGGCGGGGATCTGGGGCTGGCGATGTTTTTCTCGCTGGGGGCGGTCTATGCGGCGCTCTGGGCCGGAGACGTGCCGGAGGGGGCGGGGCCGGAGGACGACCGCGGGCCGGTCTGGCGCTGGCTGCTGCCGCTGGCGGCATCGGCTCTGCTGACGGCCGCGGCCTTCCTGACCCGCTATGCGGCCGGCACCCTGGCGCTGGCCGTGTTCCTGTACCTGGGCACAACCCGCCGCCGCCATGCCTGGGCGCAGGCCGGACTCTACGCCGTGCTGGCCGTCCTGGCGGTCGTGCCCTGGATGCTGCGGAACGCGGCGCTCTGCGGCCAGCCGTTCGGCCTGGTCTTCCACGAGCTGCTGTCGGGCACGTACCTGTTTCCCGGCGACGCGCTGTTCCGCAGCCTGTCGCCGGAAATGCCGGATTTCGGCGCGGGGCTTTACGCCGTGCAACTGAAAATGATGGCGAACCTCCGCGCTTTCTGCGCGACGGGATTCGGTCTTGGCGGCGCCGGGGTGCTGCTGGCGCTGTTCGGCGCGATGTACCTGCACCGGTTCGTGCGGCCGTCCAGCCGCCGGCTGCGCTGGTGCCTGGTGCCCGCCGTTCTCCTGCTGGTGCTGGCGGCGTCGGCCTTCGGCGAGGAAAGCCTGCGCGCGCTGGGCCTGTACTGGCCGCTGGCGATTCCGTACGCCTGGGCGTTTTTCCTGGTGCTGCTGGACCGGTTGCAGTTCGAGGTCCGCTCGTTCGCGGCCGCGGCCATGACGGTGGTTCTGTTTCTGGCCGGGCTGCCGCTGCTGCTGAACGTGCTGCCGCCGCGCACCGGCCTGCCGTATCCGCCCTATTTCCACCGCTACATCGGCTGGGTCGCCACCATGCTGGAACCGGAAGAGTGCCTGGTGACGGACATTCCCTGGGCCACGGCCTGGTACGGCGGGCGGACGTCCGTCCTGCTGCCGCGGCACATTGACGATTTCTACGATCTCCACGAAAACCGCCAGCGGATCGCCATGGCGTACTTCACCACCGAAACCCGCAACCGGCCCTGGGTGCGCGGGCTGTCGGATCCCGGCGCTCCGGAACACAGCTGGTACCAGATTTTCGCCGCGGGCAAGGTCCCCGCCAACTTCCCGCTGACCCACGGGCGTTTCATCGCCGGCACCGACCAGTTCCTGCTGGCCGACCGTCCGCGCTGGTAGCCGCGCCGCGGGACGTCAGTCGGGCGGGAGGCGGAAGCCGCGCGCTTCCAGCCGGGCGTATTCGTCCTCGAAGGCCGGTGTCAGCCGTCCGGATCCGAGGGCGCCGGCGATTTCCTCCCGCGTCCAGAAGCGGACCTCGTCCACTTCGGCGGGATCCGGCTCGAAGGGGCCGTCATGGCGGGCGGCATAGGTGGTGACCCACTCCGATTCCATCTCCGTGCGCCACAGGAAGCGATGCAGAAAGGCCAGCCGTCCCGGCGCCACGCCCAGTTCCTCTTGCATTTCGCGCCGGGCGGCGGTTTCGGCGTCTTCGCCGGGCTGCAGATGCCCGCCGACGGCGGTGTCCCATCGGCCGGGCTGGATATCCTTGGCGGCCGAGCGCTTCTGCAGCAGCAGGCGGCCCGCGCGGTCGACAACATGGACGCGGGCCACGGCGTGCACCAGCGCGGGATTGCCATGGCACTCGCCGCGCGCGGCCCGGCCGATCACGCGGTATTCCCGCGCGTCGTAGAGGTCGAAACGCTCGCGCGGATCGCTCACGGGGCAAGCGTCTCCATGCGGGGCAGGGGCGCCCCGTCCAGCAGGCGGCGCCAGTGCGCCAGGCAGGCCGCGGACTTGCGGTAGCCGCTGTGGTCGTCGCCGACCGCCGCCGTGCAATCCACGATGTACAGGTTCGGGCAGGCCGCCAGGGCGCGCGCCGGCCGGCGCGGTCCGGTGCAGCCCAGCGCCTGCTGGATGCCGTCGGCCAGGTCGCCGACCGGATAGGCCCGCCGCAGGGTGCGGTCGCGCCGGGAATGATAGACCACGGCGCGGGCGCAGGAGTCGAGCGACGAATGAAACACGCGGCCGGGTTCGAGGATGGAGTGGTCCACCGCCGCCGCCAGCAGTCGCAGGTTGCCGATGTGCACGGCGTGTTTCTTCCGCAGGGCGGACAAAGCGACCCGCGCGCCGAGGGAATGGGCTTCGACATCCACGGCGGCGGCCACGGCGGCGAGCGGCTGCAGCAGGTCGCGCAGATGCAGGCCGGCGCGGTTGGCCGTGGCGCGGGCGGCGAGATACTCCGGCCCGGTGAATCCCGGCCAGGCAAAGCCCGCCACCAGCCCGTAGCCGTCCGGGCCGGTCAGGCCGGCGGCCGCCATGCCCCGGCGCAACTCCGCATAGGCATCCAGAATGGCCGGCAGCGCATTGTTGTAGCCATGAACCAGGAGGCACACGCGGCGGCCCGCCGCGCGGCCGGCCAGGTCGCCCGGGGTCACCGCCCGCCAGTCGCCGGGGCGGGCCGGATCGGGATACTCCCGGAACTGGAGGGCCGGAGCCAGGCGCCGGTTGGAATCAAAGTGCCGCCGGCAGCTGACCACGATCACGGCGCTTACTCCGCAAACGGGCCTTCGCGGCCGCGCCGCGCCTTGCGCCAGTCAATCAGCTTGCGCTGGAGAAAATTGACTTCGGGGCGGGTGATGTCCACTTCGGCGTCGAAGCCGGCGGCAATCGCGCCCTGGTTGCCGAGGATTTCGAGGCGGGTGTGCCTGAATTGTTCCGGCGTCAAGGTCCGGGTGTCGTCGGTGGGACAGAGGATCCGGAACACCTCGCCTTTTTCCAAGGCCCGTCCAAAGCGGGCGATCTGGTTGCGGCTCGGGACGGCCTTGCGGTGCAGCTGGTCGGAAACGGCGGCTTCAAAGGCGGTTTCGGCGCGGTTTTCCTTCCGGTTCCAGATCACGACATCCAGTTCGCCCAGCGTACGCATGGTGGGGTCGTGGTAGGTGAGGTTGCAGAGCGTGGTGAACTCGTCCGGGTTGAGGCGCGCGTCGAACTGGATTTGGGCCAGGGCTTCGAGCACGTAGCCGACGCTGCCCCACTTGTGCTCGTCCAGGTCGCGGAGCTGTTCGAAGTAGTGCTGGACCAGCGGGCGGCGTTCCGGGGCGATGTCGCGCGGCCAGACCGTGATGAAGGATTCCACGATGGTGGCATCGGTGGGCGATTCAGCCTCGACGGTGACATAGCGGATGGTGTCGTCGTCGGCGGCCCGGGACCGGCGGTGACTGATCAGGACGGCGATCGCGGCGGCCACCAGAAGGAGGGCCGCGGCGGCCGGCGCCCAGCGAATCCACGCCGCCGGCGCGGCGGCGGCTTTTGCCGGGGCCTTGCGCGGGCGCGGCGGACGGGGCGGCGGGGCAGCGGGCGGGGGGGGCGTCGTCGGCGGCGCCTGGCCCGGCAGGGGGATGCGCACGGTGGTTTTCCGGATCGAGCCCGGCAGCACCTGGCCCAGCGCCGCCAGCGCCGCCGCCGCCGAGGGAAAGCGGTCGGCGGGATCGAACGACAGGGCCTTCATGACCCAGTCGCACAGGCCGGCCGGCAGGTCCGGACGCCATTCCGCCAGCGGCTTGACCGCATGTTCGAGATGGCGCGTGATCAGGTCGGGAATGGTGTCGCCGTCGATCGCGTTGCGTCCCGCCAGCATGTAGTAGCACAGGCAGCCGAACGCATAGATGTCCGTCCGGACATCCAGGGGCTGGTGGCGGAGCTGCTCGGGCGCGATGTAGAGGATCGAGCCGTAGATGCTCGTATTGCCCTCCAGGCTTTGCACCGTGGGGCGGGTGACGAACCGCGCCAGTCCGAAGTCGAGGATCTTGTACTGCCAGGCGCCGCTGGGCAGGCGCGTGCGCATGATGTTCTGCGGTTTCAGATCGCGATGGATCAGGCCGGCCTGATGCGCGGCAATCAGCCCTTCCAGAATCTGCTGGGCGGCCTCGGCAAAGGCGTCCCGGTCGAACGGCGCCTGCTCGACCGCCCGGTCCAGCGTCTCGCCGTCCACGAATTCGGTGATGACATAGGGCCCTTCGTCGTCCACGCCGAAATCATGGATGGTCAGGATGTTCGGATGCTGGATGGCCGCCAGGGTCATTGCCTCGCGCCAGAGCCGCTCGGTGCCCTCGCGGTCGTCCAGCATGGGCTCCGGCGCATTCCAGCGCTTGACGGCCACCGGCCGGTTCAGCTGCGTGTCCCATGCCTGGAAGACCGCCCCCGCGCCGCCCGACCCGATGGACCGGCGGATTTCATAGCGATCGGCGATCAATCCGGCCACGCCGGAATCCGCGCCGTTGGAAGCGTCATTCCGATTCACGCCGGCACCGTAGCAAAATCCGCCTGCGCCGTCGAGAGCAAAGCCGCCGCGCGCGGTTCAATCACGGTTCATTCAGGAGGCGGGGCGGTGATTTCCGGGACAGGGGGGACGCGGGATTGGAAGAACCGGGGGAGCCAGGCGAGGAGGGCGAAGAGGGCGGCCCCGGCGAAGAGCAGCAGGAGAATCCGGGTATCCATGCGGCCGGTGGCGAGCTGTCCGGCGGCGTGGGTGGTCCAGAGGAGGGCGAGGGTATTGGGGATGACGCCGGCGGTGGAGGCGGCGAGGTAGGTCCGGAAGGGGACCGCCGTGAGGCCGTAGGCGTAGTTGAGGGGGCCGAAGGGATTGATGGGAAGGAGGCGGGTGAACATCACCAGTTTCCAGCCTTCGCGCTGGAGGTGGCCGGTGAGGCGGGCGTAGAGGCGGGTGTGGCCGATGCGCGCCTGGATCCAGTCGTGCAGCAGGTAGCGCGAGAGGAGGAAGGCGGAGGCCATGCCCAGGGCGAGCCCGGCGAGGCAGATGGGAAGGCCGCGCCAGGGGCCGTACAGCAGGCCGACCAGGATGCCGACCAGCGTCGTGGGCAGGAACAGGACCGTGAAGACCGCATAGAGCAGGATGCAGAGCAGGGGGGCCCAGGGGCCGGAGGCGAGAACGGCCGCGCGGATGTCTTCCCAGCCGATCTGGTGCAGGAACGCGCCCAGCTCGTCGCGGAAGAGCCAGGCCAGGGCGGCGCCCGCCAGCAGCGCCAGGGCGCTCCAGTTGCGTTTGCGCCTGTAGAAGGGGCGGCTCACGGGGCGGCAGCGGGACGGATCACGGCGGTGACGTCGCCGGGCGCCGCAAAGAGGAATTCGGCGGCGGCGCGGACGGCGTCGGCGTCGAGCTCCCGGAGGCGGGCCGCGGCGTCGAGGGAATGGCGGTAGCCGAGGCCGAGCCGTTCGTCGAGCGCGCACTGCTGGGCGAGCATGCCGTTGTTCTGGCGCGAGCGGGCCAGGTCGGCGAGGAGCTGTTCAACGGCGCGGGCGACTTCGTCGCTTCGGGGGCCGGCGGTGCGGAGGCGTTCCGCCTGGAGCTGGATCTGGGTTTCGACTTCGCCGAGACCTTCGTCGGTGGTCCCGGCATAGATCTGGAACAGGCCGCCGACCGGACCGCTGAAGTGGGTGGCCCCGGTGTAGTAGGCCAGCCCGCGCTTGTCGCGGACTTCGATGAACAGGTCCGAGGAAAGTCCGCTCAGGGCGTCCATCAGGACCGAGACAGCATCCTCGCGGGGGTCGCCGGCGGCGATGCCGGGCCAGGCGCGGACGAGGACCGTTTGCTTGAAGGGCAGGGCCTGTTCGATGCGCCGGGGTTCCGCCGGCGACGGGGGCAGGGCGGGCCAGGCGGGGACGGCGCGGTCCGGGAGGGCGGCGAAGGCTTTTTCCACAAGCGCCCGGACCTCGTCGGCCCGGACATCGCCGAAGACGGCCAGGACGAGGTTGGAGGGTCCGAGGAGACTGGCGTGGTGGGCCCGGAGCGCGTCGCGGTCGAGGGCGGCGACGGTGTCGGGGGTTCCCTGCACGGAGAAGCGGTAGGGATGGCCGGGGAAGAAGGCGTCGCGGATCGCCTGCTGGGCATGGGTCATGGGGCGTTCGAGTTCGCGGCGGATGGCGGCAAGCTGCAGTTCGCGCTGCTTCTCGACTTCGTCGGCGGGGAACTGCGGATCGAGCAGGCATTCGGCGACGGTTTCGAGCATCAGGGGCAGATCCTCGGAGAGGCCCGAGGCGGAGAGGCCGCAGCTGTTGCGGCCGGAGAAGGAGCTGAGATCCACGGCGCGGGCTTCCAGGCGTTCGGCCAGTTCGGCGGCGGACTGGCGCGAAGTGCCGCGGGTCAGCAGTTCGGCGGCGAACTGGGAGATGCCGGCCTGCCCTTCCGCTTCGGCCAGGAGGCCGCCGCCGAGGACGGCGGCGACATGCGCCATGGGCAGGCGGGGGTCTTCCCGGATGATGAGCCGGAGCCCGCCGGGCAGCGTGAGCCGCCGGACATCCAGGTCGTCGGCTTCGCCCCGTTCCCGGGCGGGAGCGGGCGGGCCTTCGGGGGCCAGGAGCGTCCAGGTGCCGTTTTCGGGGCGGAGATAGCGGCGGGCGACGCGGGTGAGATCGTCGGGGGTGACGCGGCGCACCTGTTCGATATAGGTTTCCACGTGCCGGGGGTTGCCCGCGTAGAATTCGCCGGAGGCCATGGAGGCGGCCTGTCCGTTCATGGAGGCGAGATTCTGGATGGCATGGACAACGACTTCGCGGCGGGCCTGTTCGATGCGCGCGGCGTCGAACGGCTCGGTCTGCCAGCGGGCGACTTCGGCACGGAGGCTTTCGACGGCTTCGGCTTCCCGGGCGGGATCCAGTTCGGCGGTAATGCCGAAGAGGCCGGGGTCCTTGGGGGTGTAGCTCCAGGCGTCGATGTCATGGACGAGGCGGCCGTCTTCGCGGAGGCGGCGGACCAGGGGCGAGGAACGGCCGGAACCGACGGCGGAGGCAAGGACATCGAGGGCCGGGGTGTCCGGGTGGGCGAGATCCGTGGTGTGGAAGACCCAGGCGAGGCGGGTGATCTGATACGGGCCGGTGCGGCGGAGAGTGCGTTCGGCAAGCTGGGGGGGCTCGGCGGGGATGAGGGCGGGGGTGCGGGGCGTGCGGGGGATGGCTCCGGCGCGCTCGCGGATGGCTGCGGCCATTTCGGCGGCGGGGATGTCGCCGGCGACGGCCAGGATGGTGTTGTCGGGGGAGTAGTGCCGGCGGTGGTACTCCACGAGATGGTTGCGGGTCATGGTGACGAGGATGTCGCGCCAGCCGATGACGGGGACGCGGTAGGGGTGGACGCGGAAGGCGGTTTCCCACAGGAGGCGCAGCATGACGCGGCCGGGATCGTCCTCGCACATGTCCACTTCGCGCAGAATGACCTCTTTCTCCCGCTCCCATTCATCCTCGGGGAAGGCGGGGTGGAACACGGCATCGGTCAGCACATCCAGGCCGACAAGCCAGCGGTCCGCGGGGAGGGTGGCATGGAACACCGTGCGGTCGTTGGAGGTATAGGCGTTGATTTCGCCGCCGGCGTCGGCGATTTCCGTGGAGACCTGGCCGGGGCCGCGGGATTCGGTGCCCTTGAAGACCATGTGCTCGAGGTAATGGGAAAGGCCGCCGCCGAGGTGTTCATCCTCGTGGATGGAGCCGGCGCCGACCCAGTACTGGATGGCGACGAGCGGGGCGCTGCGGTCTTCCTTGAGCAGCACGGTCATGCCGTTGTCCAGCACGAGGCGCTCCATGCCGGCATTGGCGGTTTTGAGGACATCCACGGGATCCTGGGACATGGCCAACTCCTGGGTGATCAGCAGGGCGGCCGCAGCCGCCGTATGGAGGAAACGATTCATGGCCGGAAAAGGTACCACAGGTTGGACAGGGGGACAATGGGGGTTGCGCTTCTCGACGCCCTCCTCGACGCTTCCTCCGGATCCGATCGTTTACCTTCCCCAATCAAATCCCCGATCCGAAGAAGCTTTGAATATGGAAGACAGAAGAGCTTTGCTCCGTTGACATTCCTTCAGCCATATGGACGCTCACACTGACGGTTCGTCTGAAGCCGCGCTCGGCGCGGTTTCAGTCGACACCTGTCGAGCGTGTTGTGTACGCCCAGCATGGGCGCGAACTAAAGGGGTTGAAGTCCCCTGTATGTGAACCTCTCTGCGCATCGGTATTAAGCGTAGAGCAAATACTAGAGGAAGGCAACTGCGGAAGAGCAATCGACCGTGGAGAGGAAGCCGGAGATCAAGACTGTGAGCCCACGAACAGGAACAGCATATCAGGCCGACGGGTCGGGCAAGGTGGCACAACAC